>JBJOPS010000017.1:0-34015 GCA_046050465.1 Pseudomonadota bacterium | reverse complement strand
ACCTTGAGGCTGAACTCGGTGCTGAAAATGCAGGTGTTTTGCCCTTGGTCTTCTTTCAAAATATCCGCCTGCACCGTACCGCGCACATTCTCTTGTACCCACTCTTTGATCTTGGCAGTTTCGGTTTCGGTCGGCTCACGGCCATTGTCGGTTTTGAACTTGGCGATGTTTTGGTCGATGGCGGTGTTCATGAACATCGCCAAAATGCTGGGCGCAGGGCCGTTGATGGTCATGGACACGCTGGTGGACGGGTTGCACAAATCGAAGCCGTCGTACAGCACCTTCATGTCGTCCAGCGTGGCAATGGACACGCCAGAGTTGCCGACCTTGCCGTAAATGTCGGGCCGCAAATCGGGGTCGTTGCCGTACAGAGTCACCGAGTCAAAGGCCGTGGACAAACGCTTGGCCGCCATGCCTTCTGAGAGCAGTTTGAAGCGGCGGTTGGTGCGAAACGCATCGCCTTCACCGGCAAACATGCGGGTGGGGTCTTCACCCTCGCGCTTGAAGGCAAAGGTGCCGGCGGTGTAGGGGTAGCTGCCGGGCACGTTGTCTAGCATCAGCCATTTCAGCACTTCGCCATGGTCTTCGTATTGCGGCAGGGCGACTTTTCGAATGGTGGTGCCGCTGAGCGACTTGCTGGTCAGCGCGGTGCGGATTTCTTTGTCGCGAATTTTGACGACGTACTCGTCACCCGCGTAGGCCTGCTGCATTTCAGGCCACTGCGCCAGCAACTTTTTGGCGGAAGGCTCTTGAATAGCTTCACGTTTAGCGGCTAAATCAAGGGCGGCTTCGGACGCGCGTGCCTTGTCCGGCTTGTCCACCGCCAGCATCTTGGCGGCGGCACGCAGTTGTTGGATTTCGCGGGCTAAAGCGGCTTCGCTGCGGGCACGTTTTTTATAGCCACGCACCGTGTCTGAGATTTCAGCCAGGTAACGGGTGCGGGCGGCGGGTACCACGGGTGTTTGGTTGGTGCTGTAGCGCACCTTCACAAGTGGCAATTGGCCAGCGTTTGTCGGTACTTTCAAGCCCAGTTCAAGCAAACGGGTTTTAAGCGCTTGGTACAGCGCTGTCACGCCGTCGTCATTGAAACGCGCCGCCATGGTGCCAAACACGGGCATTTGGTCGGCAGGCGTGGTCCACGCTTCTTTGTTTCGCTGCACTTGTTTGGAGACATCGCGCAAGGCGTCCAGCGCACCCTTGCGGTCGAATTTGTTGATGGCGACAAACTCGGCAAAGTCCAGCATGTCGATTTTTTCCAGTTGGCTGGCAGCGCCAAACTCTGGCGTCATCACATACATGGGCACATCGACATGCGGCACGATGGCCGCGTCGCCCTGGCCAATGCCTGAGGTTTCCACGATGACCAAGTCAAACCCAGCGCACTTGCAAGCGGCGATGACCTGGGGCAATGCAGCGCTGATTTCAGAGCCAAATTCGCGGGTGGCCAGACTGCGCATAAACACGCGTTGGCCGGAATCGGTTCCAGACTTCGCTGTGGTGTTCCATGGCGAGATGGCATTCATGCGGATGCGGTCACCCAACAACGCGCCGCCGGTTTTGCGGCGCGAGGGGTCTATGCTGATGACGGCGATGCGTAGGCTGTCGTTTAAATCAAGCCTAAAACGGCGAATCAGCTCGTCAGTCAAGCTGGATTTGCCCGCACCGCCAGTGCCGGTGATGCCCAAAACCGCTACCTTTTTAGTAGCTGCTTTGGCAGTTAATTCGCCGGCTAGAGCCTCATTTACCTTCCCATTTTCGAGTGCTGTGATGAGCTGCGACAAAGCGCGCCAACTCGCGTCAGAATGGCCTTGAATTACGTCTAGTTTGCTGGGTGCGTAGGCCGTCAAATCTTTGTCGCAGCGCATCACCATCTCGCCGATCATGCCTTGCAAGCCCATGCGTTGGCCGTCTTCAGGGCTGAAAATGCGTGAGACGCCGTAAGCATGCAAATCGCGAATTTCAGGCGGCACAATCACGCCGCCGCCGCCGCCAAACACCTGAATGTGCGCGCCGCCACGGGCTTTGAGCAGGTCTATCATGTACTTGAAGTACTCCACATGCCCGCCTTGGTAGGAGCTGATGGCGATGCCTTGCGCGTCTTCTTGCAGCGCTGCGGTGACGACCTCTTCAACGCTGCGGTTGTGCCCTAAGTGAATCACCTCCGCGCCCATGCTCATGATGATGCGGCGCATGATGTTGATGGCGGCATCGTGCCCATCAAACAGGCTAGCCGCCGTAACAAAGCGCACTTTGTGCGTGGGTTTGTAGTTGGCCAAGGCTTTGTAATCGGCGGACAGGTCGGTCATGGGTCAGGCTCCGAGTCAAGTGCAATTGACGTTTACGTAAACGTCAATTGTGCCCCTGTTTGTCTAAACCTTCAATTTTTTAGCTATTAGCAAGCCCGCCAGCAAAGCAGCTACAAAAATCAAGGCATCTATGCCCCCTGAAATAACGGACGCCAATGCCGGGCCAGGACAGTAGCCAGCCAAGCCCCATCCTGTGCCAAACATGGCGGCACCGGCAATCAGTTTGGTATCCATATCTTTGCGTGCAGGCAAATCAAATTTTTCTGCAGCCCAAGGTTGACGCCCCGGGGCGGGAGTGATAGCAAACGCAATGAGTGTGACCAGCAAGGCTCCACCCATCACAAAAGCCAAGCTGGCATCCCATGCGCCGAAACGATCAGGTGCCACTATCCCGCCAAAATTCAGAAACCCAATAACTTTGGAGGTCTGCGTCATCCCGGAAACCACCAGGCCAGCAGCAAACAAAGTACCAGCCGCCAGACCAAATAGCATTTTTTTAATCATGTCTTATCCCAATAATTTAAGAAGTGTGACCGTCAAAAACCCGGTCGACATGAAAACGATGGTGGCAATGATGGATCGAGCCGAGCGCCTGCCAATACCGCATACCCCATGGCCACTGGTACAGCCAGAGCCCATGACCGTGCCAAAACCAACCAGCAACCCAGCCAGAATCAACAACGGAAAAGGACGTGGTGTGACCAGGGAAGGCGCCTTCAATACAAACGCTGCAATCGCTCCCATGCCGATCAAGCCGACCACAAACGCCCAGCGCCAAGCGCGTTCATCTTTGGGAGCCCCTGGCGCTGGCGCTAAAGCACCACCCAAAATACCAGTGATACCGGCGATTCGCCCTAGCGATGCAAGCAGTAACCAGCTGGCAACACCAATCATCACGCCACCAACAGCGGACTGCAGGAAAGGGTGCAAGCCCAGGAAATCTGAGTTCATGTTGTGCTTTCAAGTTTTAAAAAGTCCAAAATCCGGACATGAGTGATGCAATAAGTTGAAACAACAAGCTTACCACCATATACTCCATGCAGTATATGGTAAATATTTTGCAATAAGGATTCAATGTGTCCAAACTGACAGATCCGCTCAGGAAAAAAGCTATTCGCTCACGCTTGGCCCGGGTTGAGGGCCAATTACGGGGCATACAGCGCCTGATTGAGTACGATCAAGACTGTGAACAGATTGCGCAGCAACTCTCAGCCGCGCGTAAAGCCTTGGACAAAACCTTTTTTGCGATGGTCGCCTGCATGATGGAGCAAGATGATTCGTCACCAGCCCATATCGCAAAAATGCTGACGAAGTTCGCATGAAGTCAACCTTGAAAACAATTCAACAAAGCACGCTCCATGAACCCTGTTCAACTGTTTGACCCGACTTCCAGTACGTTCACCTATGTGCTTTTTGACGAAAATTCAAGCCAGTCGCCACGACCGGCCATCATCATCGACCCAGTTGACGACCAGTTGGATCGCGATCTGGAGGTTTTGCGGCATTACGGCCTCAAACTCGTCTGGGCGCTCGAAACCCACGCCCACGCCGACCACATCACCAGTGCAGGCCGCTTGGCCGAGCATGCCGGCGCGCAAACCGCTGCACCAGACGCATGCGGCATCACCACCGCGAGCAAGCAGCTCAAAGATGGTGATGTTCTTAGCTTTGGCAACCAATACATCACTGCTTTGCACACGCCAGGCCATACAGCGGGCAGTATGAGTTTTGTGTGGAAACAGGGCTGGGGCAGCGTTGAGCAAACGCATGTCTTTACTGGGGATACTTTGTTAATTGGTGGTTGTGGCCGCACTGATTTTCAATCAGGCAGCGCATCTGCGCTGTACAGCAGCATCACGAACGTGTTGTTTTTATTGCCTGACACCACGACCGTATGGCCCGGGCATGATTACAAGGGTCAGACACAATCTACCATTGGCGCCGAGAAAGTCGGCAATGCGCGCATAACGGGCCGCAGCCTGGAAGAGTTTGTCAGTCTCATGGGGGCGTTAAATCTTCCAAAACCCAAACGACTAGATGAGGCTGTGCCGGCCAATCAGCGCTCTGGTTTGGTGCCCGCTGTTCGTCACGATGCAGGCGATACAACTACGCCATCCGGCACCCATCAAGCACAGGAAAAAGACGAAGTTCAGCCAGCGCATGGTTACGCGGGTGACATTTCCCCCCGGTTGGCCTACGCATGGTGGCAATCTGGTGAGGCCGTACTGGTTGACATTCGTACTGATGCAGAGCGCGCATGGGTCGGGTTTATTCCCGGTGCAGTCGATCTGGCATGGAAACAGTGGCCAAGTATGGCAATGAACGTTGCTTACGACGATGGTATTCTTGCTGCAGCCTCGCAAGGCAAAAAAATCGTCTTGCTGTGCCGAAGCGGTCTGCGCTCCATCCCCGCGGCCAAGCGGGCTACCGAGTTGGGGCTGGAAGCTTATAACATTCTGGAAGGCTTTGAAGGAGATCCGGATGCCCTGGCACAACGCGGGCATAAAGGTGGCTGGCGTTTTCATGGTCTGCCGTGGCGTCAGGGATAAGCTCTATCGGGGCGCCATAAAACCGCATAATCCTGCCATGACATTTTTGGCAATTGACGTTGGCAACACACGACTGAAATGGGCACTTTATGATGCCGGGCATACTTGGGCGGCCATGCTGGCACACGGCGCGGAATTTCTGGAAAACATCGAAAAACTCTCCGAAGGCCCCTGGGCCAAACTGGCAACGCCTGACCACATGCTGGGGTGCATCGTGGCTGGCGACGCGGTCAAACGCCGGGTTGAGGAGCAGATGGAACTGTGGGACATTGCGCCCCAATGGGTTGTCTCCAGTGAGGCAGAGGCCGGTTTGGTCAACGGCTATGACCACCCGGCCCGTCTGGGCGCTGACCGGTGGGTGGCCATGATCGGCGCGCACCGGCTCATGCTGAATCAGGGGTCTCCTCGTCCCATGGTGGTGGTAATGGTCGGCACAGCGGTCACAGTGGAGGCGATTGATGCAAGCGGCAAATTTCTGGGCGGCCTGATCCTGCCAGGGCACGGCATCATGCTGCGGGCGCTGGAGGCTGGCACGGCCGGTCTGCACGTACCTACTGGCGACGTGCGGGAATTTCCCACCAACACCAGCGACGCACTCACCAGTGGCGGCACCTTCGCCATTGCTGGTGCGGTTGAGCGCATGGTTCAACACCTGCAGGCGCATTGTGGTGTCAAACCCCTGTGCGTCATGACGGGCGGTGCGGGCTGGAAAATGGCGCCGAGCATGTCAGTCCGGTTTGAACTGGTAGACAACCTGATCTTTGACGGTCTTCTGGTGCTGGCTGAAACCCGCTTTGCAGCCTGATCACACGATTGGCACGGGGGCAATGGGCGCTTCGCCTGGTGGGCCCGGTAATATGCTATATATTTTATAGCTACTCACGCATATCCGACCAGGGCTAGAGGCCGATTTCTCTTATAAATCAAGCCTTCAAACCTTCTACGGCCTGAAACATCGATTGCCGGGCCTGACTGATGATTTGCCCCTTCCAGGCATCGGTATCGGTATAAAACGCGTCCAGCAGACGTTGTTTGATGCCGACTGCCTGCTCTGGGGGCGCCTGCGGATGGTTGTGCAGCCAGTGCTCGGCACGGAGCGCATCCAGCATGTCGGTGATGGGTACGGTGCCAAATTTCAGCGCGATGCCTGTGTATTCGGCCTGTGGACATTCATCGTACAGGGCGCTCCACATCAGCCCGGTCAGGCGGGCCGAGGTGGATGAGCCGTCGTAAAACGAGGTGATGGGCGTGGCACCACCGCCATCCCACCAGGCGCGCGCACGGGCCAGGGCCTGCGGGTCGTCCCGGCAGGAAAAGATACGTTCGCCCACGCCACTGGGGCCAAGCCCGGTGTGCAGGTCGATCCAGCCGATGCGACCGGCCCGGCGGCCAAACTGGCGTAAAACCTGCCGGAAAGCGGTGTTGCTCCAGGTGGGTGCCGCTCCGCCATAGAACATGCCGTCGGCAAAAGCGTGTTGCCCGCGGGTGACGGCAGCCTGAAATTCGCGCAAACCATGCTCACCCACATACCGCTGGATGGTTGCTGTGTTCTCCGCCGTGGGCGGCCACGTGTCTGGCAACAGCAGGGCATGCAATTGCCGGTAGGCCTCGTTGGCGGGCAAGGTCTGGGCAAAGTCCTGAAAATTGCGGTTCAGATCCACGTTTTCGTGGGTGGTGCGGCGAATGTGCGAAAAGCCGTAGGGGTTAAGCGCGTGGATATACAGCACGGCCACGTCGTGCTGACGGGCTTTGGCCAGCCACTCGGCATCGTGCAGCGCGAACACCTGCACGCCGCTACCGCAATAGCCCTCAACGCCATGGCAGGCGCTTGAGACGATCAGCAGCTTGTCTGCGTCAGCCCGGCCGGACAGGGCCACATCCATGGCCAGCGTCTCGCCGTCCCGCCCTGGCAGCGGGTGGTTGAACGATGCGATCGTCAGCCCGGCAGTGGCCGCAGCCTCCAGAAACTTGACCCGCGCTTTGGCATAGCTGGCTGCAAAGGCATCGGCAATGCCGATCATGACGCGCCAACCGGCTGGGCGCCGCCCAGCCAGGCCTCCGCCAGCCGGACCCAGTAGGTGGCACCCAGCGGAATCAGGTCGTCGTTGAAGTCGTAGCTGGGGTTATGCAACATGCAGGGGCCGCCGCCATGGCCCATTTCGCGGTGGCTGCCGTCGCCATTGGCAATGAAGCAATAGGCGCCGGGTTTGGCCTGCAGCATGTAGGCGAAGTCTTCCGCACCCATCGTCGGCTCCTGCGCCGTGACATTAGCTGCACCAACGATGTCAGTCATCACTTTCGCAGCGAAGGCTGCCTCGCCTGCCGAGTTGATGGTGGGTGGGTAGTTACGGACAAATTCAAACTCGCAGATCGCGCCAAAAGCCACGCAGGTGTGTTCCGAAATTTCCTTCATGCGCCGCTCAATCATGTCCAGCACCTCAAAGCTGAATGTGCGCACGGTGCCTTGCAGCTCGCAGCTGTCCGGGATGACATTGGTTGCCTCGCCGGCATGGATCATCGTGACCGAGATCACACCGGCATCCACCGGCTTTTTGTTGCGGGTGATGATGGTCTGGAAGGACTGCACGAGCTGGCAGGCTATGGGCACCGGGTCGAGCCCGTTGTGCGGCAGGGCCGCGTGACCACCTTTGCCGCGAATGGTGATCTTGAACTCGTTGCTGGAGGCCATGACTGGCCCGGCGCTCACCGCAAAGCGACCTACCTGGTCGCCCGGCCAGTTGTGCATGCCAAACACAGCGTCCATCGGGAACTTGTCGAACAAGCCGTCCTTGATCATTTCCCGGGCACCGCCACCACCCTCTTCGGCTGGCTGGAAGATCAGATAGACCGTGCCGTCAAAATGGCGGTTTTTCGCAAAATGCTGTGCCGCCGCCAGCAACATGGCGGTGTGGCCGTCGTGCCCGCACGCGTGCATCTTGCCGGCATGGGTGCTGGCATGGTCGAAAGTATTGAATTCCTGCATGGGCAGCGCGTCCATATCCGCGCGCAGGCCAATGGCCCGACTGCTGGTGCCATTTTTGACGATGCCAACCACCCCCGTGGTTCCCAGCCCGCGGTGAATGGGAATGCCCCACTCCGTCAACTTGGCGGCCACCAGATCGGCGGTGCGCACCTCCTGAAAGCACAGCTCGGGGTGCGCATGGATGTCGCGTCGCAGGCTGGCGATGCCCGCTGCCTGGGTGACGATGGAATCAAGAACCTTCATGGATCCTCCTGTTGATCGCAGTCTGGCGTCTGATGTGCTGCCAAGCTTCGTTCCGGCATTTTGCCGGACAATATCGCCATGAATACAGCGACGGAGAAGCCGGGGTCATCAACCATCGTCATTGGCGCGTGCCCACATGATTGCCCGGACACCTGTTCACTCGCCACGGCTGTAGAAAGCGGCGTTGCCGTGAGGGTGAATGGCAACGCTGCGCACCCTCATACCGCTGGCGTGCTGTGCACCAAGGTGTCCCGATATACCGAGCGCACTTACCACCCTGACCGGCTGCTATACCCCCTTAAACGCACAGGCCCCAAAGGCTCGGGGCAGTTTGAAAGGGTTAGCTGGGAAAAAGCGTTGAATGACATCGCTGCACGGCTGGGGGCAATTGCATCGCGCGGCCCCGCGGCGGCACAAGCCATCCAGCCCTACAGCTATGCGGGAACCATGGGCCTGGTGCAGGGCGAAAGCATGGCCGCCCGGTTCTTCAACAAACTGGGCGCGTCTTTTCTGGACCGCACCATTTGCGCCTCGGCGGGGGGCGAAGGGCTCACCCACACATTGGGTGGCAAGGTCGGGATGCGGGTGGAGTTTTTTGCGGAATCGAAACTGATCCTGATCTGGGGCAGCAACGCCATCGCCAGCAGCGTCCATTTTTGGCGGCACGCCCAGGCAGCCAAACGCAATGGCGCCAAACTAATATGCATTGACCCGCGCCGCAGTGAAACCGCCGACAAATGCCATGAGCACATTGCGCTCTTGCCCGGCACGGACGCAGCACTTGCGTTAGCCATCATGCATGAGTTGATCCAGCATGACTGGCTGGATCACGACTACCTGGAGCAGCACACGCTGGGTTGGGATTTGTTGCGCGAGCGTGCCCTTCAGTGGAGCCCCGAGCGTGCGGCGGTGATCTGCGGCATCCCGGTCGAACAAATCCGCTCCCTGGCCAAAGATTACGGCACGTGCGCGATGCAGGGTGAACCGGTAGCCATTCGCATGAACTATGGCCTGCAGCGGGTGCGTGGCGGAGGCAATGCTGTGCGCACCATCGCTTGCCTGCCAGCGCTGGTCGGCGCCTGGCGTCACCGGGCAGGTGGGGTCCTGTTGTCAAGCTCCGGCATGTTCCCCGTTGATCGTGAGGCGCTGCAACGCAATGACCTGCTGAATGGCCGGACACCGCGCACCATCAACATGAGCACGATTGGAGCCGACCTCCTGCGACCGGCATCCACGTCGTTTGGACCTGCGATAGAAGCACTGATTGTCTACAACAGTAATCCGGTTGCGGTTGCGCCGGAGTCTGCCAAGGTAGTTCAGGGCTTTGCAAGACCAGATCTATTCACCGTCGTACTGGAGCATTTCCAGACGGATACCGCCGACTATGCCGACTATGTGCTGCCGGCCACTACCCAGCTGGAACATTGGGATGTGCACTTGAGTTATGGCCATACAGATGTGTTACTTAATAGACCGGCGATTGCTCCTGTAGGCGAAGCGAAGCCGAATACAGAAATCTTTCGGGAACTGGCACATCGCATGCAGTTCAATGAGGCTTGTTTTCGCGAAGACGACCTCACTCTCTGCCGCACAGCGTATGGCGCCCGTGTCGACTTTGAGAAGCTTCTGAGTCAGGGATTTGCATCTTTAGTGATGCCGGAGACACCTTTCGCGCAAGGGAATTTCCCCACGCCATCCGGAAAGTGTGAGTTTTTCAGTGCTCGACTGGCTGGTGAAGGCAAAGATGGTTTGCCCGATCATGTGCCCAACCACGAGGCATTCGGCACTTCGGCGCACTTTCCTTTGGCGATGATCTCACCTCCTGCACGCAACTTCCTGAACTCCACATTTGTGAACGTAACGAGTCTTCGCGATATCGAAGGAGAGCCTTTGCTGGAAATTCACGCACAGGACGCTCAAACCAGAGGCATTCAATCAGGTTCCATCGTCAGGGTTTACAACCTGCGGGGGGAATACCGTTGCCGAGTTCAAATTTCAAGACGAGCCCGTCCCGGCGTAGTCGTTGGCTTGGGCATCTGGTGGCGCAAACTGGGCATGGATGGCAAAAATGTAAACGAAGTGACGAGTCAGCGCCTGACCGACATGGGGCGGGCTCCAACGTTTTACGACTGCCTGGTCGAAGTTGAAGAGGTCTCAAAGGGCTGATAGTCGCCGGGACCGTACAGAAACAGAAACGCCCACATAAAGTGGGCGTTTCTGTTAGCGAAGATCGCTATTTTTTTGGTTGCGCGAGAAGGATTTGAACCTCCGACCTTTGGGTTATGAGCCCAACGAGCTACCAAGCTGCTCCATCGCGCGGTAATCGATGAGTATACCTTATTAAGCTTTCACTGCTTCGGCAGCAGGAGCTTCCACAACCTCTGGGCGGTCAACCAGCTCAACCAAAGCCATTGGTGCATTGTCGCCAACGCGAAAACCCATTTTCAGGATACGTGTGTAGCCACCTGGACGAGCCTTGAAACGTGGGCCAAGGTCGTTGAACAACTTGGTAACGCTGTCGCGGTCGCGCAGACGATCAAATGCAAGGCGGCGGTTGGCAACAGTTGCCTCTTTAGCCAAAGTAATCATGGGCTCAACCACGCGGCGCAATTCCTTGGCCTTCGGCAATGTGGTCTTGATGACTTCATGCTCAATGAGCGAATTCATCATGTTGCGCAACATCGCGAGGCGGTGTTCGCTGGTGCGGTTGAGTTTACGTAGTCCGTGTCCGTGACGCATGGTGCTTATCCTTTAATTTATGTATGAGGCAGCCGTATCAGGTACTGCCCTTGGCACTGAGCCCTGTATTGGGCTGTTTCTATCTAACGCTTTTCGAGAGCTGCGGGTGGCCAGCTCTCCAGTTTCATCCCTAAGGTGAGACCACGGGACGCCAGCACTTCCTTGATCTCGTTCAACGACTTGCGGCCCAGATTGGGCGTTTTCAGCAACTCGTTTTCCGTACGCTGAATCAGATCGCCAATGTAGTAAATGTTCTCTGCCTTGAGGCAATTTGCCGAACGAACAGTCAGTTCAAGTTCATCCACAGGGCGCAGCAAAATGGGATCGAACTGCGTATTGCCGCGCGGGGCAGGAGAATCAAAAGCGGCCAACTCACCACCTTCGAGTTGTGCAAACACCGCCAACTGTTCAACCAGGATTTTGGCAGAAGCGCGAACGGCGTCTTCTGCAGTGATGGCACCATTGGTTTCAATCTCAACAACCAATTTATCAAGATCAGTCCGCTGTTCGACACGGGCACTTTCGACCGTGTAGCTGACTCGCTTTACCGGCGAAAAAGATGCGTCCAAAACGATACGGCCAATTGATTTGCTTGACTCATCACCATGACGTCGGATCGTTCCTGGAACATAACCGCGGCCCTTCTCAACTTTGATTTGCATATCCAGCTTGCCACCATGTGACAAATTGGCGATGACATGGTCAGGATTAATGATTTCAACGTCGTGAGGTGTCTGGATGGCAGCGGCAGTTACAACACCCTCACCATCTTTGCGCAGGCTCAACGTGACTTCTTCGCGGTTATGCAGTTTGAAAATCACGCCCTTCAGATTTAGCAAAATGTTGACAACGTCTTCCTGCACACCGTCAATTGACGAGTACTCATGAAGAACGCCCGCAATCGTAACTTCAGTTACGGCGAATCCAGGCATGGATGACAACAGTACACGGCGCAGCGCATTACCTAAAGTATGACCATAACCGCGTTCAAAAGGCTCTAACGCCACTTTTGCCCGGTTGACTCCAAGTTGTTCTACGTTGATTGTTTTTGGTTTCAACAGATTATTTTGCATGCAAACTTCCTCTCAATACCCCCGGCTCGTTACACCGGTAAGGCTGGTGAAGCACCTGACTCACTGTTAATTCATGAACCAGGAACGATAACTAACAAAGACCAGAATTAACGCGAGTACAACTCGACAATCAGTGATTCATTGATGTCAGAGGCAAATTGATCGCGGTCAGGAACTTTTTTGAAAGTACCTTCTGCCTTTTCAAGACTTACTTCAACCCATGCCGGCATGCCAACTTGCTGCGCAAGCTGCAGCGCCTCAACAATGCGGTTTTGTTTTTTCGATTTATCGCGAACGGCGACTACATCGCCCGTCTTGACGGAGTAAGACGGAATGTTTACTGGATGGCCGTTGACCGTAATTGCTTTATGGGACACTAGCTGACGAGCCTCAGCACGGGTGGAACCGAAACCCATGCGATACACCACATTGTCAAGCCGGGACTCGAGTAGAAACATCAGGTTGGCACCCGTATTGCCCTTTCGACGATCAGCCTCTTCAAAATAACGACGAAACTGGCGCTCCAACACACCGTACATGCGCTTGACCTTCTGCTTTTCACGCAGCTGCAGACCATAATCAGAGGTTCTCGCGCCGGAAGTACGCCCATGCTGCCCGGGCTTTGAATCAAATTTGGCCTTGTCAGCAATCGAGCGGCGAGCGCTCTTCAGAAACAGGTCAGTGCCTTCACGGCGGGATAGTTTGGCCTTGGGGCCTAGATAGCGTGCCACTTGAATTTCCTTTTATATCATCTGCCACAGTATCCTGTGGGAGCCATCAGTCTGTGACAAACGGCGGTGGGCTTGGTTGTTAAATTAAATACGGCGACGTTTTTGTGGGCGACAACCGTTATGCGGAACAGGCGTCACGTCAGCAATCATGTTGATACGGATGCCCAAGGCCGCCAGCGCACGAACCGAAGACTCGCGGCCAGGCCCGGGGCCCTTGATTTCAACATCAAGATTCTTAATGCCCTGCTCCACGGCTGCACGACCTGCGACTTCAGAAGCAACCTGCGCAGCAAATGGAGTGGACTTGCGGGAGCCTTTGAAACCCTGACCACCAGACGACGCCCATGACAAGGCATTGCCTTGGCGGTCGGTAATGGTGATGATGGTGTTATTGAACGATGCGTGCACGTGTGCGACACCATCGGCAACATTCTTGCGAACCTTCTTGCGTACACGCTGGGCGGCGTTATTGGCCGGAGCTTTTGCCATAGTGATCTTTCAATGCCTGTTATTTCTTCAGTGACT
This sequence comes from Pseudomonadota bacterium, assembly GCA_046050465.1. Taxonomy (GTDB): domain Bacteria; phylum Pseudomonadota; class Gammaproteobacteria; order Burkholderiales; family Burkholderiaceae_C; genus Egaibacter. The sequence goes on along the minus strand of JBJOPS010000017.1, from coordinate 20,866 downwards.
GGGCTGCTTTGCGTGGTCCTTTACGGGTACGCGCATTGGTGCGAGTACGCTGACCGCGCATGGGCAAGCCACGACGATGACGGAATCCACGATAACACCCAATATCCATCAACCGCTTGATGTTCATTGTAGTTTCACGACGCAGGTCACCCTCAATGGTGAACTGTGCAATCTGGTCGCGAATTTTTTCCAGATCTCCATCGGTCAAATCTTTGACTTTTTTGGAGTAAGCAATGCCACAAGCCTCGCAAATTTTGCGAGCGCGAGTGCGACCAACACCAAAAATGGCGGTCAAGCCAATTTCAGAATGCTGATGCGGCGGAATATTGATGCCAGCGATACGTGCCATTTTTGTCCTCTAAAACTCTTGCAATCAACCCTGACGTTGCTTGTGGCGTGGATCCGTACAGATCACACGCACAACGCCCTTGCGTCGGATAATTTTGCAGTTACGGCAAATTTTTTTGACCGAAGCCGAAACCTTCATTTCATTCTCCTAAAACTCTTTGCACGATTCCGACTTTTACTCGCTCGGAACAAGCGTTGTTACTTGGCTCTAAAACAATCATCGCCCGACCAAGTCATAAGGCGTTAACTCCACAGTGACTTTGTCACCCGATAAAATTCGTATATCTTGCGTTCGGGAAATTTTCTGCACTACCTGCACTAGGAAGACTTGAAATTAGCCTTCTTTAACAGCGATTCGTACTGCTGTGACATCATGTAGTTCTGGACTTGTGACAAAAAGTCCATCGTCACAACTACGATAATCAACAGGGATGTACCTCCAAAATAGAACGGCACGTTGTACTTCAAAATCAAAAACTCTGGCAGTAAACACACAAATGTGATGTAGATTGCGCCAATCATGGTTAACCTTAGCAGAATCTTGTCAATGTACTTTGCAGTTTGATCACCCGGCCGGATTCCTGGAATGAATGCTCCGCTCTTCTTGAGGTTATCTGCGGTTTCGCGGCTATTAAATACAAGTGCCGTGTAGAAAAAACAGAAGAACACAATCGCCGCCGCATAAAACATGACGTAGATAGGCTGTCCCGGTGTCAATGAGCTGGCGATGTCTTTCAACCAGCGCACGGATTCGCCGGCACTCAGCCAACCGACGACAGTTGCTGGCAACAAAATAATTGACGACGCAAAAATGGGCGGAATTACTCCTGCCATATTCAGTTTCAGCGGTAAATGCGAGGACTGACCACCATAAACTTTGTTTCCCACTTGACGCCTGGCGTAGTTCACCAGAATCTTGCGTTGACCTCTCTCCACAAATACTACGAAATAAGTAACCAAAGCCACGAGCACGACAATAAACAAGGAAACGATGATGCTCATCGCACCAGTGCGAACCAATTCCAGCAAGCCCCCAATCGCACTAGGCAATCCGGCCGCAATACCGCCAAAAATCAGGATCGAAATACCATTGCCCAGACCACGCTCAGTAATCTGCTCACCCAGCCACATCAAAAACATGGTGCCGGCCGTTAGCGTGCAAACTGCGGTAAACCGGAACCCGAAACCGGGCGAAATCACCAATCCGGCAGAACTCTCCAACGCAACGGCAATCCCCATGGACTGAAACAACGCCAAACCCACAGTTCCGTACCGGGTGTACTGTGTAATTTTGCGACGTCCAGCCTCACCCTCTTTCTTCAATTGCTCAAATGCTGGCAGCACATATGTGAGCAACTGCATGATGATCGACGCAGAGATGTAGGGCATGATCCCCAAAGCGAACACCGTGAAACGAGAAAGCGCGCCGCCCGAGAACATGTTGAACATGCCCAAAATACCGCCTTGCTGGCCTTTAAAGAACTGCTGCAACTGAGCAGGGTCAATCCCAGGCACAGGGATGTGTGCACCAATGCGATAAACGACCAGCGCAAGCAACAAAAAAACCAGTCGGCGACGCAGGTCACCGAATTTGCCAGTTTTTGCTATTTGAGCTGTGTTAGTTGCCACGGTCACTCGTTTATCTGTGGTTCAATTAAGCGACGCTACCGCCAGCCGCTTCAATAGCCGCCTTGGCACCCACCGTTGCACCTATACCCGTCAGCTTGACAGATTTGCTCAACTCACCGGTTTTCACAACTTTAACAATTTTCACAAGCTGTCCAATGAGTCCGACTTGCTTCAATGTCAACATATCCACCTCAGCAGCACCCAACTGCTCAAGCGCAGTCAGCGTAATTTCTGCATTGAACTTCAGCAAATGTGATTTGAAGCCACGCTTGGGCAGACGACGCTGCAAAGGCATTTGACCGCCTTCGAAACCCACCTTGTGGTAGCCCCCCGCACGGGACTTTTGCCCCTTGTGCCCACGACCGGCCGTCTTGCCCAGGCCCGAGCCGATGCCACGACCAACACGACGCTTGTAATGCTTGGCGCCATCAGCCGGCTTGATGCCATTGAGTTCCATCATCAACCTCTTAGAGCACTTTGACCAGGTAACTGATCTTGTTAATCATTCCACGCACTTCAGGCGTATCGACCAATTCGCTGGTGCTGCGAATTTTACGAAGACCCAAACCACGAACTGTTGCACGGTGAGATTCCTTGCAGCCGATAGGGCTACGCACCAATTGAATCGTCACTTTTTGTTGTGTAGTCATTTCTCAACTCCCGCCAGTCAAACAATTTAAACGAAGAGTTCTTCAACCGTCTTGCCACGCTTCGCAGCCACCTCAGCTGGCGTAGTGGAAACCGACAGGGCATCAAGCGTGGCACGAACCATGTTGTAAGGATTGGTAGAGCCATGACTTTTGGCGACAATGTCGGTGATACCAATCACCTCAAACACTGCGCGCATTGGACCGCCAGCAATGATGCCCGTACCCTTTGGAGCAGGAGCCATCATCACATTGGCAGCGCCATGATGACCCATCACTTTGTGATGGATGGAGCCGTTCTTCAACGACACCTTGATCATGTTACGACGGGCTTCTTCCATGGCTTTTTGAACAGCAGCAGGAACTTCTTTGGATTTACCCTTGCCCATGCCGATACGGCCATCGCCATCACCAACAACCGTCAAAGCAGCAAAACCGAGAATACGACCCCCCTTCACCACTTTGGTGACGCGGTTGATCGCGATCATCTTCTCGCGCATACCGTCTTCAGGGCCCTCTGCCTTGCCCTGCATTTTCGCTTGAACTTTTGCCATGTTTATTTCCGATCTGCTTAGAACTGCAAGCCAGCTTCACGCGCGGCATCAGCCAACGCCTTGACGCGTCCATGAAAGGCAAAGCCCGCACGGTCAAATGCAACCTTTTCAACACCTGCAGCCTTTGCCTTTTCAGCAACACGCTTGCCAATAGCCTGGGCTGCAGCCACATTACCCCCCTTGCCACAACCACCCAGTGATTTGCGAACTTCGAGCTCAACCGTGGATGCGGTGGCCAGCACCTTGCTTCCATCGCCGGAAATTACGCTGGCATAGATATGCAGGTTGGTGCGGTTTACCGTCAGACGTGCAACACCTTGCGCGGCAATACGGATGCGGGTTTGACGAGATCTGCGAAGACGCTGCTGTTTTTTGGTCAACATGATGCTGCCCCTTACTTCTTCTTGGTTTCTTTGATCGTGATTTTTTCGTCCGCATAGCGAATACCCTTGCCTTTATAGGGCTCAGGCGGACGGATCGCACGAATTTCGGCCGCTACTTGACCAACCCGCTGCCTGTCAGCACCCTTGATCACGATTTCCGTGGGGGTGGGGGTTGCAACGGTAATGCCAGCAGGCATGTCTTTATTGACAGGATGAGAATAACCAACCGTCAAATTCAGCTTGGCACCCTGGGCCTGCGCTTTGTAGCCCACGCCAACCAAGCTGAGCCTCTTCTCAAAACCCTTGGTGACACCCACAACCATGTTGTTAACCAGCTGCCGCATGGTTCCGCTCATGGCATTGGCTTCACGCGAGTCATTGGCCGGAGCAAAACTGAGATTGCCAGCATCGCTGGTTACCTTGACCAACACGTTCTGGGTCAACATCAATGCCCCCCCGGAACCCTTGACACTGATTTGTTCTTCCTTGATCGACACATCCACACCAGAAGGGACGGCGACAGGCATTTTTCCTACACGAGACATTTTCTGTTACTCCTGAATGTCACGCTTTAAGCGACGTAGCAAAGAACTTCACCACCAACACCGGCGGCACGCGCTTTGCGGTCCGTCATCACACCTTTGGGAGTGGTGACGATTGCCACGCCAAGACCGTTCTGAACCTGGGGAATCGCATCGCTGCCGCGATAGACCCGCAGACCAGGGCGACTCACTCGCTCAATACGCTCAATAACAGGCCTGCCTGCGTAATATTTCAGGGCGATTTCCAGCTCGGCCTTGCCGTCTTCTGAACTCACCTTGAAACCGTCAATGTAGCCCTCGTCTTTTAACACCTGGGCAATAGCAACTTTTACTCTTGAAGATGGCACCGAGACGGTAGTTTTTGCCACCATCTGGGCATTGCGAATACGCGTCAGCAAGTCGGCGATAGGATCACTCATGCTCATATTTATGTCTCCTGTCGCTTACCAGCTAGCCTTGACGATACCGGGGATTTCCCCAGCAAAAGCCATTTCACGAATTTTTGCACGACCCAGACCAAAATACTGGAACGTACCACGGGGACGCCCCGTGATTGCACAACGATTGCGTTGACGGGTCGGATTCGCGTTTCGCGGGAGTTTTTGCAAACCCAGACGGGCCGCAGCACGCTCCTCGTCACTACGCTTCATGTCAGCAGCGACACTCTTAAGTTCCGCGTATTTCTTCGCGTACTTGGCGACCAGTTTATCTCTTTTGAGCTCGCGCTCGATCAAAGCCATTTTTGCCACAGGTCGCCTCAGTTCTTGAACGGGAAACGGAAGCCAGCGAGCAGCGCCTTGCACTCCTCGTCAGTCTTGGCCGTCGTGGTGATGCTGATGTTGAGACCACGCAAGGCATCCACCTTGTCATACTCAATCTCAGGGAAAATGATCTGCTCTTTCACGCCGATGTTGTAGTTGCCACGACCATCGAATGCACGGCCAGAGATACCACGGAAGTCACGAACACGAGGCAAGGCCACGGTTACGAAACGATCCAGGAATTCAAACATCTGAACGCCGCGCAGGGTCACCATGCAACCAATAGCCTGGCCTTCACGAATCTTGAAACCGGCAATTGGCTTTTTGGATTTGGTGACGACCGGTTTTTGACCTGCGATTTTCGTCAGATCGGAAACGGCGTTGTCCATCACCTTCTTGTCGGCCACCGCCTCGCTCACACCCATGTTCAGGGTAATTTTAGTGAGGCGAGGAACCTGCATCGGAGACGTGTAGCCAAACTTGGCCATCAGCTCCGGAGCGACTTTTTCGCGATAGTGTTGTTGCAGACGTGCCATGCTTATGCCACCTTGATTTCTTCACCGCTGGACTTGTAAACACGGACGCGCTTACCGTCAGCCAGCAACTTGATACCGACGCGATCAGCCTTGCCGGTAGCGCCATTGAAAATGGCCACATTGGACTGATGGATCGGCATGGTTTTTTCCACAATGCCACCCACCACACCTTTAAGGGGGTTTGGCTTGGCGTGCTTTTTGACCAGATTGACGCCATCCACCACCAGGTGCGCATCATCCTTACGCAGCGACACCGTGCCGCGCTTACCCTTGTCGCGCCCCGTGAGCACGATGACTTGGTCGCCTTTGCGAATCTTGTTCATGGCACCTCCTTACAGAACTTCAGGAGCGAGTGACACGATCTTCATGAACTTCTCGGTACGCAGCTCACGCGTGACCGGGCCAAAGATGCGGGTGCCGATCGGCTCCAATTTGGCATTGAGCAAAACTGCTGCATTGCCGTCGAATTTGACAAGCGAGCCATCACTGCGGCGAATGCCCTTGGCAGTACGAACCACCACCGCACTGTAGATCTCACCCTTCTTGACGCGCCCACGCGGAGCCGCCTCTTTAATACTCACCTTAATGACGTCGCCAACACTCGCATAACGACGCTTGGACCCGCCCAGCACCTTGATGCACAGGACGGATTTCGCGCCGGTATTGTCGGCAACTTCCAATCGAGATTCAGTCTGGATCATTTCAATATTCCCAACTTGCACCCCAAGCCGCGCAACCCTTTCCGGCAGCACACATCAAGGTCAGTCTTGGGCCCGTCGTCCGCGGCGTGAACCACTCACACCGTTTTCGCTGGGCAGAAACTTAACGCCTTTTCAAGCGAAGCCCTCGATTATGCATTAGTTTCAACGCTTGGTCAAGCACCTTCATTCCGGCAAATGCAAATATGCATCGGCCAGACCGAAAAACACCTCTGCCTGCGGGTCCTTACCGGTTTCGTGGCCAAGGACGTCACCCACTTTTTCCGCCACACTTCTTGCGAGTCGCGCGTCCAGAAACAACATTCTGGAGCGCCGCGCCAGCACGTCTTCAACGGTTCGGGCGTATTCGTAACGAGCCCCAAACCGGACCATGGCCTCGGTCAAACCAGGGGCCAATTCGGTTTGTGCGCCGGGAAGTGCCAGCACAGCCTCTTGCTCACTTCCATAGGAATGCAGGCCCGGCGACGCGCTGATGGATTGCTGACTCGCCGTCACCCCCTCCGATCCAATCAACCGCAAGTTAGCAGTCACACCTTTTTTATGCATTGATAGCAAATGTTTTTCACGGCATCTCTCCAAAACATCCTCCGCCATGGCCCGATAGGTTGTCCACTTACCCCCCGTCACGGTGACCAACCCGCTGCGGCTGACCAGCACCGTGTGTTCGCGGCTAAGCGCCTTGGTGCTCTCACCGTCGTCGTCATGGGGTTTCACGAGCGGGCGCAATCCAACCCATACACTTTTGACGTCCTGGCGGGTTGGTGCGCGACGCAGATACCGCGCTGACTCAGACAGGATGAAGGCCACCTCTTCCTTGAAAGGCTGCGGCTCCCGGGCCAGATCATTTCTAGGTGTGTCGGTTGTGCCCAAAATAACCTTGCCTAGCCACGGCACCGCAAAAAGCACCCGTCCGTCCGCCGTTTTCGGCACCATCAGACCCACATCCGCCGCCAGAAACTCCCGGTCCACCACAATATGAACGCCCTGACTGGGTGTCACCACCGGCTTCGTGGGCCGCCGCGCGCTGCTGCTGGCATCGCCGTCTTTCTGGCGCAACTCATCGACCCAAACGCCGGCGGCGTTGATAACACATTTCGAACGAATGGTGTAGCGCTGCCCGGTCTCCATGTCGTCGCAGGTCAAGCCGGCGACCTTGCCCTTTTCATACAAAAGATCGGTGGCCCGGCAGTAATTGACCAACAATGCCCCACGCGCCGCAGCGCTGCGAGCCAGCGCCAGCGCCAGCCGGGCGTCGTTGAACTGGCCGTCCCAATACTTCACGCCACCCTTGAGCCCTTGTGGCTGTGCCGTGGGCAAGGCACTCAAAGTTTCAGACCGACCCAGAAATTCGGTTCTGCCCAGTCCGGCCTTACCAGCAAGTGCGTCATATACCTTGAGACCGATACCATAAAACGGGGTTTCCCACCATTGGTAAGACGGCATGATGAACGCCAGCGGCTGCACGATGTGTGGCGCATTGTGCAACAGCGTGGTACGTTCGTGCAGCGCTTCGTAAACCAGCGACAAATTGCCTTGCGCCAGATAGCGCACCCCGCCATGAACCAATTTGGTGGCGCGTGACGACGTTCCTTTCGCAAAATCGTGAGACTCCACCAGCACCACGCTCAAACCCCGCGCTGCAGCATCCAGCGCCACGCCCAGCCCCGTAGCGCCACCGCCGACGATGGCGATGTCATAACTGCACGGCTGCGCCAGGCGGGCAATCAGATCGGAACGGGTTGTGGGTAACGGTTTGTGTTCAACCGACATGTTTTGGTGTGTCATGGCTATTTTTCTGCCCAGCCTTTGGACCGATCCACAGCCTGACGCCAGCGGGCCAGCTTTTCTGCGCGACTGGACGCTTTGAGGCGCGGCTCAAACCGGCGATCCACCGCCCACTGCGCGGCTACCTCATCGGCACCGGACCAGAACCCGGTCGCAAGGCCTGCGAGACAGGCCGCCCCCAGCGCGGTGGTTTCCGTCACCCTGGGCCGCACCACCGGCACGCCCAGCAAATCGGCCTGCATCTGCATCAGCAGGTTGTTGCGGGACGCGCCACCATCCACCCGCAGTTCGCGCAAGGCAATGCCCGAGTCACTGGCCATCACCCCAAACACATCGGCTGACTGTAGCGCTATGGATTCAAGAGCGGCCCGTGCAATGTGGGCGCGGGTTGTACCCCTGGTCATACCCACAAAAGTGGCCCGTGCATAACTGTCCCAGTGCGGCGTGCCCAAGCCCGCGAAGGCCGGCACCAGGTAAACGTCCTGCGTGTCAGCCACGCCAGACGCCAGCTGCTCCACCTCGTTGGCCGAATTGATGATCTGCAAGCCATCGCGCAACCACTGAATCGTCGCGCCAGCCATGAAGACTGACCCCTCCAGCGCGTAACACACACTGCCAGCACCCAGCGCCATGTCGCCGCCTGGCTTGCCTGAGTCCGGGCCAACCCAGGCGACCGTGCTCAGCAGCTTGTGGCGGCTGGGCACGGCGGCCTGCCCGGTATTCATCAGCATGAAGCAGCCGGTACCGTAGGTGTTTTTGGCCATGCCGGGTGAAAAACAGGCTTGCCCAAAGGTCGCCGCCTGCTGGTCGCCTGCCACCCCGGCAATACGGATGGGCACACCAAACAGCGCGGGATCGGTCTCGCCCAGCAACTGACTGGACGGCACCACCTGCGGCAGCACGCTTGCCGGAATGTTGAACAGCGCCAGCAGCTCGTCGTCCCACTTCAACGTTTGGATGTTGAACAGCAGCGTGCGCGAGGCGTTGCTGGCGTCAGTCACGTGCAGCCGTCCGCCAGTCAGCTTCCAGATCAGCCACGAATCGATCGTGCCAAACGCCAGCTCGCCCGCGTCGGCCCGCGCGCGGGCGCCGGGCACGTTGTCCAGTAGCCATTCCAGCTTGGTACCCGAGAAATAGGCGTCCAGCACCAAACCGGTTTTGCGCTGGATGAGGGCGGCCTTGCCCTTCGCCCGCAACGCATCGCACCGAGCCGCCGTGCGGCGATCCTGCCAGACGATGGCGTTTGCCAGTGGCTCGCCGGTCTTGCGGTCCCACAGCACCGTGGTCTCACGCTGATTGGTGATGCCGATGGCTGCCACTTTGGCGGCGTTCAGCGACAGCTTTTTCAGCGCCTCCAATGCCACCGCGTATTGCGAGCGCCAGATTTCATTGGCATCGTGCTCCACCCAGCCTGGCTGGGGAAAAATCTGCGTGAACTCTTTCTGCGCACTCGCAGCCACGCTGCCCGAACGATCAAACAGGATGGCCCGCGAACTGGTGGTGCCCTGATCCAGCGAAAGAATGTATTCCATAGCCTGACAAGCGTACCGCAGTTTGCGGCCAGCCTGCCGAACCGGCACGCCCACAGCATGCCAACCTGCGACAATCCAGCCGAGATCAACAGGAGAAACGATGAGCGAACGAGTGGCGTTTATTGGTGGCGGCAACATGGCCAGTGCCATCATCAGCGGGCTGATTGAAAAAGCCTTCCCGGTCGGTCAGATCGACGTGGTGGAACCATTTGCTGCAGCGCAGGAAAAGCTCAAGAGACACTTCGGCATCATCGCCCAGGAGTGTCCGGGGGCGTTTCTGAGTGGCGCCCAGATAGTCATATGGGCCGTGAAGCCGCAGGTTTTCAAGGAAGCCGCATTGCAGGTGCGCTTTCACACCAAGGGCTGCCTGCACCTGAGTGTGGCAGCCGGCATTCGCAGCGACAGCATGGCCCGCTGGCTGGACACCGAGCGCGTGGTGCGCGCCATGCCCAATACGCCAGCGCTCATCGGCAAGGGTATTACCGCACTGTTTGCCCGCTCGGAAGTCAGCAATTCCGACAAGAACAAGGTCGAGCAAGTGATTGCCAGCACGGGTGATTTTCTGTGGGTGAACAATGAAGACCAGCTCGATGCCGTGACCGCCATTTCCGGCTCCGGCCCGGCCTACATGTTTTACTTCATGGAGGCCATGACGGCTGCCGGGGCCGAAATGGGCCTGAGCCGCGAACAGGCCCACCAGCTGACCGTGGCCACCTTCATCGGCGCCGGAGAACTGGCCAAATCAGCCGATGAGCCACCTGAAATTTTGCGTCAACGTGTCACCTCCAAAGGCGGCACCACCTATGCCGCGATCACATCGATGGACGCCAGCAATATCAAGGCGCTATTCACCAAAGCCCTGCACGCCGCGCAGGTGCGAGCGCGTGAACTGGGCGACGAATTCGGTTGAATTTTGTCAAAGGCTAACGCTTCATCCCATCCTGCATACTGGTTTGCAGTTTGGCGAAGCGTTGGGAAATCAGCAGAATTTCTTTTTCAATTTCAGCTGCTCGCACCAGATTAATCGGCTGGGGTTTAGTACTGCCCTCCGGGATCACAGATGCCATCTCCAAGGATTCGATAAGAAGTGCTGACATGCGCCGGGCATCGGTCAAAAGCGGTTGACGAAGATCAGTATTGGGCAACTGAGCTTTGTTGAGGGCAACCACCACGTCCCGCATCATGGGAGCGAAAACTGTGCGACTTCTATCATCAGACTCTCGCTCAGACATTTTGCCTGCCTTGACCTGCTCAGCTTCTCGCTGCATGGCCTGGAGCGCAGCGCTCATTTTTCGCATGCCATCGACAAAGAGCATGCTCTCGCGCTGATCCACTTGTGCCGTGGGCGCCAAGCTTGCCAAGGCGGCAGTTGCGCCAATGGCAACGAACAAGCCAATTAGGGCGCGACTCTTTTGATACTGAACAAACTTTTCCAAGTTAAAACGCTCGGGGAAAATGTACGCCAGCAAGCAGCCGGCCAGCAGACCACCAATGTGCGCCGCATTGTCTATTCCTGGCCTGGTAAAGCCCTGCACCAGTGAATACAAAATGAAAAAACCCATGCTGCCCAGTGTTTGTCGGCCCATGGTTTTTGGCAAGTAACTACGGTGTTGCAACATTCCGATCAAGAGCGCACCGGTAACGCCGAAGACAGCGCCGGAGGCGCCCACGGATACTGCATTTTGCGCCGCAAAATGCAGGCTAAGTGCACCGCCCACCAGACCGGATCCAAAGTAAATCAAGGCAAACAGACGGCGGCCATAGATACGTTCCACAGTAATACCCACGCCGTAGAGTCCTAGCATATTCAGGGCAACCTGCATCAGGCCATTATGCAAAAACATTGCACTGACCAGTCGCCACCATTCTCCGCGTTGCACCTCTGACGCTGCATTGCCACCCCAGCCCAGCAGCAAGTCAGTCGGACTCCCCGCAATACTTGCGCCGTACGGTAGCGACGCCAGCCAGATGGCGACGTTGACACCAATTAGCCCATAGATCAACCAGGGCACAGGTGCAAGAGATTTAAGACGATCTTGAAACTCTTTCTCGGATGCGATCTGGTTATCAAACCTCAGTGGAGCGTTGCCAAACTTATCGTTTTGCACATAGTGCTGGATTGCCTTGAACAGCTTCTCTTGGGCAGCGTCGTCAAGGGCTGACATAGATAACACTGGGCGAGTGAGATTTTGACCCGTCCAAAAATTACGCTTGTCAGGGCGATCTGATGATGCCTTCATCACGAGTTGCAGCATAGGAACATTCTGTACCCTGGTAAGGGCGACCTCGGCTACGTCGTTCCACTCGAATCGTTTTAATTTCCCGCTGAACGCTGGAGAGGTTATCCCACTGGCATCGACGGTGGCAAAGGCCTTGCCAGTGTGCATTTGCTTGCGCAAAAACCAGTCCAGAAAACCTACAAAGCTCAGCATGAAGAGTGTCACAAACCAGCTAAATCCACTTTTTGAGGTTGCTGCGGGCAACGCTATTGCGATCGCAGCACCGCCCCAAAGGCCCAGACGAGTTAGCGCGAGTAAGCTTTTCTTTGACGCGTAAATTTTCTCTTCCGGCTGCGCCGAGGACTGTTCTATTTTCATATCGCTCCTTATTGCACTACATCGCAATGCTTGACGGAAAGAGTTTACAGGTCGACAACCATTCGAGTGATCGAGCTAAAAGCAAAAAACGGGGAGCTGTCTACTTCAGCGCATAGCTGGCCGCAATACCGGCAAACACCGTGAAGCCCAGCCAGTGATTCAGGCGAAACGCCTTGAAGCAGCCGTCCCGCGAACGGCTCCAGATCAGCGAACCATGCCACACTGCTTGCGCGGCTGCTACGCCAATTGCTATTAAAAATATAGCTGTCTGCGCATATTTTACGAGGGCTATAGCCCAAATAAGCATATAAAAAAGATAAAAAACCATCACCGCCGCCACGTCGAACCGGCCCAGCGTGATGGCGGATGTTTTCATGCCGATTCGCAGGTCATCATCGCGGTCCACCATGGCGTATTCGGTGTCGTAGGCCAGCACCCAGAACAGGTTGCCCAGCAACAGCACCCAGGCCAGTAGTGGCACATTTCCTTGCACCGCAGAAAAGGCCATCGGTATGCCAAAGCTGAACGCCACGCCCAGCACCGCCTGCGGCATGGACACAAAGCGCTTGGCATACGGATAGATCACCGCCACGGCCAGCGCGGCGAACGACCAGGCTATCGTGGCGGCGTTGGTCGTGAGCACCAGCGCAAAAGCAGCCAGCGCCAGCACGGCGCCGAACCACAACGCTTCCTTCACCGACAGCGCACCGCGTGTCACCGGCCGCTGGGCGGTGCGTTTGACGTGTTTGTCAAACTCGCGGTCGGCCACGTCGTTCAGGCAGCAGCCTGCGCTGCGCATCAGGATCGTGCCCAGTGTGAACACCACCAGCAGGTGCCAGCCTGGAAAGCCCCCTGCGGCCACCCACAACGCGCTGAGTGTGGGCCACAGCAGCAGCAGCCAGCCCGCGGGGCGGTCCCAGCGGATCAGTTGCAGGTAAAGAATGGCTTTTTCGCTCAGCACGACGGGTGGGGCGAGACTTTCGGCACGGTCAGGAGAGCCGCTTCACACCAGACAACTCACACGCATAAATTGCGTTGCGCAGCGCGGCAATGGCCTCATAGCGCGTGAAGCTGCGCCGCCAGGCCAGCGCCACACGACGCGTGGGCGGCGCACCACCGGCTTCGTCCGTAATGGGGATGTATTTCACGTGGGCGTCTTCGTCCTTGCGACGCCTGGGCCTCGCATCCAGCGTGCCGGGTGGGACGCTCAGGCGCGGCACCAGCGTCACACCCATACCGGCGGCCACCATGTGCTTGATGGTTTCCAGCGATGAGCCCTCAAAACTCTTGCGAATGCCCTCGGTATTGCTGGAAAACCGGGCGAACTCGGGGCACACTTCCAGCACGTGGTCGCGAAAACAATGCCCCGTGCCCAGCAACAGCATGGTCTCGGCCTTGAGCTGCTCCGCGGTCACACTGCTCTGTGTGGCCAGCGGGTGGCTGCTGGGCACCGCCGCCAGAAACGGCTCGTCATACAGCGGCGCCATGGCCAGGCCCGCATCGGGGAACGGCTCGGCCAGCACGGCGCAATCAATCTCGCCGGTGCGCAGCATCTCCAGCAGCTTCACGGTGAAATTCTCCTGCAGCATCAGCGGCATTTGCGGCGTTTTGGAGATGACGTTTTTCACCAACTCCGGCAGCAGATACGGGGCGATGGTGTAGATCACCCCCAGGCGCAGCGGCCCGGCCAGCGGGTCCTTGCCGCGCTTGGCAATTTCCTTGATGTTGGCCGCCTGCTCCAGCACCGACTGCGCCTGGCGCACCACCTCTTCGCCCAGCGGCGTGACGGTGACTTCATTGGCGCTGCGCTCGAACAATTTCAGGTCCAGCTCTTCTTCCAGCTTCTTCACCGCCACCGACAGCGTGGGCTGCGACACGTAACAAGCCTCCGCCGCCTTGCCAAAGTGGCGCTCGCGGGCCACGGCCACGATGTATTTGAGTTCGGTCAGGGTCATGGGGTTATTTTGTCCCATCGAAGGACTGAATGGCCAGCCTGGAGAGCAAGCGGCCCACTTGCTGCTGGTGAGCTTGCCCCCGAAGCCGTCGAGTAAACGGCTGAGCAGTTTCGCCTGCCGTTCGTTCAACGACATGCCCACGTCGGCCCGCCGTCGGCCTGCCCGATATAGAGTTTTCTCCGCTATTCATGCGGAGATTAAATGCCTTATTCGCCGCATGCAGCAGTGCGATGTTTCCATGTTTCTCCAAAATGCTACATTGAACATTTATGGAACATGCCCCAGCCATGCCAGCCGACACCCACAGCCAGCGCGTGTTTGATCTGGACGCCATCAACGCGCCTGATCGCCACCAGCCTGCTGGACCGGGTCGGGTGCTGCAATTGCACGGACTGACCCCTCAACTGCCACGCGCCCCGCATCAATTGGCCGCCGATCAGCATGACGCGGATGGCGGGCGATGGCCTCGCGGGTTACCCTGGACGGGCGCGACATCCGGCAACTGGCTGCCAACGAACTCAGAGCCACCTTCGGCGTGGTGCCGCAGGAGACGGTGCTGTTCTCCGGCACCATCTACGATAACTTGGCCATGGCCCATCCGCACGCGAGCTTCGAGGACGTGATCGCCGCGTGCAAGGCCGCGGAAATCCACGAAGTGATCGAGAAGCTGCCACAGGGCTATCAGACCGAAATCGGCGAGCGCGGCACCGGGTTATCGGGCGGGCAGCGCCAGCGCATTGCCATCGCCCGCGCCCTGCTCAAGCGCCCCAAGGTGCTGATCTTCGACGAGGCAATCTCCAATCTGGATCAGCAGACCGCCGAGCATTTTGCGCAGACCATCAATCGACTCAAGGGCAAGGTGACGATGATCTTCATCACGCACCAGGTGCCCAAGGGCTTGCAGGTGGATGAGGTGGTGAATATGGGGCAGCATGCCATGCACATGAGTTTGGTGAAGGAGTAAGTTTGATGCCAAAAAAACAATCCAATAGCAACCCCCAATCATCGATCAAGCCATTCCCAACGCGACAACTCCTTTTGTACATAATAGCGCAAATCGGATTGGGTTTGCTGCTATCTATTATTAACTTGGAAAATATTCAATGGCTAAAAGAATTGTTGGCTCCTATGGAGAATGTGCTCCCAACGTTCAGAACAGCATTCGAGCAGTCTCAAACTCCAGTCGCATCAAAAACTTTTCTTGGAATTTGGTGGTTGGTCATACTGCCTTGGGGTTTCATTTTTATTTCCAGGTGGAGTGACGGATTCAAGCCACAGCCAACAGGACTTGAAATGAGTTATTTCAAAATGAGTGGCTATTTTGTAGTCATCGTCTTTACTGGATACATGCTGGCAACCCTGCTTTCGTTTCACGACTACTCTCACTACTGGGCGATCGACAAGCCAGACTCCCCAACTCGGGGAGATATTGTGCCTGCTTTGATGTCAAATGGCGCGCTAACGCTGTCAATATGGTGTGCAATTTCATCATTTCTTTTGGTTCCATGTGCCGGTGGGGTTTGTATATTTCTCCGCACTCTGTTCTGCAAGATTTTTAAGAGATAATCAATGATCTGCAATACCCCAAATATATCTGCCATTACAGCTGATCCAAATTTTAAAAAATTTTTGGAGTTCGGTGGTTATGCTGCAGAGGGTGTCGAGACTGCCTTTGGAAAATATGCTGATCTGCTTAAAAATGGTCTGATCGAGCCCGGGAAGGAAAAGGATGCGGCCGTAAAAGTCTTTGCTGACAGCTATCAATGGCTCAGCGAGCGAGCAAATACATGGCTAAATGACTTGCCAGCGAATGGCCCCAAGGCGGCCTTCGGCAACGAGCGGCGCTCAAGCAGTATCGACACCGTGGCCTTCGCGGCGGTTTCCTCCGGCAGCGTAGGCAGCGCCAACGATTCCGTGTGGGAGCAGGCGGCATGACCGCCGAGCACTTCGCCCAGACCATCAACCGCCTCAAGGGCAAGGTGACGATGATCTTCATCACGCACCAGGTACCCAAGGGTTTGCAAGTGGATGAGGTGGTGAATATGGGGCAGCATGCCATGCATATGAGTTTGGTGAAGGAGGAATCGTGAAGATAGCTGATTTAAAGATTGCAGATCGCGACCCTGTCAAACGCATCTTGCGGGTTGCCTGGAAAGCGCTGGTGTGGCTGTTCGGGCTGTTTGTTGTCGCCGCAATAGCAGTGGCCACATGGATTTGGTATGGAGAGCGCGAACGTGAGTCATTAATCCGATCTTATGAAATGCCGACTTTCTATCTCAACGCGCTAAGCGTCATTGAAGGAGTGCGCCCTATGGGGGCATTGATGAGCGATGACGAAGTCGTCATGTGCTTGCTACAGCAGAGAACATTCGGAAACCTAATTGTAGGCGGCATCAAAGCACTATCGATTGCACAAACAGACGCTGCGCGCAACGCGCTATTGCCATCTCCGGATAGTGATGGTCGTTACTGGTACATCCTGTTCTTTAAGGAAAAGACGATTTCGCGCATTTATCTTGTTGATGACCATAAGTTGGATTTCGACTTGGCGAATGCGGCTTCATCATGCGCGGATCGTTCAATGCAATTCGTGGTTGAAAAAAAACATTCTCAAGACGGCATCAAAAATCTTTTGATCAAATTTCATAAAGGAGACTGAATATGGATTGGACACAAATCAGAGGGGCGCGTGATGTCGCCGAACATCTCGCGTACAACGCCTGGACAGACCTTGGCAACCCGGCTCCAAACCTTGGTAGACCCCAGAATTTGAACGATCTGCAGTACGACGCATTTCGTCATACGTATCAGAGCGCAATAGTGACGAAAAAGGCAGGGGAGGATGTAGCAAGAGCCTCCGGAGATCACATTGAACGCACCAATGGAAATAACTGGAATCGTGGCGAAGTAGGCCAACGTGATATGCGCGGCGACCTTATCAACAACGATAAGGGCCGAGAGATTGGAAGAAACGCTCCGGAAGGTGCCACCGACAGGCAAATCGCAGAAAGAGTAGCAGACGCGTTGAAGCAAGGCGATTTGATTACGGACAAGCAGACCGACCCGAGGACATTACCCGAAAATTTCCCTCGTGATCTGGATCCGACGAAGCGCTTGGAGGACATTCCGCGTGATCGCCTTGACAGATTCTTGGATCAACTCGAAAAAGACATCCTCGACTCGCTGCTTGATCTGAGCAAAAACCTCAGTGATTTCGGCAAGAACATCAAAGACCTATTTGACCGCGCCAAAAACTGGGTCTGGCCCCGCGACCCCATCATCCTAGACCTCGACGGCGACGGCCTCGAGACGGTGGGCCTCGCCAGCAACGTCTATTTCGACCACGACGGCGACGGCATCCAGACCAAGACCGGCTGGGCCGGCAAAGACGACGCCCTCTTGGTCTGGGACCGCAACGCCAACGGCGCCATCGACACCGGTGCCGAACTGTTCGGCGACTTCACCGTGCTGCCCAACGGCACGCTGGCCCCCAACGGTTTTGCCGCACTTGCCGCATTGGACAGCAACGGCGACGGCATCCTCGACGCCTCTGACCCTGCCTTCGCCGAACTCAAACTCTGGCGCGATACCTCACAGGACGGTCAGACCGGCGCAGGCGAACTGATTTCCTTGGCCGACGCTGGCATCGTTTCGCTGAACCTCGCCAACACCCTCAAGAATCAGGGCTTGGCCAATGGCAACGTCTTGAGCCGCGAAGGCAGCTTCACCCGCGCCGATGGCACGACTAGCGGCATGGGCGAATTCCATCTCGCCAGCGACACCTTCGACACCCAGTTCGCTAACGAGATCGAAGTCCCCGAAGCGCTCCGGAGCCTGCCCACCATGGGCGGTGCGGGCAACGTGCGCGAACTGCAACAAGCGGCCGCCCAGTCCGGCAGCGTCGCCGGGGTGATTGCCCAGTTTCAGTCTGCCACGACTCGCTCCGAACAAAAGGCCCTGCTCGACCAACTCATCACCGCCTGGGCCGATACCTCCGGCATGGCCAAAAGCCTGGAGGAACGCGCCTCTGGCCAATACCGCATCCAGTACGAAGCCTTCGGCAATGCACGACGCAGCAGCAGTATCGACACCGTGGCCTTCGCGGCGGTTTCCTCCGGCAGCGTAGGCGGCGGTGGCGGCGCGGCGCTGATGACCGACTTCGGCGGAATGTACCTCTCGGAGCACTACCGCAACCTGATCAGCGACTGGAGCCGGAAGCTCCATGTGCTCGAAGCCTTCAACGGCCAGTACTTCTTCAACCTGCCCGAGCAGAAGAGCCAGACCGCCGGGGCCAACTGGGGCCTGGCCATCTCGGCGGGTTCGGGCGGTGGCAGCAGCAGTGGTGGCGCTGCCATGGCCATCGAAGCCATGCCCACCTTGCGCGTGAACTTCTCACAGGGACAGCTCGACCTGCTGCAACAAGCCTACGACAGCCTGAAGGAATCGGTCTATGCCAGCCTAGTGATGCAGACGCGCCTGAAGCCCTACCTCGACCAGATCGAACTCATCATCGATGACAGCGGCTTGCGGCTCGATGCCACTCAACTCAATCAAGCCCTCGCAGCCAAGAAAACCGCCGACCCGCAAAACCACCTCGCCGACCTGCTCGACCTGGATCGCTATGCGGGCAACTTCCTCTCCGGCACCAACTGGCAGGGGATCGCCGACTTCGACACGCTGATGGATACCCTGCCGCAAACGGCAGGCATCGCGGCCTTGCTAAACGAATTCAAGGTGCGCCGTCTCACTGCTGGCGACGACGTCACCGGGCTCACCGACAAGCCCGACATCGTGCTGGCGGGCGACGGAAAGGACACCCTCTATGGCTACAACGGCAACGACCGCCTGTTCGGCCAAGGCGGCGATGACCGCATTTACGGCGGTGCTGGCGACGACCTGATCTCCGGCGGTGCGGGCAACGATGTGCTGGCGGGTGAGTCCGGTGCCGACACCTACGTCTTTGGGCGGGGGTATGGCCAGGACACGGTGATCGATAGCGACACCACCGCCGGCAACAGCGACACCCTGCGCTTCAAGGAAGGCGTGGCACGTGAGGAGGCCGGCGAAAATCGGCGCTGGCGTGACAGCGTCGGCAGCGCGAATGGGGCAATGTGGCGGGAGGCGGCATGAACGGAAAACGTGGTCTGTCCCCGATTTTTATGGCCCGGATTGCCCTGCTCTCCAGCGTTATTTTTGGAATACAACTATGTGGTTGTAGCGAAAACATTTCCCTCGGGAAAGAAACCGAAACCGTGCACATCGTGGCATATGACAAAGGCAATTTCAAAATGTCAGGGGACTGGGCTCTCTTTTCAGATGGCCGATCTCTTCAAATCAGATCGAACCTGTTTGCTGACCTGATTGGATGGCCGAGAGTATGGCTGCCTGACGAAATAACCGAACGTGACTACTGGCGTCTTAGCAGGCTGCTGAAATATTGAACTGCAAAACCGACCTCGCTACCCGCCTGAGTGGAATATTGCTGAACTGATTTCGCAATTTGGAAACCATGCCCTTTTTGGGGCGATTCTCGACTGTATTGAGGTCGTTTTTCATCATTTTCCCGTCCCTACGCCGTCTGCAGACGGATTTGTCCCAAGGTACGCATGCGCGTGAGGTTGTAGGCCGCCATCGTCAGCACAAATAGCTGGTCCACCTTCTTCAAACCACGCACCATCACCTGGCGGATGTGACCCGCGAACTTGGCCCAGCCAAACCCTTGTTCAATGAGTTTGCGCTTTTGCTGAGATATTGCGTAGCCGTCGGTCTTGGCGATGTCGTCTGGCACCGCTGATTTGCGCCCACTGGTGTTCTGCGCCACATGGGGTGCCACCTTCATTTGCGTCAACGCCTCAATGAACTCTGCTGCGTCGTAGCCCTTGTCTGCGCCCAGGGTGATTTGAGCCTGCTCGCGGGCGACTTGCTTGGCATCCTTGATCATTGCCTTGGCCGCTTCTCGTTCAGCATAGCCATCTGCCGTGGTGACCATGGCGCTGGCAATCAGGCCGTGGCGGTTGTCGGCCAGGGTGTGGCCCATGTAGCGCAGTTCACTGGCCGTATTGCCCTTGCGGTATAGCCGTGCATCGACATCGGTGGTGGACTCGTGGGTGTCGTTGCTGCGCCTCTGCCCTTTGAAGTTGCCCGTGTCATCGTCGCTGCCATCTTTACGCGCAAAGCTCTTGTGACCAGCCCAGGCCTGGATCAGCGTGCCGTCCACGCTGAAGTGCTCGCCACAGAGCCATTCGTTCTGGTTGGCAATGGCTAAAACTTCGTTGAAGAGTTGGATGACTGCGTCATGCTCAATCAGGCGTTCACGGTTCTTGGTGAAGACGGTGGGCACCCAGACCTTGTCGTCCATGGACAGGCCGATGAACCAGCGAAACAACAGGTTGTACTGGGTTTGCTCCATGAGCATGCGCTCGGAGCGGATGCTGTAGAAAATTTGCAGCAGCATGGCACGCAGCAGCTTCTCTGGTGCAATGCTGGGGCGACCACCTTTGACGTCGGCGGCATACATGCCCGAGAGCAGGGGTTCGATGTTCTTCAATGCCTGGTTGACCATCTTGCGCACCGGGCGCAGGGGATGGCTGTCCGGCACGAAGTCGTCCAGGTGGCGCATGGTGAACAAGCTCTCGGTAAAAGTATCGGCTGCGCGCATGGTCTGGTGTTGTGGGGGCTTGCAATATCGCTTTGTCTATAACGGCCGAGCAGGGGTAGCAGGTGACATCGGTCTGAGGTATTTCAGCAGCCTGTTAAGGCCAGCCTGCAAGGCAAGCAAACAGCCGGAAAATCTAACTTCTGAACGGTACTGATTCGGGGTTAGGGTCAACAGCCGGAAAATCTAACTTCTGAACGGTACTGATTCGGGGTTAGGGTCA
>JBJOPS010000016.1:0-52424 GCA_046050465.1 Pseudomonadota bacterium | reverse complement strand
CCCCAGGTTGCCAGTTATGCGCTGGCACTGATCGGCCTGTTCAATGTGTTCGGCACCTATGCTGCAGGGGTTCTGGGTCAAAAAATGCAGAAGAAAAACATCCTGTCGTTCATCTATTTCGCCCGGGCGCTGGCCATCAGTGTTTTCCTGCTGGTACCACTGACGCCGATGAGTGTGTACATTTTCTCCAGTGTGATGGGGTTCCTGTGGCTGTCCACCGTGCCGCCGACCAACGCCGTGGTGGCGCAGATTTTTGGTGTGGCGCACCTGTCCATGCTCAGTGGTTTTGTGTTCTTCAGCCACCAGATCGGCTCCTTCATGGGTGTATGGCTGGGCGGCCTGCTCTATGACCGCACCGGCAGCTACGACGTGGTCTGGTACATCGCCATCGCGCTGGGCATCTTTGCCGGGTTGATCAACCTGCCAGTCAAGGAAACAGCCATCCAGCGCAGCACCAAGGGTGTGTCGCCTCAAGCGGCCTGAGTCTGGACATGATTTCTCCATCAGGTCAGAAGCTTCTTTTTTACGCGGTTGCCGTCGTTGCGTTGCTGGCAGTTTTTGCGTTGTACACGCGCCCGGATTTTCTGGTTGATCTGGCCAATCAGGTTTGGGCCTGTTTTTGATAAGAAATATGCCCCTAGCCCTCGTGGAGTATGCGTGAGCAGCTATATAAATGATAGTAAATTCACAGGGTACCGGGATTGCATCTGACTGGGTTCAACGGTGGTCCCATCTCGTCTCACCACAAGGTCGCGTTCTGGATGTAGCCTGTGGACGGGGTCGCCACATGCGCTGGTTTTGCAACCGCGGCCATCCGGCAACTGGCATCGATCACTCGGCCGAATCATTTGATTCCGTTGCTGATCTGGTGGCCAGCGGAAAAGCAGAGGCGGTGGTCGCTGACATAGAAAACGGTCCATGGCCCTTGATGAACGGCACAAGCTACCGCCAGTTTGACGCGGTGGTGGTGACCAACTACCTTTGGCGCCCCCTGTTCCCCACACTTCTGGCCAGCCTGGCACCGGGTGGTGTGCTGATTTATGAAACTTTTGCTGCTGGTAACGAAACCGTGGGAAAACCATCACGGCCGGACTTTCTGTTGCAACCAGGCGAGTTGCTGCTGTTGTGCAAAAACCTGCATGTGGTTGCCTTTGAGAACGGCTTTCTCAACAACCCTGACCGTTTTGTGCAGCGCATAGCGGCAATTCGTCCGTTGGCTTCACACCTGCCGCCGCGCCACCCGCTCTAGGTAGAATACTCCTTTCCCGTTTCTAACTGCGGATATGACACCAATTACAGGCAGCATTGTGGCGCTGGTCACCCCGATGCACGAAGACGGCAGCGTGGACTACCCTACGTTGCGCAAACTCATCGACTGGCACATTGCCGAAGGTACGGATTGCGTGGGTGTTGTTGGCACCACGGGTGAATCGCCGACGGTCAATGTAGAAGAGCATTGCGAGATCATTCGCGTGTCGGTGGAGCAGGCCAAAGGGCGTGTACCCATCATGGCAGGCTGCGGCGCCAATTCCACGGCAGAAGCCATTGAACTTACCCGCTTTGCCAAACAGGTGGGCGCTGATTGCCACCTGCAAGTTGTCCCTTACTACAACAAACCGACACAGGAAGGTCAGTACCAGCACTTCAAGGCGATTGCCGAGGCGGTGGATCTGCCGATGGTTCTGTACAACGTGCCTGGCCGCAGCGTGGCCGATATGGCACACGATACCGTGTTGCGTCTGGCGCAAGTGCCCGGCATCGTGGGTATCAAGGAAGCTACGGGAAATATCGAGCGGGCACAGTGGTTGATCCGTGACGTACCAAAAGGTTTTGCCATTTACTCCGGGGACGACCCTACAGCCGTTGCGTTGATGCTTTGCGGTGGTCAGGGCAACGTGAGCGTGACCGCAAATGTAGCCCCCCGGCTCATGCACGAGCTCTGTGTCGCTGCCATGTCCGGTGACGTCAGACGCGCCATGGCCATCCAG
Source organism: Pseudomonadota bacterium (assembly GCA_046050465.1). Lineage (GTDB taxonomy): Bacteria > Pseudomonadota > Gammaproteobacteria > Burkholderiales > Burkholderiaceae_C > Egaibacter. The sequence continues at coordinate 50,436 of JBJOPS010000016.1, read as the reverse complement.
TTCCAGCTGATGCCAGTGCACAGAAATCTGTTTGTTGAAGCCAACCCCATCCCCGTGAAATGGGCGATGTCCCGCATGGGGTTGTGCGGCGGCGCGATGCGACTGCCCATGACCCGACTGGCTCAGGCCAATGAGTCGGTCGTGGAAAGCGCTTTGCGCACGGCCACACTACTTTGACACATTACAAAATAGCTGAGGACAACTTAGTGAATCACTTTTCCAGAATAGCGTTACTCGGTCTCGCGTTTTCCTTGACTGCCTGCTCGGTTCTCGAGGAAGACAAAGTACAGTACCAGAGCTCCGGCAAGGGCCCCTCTCTTGAAGTCCCTCCCGATTTAACGCAGTTGTCCCGCGACAATCGTTATCTCGTTCCCGGTGGCACGGTCACAGCTTCGGGTTATCAGGCGAGTCAACCGAGTCAAGCGGTGCCCACGGCGGCGACGACACTGTCAGACGTCCGTATTGAACGCTCGGGCAACCAGCGCTGGCTTGTGATCGGACGTCCGGCTGACCAATTGTGGGACTCCGTACGGGACTTCTGGCAGGAAAATGGATTCCTGCTCGCGATGGACCAAAATAACCTGGGCATCATGGAGACAGACTGGGCTGAAAACCGGGCCAAATTGCCACAGGATTTCATCCGCAACTCGCTAGGCAAGATCTTTGATTCCCTTTACTCAACGGGTGAACGCGACAAGTTCCGCACCCGCATGGAGCGCAATGCCGCGGGCGGCACCGAGATTTTCATCAGCCATCGGGGCATGATTGAGGTTTACAGTTCTGCATCCAAAGACTCCACCGTCTGGCAACCGCGTCCAGCCGATCCAGAACTCGAAGCTGAATTTCTGCGCCGCCTGATGGTGAAGCTCGGTGTTTCCCAAGAGCAGGCCAAAGGTTTGATTGCCACCAGCGCGGGCAAGAGTCGCTCGACGGTAGCCACCGTGAACGGCCAGCCCGTGGTACAGATTCCGGAAGGCTTTGATACCGCGTGGCGACGCGTAGGTTTATCGCTCGACAGAACCGGTTTTACCGTGGAAGACCGGGACCGCAGCAAAGGTACCTACTTCGTTCGCTATGTAGAACCCAACGCCGACACATCTGAGCCAGGCTTCTTTTCAAAATTGCTGGGTGGTTCTGCCAAAAGCACCCCCCCCCTCAAATACCAGATCGTGGTGCGCAGCCAGGCAGACACTACTGTGGTCTCGGTACTGAACACCACCGGCACCCCAGACACGTCAGCCAATGCTCAGCGGATCGTGAAAGTACTGGCAGACGACCTGAAATAGGCTGGGTCCCTGTATTGCTTGGGTTCATGCTACAACTGATCCGGTGCAATGCGCTATTGCTGACATACGACTCACCAAGCGGGTCTTGATATTAGCGCTGCCAACGCCGTACTTGGGCCGTACTTGGCACTGGCTGGATGGGGCTTTCAAATAAAAAAAGCCGCCTTGCGGCGGCTTTTTGATACGTAGGCTAAAAGCTGATGTATCAAGGCTTCTTGACAGCGGCTGCGGCAGCGTCAGCAGCTTTCTTGGCGGCGTCAACAGCAGCAGCGCCGGCGGCGTCAGCAGCACCCTTGGCGGCATCAACAGCGGCAGAAGCGGCAGCGGTAGCAGCTGAAGCACCAGCAGCAGCTGCAGTGGCGCCAGCGTCTTTAACTGCCTCAACAGCAGCGGCAGGCGCTGCAGCAGCAGGAGCCATTTCTTCTTTTTTGCCACAAGCAGCCAGAGCAGCGGCAGCAATAACCGCGGCCAAAACGAGAGATTTGTTCATTTGAAATACCTATTGAATAAAAATAACAATTTCCGGAAATTGTCAATGCAGACAGCCTGCGCAGACCAAGCAAAAGGACTCCAGCTCTTTTTGCACAGCCTTGGATTATATGCCACTTTTGGGTGCTCTAGGTACTAACCCTTACCAAAATTGAATGCACTTCAACTTGTGCAGCCTCAGAGCCCCAAAGTTGTTGCTGAAAAACCGGGGGCACTGTTTCTTAGAAACTCATCCAGCAACTCTTTCAAAGCCACGCGGCGTTCCAGGCTTCCTTCACTGACACCCGTGCTCAGCCGCAAATCGAAACGCTGAATCGACCATTGAGGACTCCACAGCGCACTGGGGAAATCTTGGGGATCTGCGGTACGGCAAACCCTGCAATCGACGATATGACTCCACTTTTTTCGCCACGTCACAAAACGCGCCTGATCACGCTCAACAACATCGTATCGGCTGGCCAGCATGGTGAAATGCCGACCTGTTTTTGACCATGCTTGCAACAAATCCACCACCTCGCGCTCGCGCCAGGGCCAATCCTCGAACGTTGCGTCACTGACAATGATCGCCGGCCAGCCATCCTGGACAGCGCACGCCAGTGCCTCGCGCACGCGCTGCGCAAAAGCGATGCGACCTTCAAATCGGCCTTCAGTCAACATGGGCCCACCCCGACTCACACCATGTCCCCAGTAACTCACGCGCTTGCACACTGAGCCGACTGACTTCGGCCGACTCAAGACTGCGCATGTCGGCCAGACGCCGCATCAGCGTGGCGTCACGCCCACCGGCGCGATACCCTTCGCCGTTGATGAAGACATGATGCATGTCGAACATCATTCGCGTGCGTCGGTCCAGCCGAACCGCGCCACCCGCGACCAATGATTGCCCCTCTTCAAACCAGACGTTCGCTTTGGGCTGCGTCAAATATTCCCCCAACGCGCGCTCCATCACCATGGGGTCCTGCAGTGCCGTCTGCAAGGCGTTGCGGGCAAAGTCGAACAGGCCGGAAGGAATTTGTCCTGGCGAATCCACTGCCACCTGGCCGGCATCTCGGTACAGCGCCTCACCTACCAGATCGGGCGCATCTTCGGCAAGCCGCTGCAGCAGCTCTTGAGCCACCTCACTGCGCTTGGGGGCCCGAAAGCCAATCGAATAGGTCATGCACTCGCCCACCGCCACGCCGTCATGGGCATATCCCGGTGGCAAATAGAGCATGTCACCCGGCTTCAGGTCACAGGTCAGCTCGGGCTCAAAATTGGTCAGAATCTTCAAGGGAACACCCTCCTGCAATTCAGGGTTTTTCTGCCGACCAATACGCCAGCGGCGGGTACCCAGTGCCTGTAGCAGGAACACGTCGTAACTGTCAAAGTGTGGCCCGACGCCGCCGCCGTCTGTAGCGTAGCTGATCATCAGATCATCCAGTCGTGCATCCGGCACAAAGCGAAACTGGTTCAACAGATCATGCACCGCGTCGCTGTGCAGATCAACCCCCTGCACGAGCAGGCTCCAGCCTGGCTGATTCAGGGGCGGCAGGGCACGGCGTGCAAACGGGCCATGTTTGAGCTGCCAGCCAGCCGAGCCTTTTGCGCTGGACGGCCCTTTTTTTGGCATTTTGTTTTGCTGGATGACCAGCCGCGACTCAACCCCCTCGCTACCGGCCAGTTCAAACAGTGCAGCTCGATCCAGCAATGGCTGAAAACCGGGGAAAGCCTGGCGAATCAACAAGGGCTTTCTTTGCCAATGACGCTTCATGAACACCGCCGGACTGAGGTCACCGAGCATTTTCAGGGGCTGATTCACATCCATATATTTCCCATACTTCTCACAGGGTCGCGGGTTGCGATCCAAACTGCGACAATTCTCCTATGGAAATTACAAATAACTGCGTGGTCGCCCTGACCTGGACGCTGAAAGACACTCTGGGCGAAGAACTGGATGTACTGGACGAGCCGGTTGACTTTCTCGTCGGCGGGGACGACCTATTTGAAAAAATTGAGGAGGCGTTGCAGGGCCACGAAACTGGCGCACGCGTCGAACTGCAATTGGAACCCGAGCAGGCGTTTGGCGACTTCAACGATCAGTTAATCTTTCTGGAAGCCCGCTCGCTCTTCCCGGCAGAAATTGAGGAAGGCCTGACCTTTGAGGGCAGCGCTCTACCCGCTGGCTGCAACCCGGATGCCCCCAAGGATGCCTTGTACACCGTGACGGATATTTATCCCGAGCACGTGGTGCTGGACGGCAATCACCCGCTGGCGGGCATTGCCTTGCGTTTGAACCTGAAAGTTGAAGGCGTGCGCGCTGCAACGCAAGAAGAAATCAGCCGCCGCTCGGCCGGCACCGGCTTTTTCAGGATTTCACCCGTTCACGAGACGGCACCCGGCAACGATTTGCTGCACTGAGCGGCCAGTGGGTCAGGCCTTGCCGGTCGAGCCGTAGCCACCCTCGCCGCGCTGGCTGGCCGGAAATTCGCTGACCACATTGAACTGCGCCTGCATCACCGGCACGATCATCAGCTGCGCAATGCGCTCCATGGGCTCGATCGTGAACGGCGCGGGGCTGCGGTTCCAGGCGCTCACCATTAGCTGCCCCTGGTAATCGCTGTCGATTAAACCCACCAGATTGCCCAGCACAATGCCGTGTTTGTGCCCTAACCCCGAGCGCGGCAAGATCAGCGCCGCATAACCGGGGTCGGCCAGGTAGATGGCAATGCCGGTCGGCACCAGTTGCCAGGCGTTGGGCTGCAAGGTGACTGCGGTATCCAGACAGGCGCGCAAGTCCAGCCCCGCGCTGCCAGGCGTGGCATAGGCCGGTAGTTGATCGACCATGCGCGGGTCGATGATTTTGACGTCAATTTTCATCATTTTAAGGTATCAAATCAGGCCTTAGCCCTCGTGGAATATGCGCAAGCAGCTATCAATTTTCTAGCAAGCTCCAGCTTGGGAGCACGTTCAAACTCCTGCGCACCCTGCTCGCTGAGCACCAGCAAGGCGTTTTCGTCCTGCCCGAATGTGGCCGGACCGATGTTGCCCACCAGCATCGGCACACCTTTGCGCAGCCGTTTGGCCTGGGCGTTGGCAAGCAGGTTTTCACTTTCAGCGGCGAAACCGATACAAAACAGGCCCTCTGCCTGACCGGTCAAGCCCCGCTTGCCGCGCTCGGACTGGGCCAGCGTGGCCAGAATATCCGGGTTCTCGACAAAACTCAGCTGGAGCGTCTTGCCGGAGCCGTCTTTCTTGATCTTCTGATCGGCAGCGCTGGCTGGCCGCCAGTCTGCCACAGCGGAAGTTGCTATGAATACAGAAGCAGCCTGCGCATATTCCACGGCGGCTTCCAGCATATTTTGAGCTGATTTCACATTGATCCGCGTCACACCACGGGGGGTGGCCAGACTCACCGGCCCGGCCACCAGCGTGACCCGCGCACCAGCCTCGTGCGCGGCGCGGGCTATCGCAAAACCCATCTTGCCGCTGCTCAAATTGGTGATGCCGCGCACCGGGTCAATCGCCTCGTAGGTGGGCCCGGCAGTCACCAGCACATGGTGACCCGCCAGCACTTTAGGCTGGAAGAAAGCGATCACATCTTCCAGCAGTTCCAACGGCTCCAGCATGCGGCCATCACCGCTTTCGCCACAAGCCTGAAAACCACTGCCCACCCCCAGCAGTGTGGCGCCATCGGCCTGCAATTGCGTGAGGTTGCGCTGGGTGGCCGGGTGCGCCCACATCTCGCGGTTCATCGCCGGGGCAATCAACAAGGGTACTTTGTCGACAGGCCGGGCCAGACACATGAGGCTCAGCAAGTCATCGGATCGCCCGTGCAGCAGTTTGGCCATGAAATCGGCGCTACACGGCGCGATCAGGATGGCGTCGGCTTCACGGCTCAGGTTGATGTGCGGCATGCCGTTGGGCTCTCGCACATCGAAACCGGAAGCATCGCGCGAGCCATAGACCGGGCGGTTGCTCAGCGCCTGCATCGTCACCGGCGTGATGAACTGCTCGGCAGCTTCGGTCATGACAACCTGAACCGTTGCGCCCTCCTTGATCAGCGCCCGGCAAAGCTCGGCCGCTTTGTAACAGGCAATGCCGCCGGTTAGCCCCAAAACAATGTGTTTTCCAGCGAGATCATTCATGGGCCGCAATGTAGCAGAACCGACATCGCGTTACCTTCACGCTTTTCGTTGCTCACAAATGGGGACTCGTATGGGTGACTCGTATGGGTGGCTCGTATAATCTGCATTTCCACCCAATGAGCAAAAAAGCTCACTCTGACATGACCAGATTTGTCTTCGTCACCGGCGGTGTCGTGTCCTCCCTTGGCAAGGGAATCGCCTCAGCCTCCTTAGCTGCGATTTTGGAATCGCGAGGCCTTAAAGTCACTTTAATCAAGCTGGATCCATACCTCAACGTCGATCCGGGCACCATGTCGCCGCTGCAGCACGGTGAAGTATTCGTCACTGACGACGGCGCCGAAACCGACCTCGATTTGGGCCACTATGAGCGCTTTGTGGAAACCCGCATGCGCAAGGCCAACAACTTCACCACCGGCCAGATCTACAAGAGCGTACTCGACAAGGAGCGCCGCGGTGATTATTTGGGCAAAACCGTTCAGGTCATCCCGCACGTCACCAACGAGATTCAGGAGTTCGTCAAACGTGGCGCACGTTTTGGCGAACCCGATGCCGTGGATGTGGCCATTGTCGAAATTGGCGGCACCGTGGGCGACATCGAATCACTGCCGTTCCTGGAAGCCGTGCGTCAGATGAGCCTGCAGTTAGGCCCAAACAACAGCGCGTTTGTCCACCTGAGCTATGTGCCGTGGATTGCCGCTGCTGGCGAGTTAAAAACCAAACCGACCCAGCACACGGCCAAGCAATTGCGCGAGATCGGCATTCAGGCCGATGCGCTGTTGTGCCGCGCTGATCGACCGATTCCCAGCGAAGAGCGGCAAAAAATCTCTCTGTTTTCCAACGTCCCCGAGTGGGGCGTGATTTCCATGTGGGACGTGGACACCATCTATAAAGTGCCCCGCATGTTGCACGAGCAGGGGCTGGACGGCCTGATCTGCGACAGGTTGCGCCTGAACACACCACCAGCCAACCTGAAACGCTGGGACGATCTGGTCTATGAGACCGAGCACCCGGCAGGTGAAGTCACCATTGCCATGGTCGGCAAATACGTGGACCTGAGCGACAGCTACAAGTCGCTCAACGAAGCCTTGCGCCACGCCGGTATGAAAAACCATGTCCGCGTGAAGATTGAATACGTGGATTCGGAAACCATCACACCCGAGAGCGTGCCCCAGCTGGCCAAATTTGATGCAATTCTGGTGCCGGGCGGCTTTGGCAAGCGCGGTATCGAAGGCAAGATTTGCACCGCCCGTTTTGCACGTGAAAACAAGGTGCCGTATCTGGGAATTTGTCTGGGCATGCAGGTCGCCACCATCGAGTTTGCCCGTCATGTCGCCAGCCTGGCCAACGCCAACAGCACCGAATTTGACCCCAAGAGCCCCAACCCGGTCATTGCCCTCATCACCGAGTGGAAAGATTCGGATGGCACGATCAAGACCCGCAACGAAAACTCCGACCTCGGCGGCACGATGCGACTAGGAGCCCAGAGTTCGGACGTCACCAAAGGCACGTTGGCACACAAAATCTATGGGGACGTGGTAACAGAGCGTCACCGACATCGCTATGAGGCCAACGTCAACTACCTGGATATTCTGCGCAAATCGGGGCTGGTTATTTCCGCCCTGACCCAGCGCGAACAGTTAACCGAAATTGTGGAGTTGCCACAAACTGTGCACCCCTGGTTTGTCGGCGTGCAATTTCACCCTGAGTTCAAGTCCACGCCATGGGACGGTCATCCGCTGTTCAATGCGTTCATCAAAGCCTCACTGGATCACCAGGCCGAGGGGAGAAACCTGAAAGCGGTTGCGTGATGAAACTCTGCGGATTTGACATCGGGCTTGAGCATCGTTTTTTTCTGATCGCTGGCCCCTGCGTCATTGAATCAGAGCAACTTCAGATGGATACGGCCGGCACACTAAAGGAAATCACGACCAGTCTGGGTATTCCCTTCATTTTCAAAAGCAGTTTTGACAAGGCCAATCGTTCCTCCGGCGAAACGTTTCGTGGCCCCGGCATCGAAAAAGGCATGGAGATTCTGGCCAAGGTCAAACGCGAACTGAATCTTCCTGTTCTGACGGACATTCACTCGGAAGAACAAATTGCGCAGGTCGCCGGGGTGGTGGATGTTTTGCAAACGCCCGCGTTTCTGTGCAGGCAGACCGATTTCATTCGCGCGGTTGCACAGTCCGGTAAACCCGTCAATATCAAGAAGGGGCAGTTCCTCGCGCCCGGTGACATGAAAAACGTCATTGATAAAGCCCGGGCGGCCGCCCGTGAAAAGGGCCTGCTTGAAGACAACTTCATGGCCTGTGAGCGTGGAGCGAGTTTTGGCTACAACAACCTGGTCAGCGACATGCGCAGCCTGGCCATCATGCGCGAAACGCGGGCGCCCGTGGTGTTTGATGCCACGCACTCCGTGCAACTGCCTGGCGGCCAGGGCACCAGCAGTGGTGGCCAGCGTGAAATGGTGCCAGTGCTGGCGCGTGCTGCCGTAGCCGTGGGTGTGGCCGGGCTCTTCATGGAAACGCACCCTGATCCTTCCAAGGCCCTCAGCGACGGGCCCAATGCCGTGCCACTCAAGCACATGCGTGCGTTGCTTGAAACACTGACAGAGTTGGACCGCGTCACAAAGAAAAACCGATTCCTTGAGGATGATTTCAACTAAGCCTGCTGGAGAACACCATGCCCGCCGCCTACATCATTGTTGACATGCTGGTTTCCGACGCGGAGCAGTACAAACTGTACATGGCCTCGGCGCCTGCAGCTGTAGCCGCTGCAGGCGGTGAGTACCTGGTGCGTGGAGGCCGCTTTGAAACGCTGGAAGGCCAGTGGCAACCCAGTCGCATTGCCATGCTGCGATTTCCGAGTTTCGAAGTCGCCAAGGCCTTTTACGATGATGAAATGTACCGTGCTGCACGGGCCAAGCGCCTCGGTGCAACCGAGTTTTTTAACATGGTTCTGGTCGAGGGCGTATCTGCTCCGGTCTGACATATCTTTCTACTCTAAGGAAAATAATGAGCGCAATTGTTGATATCGTCGGTCGCGAAATTCTGGATTCACGCGGCAACCCCACGGTGGAGTGCGACGTGCTGCTCGAAAGCGGCACCATGGGGCGTGCCGCTGTGCCTTCAGGTGCCTCCACAGGTTCACGTGAGGCGATTGAGCTGCGTGATGGTGACAAGAGCCGCTACCTGGGCAAGGGCGTCTTGAAGGCCGTTGAGCACATCAACACTGAAATTTCAGAAGCCGTGCTGGGGCTGGATGCCTCTGAGCAGGCTTTTCTGGACAAGACACTGATTGACCTGGATGGTACCGAGAATAAATCCCGTCTGGGTGCCAATGCCATGCTGGCTGTCTCCATGGCCGTAGCCCGCGCCGCTGCCGAAGAGTCCGGCCTGCCCTTGTACCGGTATTTTGGCGGCATGGGGCGCATGCAAATGCCCGTGCCCATGATGAACGTGGTCAATGGCGGTGCCCATGCCAACAACAATCTGGATCTGCAGGAGCTGATGATCATCCCCGTGGGAGCACCCAGCTTTCGCGAAGCCCTGCGCTATGGTGCCGAGGTGTTCCATGCCTTGAAGAAAATCCTGCATGACAAGGGCATGAGCATTGCGGTGGGCGATGAGGGCGGCTTTGCGCCCAATGTGCCCAGCCATGAAGCGGCCATCCAGATGATTCTGGAGGCCATTGACAAGGCAGGGTTCGTCGCGGGTGAGCAGATTGCATTGGGCCTGGACTGCGCGGCCTCCGAGTTCTACAAGGACGGCAAATATGTCCTCGCCGGTGAAGGCCTGTCACTCACTTCCGATGAATGGACCAACATTCTGGCAACGTGGGTTGACAAATATCCCATCATCAGCATTGAAGACGGCATGGCAGAAGGCGACTGGGACGGCTGGAAAACGTTGACCGACCGCCTGGGCAAGAAAGTTCAAATTGTGGGCGACGACTTGTTTGTCACCAACACGAAGATTCTCAAGGAAGGCATTGACCGGGGCATTGCCAACTCCATCCTGATCAAGATCAACCAGATTGGCACGCTGACCGAGACGTTTGAAGCTATTGAAATGGCCAAGCGTGCAGGTTACACCGCCGTCATCAGCCACCGATCGGGTGAAACCGAAGATTCCACGATTGCAGACATTGCCGTAGGCACCAACGCCGGTCAAATCAAGACCGGTTCGCTGAGCCGCTCCGACCGTATGGCAAAGTACAACCAGTTGCTGCGTATTGAGGAAGATTTGGGTGACATCGCCTCCTATCCCGGCCGCTCTGCCTTTTATAACCTCAGATAAGCGGTTCTCCCCAGAAATAGCGCCCTTGCTGAGCTATGACCAATAAACTAGTTTCTGCGGCACTGGTCGCCCTGTTGGTTGTTCTGCATGCCCAACTATGGCTAGGAAGGGGCAGCGTGCCGGGTGTAGCGCACATGACCGATGAGTTGAACACGAAAAAGCAGGCCAATCTGGCTGCCCGTCTGGCCAACGAACGCCTGACATCAGAGGTCCGAGATCTCAAGGAAGGGCTGGAGATGATTGAGGAAAAGGCTCGACTGGAGTTGGGCATGGTTAAAGCCAACGAGATTTACGTTCAGATAGCGAAATGAAAATCGCCTTGCTGGGCGCTGAAGGCACAGGAAAAACCCGGTTGGGCGCCGATATGGCCAGACACCTGGAGGCTATGGGTCAAACAGTTGGCGTAGTCCCTGAAGTATTGAGGGAATGGTGCCACCGGGAGGGCCGCACACCCTCGCGAGCAGAACAGTCATCCATTGCAACGGAGCAGGCCCGCAGAGTGATCACGATGACCGCCTGCGACGTAGTGATCACTGATACGGCTCCCTTGATGACAGCCATCTACAGTGACTGGCTTTTTGAAGATCGCACAATCTACGCGTTTGCCCTACAGCACCATGAAATCTATGACTTGACACTGGTTATGGGTCTCGATTTACCCTGGGTTGCTGACGCCCACCAGCGAGATGGACCACAGTCCCAAAGGCCGGTTGACGCACTTCTGCGTTCAACACTGGCGTTGGCAGCGATTCCTTACTCCATGGTCTATGGGCTGGGGCCTGATCGCTGCCAACACGCACTGGCAGCAGTGTTCCCTGGCAAGCACAAGGCACCGATTGCGCCGCCGGATCCAAATCCAGTCCGACTTTATTCCGTGATGAGTCAACACCAATGTGACAGATGCAGTGACGCCGTATGCGAGAAACACCTTTTCCGCAGTCTGGTGGCACGGGAACTACTGGAGCGGAGTGGTGCCGGGTAGACGCCTGCCAGGATCAGTAAAGATCTGTGCGGTATCAACCGGATCAAACCGGTACTGAACGCCACAGAATTCGCATGCCACTTCAATTTCGTTTCGCTCCGCAAGGATGCTTTGGGCCTCATCTATGCCAAGCCCGAAAATCATGCTCCCCACACGCTCCCGACTGCATTTGCAGGCAAATCGTGGGGCTGATTCACCTTGCATTGGCTCAAATCTGGATATCTTCTCTTCCCAAAAAAGACGCCGCAAAATCGTGTCCACATCCAGTGTGAGCAGTTCCTCCCCTGTCAGGCTGGAAGCCAGCACAGCAATGCGGTTGTAGCCCTCATTCGCGCTAATCTGTGCCTCGCGGTCGAGCATCATGCCCCCCAGGTTGCCAGAACCGTTCATTGGTAAACGTTGAATCAACAGCCCTGCGGCCACCTGGTCATCCGCAGCCAGTACCAGCGTGGTGTCAAGCTGCTCGCTCTGAAGCATGTAGTGCTCCAGCACCTCACTGAGCTTCCCGAGCTTTTCCCGGCGATCGTCAAACAACGGCACGACGCCTTGGTAGGGTTGCTGCCCGGGAAAGCGCGATTGGGGATCCAGCGTAATGGCGCATCGCCCCTTGTTGTTCACATTCACCATGGCTGCAAGGTCGGACTTGGCAGGGATATCCCCATTGATGGTTGCCGTCGCCCGCAGGGCAAGGTCATGCTGCACCTCCACAACCGCCAGTTTGACCGGGCCATCACCATGGATTTGCAAAATCAACGTGCCATCAAACTTGATGTTTGATTGCATCAATGCACCTGCGGCGACCATCTCACCCAACAATTCACGAACAGGCTGCGGATAGGCGCTCGTCGCACTATTTGATGCACGCCGGCGCAAAATTTCAGTCCAGGCGTCCGTCAGGCGCACGACCATACCGCGCACGGGCAAGCCATCAAAAAGAAATTTGTGAAGTTCTGACACTTGTTGATCCTGTCGGGCCCAACGATTGCAAGGCCCTGGTAACTTATGGTATTTTTTTCAACCCGTCGCGAAACCGGGCCGCGTTGTCGGCGTAATGTCGGGCAATATGTCGAATATCATCCACCTGCTCAGGTGTAAGTTGACGGATCACCCGCGCAGGGCTGCCCATGATCAGGGATCCATCCGCAAACTCTTTTCCCTCTGTCACCAAGGAGCCTGCGCCTACCAGACAGTTTTTTCCTATTTTTGCCTTGTTCAGAACTACGGCACCGATCCCGATCAGGGATCCATCCCCGATGATGCACCCGTGCAGCATGACGCGATGCCCGATCGTGACATCATCCCCCACCGTCAAAGGTATCCCTGCGTCAGTATGCAAGACACTTGCATCCTGAATATTTGACCGGCATCCAATCCGAATCGAGTCGGAGTCGCCCCGAATCACGGTTCCGAACCAGATGCTCGCGTCATCAGCCAACTCGACCTGCCCAATGACCTGGGCACTATCTGCCACCCACGCCGTGTCTGCAACCTGCGGTACTACGCCATCCAGCGCATAAATTGCCATACCAACTCCATATTTTTGAATGCATAGAATTGTAAGGATGACGCGTCATGACTGACGCCCCTTCAGTGGGTTTCTTTCATTACATTCATTTTGGTGCCAAATTGGCCATTAGCCCATATGGGATAAGCAAGGATAGCTATTTAATTAATAGCATATGCATTTGTCCTCAGCCTGTCTGTCAGAGTGTTTGCAGCATCGTTATCAGGCATTTCAGATGCCGCAATGATCCTGCAGACAACCCAACGGCAAGTTATCAACTCTTTGTCAGCCGCGCAAACGTCCTGCGAAACTTGGCCACCTTGGGGCCGGCCACGGCCACGCAATAGCCCTGGTTCGGGTTGTTGGCAAAGTAATCCTGATGGTAGGCCTCGGCCATCACGTAGTTTTGCAAAGGCTTCACTTCCGTGACGATGGGACGGTCAAGCGTGCCCTGGCTGGTCACGTCAGCGATGAAATCGTTAGCCACGTCCTGCTGCGCCGCACTGGAAAAGTAAATGCCGCTGCGGTATTGGGTGCCCGCGTCGGCGCCTTGGCGGTTCAGGCTGGTGGGGTCATGGATCACAAAGAAGATCTCCAGAATCTCGCGCAGGCTGATCCGGGCGGGGTCAAACACCAGCTTGACCACTTCGTTATGGCCGGTGGTTCCTGTACACACCTGCTCATAGGTCACGTTGGGCACATGGCCGTTGCAATAGCCACTTTCGACATCGGTGATACCGCGCACGTTAACAAAAACCGCCTCGGTGCACCAGAAGCAACCACCGCCCAGAGTAATGGTTTGCAGGGAATCAGTCATGGGTTCTCCGGTTAAAGTGGTTCGTCCTGAAGACGCAGCGGCATCTTACGCGGCGAACCCTCACAAGCTGTTTCTTTACTCAAATTTACCCAGTCAGGCAAGATGAATGCGCCAAACCGGCCAACCTGCGGATTGACTGGATTTCGGTGAAAAGCTAAACTAATAACCCGTCAGTCAGTAATTCCATGTCTTTCTCCAAGCTCTTCTGTGAAACCGCAAGAGGCCTGCCCGCCAAACGGGAGCGCCGCAAGGAGGCACGCCCCGTTGAGCTACTGGCCGCAGCACTGGAATTATTTGTACAAAAAGGGTTTGCAGCTACCCGGGCAGACGAGGTTGCCAAACGGGCTGGCGTGTCCAAAGGAACGCTGTTTCTTTATTTTTCCAGCAAGGAAGAGTTGTTCAAAGCCGTTGTGCGGGACAACATATCGGGTCGATACCCGGGCTGGGCTGCAGAATTTGAGGCGTTTGAAGGCAGCACAGCCGACATGTTGCGCTACGCCATGAACTCGTGGTGGACCAGTGTGGGCGCCACCAAAGCTTCGGGTATCTCCAAGCTCATCATGAGCGAGGCGAGCAATTTCCCGGAACTGGCGGCGTTCTATCAAAAAGAGGTCATCGAACCAGGCCATGCACTGATTAGGCGAATTTTGCAGCGCGGGATTGATCGCGGGGAGATTCGCCAGATTGACATGACCCTGGCCGTTCACATCATCATGGCTCCCCTGCTCTATCTCGTTATGTGCAAGCATTGCTATGGCACTTTTGCCGATGAGAGTGCCAGACTGGTCCCGGAGGAGTTTTTGGCAACGCAGGTTGACACCCTACTGGATGGTTTGAGCCTGCGCCAGACCGACAACATCACCCCAGACAGGAAAGCAAAACCACAATGAAAAGCTGGATGAAATGGGGGGCCACTGCCCTGGCGGTCGTTTTGATTGGCGCAGGCGTTGCCCGCGCACTATCGGCCCGCAAAGCGCAGCAAGATGCACTGGCGTTACAGACCACGAAAAAAACAGAAGCTGTAGTGGAGCTGTCATCTTTCGATCTGGTGCAAGCCAAATCACGTGACCTGGCGCAAGGGGTCGTTGTGTCAGGGTCGCTCAAGGCGGTGAATTCTGCTTACGTCAAGGTGCGGGTGGCAGGTGAATTGCAAGGGCTGGTCCTGCGTGAGGGCGACTCCGTCAAAGCCGGGCAAGTATTGGCCCGTGTCGAATCAACCGAATACAAGGCGCGGGTACGTCAGGCACAGCAGCAGGCAGAATCAGCCAGGGCTCAGGTAGACATTGCCAAACGCACCTTCGAGAACAACCGATCCCTGGTCAATCAGGGTTTTATTTCTACCACGGCGCTGGATTCTTCCAGCGCCAGTCTGGCGGCTGCGCAGGCTAACTATCAGGCCGCACAAGCGGGTGCCGATGTGGCAACCAAAGCCCTGGACGACACCGTTCTGCGTGCGCCCATTTCTGGCGTGGTGGCCCAGCGGCTCGCCCAGTCTGGCGAACGCGTGGGTGTGGACACCAAGGTGCTGGAGATTGTCGATTTGGGGAAGTTTGAGCTGGAGGCCAGTTTGGGAGCAACTGACTCCATGCAGGTCACTGTAGGACAGACGGCAAGCCTGCTGATTGAAGGCTCAAGCAAACCAGCCACAGCCAGGGTGGCACGAATCAACCCCACCACCACAGCCGGCAGCCGTGCCGTGCTGGTATACCTGACTATTGAATCAGCTACGGGGTTACGCCAAGGCATGTTTGGCCAGGGCACTTTGAACACGGGTCACGCGCAGGCGTTGACCGCTCCATTGAGTGCGGTGCGCACCGACAAACCGGCGCCCTATGTGCAGTGGGTGAATAACAACCTGGTGGTTCATCAACCGGTAGAACTGGGCGCTCGCGGGGAGTCGGACGGACAGATGATGGTCATTATCCGGGGGGTTCCCGAGAACGCCGTTCTGGTTGCAGGCTCGGTGGGCCCGCTGCGGGCTGGCACAGCGGTCAAGCTGGCCGCAACTCAACCGACAGCTCAGTAGCCTATGTGGTTCACTCGAGTCAGTCTCAATAACCCGGTATTTGCCACCATGGTCATGCTGGCCCTGGTGGTGCTGGGCATTTTTTCTTACCAGCGGCTGCAGGTTGACCAGTTTCCAAATATTGACTTCCCGGTAGTGGTGATCACGGCCGAATATCCTGGCGCTTCACCAGAAATCGTTGAAAGCGAAGTCACCAAGAAGCTGGAAGAAGGCGTCAACTCCATTGCCGGTATCAATGCGCTGACTTCGCGCAGCTACGAAGGTCAGGCCGTTGTCATCCTCGAATTCCAGTTGCATGTGGATGGGCGCAAAGCGGCTGACGACGTGCGCGAGAAGGTATCCATCATTCGCGCGGCTTTTCGCACCGAAGTCAAGGAACCCCGCGTGTTGAGGTTTGACCCGTCCAGCCGGGCCGTGTGGTCAGTGGCGGTGCTGCCGGATGGCGGTCAGGGCAAGGCAACAAACAGCCCCCCCGCTGCCAGCATGACTGCCGTCGAGCTGACCAACTGGGCAGACCAAACGCTGAAAAAACGCCTGGAAAATGTGCGCGGTGTGGGTTCGGTCACGCTGGTCGGGGGCACCAAGCGGGAAATCAACGTCTATATCAACCCGCAAGCGCTGGAAGCCTTTGGCATCACACCAGACCAGGTGGTGGCTGCGGTGCGCAATGAAAATCAGGATCTGCCAGTCGGCGCCATCCGCTCCCGTGAGCAGGAGCGCGTGGTGCAGATTGAGGCACGCATGAAGCGACCCGAAGACTTCGGCAAGATCATTGTGACCCGCAAAAACGGCGCACCCGTGTATGTGGACCAGGTCGCACGCGTGGTTGACGGCGCGCAGGAAGCCGAGAATCTGGCGCTGTATAACGGCCAGCGCACATTGCTGCTGACAGTTCAGAAATCACAGGACGAGAACACGATTGGCGTAGTCAACGGTCTGCAAAAAACACTGGCCGAGATGCAGCAGCAACTGCCACCGGGCGTGCGGCTGGAGCAAATTACCGACGGTTCGCGGCAAATCCGGGTGGCGGTTGAAAACGTGCGCCGCACGCTGATTGAAGGCGCACTGCTCACTATCCTGATCGTGTTCCTGTTCCTGAACTCATGGCGGTCCACCGTCATCACGGGTCTCACGCTGCCGATTGCACTGATTGGCACGTTTCTGTTCATGAACATGTTTGGCTTCACCATCAACATGATCACATTGATGGCGCTGTCCCTGTGTGTAGGCTTGCTGATTGACGACGCCATTGTGGTGCGCGAAAACATCGTGCGGCATGTGCAGATGGGCAAAACTCCTTACAAGGCGTCACTGGACGGGACGCAGGAAATCGGCTTGGCGGTACTGGCCACCACGCTGTCCATCGTGGCTGTGTTCATGCCGATTGGTTTTATGGGCGGCATCATCGGCAAGTTTTTCCACGAGTTTGGCATCACCATCGTGGCGGCCGTGCTGATCTCGATGTTTGTGAGTTTCACGCTGGACCCGATGCTCTCCAGCATCTGGCACGACCCCAGCATTGAAGCCCATGGTCGCCACCTCAAACCGGTGACTCTGTACGACAAGACAATTGGCCGGGTAACCGGCTGGTTTGACCGCGCAACCGATTGGCTGGCCGACACCTATCAAGGCATTTTGCGCTGGGCGCTGGTGCACAAACTGAAGACACTGGCTTTGGCACTGACCATCTTTATCGTCAGCATCTTCATGGTGCCTCTGCTGGGCACGGAATTTGTGCCCAAAGCCGACTTTTCGGAGACCTCGCTCAACTTCTATACGCCGGTAGGTTCGTCCCTGGACGTGACTGAAGCCAAAGCGCGGCAGGTGGAGGGCATCATTCGTGAGTTTCCTGAAGTTCGGTACACGCTGGCGACAATCAACACAGGCAATGCACAGGGGAAAATGTACGCCAGTGTGTACGTGCGGCTGGTTGACCGGAAAGAGCGCAAACGAAACGTGGACGAATTGTCGGCAGCGTTAAGGGATCGCCTCAAACAGGTTCCTGGTATCACTGTCACGCACCTGGGTCTGCTGGATTCTGTGGGCGGAAATAAGCAGATCGAGTTTTCGCTGCAAGGCCCTGATATTCAGGAACTGGAACGTTTGACAAGGCTTGTTCTGGACAAGGTACGCCCAGTAGCTGGCCTGGTTGACCTGGACTCCAGCGTCAAGCCCAACAAACCAACGCTGGACGTTGAAGTTCGTCGTGAGGCCGCATCGGATCTGGGCTTGGGCATCGCGCAGATTGGCAGCGCCTTGCGTACATTGGTTGCAGGTCAAGCGGTTGGCACCTGGCGCGCCCCGGACGACCAGACCTATGACGTCAACGTGCGGTTGGCACCTGAGGCCCGAAACACCCCCGAGGACCTGGAGCGAATTCCCTTCGCAATGGGTAGCCTTGCTGACGGAAGCCCTCGCGTTGTGCGCCTGAATCAGGTGGCGACGGTTAAGGAATCCACTGGCCCCAACCAGATCAACCGACGTGACTTGACACGCGAAGTGGCCATCAACGCCAACGTTTACAACCGTTCGGCGGGTGAAGTGTCCGCAGACATCAAGGCCGCACTGGAAAGCATCAACTTCCCGCCCGGCTACCGGTATCAGTTTGGCGGCTCCACCAAAAAAATGGCTGAGTCGTTCGGGTACGCTATTTCAGCCCTTGTGTTAGCCATCGTGTTTATTTACATGATTCTGGCCAGCCAATTTAAAAGCTTTTTGCAGCCACTGGCGCTGATGACTGCACTGCCGTTGACCCTTATTGGTGTGGTTCTGGCGCTTCTGATGTTTCGCTCCACGTTGTCCATGTTTTCGATCATTGGCGTGGTGATGCTGATGGGGCTGGTAACCAAGAACGCCATTTTGCTGGTGGACTTTGCAATTCGTGCCCGGGAAAGCACCCTCGATGACGCTGGCGCGCATATTCCAGGCATGGCCCGCAATGAGGCCTTGCTGATGGCAGCCAAAGTGCGGTTGCGTCCAATCCTGATGACCACGCTGGCCATGATTTTTGGCATGGTTCCCCTGGCTTTTGCCCTGAGCGAGGGTTCGGAGCAACGTGCTCCGATGGGGCAGGCCGTGATCGGCGGGGTGATCACATCGTCATTGCTGACCTTGGTCGTGGTGCCGGTGGTCTATTGCTATATGGATGATCTGGCTATCTGGGTGCAGCGCAAACTGGGATACAAAACCCCCTTGACCTCCACACATTGACATTACCTTACTAAAATTAACCCATGTCGGCCAATACTCACCGGAATATCTAAATGAACCTGGAACAAGCCCGCTTCAACATGATTGAGCAACAAATCCGTCCATGGGACGTATTGGATAGCCAAATTTTGCAGTTACTGGCTGTGGTTCAGAGGGAAAATTTTGTGCCAGTCGCTCACCGCGCCATCGCCTTTGCAGATATGGAGATTTCGCTACCCAGTGGACAATGCATGCTGACCCCTCGTGTGGAGGCGCGCCTGCTGCAGGATTTGGCCGTTCGCAAGCATGAAAAAGTGCTCGAAATCGGCACTGGATCCGGCTACATGGCGGCTCTTTTAGCGCATAAGGCACAGCGCGTGATTTCGCTCGAGATTTTCCCCGAATTAGTTGCCATGGCCCGCTCCAACCTGCAACAAGCCGGTATCCATAACGCGGAAGTACGGCTAGGTGATGGTGCCGAAGGCGTACCCATAGAAGGCCCCTTTGACGTGATTGTGCTAAGTGGCTCCGTGGCAGAGGTACCTCAACCACTGCTGGCCAATCTGAAGATTGGTGGCCGACTGGCGGCCATCGTGGGGGACGAGCCCATGATGCGGGCAACGCTCGTCACACGTACCGCAGAAGCCGCATTCCAGACTTCACAGCCATGGGACACCGTTGCGCCCCGGTTGATGAACTTTCCTGAGCCTTCACGCTTTCATTTTTAAAACCTGAATCAGTCCCGCCCTACAACAACCAAAAACATGATCGATCAAGTACGTCCCGGCCATCTGTCAGCCTGGCTCCAGACAGTGGCAACCCAGGGTAATCCTGTGGTGCTGGATGTACGCGAGCCTTCAGAACTCCGTTTGGCCAGTGTGAAGGCTGATGGCTTTGAATTGCTGACGATCCCGATGGGAACCATTCCACTGCGGCTGGCTGAACTCAACCCGGAACGACCCATTGCCTGCCTATGTCATCACGGCGGACGCAGCCTGCAGGTTGCTTCACTCCTGAAGCAGCAGGGATTCACCAAAGTAGTCAATATTGCAGGTGGCATTCATGCATGGTCGATTGAAATTGACCCTACGATTGCACAGTACTGAGCCTGGTTCAAGGTCTATCAAACCAAGTTCTGAAAAGAAGATCATGACCAACTTTCATTTGTTACCTGTGTTCATCGCATTCAGTACTGCTTTTACAGTACCGGTGCGTGCACAAAACCTGGTCGAACTCTATGAGTCTGCGCGAAGTTATGACGCCACGTTCAAATCTGCACAATCACAGTATCAAGCGACTTTGGCCAGAGCCGATCAGGCACGTGCCGGCATCTACGCAATAGTCAATTTATCGGCAGGTGTCTCCCGTTCCAGCCTTGACAGCAGCCTGTCTGCCGGTAAACGCGTCTTTGGCGCTCAGACGGCAACGATCAGCACATCTCAACCCATTTACCGACCCGCCAATGTAGCCAGCTACGAACAGGGTAAAAAACAGATAGATGTCGCGCAAGCCCAATTGAAGTCAGCCGAGCAGGACCTGGTGCTGCGAGTCAGTCAAGCCTACTTTGACGTGCTCGCATCTCAAGACAATCGGGTGTTTGTAACCGCGCAAAAGGCCGCTGTGGCAGAGCAATTGGCGTCCGCCAAAAGAAACTTCGAAGTGGGCACCTCGACGATCACAGACTCCCGGGAAGCGCAGGCTCGTTTTGATCTGGTGACCGCCCAGGAAATTGCCGCCGAAAACGACCTGCGTATCAAGAAAATCGCTCTGGATCAACTTGTCGGAAAATCTGCCGCCACCCCTAAAGCACTGGCTACTCCAGTGGTGTTGCCGACCTTGTCTCCATCCGATGTGGGCGCTTGGGTCAGTCAATCTGAAGAAAATCACCCGGGTGTCGTTCAGTCCAGACTGGCACTTGATGTTGCGCAGCTGGAGACCCGGAAAGCAGAAGCCGGGCACAAACCCACGCTCGACTTGACAGGCAGCTATGCGATTACACACAACGACGGCACATCAACGAGCACCCTGGACAGCCGGACCAACGTTGCCACGATTGGCCTGGCCTTCAATCTACCTTTGTTCGCCGGCTTCGCCACACAAAACCGGATCAAGGAAACGCTGGCGCTGGAAGACAAGGCTCGAACCGATCTTGAATCCACCCAAAGAGCTGCTTCTCAAGGAACACGCACTGCATTTTTCGGCGTTCTGTCTGGTACGGGTCAAGTGAAAGCACTGGAAGCAGCCGAGGCATCCAGTCAAAGTGCACTGGATGCCAACAAGCTTGGCTATCAGGTAGGTGTACGCATCAACATTGATGTGCTCAATGCACAGAGCCAGTTGTTCCAGACCAAACGTGATCTGGCCAAGGCTCGCTATGACGTGCTGGTAGGTGGCTTGAAGTTGCGGATGGCAAACGGTACGTTAACGGCTGATGACTTGCAGGGCATCAACGCCATGCTGGTGAAGTAGCTCGGTGGGCTGCTTTCAATCTCCCTGCCCCCCAGGCAAACTATCCAGAATAGCGGCAGCCGTCTTTTGTGATGCGCCTTGATGGGCGTTTGCAAAATTCAGGCAGGCAGTCTGAGTCCTTTTCAAAACCTCGGGCTGCTGTAGCCAGTCAAGCGCCGCATCAAAGCCAGCTTGCATATCAGACGTTCGGCGCGCAGCCCCCGCCTGTTCGGCCCAATCAGCAGCCTGAGCAAAATTGTAAGTATGCGGCCCCATGATCAAGGGACAACCACACGCGGCAGCCTCAATCAGGTTTTGGCCCCCAAAGCGCTCATAACTGCCCCCTAGCAAGGCCACATCACACATCGCGTAGTAAAGAGCCAGCTCTCCCATGGAGTCGCCCAGCCAGATGTCGGCATTCGATGGCTGGCCCTTCCACTGCGTGCGTCTTGATACGGTAAAACCCGCGGCAAGAAACAGGTTGGCTACGTCATCTATCCGTTGTGGATGGCGAGGGACCACGAGAATTCGCGGGCAATCCGATTCAGACTCCCCCTGCCTTTTGCCGGATTTTCGTACCGATATGGCAGTGATCAGTGCCGCTTCTTCACCTTCGCGGGAACTAACCAGTGCCAAGACAGGCCGACAACCCTGCAACTTGCGCCACCTTCTCCCCAGCGTTAGCTGATCCGCAGCAGGCTGCGCATCAAACTTGATATTTCCCAATATGCCGTCCACCTTCGCACCCAGTTGCTCAAATCGCCTGGCGTCAGCGTCACTTTGAGCAAGCACTTTGGTCAGGTTGGCATACGCAGGCCCAGACAGCCATCGCAGCCGCCTGGCAGACTCGAATGAGGCTGCATTCAGCCGGGCATTGACCAGCAGCACCGGGACGTTTAGCTGCACACAGGACTGCACAAGATTGGGCCATACCTCGGTTTCGATCAAAACCCCCATGAGTGGGGAAAAGTGCTTCAGGAAACGCAGGGTCGCGCCGCGTGTATCCCAGGGTAGCCACACCTGACGATCACCAGGCAGCAAGACGGATTTGCCCGCTGCCCATCCGGTTGCCGTGCTGTGAGTCAACAGCAGGGACATGCCCGGCCGCATTACCCGTAGTTGAGCGATCAGTAACGCTGCTGCACGGGCTTCACCCAGTGAAACGGCATGAACCCATATCGCTCCAGCTCGGGGACTATCCTGATAATGCCCAAAACGCTCATCTACCAGCAATCCATATTCAGATTCCTGTTTTGCCCGGCGGGAAAGTTTTCGTCTCAGCAATGGCTGGACAAGCCAAACCAGGCAGGAATAAGCCAGCAGCGTCAAGCGCTCAGGCCAACTCAGGTTTCTTGCCATCAAACAACGATTGATAGACACGTCCGATTCCAGCAGCCTCAGCCTGCAAACTGAATCCCTGAACAACCCTCTCACGTGCCCGTTCACCCATCTGCTTTGCTGCCTCTACATCAGACATAACGCGCAAAACAGCTTCTGCCAGAGACGCGGAATCCCCCGTCGCAACCAGCTCGCCGTTCACGCCTGGCTTTACCAGTTGCTCAAAAGCACCTGTACGGGAGCAAATCAGCGCACAACCGGTCGCCGCAGCTTCGAACGGCGTCAGCCCGAAAGGCTCATAACGCGGACAGGCGACGCACAGCAGACAGTGCTGGTACCAGAAATGCACATCCTTGGCGGGCACTTCGCCCAGAAAGATGATGCGATCTGACATGCCTGCGTGGGCAATCCTGTCGCGCAACATCTTCTCAAAGGCCTGATGCTGTGGCTGTGCAAGACCTGCAACAACGGCTGTCACGTCTGGCAAGCGCGGCAACGCCTGAAGCATGGCATCCACATAGACATCGGTGCCTTTGTCCGGCCTGACGCGACCGAACACACCGATTCCATATCGTCCGGGCAATCCACTGCCTTTCCAGGCTGTCAATTTGTCCGGCTCTTTCGCGAAACGCTGGAGGTCTATCCCGTGAGGCACTACAGCCGTTGTATTGGGTACAAACGATGCTGCCAAATCCGTCGTGGAGATGACGGCATCCATGCGCGAAATCAGCCATCGTGGAAACGCACCATGCAAATGCTGGGCCGCCGATGTGAAAACCAGTCGAATTGGCAAACACAATACATCGCGCGCAAATATGCCTGCCATCATTTCGTGGTCACGGCGAACGTGCCAAACCCGGAAACTCCTGCCAGCAGCGGGCGTGCACGAAAGCTTGATCGCCTGGCGCAAGGTCATCCCGGGCACGCCGTTAGACATCAGGCCTCCGCAATAACCCAGACGCCACTGTCCAGCCTGAAGGGGAACCAGTGCATTGACCGTGGCTGAAACGCCTGTGTAACGGTGTTTCAGGTTGAAGACAATAACTTCAGGATCTGCGTTCATCGCAGGGATCATTGGGCCACCATTGCTATTGCTTCCACAGGTTATGGCAGTCAATGTGCGCTCGCGCCAATTTTTGCGTCAGGCTTTACTTTGTGCACCAGCGCAAGCATCTCTGTTTCAATGCGATGCAATGCCTCTGGCGTATGCCCTTCAAAACGCAAGACCAGCACGGGAGTCGTATTTGATGAGCGCATCAAACCAAAGCCGTCTGGCCAATCAACCCGCAAACCATCAATGGTATTGATCTGGGCAGGGGCAGAAAAATTGGCGAAAGCAACTGCTTTCTGGACTAACTGGGGGGCCTCGCCTTCCGCGCAGGCCACATTCAGTTCCGGGGTGGAAAAGCTCGTCGGCAAGGCGTCAAGAACAACATTCGCATCGGGGGACCTGCTGACGATCTCCAGCAAGCGGCAGCCCGCGTAGGTCCCGTCATCAAAACCAAACCAGCGTTCCTTGAAAAAGATATGGCCGCTCATTTCACCACCGAGTGGCGAATCCACTTCTTTCATCCGCGCCTTGATCAGCGAGTGACCTGTCTTGTACATCAATGGTGTGCCACCCGCGTCAGCAATGGCCGGCGCCAAACGCTGGGAGCATTTGACATCGAAGATGATCGTTCCGCCAGGCGTCCGCGACAACACATCACGGGCAAACAAAATCATCTGACGGTCCGGATAGATGTTGTTGCCCTGCTTGGTGACAATTCCCAGCCGATCACCATCGCCGTCAAATGCAAGGCCCAGTTCCGCATCAGAATTCTTGAGGGCAACCATGAGGTCAACCAGATTTTCCGGCTTGCTCGGATCAGGGTGGTGGTTGGGAAAGTTGCCATCCACTTCACTGAATAACTCAATGACCTCACAACCGATAGCCCGAAAAATGGCAGGGGCCGATGCCCCGGCAATGCCGTTACCGCAGTCCACCACAATTTTCATTGGCCGCGCAAGCTTGATATCAGACAAGATGCGCGCTTGATATGGCGCTTCGACGTTGATGTTGCGCACGCGCCCCCCCGATTTGAGGGACCAGCTCTCAGCCTCCATCATCCGGCGCAGATTCTGGATTTCCTCTCCGTAAATGGCACGACCCCGCATCACCATCTTGAAGCCGTTGTAATCCTTTGGATTGTGACTGCCGGTCACCTGAATGCCGCTGGCGCACAACGTGCTGGCTGCAAAGTACAGCATGGGGGTGGTCACCATACCCACATCAATAACATCGAGACCGGCAGCAACAAGCCCACGAATCAGGGCTGCACTCAAATCAGGGCCACTCAATCGACCGTCACGACCCACCGCCACCGATGTTTCACCTTCCAGCCGGGCGATGGTTCCAAAAGCTTTCCCAATGGCCTCAGCGACCTGCTCCGTCAAAGTAGAAGGCACAACTCCACGAATATCGTAGGCCTTGAAGATCGAAGATGCCACTTGCATTTTGCAATTCCTTTTTGTGATCCGTGTCGGTCTGCCTGGGTGTGAAGATTGTATGTCCCCATGATGGCGCACGACTATTAGTCTGACCACCTACCTGCCGAACAGCGGGTATCGCTCCACAAGAATTTCACCCGCTATCATCAGCAACATCCGCAGTGGAAGGGGCCAACCACCTGGGGGACTGAGGTGGCCCGTGGGCCCGGCATTATTTGCACAAACCCTGTACCCGGACCACAAACGCCCGCGGCTGCGGACATCCAGCGCATGCGGGTACTGCGCCAGACGTCAGGCACATGACTGATGGCTACAAAAATGATAGCGACTTGTTGTTGCCACATAAGGGTTCACACTTAAAAAACCATTAAACTGGAGCACCACATGAAATTTCACACCTCCATTGTCACCAGCACGTTCATTGACTCTCTGGGCCTCATGACGCTGGCCGCTACCGACGTGGGTCTGGCCGGTATCTGGTTCGAAGGTCAACGCCATCACCCGGACACCGCCAACTGGCCCGTCAATGACCGGCACCCGGTTCTGGTGGCTACCAGACAGCAGCTCTCCGGCTACTTTGCAGGTCGGCACAGTCATTTTGATCTGCCGCTGGACATCAATGGTGGCACTTTATTTCAACAATCCGTCTGGCAGGCATTGCTTAAAATTCCTCGGGGGCAAACCACCAGCTATGGCGACATCAGCAGGCAGATTGGCAACCCGATGGCGGTACGTGCCGTGGGGTCGGCCGTGGGGCGCAACCCGGTGAGCATCATCATCCCCTGTCACCGTGTGCTGGGCACCGACGGTTCACTCACTGGTTATGCGGGTGGGCTGGACCGGAAAACCAATTTACTCAAACTGGAGCGCTCCCGGGAGCGTCGGCGGCCCCAAATCACCAGAACTGCATGAAAAAATCCATCCTGATCGACTTTGTTTCCCTGGCAGCCATTTGGGGCGCCTCATTTCTATTCATGCGCATGGGCGCCGCAGAGTTTGGCGCATTTGCCACCGCCGGGTTGCGGGTGGCTATTGCTGCCGCATTTTTGACACCCATCCTGTGGCTTAGCGGGCACTGGGGGGAACTCCAGCGCAAGGCTGTGACCATCCTGTTTGTTGGCCTGCTGAATTCCGGCATTCCGTTTGCGCTGTTTTCTTACGCAGTGCTATCCATCAGTACCGGACTTACATCCATTTTGAATGCTACCGTCCCTTTGTTTGGGGCTGTCGTGGCGTGGCTGTGGCTGAACGACCGCCCGGGAAATGCGCGAATTTCGGGCCTGATAATCGGGTTTGGCGGTGTTTTACTGCTGGCTGGGGAAAAAGCCAGCTTCAAGCCCGGCGGCACCGGCTGGGCCGTACTGGCGTGTCTGCTGGCGGCCGTTTGTTATGCGATTGCTGCCAGTTTCACCAAGCGCTATCTCACTGGCGTGCACCCACTGGCCACAGCAACCGGCAGCCAGATTGGTGCAACGATAGGGCTAGCTGTCCCGACTTTCTGGTTCTGGCCCCACAACATGCCGGGCCTGAAGCCGTGGCTTGCACTGCTGGCGCTAGGCGTGGTGTGCACCGGCATCGCTTATACCCTGTACTTTCGTCTGATTGAATGTGCCGGCCCTGCCCGGGCACTGGCCGTTACCTTTGTAGTGCCCGTCTTTGCCCTGACCTATGGTGGACTTTTCCTGGGAGAGCAATTCACCTTGTGGATGCTAATGTGCGGTGTGATCATCGTTTGCGGCACGGCGCTGACTACGGGTTTGCTGAAATTTGGTGCCAAATAGCCCATCCCGTCTCGAAACACAGTGCCGTTTGCAGGAAAACTGACACCCGTCACACCTTGGATCTTGCGCGTGCTTTACACGAGTAAACCCGGATACTCATGCTGCATGAACACGATACAGTGCATGGGTGTCTATTAAGGTGCGTTAAATACGGACAAAACCCCTTCTAGTATTTTTTAACCGGAGCAAACCAGATGAAATTTTCGAAAGTACAACTCGCCGCCGCTACAGTCGCCACGTTGGGTGCGTTGCTGGCTGCGCCGGCCCATGCAGGCAAGACAGTTGACGCCATCAAGGCGCGCGGGCAGGTAGTTTGCGGCGTTAACACCGGACTGGCTGGCTTTGCAGCTGCCGACTCTGCCGGCAAATGGTCCGGCCTGGACATTGACGTGTGCAAAGCCCTCGCGGCAGCCACCTTGGGCGATGCAGAAAAAGTGAAATACGTACCCCTGAACGCCCAGCAGCGCTTCACCGCATTGCAGTCTGGCGAGGTGGATGTGTTGGCACGTAACACCACGTTCACGCTGACCCGTGATGCCTCCCTGGGTCTGAGTGCCACTGTTGTGAACTACTACGACGGCCAGGGCTTCATGGTGCCAGTCAAGACAAAAATGAAGAGCGCCAAGCAGCTGAAAGGCCAGACTGTATGCGTGCAGTCCGGCACCACGACCGAGAAGAACCTGACAGACTACTCCAAAGCCAATGGACTGAGCATCAAGCCAGTGGTGTTTGAAAAGCTTGAGGCTGCTGAGAATGCATACTTTACCGGTCGTTGCATAGCCTACACAACCGATGCCTCCGGGTTGTCTTCGACCCGCAGCAAGGTTGCCAAGGATCCCAAAGAGCACATGATCCTGCCTGATCTGATCTCCAAAGAACCACTCGGGCCCATGGTGAGACGCGGTGATGACGAATGGTTCGCCATCGTCAAGTGGGTTATCTACGGCACGATGGAAGCAGAAGAATATGGCGTGACACAAGCCAACGTGGACCAGATGAAATCGACCAGCACCGATCCGGTAGTGCAACGCCTGCTGGGTGGTGGCAATGAGGATACCGGCAAACTGCTGGGTCTGGACAAAGACTGGATGGCTCGTGTCATCAAGTCTGTAGGCAACTATGGTGAAAGCTTCGAGCGCAATGTTGGCCCGAAAACACCGTTGAATCTCCCACGCGGTATTAACAATCTGTGGAACAAGGGCGGTCTGATGTACGCCTACCCGGTTCGCTAATCCATTCGCAAGCTGACTAAAACTGCTGCCGGAACCCTGCTGATGGTCCGGCAGCAGTTTTTTTATAGTTATCGCTTTGAGCCAGCGCATCGGAAGTAGGCCCATGACCCAGAAATCCCCTCCCAAAAAGAAAAACTGGTCCTGGCGTAGTCAGGCTTTTCGAGGCCTCATTTACCAGGTCATTGCCATCGGTCTTGTGGCAATGGGTGCCTGGTGGCTGGCATCCAACACGTTGCACAACATGCAGGTGCGTGGCATCCAGAGCGGGTTTGACTTTCTCAAGGGGCCTGCTGGTTTTGACATTGGTGAGAGCCTTTTCCCGTTTGAATCCAGCCAGCCTTACTGGCAAGCTTTTCTCGTTGGTCTTGCCAACACGCTGCGTGTAGCCATCATCGGCATTATTCTCACGACTATTCTAGGCACACTCCTGGGCGTTGGCCGTTTCTCACGCAATGCACTGGTGCGCGGCGTCTGTTATACCTACGTTGAGTTTTTCCGCAATGTGCCTGTGCTGTTGCAGTTGTTGATGTGGTACCTGCTATTCACCGAAGTTCTGCCCGCGGCCGCTGACGCGTGGACCCTGGGTCCGCTATTTTTGAGCAAAGGTGGGCTGAGTTTTCCAATCCCGATCTGGGAAGTCGGCCATCTATGGGGTGTTATCGGATTGGTAGCTGGTGCGGCACTGGCATTTGTTTACCGTCGCTGGTCTTACAAGCAGTTTGAGGCTACAGGCGAACTCCGAAGCATGTTCTGGATACCGCTTGCCCTCTTCGTGGTCATGGGTGTATTAGGCTGGTTTGCGGGTGGCGGCCCGGCACAGTTCGAATTCCCTGTTAAAGGCGACTTTTCCATTGAAAAAGGTGGTTCACTCACCCCCGAGTTTTTGTCGGTGCTGCTGGGGCTGACTGTCTATACGGCTGCTTTCGTTGCTGAAGTGGTTCGTGCGGGTATCAGCTCGGTAGCCCGCGGACAGGGTGAAGCAGCCTCGGCCCTGGGCCTCAACCAGAGTCAAAGCATGCAATTGGTCATGCTGCCGCAGGCCCTTCGGGTAATCATCCCTCCGATGACCAACCAGTTTCTCAACTTGACCAAAAACTCCTCTCTGGCGGTAGCCATTGGCTATCCAGACGTCGTGTCTATTGCCAATACCGCACTCAACCAGACCGGGCGTGCAGTAGAGTGCATCGCCATTGTGATGCTGGTGTATCTCACAACATCTTTGACCACGTCTTTGCTGATGAACTGGTACAACACCCGCTCGGCAATCAAGGAACGTTGAAACGCAAGACAATCAATATGTCGGCTCAAACCTTTCTGCCTATTGATCCACGCCCGGCTCCGGTGAAGACCGAAGGTATCGTCGCGTGGATACGAATCAACCTGTTCGGCGACTGGGTGACCGGGTTAATGACTGTTGTCATCGGTGCCATTCTTCTCTCCACAATTCCTCCATTGCTCAGTTGGGCATTGTTCCGCGCATCATGGATTCCAGATTTTGATGCGTGCCGTGTAGAGGGTATTGGCGCTTGCTGGGGCGTGGTGGCAGAAAAATACCGCATCATCCTGTTTGGCCGCTATCCATTCGAAGAGCAATGGCGCCCTTTGGTTGCCACCAGCTTGATGCTTGGCCTGCTAATCGTCAGTTGCATGCGCGCATTCTGGAAATCATGGCTGATGATTCTCTGGATGGTCGTGCTAACTATTTTCTTTTTACTGATGTACGGCAACATTCCGGGGCTCGCTCAAGTGGAAACGGACCGCTGGGGTGGGTTGCCGCTGACCATCCTGCTGGCCTCTCTTTGCATGGTGATGGCTTTTCCCATTGCCATGGTCGTAGCCCTTGGCCGACGGTCGACCTTGCCGGCCATACGCACCTTCTGCACCATTTATGTTGAACTTATACGAGGCGTACCCCTGATCTCCGTTTTGTTCATGGCATCGTTCATGTTTCCGCTGTTCATGCCACAGGGCTTCTCGATCGATGTCCTGATCCGGGTATTGGTCGGCATTACACTTTTTGCCGCGGCCTATATGGCTGAAGTCATTCGCGGGGGTCTGCAGGCCATACCGAAAGGCCAGCTGGAAGCAGCCGCAACCCTGGGTCTGTCCTACTGGCAAACGCAGGTCAAGATTGTGTTGCCACAGGCGCTGGCAATGGTGGTGCCCAGCATCATGAATAACTTCATCGGCCTGTTCAAGGACACCTCACTGGTCACCATCGTCAGCTTGTATGAGTTAACTGGCGCACTGTCGCTTGCCCTGAACTCAGATGCCAACTGGCGTCCTTTCAAAATCGAAGGCTATCTCTTTATAGCGATGATTTACTTCACGTTCTGTTTTTCCATGTCCCGCTACAGCATATGGGTTGAAAAACAGGTCAACAAAGGCAGGCAACGTTGATACTCGCCCTGGTTTCATCCAACTTCAACCAATAACAGCCCATCATGGCAGAACCGATCATCAAATTTGACAAGCTCAACAAGTGGTATGGCAATAACTTCCATGTGTTACGAGACATTGATCTCAACGTGGCACAGGGAGAGCGCATCGTTATCTGCGGCCCCTCGGGCTCAGGTAAATCAACGTTGATTCGCTGTATCAATCGTCTGGAAGAACACCAACAGGGTCATCTGTATGTTGATGGTGTCGAGTTGACCGACGATGTCAAGGCGATAGACGGCATTCGAAAAAAAGTAGGCATGGTGTTTCAGCAGTTCAACCTGTTCCCTCACCTGACCGTGCTGGAAAATTTGACACTTTCACCCATGTGGGTTGGGAAGATGCCCAAGAAGGAGGCGGAAGAAAAGGCCATGATCCAACTCAAGCGGGTCCGGATCGCCGAGCAGGCGAGCAAGTACCCGCTGCAACTATCCGGTGGCCAGCAGCAGCGCGTAGCCATCGCACGGGCTTTGTGCCTGACGCCCAAGATCATGCTGTTTGATGAGCCCACTTCTGCACTGGACCCCGAGATGATCAAGGAAGTGCTCGATGTGATGATCGAGATGGCCGGTCAGGGTATTACCATGTTGTGTGTGACCCATGAAATGGGTTTTGCCAAGGCAGTGGCTGACCGGGTCATCTTCATGGACCAAGGACAGATTGTTGAGCAAAATAATCCGCATGACTTCTTCAACAATCCACAAAACGAACGCAGCAAAGACTTCCTATCCAAAATACTTGGGCATTGATCGGTCAGTTCACACTGAGTGCGTCTGGCGGTACCTTCCTCCGCCAAAAGATCAGGACTTGACGCTTACTATTTCAAAGCTTTGAACCGCATCCGCTTGGGCTTGGCAGCCTCTTCGCCCAAACGCTTCTTTTTGTCGGCCTCGTATTCTTGATAATTTCCGTCGAAGAAGGTCCATTGGCTGTCCCCTTCACAGGCGAGAATATGCGTGGCAATACGGTCCAGAAACCATCGATCATGGCTAATCACCATCAACGTACCTGCAAACTCCAGCAAAGCATCTTCCAACGCACGCAGCGTTTCCACATCCAGGTCGTTGGACGGCTCATCCAGCATCAACACATTGCCACCTGCAATAAGGGTTTTTGCCAAGTGCAGGCGCCCACGTTCACCACCTGACAATGTGCCCACACGTTTTTGTTGATCTGCACCGTTAAAATTGAATCGCCCACAATAGGCGCGACTGGCCATCTGGAACTTGCCAACATTGAGAATATCAAGCCCACCTGACACGTCTTCCCAGACGGTCTTTTCGTTCGACAGGTCGTCCCGATTCTGGTCTACAAATGCCATCTTGACTGTGGCGCCAATTTTGACTTCCCCGCTGCCGGGAGCTTCCTTGCCCGCAATCATGCGAAACAACGTGGATTTGCCTGCGCCGTTGGGGCCAATAATGCCGACAATGGCACCCGCTGGTATTTTGAAACTCAGATTATCAATGAGCAAACGATCACCAAAGGATTTGCTGACCTTGACAAACTCGATGACTTCATTTCCCAGTCGATCCGCGACGGGGATGAAGATTTCGTTGGTCTCGTTTCGCTTCTGGTATTCAAAATCTGACAGCTCTTCAAAACGGGCCAGGCGGGCTTTGCTCTTGGCTTGACGCGCCTTGGGATTCTGTCGGGACCACTCAAGCTCCTTTTTAAGCGCTTTGGCCCGTGACTCTTCGCCCTTTTGCTCTTGGACCAGCCGTTCCTGTTTTTGCTCTAGCCAAGAGCTATAGTTGCCCTTGTAGGGTATGCCTGCACCGCGATCTAGTTCCAAAATCCACTCGGCCGCATTGTCCAGAAAGTAGCGGTCATGGGTAATGGCTACGACAGTACCCGGATAGCGCTGTAAAAATTGCTCCAGCCAGTCCACCGATTCGGCATCCAGATGATTGGTGGGCTCATCGAGCAACAGCATGTCAGGCTTGGAGAGGAGCAGTCGACACAAGGCGACCCGGCGCTTCTCCCCACCCGACAGCAGACCAACCCTGGCATCCCATGGTGGCAAGCGCAACGCATCGGCAGCAATCTCAAGCTGATGCTCGGAATCGGTGCCCGAACTGCCAATGATGGCTTCCATTTTCGCCTGCTCTTCTGCGAGTTTGTCAAAATCAGCGCCATCTTCTCCATAAGCAGCATAAATTTCTTCAAGACGGGCCTTGGCCTTCAACGCATCACCCATACCCGCTTCCACACACTCACGCACTGTCTGTCCGTGGTCCAACTGAGGCTCTTGCGGCAAGTAGCCTATATTCAGGTCGGCCATTGGGATGGCTTCGCCCTCAAACTCTTTATCAACACCCGCCATAATCTTGAGCAACGTGGATTTTCCAGAACCGTTGGTACCCAATACACCGATTTTTGCCCCCGGAAAGAAACTCAGGGAAATGTCTTTGAGAATAAATCGCTTCGGCGGAACAATTTTGCCGAGGTGGTTCATGGAGAAAACGTATTGAGCCATGGGGTAAGTTCTAACAGGAGGTAAAGCTCGCATTATCGGCTGTGCCCAGCAATCCTGTCCCGTCTCGGAACCTGTCACGCTATTTTTCCGGCTGCCGTGTCTGGTGGGCTACACCCAGTTCGTTTTGCAATGCCGTCTGGGCAACAGCGTCTAGCGCATTGTCAATGAGGTCTCCTCGGGATACCACGCGGATCCTGTTCTGTGCGCCCAGTCTTTCCATCGTTCGACGCGACATGGAATGCGCCAGCCCCGCACCAGATATGAACATAAACAAAGTGCGATGCGGACTGCACCAAGTCAACCGGGCCCGCACCCACGTATCATTTAGCAGCAACTCAACCCAGGATCCAAGCCCTAATGCTGCAAGCGGCCAGGTATTGACCGCTCCCAACACCTGGTTTTTCGGTTTTTCAGAAAAATCCATGGCTGTCGCCGCCTCGGCCCCCTGGTAGTCTGCCCCTCCCGACTCATCGTCTGCTACCCAAAACGCTGCCGATTCTGGAAGACATGAAACAGCCCCCTCATCCCCTTCCACCTGATCCACTACATTTTTCGGGATGGGGGCAAACTCGATATCCAGGTCAACTTCCTGCGATTCACCGTGATCTGCAGCAACTGCAGTTCGATGACTCTCAAAGGCAGTCTCGTGCAGGGTAATCAATTCATCAAAAAATGCCGAAACACGCTCCTGCGGGAAATCAATCAGCTGAAGACCCTGGCGGATTTGACCAAGTAGTTGTGGCACCAAGCGAACAAGCCGTGCCGGGTTGCGTCGGGTCAACCGGTACCTCACGCTCCAGACCAGATCATCAACCAGGGTCAAATACCCTTGTGAATCAGTCGTTGCGTTTACACATCCGAGCTGTGATTCAGCCACCACCTGTGACCAAGGGCCAAACAAAAATTCAGTCACAAAGTCGGGTAACGTCTGATCGAAAAATCGTGCCTTGAATTCACCTGCATGACGTTGCGCCAGCAGGTTTCTCTGCTCGGCATGGAGTAATGCCCGAGCGGCCGCTTCCTGACGATGACGTTGAACCATCTCATCATTGGCCCAACTCTCATCAAGCTCCTGCAACACTTGGGAAAAAGACGCTGCATCCCCCGTCCCTTTGGTCAGCATTTCGACTGCGTCCGATACCGATTTCAAAAATTTGACGAACCCCTCATCACTCTCGGTTAAATAACCCAGGCTGCGATGAGTCAT
Source organism: Pseudomonadota bacterium (assembly GCA_046050465.1). Taxonomy (GTDB): domain Bacteria; phylum Pseudomonadota; class Gammaproteobacteria; order Burkholderiales; family Burkholderiaceae_C; genus Egaibacter. Next base: position 16,310 of record JBJOPS010000016.1, on the reverse strand, counting down.
CCGCTCCAGAAATTGACGTGCAGGGTGCTGGCGTTCTGAAAAAAAACGAGGGTCTGATTTGGAGAGTCGCATCAACACAGGCTCCACCAGTCTAAGCTGTTTGCGGACCTTGGGCAGCAGCCGCTGGTCCAGCATGAGATGGTCTAGCATCATGCGAACCACCTCTTTACCTAGTTGGATACCCAGCTGTTTGCTCTGGGTATGTTCACCGACACCTTGTGCAGGAGTGGCCTTGCGTGGCGACACACCTGTTTCTTTGGACGCCGTTTGCGCTGAACGTTGGGCCAGACGCTTCATCATCGGCTCGATCAGCTTGAGGTCCTGCAATGCCACGAACGACGCCGGGACGGTATGCATGAAGTCCTTCATATTCGCGTTGCTAGGGCCCATTTCCAGTTCACCAGAGAGAAGTCGGCGCAACTTGTCAAGCGTCAACAGAGTCCGTGTCACGGTGTTTTCCACCGGCTTGACTCTTAAACCCGCGCTGTCGCCTGCAGGCCGAGCCCCCAGCGGATCGGCTGGCTCGACGCCCTGAGACCGCAGCCAGTCCGACGCTTCCCTGTAAAGCTGCCGCAGACTGACTCCCAGCAACCCGGCTGCCGGCGTCAGTAACACGGACCGCACGGCGTCATCAGGAACATGCAGCATCAGGCTCCGATGCAAGGCTCGGACAAACACATCGGGTTTCAGTGGATTCAGGTGCGCCTGAACAGTGATCCACCCCAGTAGCCCGCTGACGAGAGCAGAAAAAGGAGGCAATACATCGTCCACAGCCAGGAATACCTCTTGTTGCGCGAGCGCAAATTCGATGCTTTCATCGATTTCACGTGTGTCCAAAAGTTGAATGTCCGCAAAACGCACCAACGTCGGCTCTACCGAATCCTGCGACCCGCCATGAAAAACCGCCTGCCGTAACTCTGCCTCAAAGGTGTTTCGAACAGCCCCGGCGTCGGCATTGAGTTGCTGTATGGCCAATTTGCACCCCGGACTCATGTCATGCGCAGAGCGGCTGGTGCCCGATCGGGTGATGGAGACGGTCAACCCTTCCAGCACATCTCCAATCAACGCATCTGCTTGAGTGAGGACAATTTCCATGCAATCGGCCAATGACGGGCGTGCAATCGTTTCATTGCTCGCAACGCCTATTCGCCGCAACAGAAATTTCTTCATTGACCAAGTTCCTTGCATCAAGCACGGCTCCGATGTCCGGCATCGGGCTCCAACTTTTCTGATTCTCACTGTTACCGGTCGACAAGGACATGGCGGTAACATCTTGTTGCGAGTTAGCGGAGTTCAACTTCCATTGCCACTTTTCAGTCAAAAAGGCCAACCATGCGATAATCCCGAACATCGTGGCGCTCCAGTTGCCCGCGATAGCAGCAACTTGCTGGGGCATAAACTTTCGTGCTTGCCCCGTTTTTGAATCTATCTGCCTTTCACTGGCCCAGCGTCTTGACACTGGGACAGGCCGATATCCCAAGCGCCCTGGATGGGCGCCTCAATCCATGAACTTTGAAGATCTGAAGCTGGCTCCGGCCATTGTTAAAGCCGTGCGCGAGCATGGTTACGAAACCCCCACCGCCATCCAGGCACAGGCCATTCCCGTGATACTGGAAGGCCACGATTTACTCGGTGGCGCCCAGACGGGAACCGGCAAAACAGCTGCCTTTGTGTTGCCAATGCTCCACAAACTGAGCATGAGCCGCAGCGCCCAGAACAAATTTGGCGGCAACGGCATCCGTGCACTGGTGCTCACACCAACGCGCGAGTTGGCCGCCCAAGTGGAAGAATCGGTACAAACTTACGGCAAATTTCTGCAACTTTCCTCCACCGTTATTTTTGGCGGTGTTGGTATGAACCCACAGATCAGCCGCGTCAAAAAGGGCGTGGACATTCTGGTGGCCACGCCGGGCCGTCTGCTGGACCTGCTGCAACAAGGGGTTTTGGACTTGGGCCAGGTGCAGATACTGGTGCTGGACGAAGCCGACCGCATGCTGGACATGGGCTTCATCCATGACGTGAAAAAAGTGCTGGCTGTTGTGCCCAAGGAAAAACAGAGCCTGCTGTTTTCGGCCACCTTCAGCGATGAAATTCGTGACCTCGCCGCCACGCTGCTCAAAAGCCCGCAAAGTGTGCAGGTTACCCCACGCAACACCACCGTACAACGCATCACCCAGGTGATTCACCCGGTTGGCCGTGGCAAGAAAAAGGCCCTGCTGGCGCACATCATCAACGAGCAGAACTGGAGCCAGGTGCTGGTGTTCACACGTACCAAGTTTGGCGCCAACAATGTGGCCGAGTTTTTAACGAAGAACGGCATTCAGGCCATGGCCCTGCACGGCAACAAGAGCCAGGCTGCGCGTACGCAGGCTCTCAGTGGCTTTAAAAGCGGCGACATTCGCGCATTGGTCGCTACCGACATCGCTGCCCGCGGCATCGACATTGATGATCTGCCGCACGTGGTGAACTATGAAATCCCGAACGTCAGTGAAGACTATGTGCACCGCATTGGCCGCACGGGCCGCGCGGGTGCTGATGGCGCAGCCGTGAACCTGGTGTGTCTGGATGAAGAAGGCTTCATGCAAGACATTGAGCGTTTCACCAAGCAAAACATTGAAGTCAAAATTGTTGAAGGCTTTGCACCCGAACCCGGTGAAAAGGCCGAGCCCATTGCCATGGGCCGCCAGACCATCTGGGGTGGCGCAGGCAAACCACCGAGCCGCGATGTCATGCAGGCAGCGGCACGCAACGCGCGCACAGAAATGTTGCAACGCGTGCGTGACAACCGTGCAGGACAGGGTGACCGGGGTGGAAGCGGCGGCGGCAACGGTGGTGGTGGACGTGGCGGCCAGGGCGGCGGCGGTCGTGGAAACAACCGTGGCAACGGCGGTGGTGGTTCAGGCGTGCGCGGCGATGCGCAACCGGCAGACCATGCAGGGCGCAGCTTCGGCGCACGCCCTCCACAGGATCGCAGCCGTTCCGGCGGCGGGAACGGTGGACAAGCACCCCGCCCCGCACAAGGTGGCCAGCCTGACCCGATGCGCACCAGCGTAGACATGATGGCTGAACGCAGCGGCGCACGCCGGGGCGGTGGCGGCGGTGGTTATGGCGGCGGCAATCGCAATGGAGGCTCTTATGGCGGCGGTGGCGGCGGACGTTCCGGTGGCGGGTCGGGTGGCTTTGGTGGCGGGGGCAACGGGTCTCGTGGGCCAGGCGGTTCTCGCGGCTCTTTTAACCGATAAACATTACGCAACCGTTCACAGCGTGGGCCGTCGGCCCGCCGCTGTGCAACCTGGGCGAAAAACTGGGGTTGGCGGCGATGCCTGCTTTCAACCCGTTGATCCCCGCCAACTACAAAGCCATTGATGCCGGCCAGGTAAGCAAGGCCCTGATTCACGCTGTCAAAACCGGCCCACCGGGGATACACGTTCTGCTCTCTGGCAGCATGTTGACGGTATGACAGCACTGGTACGATCAGCGCATGAGCCAACCACCTTCCACCCTGCTTGCCGTTGATTGGGGCACTTCCTCGTTACGCGCTGCGCGGCTGGATGCCCAAGGCCACGTGCTCGAAGAAAAGTCTCTGCCACGTGGCATTCAAACGGTGGCACCGGGCGAATTTGCTACTGTTTTTGAAGCAAACTTTGGAGATTGGGTAAGGGCTGGCGGCTCTTTTTGCCTAATATCCGGCATGGCAGGCAGCAAACAAGGCTGGGTTGAAACGCCCTACTGCCCCTGCCCCGCCGGGTTTGATAAAGTTGCAGCACGGTTGACCTGGATTACCGATGCGCCCCAGGGGCTGCCGAATGCCCGCATCGCTATCGTGCCGGGCCTGAGTTGTGAGCACCCATCTGCCGTCGCCGGGCTGGCCACAATTCCTGATGTAATGCGCGGCGAAGAGGTACAAATTCTGGGCGTGATGCAGTTGTCAGGTCTACACGACGGCGTATTCGTGCTGCCTGGCACGCACAACAAATGGGCTCAGGTATCTAAAGGTCGTGTAACGGGTTTTCGCACCTTCATGACGGGTGAGTTTTATGCACTGCTGAGCCGTCAGTCCATTCTGGCCAAAACGGTTGACCCGGACGCACCCTTTGATGAAGCCGCGTTTATTCAGGGTGTGAACCAGTCTCGCGAAGGCGCAGGGCTGCTTCACAACGCATTCAGCGCGCGCACGCTGTCGCTGTTCTCCCGCATGAGCGCGTCCGCGCTGGCCAGCTATCTGTCAGGCTTGATCATTGGTGAAGAGGTTGGTGCGCAAAGGCTGGTCAAGGGCTCCAGCGTGAACCTGATCGGCGCGCCTGCCCTCACCCAGCGCTACGCACAGGTTCTGGCTTTGCATGGCGTGCAGTCCCGCCTGTTTGGCGCTGAGGCCACCTGGGCCGGCTTGTTCACGCTGTCCAGATCACTGGCCCAGTCAACTGCTCCTGTTTGATATATAAAAGACGATGACTCCTGCTGACAAATTCGCCGCCGCATTTGCCAAACTGCCCCTGATAGCCATTCTGCGGGGCCTGGCGCCAGCTGAAGCCCCCGCCATTGGCGCAGTGTTAACGGGCGCAGGTTTTGGCCTGCTGGAAGTGCCACTCAACTCGCCACAACCGCTGGCCAGTATTGCCCTGCTGGTTAAAAACCATCCGACTGCGCTGGTCGGCGCCGGAACGGTTCTCACCACAGAGCAGGTTCGCGATGTACACGCCGCTGGTGGGCAACTGATCGTTTCGCCCAATTTCAATTCTCATGTGGTGAAAGAGGCGGTGCGGCTTGGCCTGATCTGCCTGCCCGGCATCGCCACCCCCACTGAAGCCTTTGGCGCCCTCGCAGCCGGTGCTCATGGACTCAAACTGTTTCCGGCAGAAATCGCGTCCCCGGTGACGCTCAAAGCCATGAAGGCAGTGCTACCTGCAGGCACGCTGATGCTGCCGGTGGGCGGTATCACACCCGGTAATATGACCAAATGGCTTGCAGCAGGTGCCGATGGCTTTGGTATCGGCTCAGCGATTTACAAGCCCGGTAAAGGCGCATCCTGCGTGCGGGAAGACGCCAACGCATTTGTTAGCCTGTTTCATGGCACGGCACTGGTTTGAATCACATGAACACAATCAATCAACTGGAAACCTGGATAGAGCAGGAAAAGCACATACGCGACCTGATAGACGCAGGCCCCGGTCCTGGCATCTCACTGCCAGACCAGATTGCCGGCAAGACTGGTCTGGAGATGATGCAGGCCATGCTGCGTGGAGAAATTCCCTATCCACCCATTGCCAAGACACTGGATTTCCTGCTTATGGAGGCCGAACGGGGCCGCACTGTTTTCCAGGGCACACCGGGCACCCAACATCTCAACCCAATGGGTTCCGTGCACGGTGGCTGGTTTGCAACCCTGCTCGATTCTGCGCTGGGCTGTGCAGTGCACACCATGATGCCGCCGGGGCGCGGCTACACCACAGCCGAGTTGAGCGTGAATCTGGTCAAGGCCATCATGCCCAAAGTACAACGCGTACGGGCTGAAGGCATGGTCATTCATTGTGGGCGACAACTCGCCACGGCCGAAGCACGGCTAATCGGCCCAGATGGGACACTGTATGCTCATGCCACCACGACTTGTTTGGTGTTTGAACTGCCAACCCGATAAGCCGCAAGCATGCGACCATCTCACCCTGTGCCGCGCGGCATCTTGCTGGTTTTCTGTTCGGCTGCGGTCTGGAGCCTGGGCGGCACCATTGCCCGATTTTTGAGCATCACCGACAGCTGGGTCATTGTCTTCTGGCGATCCTTTTTTGCAGCAACATTTCTGCTCGGCTTCATGCTCTGGCGCGACGGCCTGCGCGGCACCTGGCAGCTGTTTCGCTCCATGGGGATTGCAGGCTGCGCTGTTGCATTGTGTGTCACCACGGCGTCCACCTCGTTTGTGGTGGCACTTTCCTACACAACCGTTGCCAATATTTTGCTGATGCAGGCCGGCGTGCCGCTGTTCGCTGCGCTCATGGCGTTTGCACTGTTTCGCGAACAGGTGGCCGGCACGACCTGGCTGGCCATTGCCGCGGTGATTGTCGGCGTGGGCATCATGGTGTCTGGCTCCATCGGCGGCCAGGTGTCACCCGTGGGTGACGGGCTGGCCCTGCTCATCGCCATTGCGTTTGCGGCGGCGACAGTCATTACCCGCCGGCATGCCAACGTCCAGATGATGCCGGCAGTCTGCCTGGGCACGTTCACCGGGGCAGTTATCGCATCAACCCTGGCCAGTGGCTTTCACGTCAATGGCACCGATGCATTTTTGTTGTTTCTGTTTGGCGCACTGAACCTGGGGCTGGGCATGGCTTTTTTTGCAACGGGCGCGCCACTGCTTCCGTCAGCCCTGGCAGCGCTGATCGGAGTTGCCGAGCCGGTGCTGGGCCCAATCTGGGTCTGGCTGGTGCACGATGAAATCCCCGGTGCCCGAACCCTGATCGGTGGCGGCGTGGTGTTCTTTGCACTGGCGACTCATCTGGTCTGGCAGTTTCGCCAGCAAAAACCGGGATCGGCCACATCTGCAGATTGAGAATAACTACGGCGTCGAGCACGAAACGGGATCGGCCATCAGCGTGCAACCCACTATCGACTCAAACGGCATAGCCCGGATTCAACTCAACACCAACAAGCTTCGGCGTATTAAGCCGGCGCGGACTGATCTTGCGACCGCTTGCTCTGAGCCAAGTCTCGACAACATCCCACATCATCATATTTCCGGCGCTCCTGGCTTCCTCTGCCACAGGGGCCCAGCCAGCAACCTTGTATTTCTTGGAGGCCTCAATTGGCTGCCCGCGCAAACGCATGTCCACAATACGTTTGCCGATTGATTCAGTCGGATTGCAGCTGTATTGCAAACCACCCACACGAACCATGTCACCCCCTTGCTGGTAATAGGGGTCCGGATTGAAAAGGTTGTCGCACACATCTTCCAGAATGGTTTTCAGGGTTTCACCCGTCATTTCAGTTACGGTCGCATAGGAGTAGGTGGTAGCCGTCATGTCCATCAGCCATTCGCGTGTGATAGCCTGGCCAGGCAACAGTGTGGTGCCCCAACGGAAACCGGGTGAGAACGCAATTTCAGCGCCTTGTACGTCCATGAGGGCATCCACAAGCAACTGGTCGCCGGTGCCGTTGAAGTTACCCCGACGGTACAAAGTGCCTTCCGTAATAGCGAGTTTTTCAGCCAGTTTTGTCTCATAGGGAGCACGAATTTTGGTAATAAGTGCGTCCATCTCGCGATCAGCCGGCAGCATGTTGGCAAATATGGGCAGCAGCTTGTAGCGAAAATCAGCAACCCTTTTGTCTTTGACATCAAAGTCCAGCACGCCCAGAAACTTGCTGTTGGAGCCGGCATTGGTCACGATGGTTTTACCACCCTTGTTGGCTACCAGTGTCGCCACGGGCATGCCATCGTGCGTGTGCCCGCCCATGATGGCGTCGATACCGCTGACGCGGCTGGCCATCTTGAGGTCTACGTCCATACCGTTGTGGCTGAGAACCACCACCACTTGTGCGCCTTTGCCACGCACCTCATTCACCATCACCTGCATGTTCTCGTCCTGAATACCAAAGGCCCAGTCGGCAACCATGTAGCGCGGGTTCGCAATGGGTGTGTAGGGGAAGGCTTGCCCGATGATGGCGCAGGGCACACCATTGATTTCACGAATGACATAAGGCTTGAACACCGGGTCACCAAAGTCGTTGGTTTTGACGTTTTGCGCCACAAAATCGACCTTGCCGGCAAAGTCTTTCTCGATAATTTCCTTCACACGGTCCATACCCAGTGTGAATTCCCAGTGGCCCGTCATCACATCCACACCCAGAAGTTTGCAGGCGTCCACCATATCCTGGCCATTGGTCCACAACGAGGTACCGGAACCCTGCCAGGTATCACCGCCATCCAGAAGCAAGGCACCGGGACGACTGCCCTTCATGCGTTTCACCAGAGTAGCCAGGTGCGCGAAACCACCAACCTTGCCGTAGCGTCTGGCAGCTTTCTCATAATCCAGATAACTCAAAGCGTGAGCTTCGGCGGTGCCAGGGCGGACTTTCGCCACTTTGAGCAAATGCTCTCCCACCAGATGGGGCAAGTTACCCTTCATGGACCCCAGGCCAATGTTGATGCTGGGCTCGCGGAAATGGATCGGTTTGAGTTGCGCATGACAATCCGTCATGTGCAGAAACGACACGTTGCCAAACTTCGGAATGTCATAAAGACCATTCGCGGCGGTTGCTGCATCAGCGTCGGCGTAGGTTCCGAGACCCATGCCCGCCATGGTGCCGGCACCCAGCACCTGAAAAAATTCACGTTTGCTTAAATTCATAAATTCGCAACCACTGAATTAACAATGAGAAAAAAGACCCGACCGGGGAAGTCGGGTCCAATGAGAGCTATTGGTTGACTGGCGATTTCGGGTCGAGAAGCAGAGCCATGATGTCTGCTACCTGAGCCTGAGTCAGTATGCCCATATGGCCTGCACGCGGCATGTTGGAACACGCGTTGTAAGCCTTGCTGTTCCAGACCTTGCCCCATGTGTATTCCACGATGGGTTTAGCGGCCGCACTGGCTGGATCAGCCACTCCGCGCAACTTGCCGTAGTTGTAGAGACTGGGCCCTATGGTGCCGAACGATATTTCCTTTTTGTCGATCTGATGGCAGTTATAGCAATTGCCGCCATTCGGCGTAGTTACATCGTCGGTCCAGGTCAGTCCGCGCCCACTCTGGGCGAGTTTCTCGCCTTCTTTCCAATCACCCATGAACTTGCCATCAGTCGGCCATTTGACGGCCTTGAGGTTCATTGCCTCGATGGCTTTGGCTTTTGCATCATCCAGAGGCTTTCCTGCCGCGTCAGCCGCACTGCAGGCCTTGTTGGTTTCGTCGGTATCGACCAGGCTTGCTGCCTTGACAATTCCCTGATCCCTGAATGACGTCTTGACAATGTCTGCGGTGAGTCTGTCCAGATCAATCGCACCAGTGCCGGTTGCGCATCCTGCCATCACAGCTGCAACCGTCACGATGGACAACGTGATTTTGAGAGATTTTTTCATGGTGATCCCCTGCTTCCTTAACGCTTGATTGCCGGAGCAATGGATGCGGAGCCTTTGCTATTGACACCCAGGTAAACACCCAACGCAATCGTCGCATCACTCCCAAATCCGGGGTAGGGGAACCGTTGCTGCCGATAACAATCGTTTAGCCGCTGCTGCATGCCCCACATCTGCCCATTGGACACACGATAGGCCGGCCATGCTGCGAAACCAACGCCATCACCAGGGTTCTTCGTGAGATTGGGCAAATCCTGCAACCGGATACGTGTGTTGTCCTGGCCATGGCAGGATGCACAGGAAAAATCATGCGCTCCTGCGCGCTGGAAGAAAAGCCGTTTACCTACTTCATAGAACACTTTTTCCCTGGGGTGGCTTTGTGACAAATTGAATTTCTTGTCTTTGGACCCGGCAGCAATCCAGGTAGCGAGCGCAGTCATATTGTTTTGCTCACCCCTGCCAAAGGGAGTATTGGCAATTTCGGCTGCATTCAATCCCTGCAGCGTTTCCATACAGGTCAGCAAGCGCGACTCCAGATCTTGTACCCGATTGGTATCTGCAAAGTAACGCGGAAGCTCAACAAAAGCACCTTTGAATACGCCAGGCCCTTTGCCGAGGTCGCACTGCTCCAGAGATGCATTCTTGGGGCCGCGCTTTTGCTTCCAAAGGGCCTCGCCTTTCGCCTCAAACAGATCTGCAGGGTTCCCGTCCTGAAGCATGAGCCGATATTCTTCAATCGATTGAACAGCTGATTTTTGCGCCCACGCGGCAGTGGCCGACAGGCTCAGTATCGCAATCAGGGAAAGGGTTTTTTTCATCCTCATGGTCACTTTGCTCCAGTGTTTTAGTCAGCAAAAAAAGATGCTCCCGCCCCCTGGAGAAGAGCCACCTGCACTCAAGACACCGTTGCTTCGTCGCTTCGCGTATCGCCCTTGTTGTCCTTCCAGTTCACGACAATCTTGTCACCCGCCTTGGCGCCCTTGACCACGAATTGCAGGAATGGATTTTTTGACACGGCAGGGCCCCACTCAGCGGTGAGAACGGTTTTGCCATTATGAGTGGCAGTTACCTCCTGGATATACCAGGCGGGAACAATTTTGCCAGCGGCGTCTTTGCGCTGTCCACCTTCCATCTCGTGCGCCATCAAAACGCGTACGGTGGTTTTATCGCCAGCGGCTTGGGCACGAATGCGCATCGGATCTGCCATTTTGAACTCCTGAATTTGAAACTAAAATTACAAGCAAAGAAACCGGCCCTTCAACCGCCACAGCCGCCCAGAGTGACTTTGACTTCCTTCTTGGCGAACAAAACCTTGCCATCCCCCATGATGGCAATGGCATACACATCGGAAGATTGACCCATCTTGGCACGAGTCGAGAAGGTTGGCTCAATACTGTCAGTCATGTTGAACAACGCCGTCAACGATGCCGGATTTTTTTCGACCATGATCAGCATTTTCTTGACGCCAATCAATGTGGTACTGACCCCCAGAGGAACCACCGCACCGTTTTCGGCGATGTCCGGGCCAGTGACGGTGACCTCCTTGCTCTCGGCTGGTGCAACAGCGCCCAGGGCCTTAAGCGCATCCTGAATGCTCCTGGCTTCAAATGCTGAAGTGTTATAGGCAGCAAAAGCGAACTGCGGAAACAGCCCGGTTGATGCCAAAAGCCCGGCTACAACTGCCGAGCTCTTGATTGTCTGTCTACGAGTTTGCATACGTCTTCTCCTGATAATGAATTGAATACCGATAGATAAGAATGCCAGTGATGAAGCCCTGGTCCTTATTTTCCCGCGCCTGCAGCCAACCAGGCGGCAATAGCCCTGGCTTCTGGATCAGTCAATGTCTGCGCTGGCATTGGAACCGGGCCCCATACGCCCGCCCCACCTGATTTGATCTTACCCGCCAGGTACTCCGTCTTGCCCGCGTGCTTCCTGGCTATATCCGTAAAACCAGGCCCCAAAATCTTTTTATCCATCGCGTGACAAGCCAAACAGTTATTTTTCTGAATCAGGACTTGAGCCGCCTTGTTGTCTATGCCAGCCACGCTGGATGTCGTGACAGAAGTCGACACTGCCCTGGACGGATCAGTCGCCACCTTGGGAGCAACAGGCAACTGAGAACCGGATAATGCACCGGTCAAAGGCTGTTTGCTTTCTGGTTGAGTGGTGTCCACCCCACGCTGGGCACCAACCGGCCGATTTTGCTCCGCAATGTTACCGTGCGCATTGCGTGCAAAATCCGGCAGGAAAGAGCTTACCGTTGGCTCGATTGCACAATCTTTCATGCAGGCAGAATTTTTCGTGTCAGGCGCTTTAATCCCCTGGAACTCGACGCCAGGCCACATGGCGTGCCTGGTCGTCATGCCATTACGATTGGGCATGAGGGCCTGCACCTCTGCGATGTTTTTGTCAGATAACGTGAATGTGTCTGGGACGACGCCCCCTAGATTCAGCAAGAAAGCTGTTACTGCATATACCTCATCCGGCTTTAGCGACTTTGGTTGCGTCCACGGCATGGCCCGATTGATATAGTCCCATAAGGTTGAGACTGTGGCAACTTTCATGATCGTGGAACGCCCCCCCGTGGGATCAGTCAACCTGGCAACTCGACCAGTCTTGACATCATCAGCAGAAGTACCCCCGATCAGAGGGCTGAATACCTCGTTCGACTCACCGAACACACCATGACACTGGGCACACCGGCTCTCCCAGATATCCTGCCCTTTGGCAACAGATCCCGACCCTGCAGGCAGCCCTTTGAAATCGGGGCGCACATCAATATCCCAGGCCATCACCTCCTTCGGAGTAGCCGCACGGCCGATACCAGGAAACTGCATACCCGTCTGTGCACTTGCCCAACAGGCGACCGTGAAAGCCGCCGTTGCGATTAATGCATTACGAAAGCTGGACATTTTTCACCTCGCCATTTTCCTGAACCAGCCACGACTGAATGGCATTGTTGTGATAGATGGAGCGTGTGCCCCGCACAGCACGCAACTGCTTGTATGTAGGCTGCACAAAACCCGTTTCATCAGTGGCCCGACTCTGGATGATGGCTGGCTTTCCATCCCACACCCAGTCCATGTTGAAACGCGTCAATGCCTTGGACATCACGGGAGATTCGAGGCGTGCCTGCCGCCAGTTTCGACCTCCGTCTACCGACACATCAACTTTCTTGACCCTGCCCTTGCCAGACCAGGCCAGGCCGGTGATGTTATAAAAACCCTTATCCAGCAAAATTTGCCCTCCAGATGGGGTCGTCACAACACTTTTGCATTCCTGCAAGTTGGTGTACTGCCGATGCCGACCATCGGGCTGCAGGTCAATGTAATGAATAGCCTCGTCTTTGGTCGCATAGGGCTTGTCGCCAACCTCCACGCGACGCAAATACTTGATCCAGCTGACCCCTTGGACGCCGGGCACGACTAAACGCAATGGATAGCCATTCTCGGGGCGCAACATCTCGCCGTTTTGTCCATAAGCCACAATCACTTCACCCGAAGTAATCAGGCTCATCGGGATAGTGCGCGTCATGGATGAACCATCGCCACCTTCTGCCAATACAAATTTTCCATTCTTGAGATCAGCACCAGCCAGCTCCAGCAACGTAATAAGCGGGACGCCCGTAAACTCACTGCACGAAATCATGCCGTGGGTGTATTGACAAGTCGGCACAGCCACGTTGCCCCATTCAGCAGCAGTATTGGCACCGCATTCGATGAAATGAAAACGTGAAACCGAGGGCAGACGCATGATTTCATCCATGGTCAGCACTTTGGGCACCTTGACCATGCCGTTGATCATGAACCTGTGTTTGGATGGGTCAATATCCCACCAGCCCTGATGATGGCGCTCGAAATGAAGACCGCTGGGTGTGACAATCCCGAACAGCGACTGAAGTGGTGCAAACGATACGGAAGCCTGGGTCGTCTGGGTCAATCCCGGGCTTTGCCTTCGCTGCACATTGGCTTCGAACCTGGAAGGCTTGCCATAGCCGTCGGTCACAACCCCCTGCCCCAAGCCAGTTGCGTGTTCAGGCAATGTCAGGATATTAGGGTCCCCCCCCTCGATCGGGACAGGATTAACCTGGGACAGAGCCACGGGGGCGGCAATCCCGGCAGACGCCGCGGCAAAGGCCTTGCGGATAAAGTCACGTCGCCCGCCTTGAGCTTCTGCCAATACGGTTCTAACGCCTTCACGACTCAAAAAGCTCTCAGGCGCCTTGCGGATTCGACCTGATTTCATATTTTCCTGCTTCACAAAGCCTCCTTTGACACAAGTCGGGCCACCATCAATCAATAACGCTTAAACGGTTACCACCCAGCGGTTACCCCGGCAACCAAAATCAAAACGGACTTACTTTGCACCAGCCAACACCCAAGCCGCCAGGGTTTTGGCATCTGCGTCACTCAAGGCTGCTTGTGCCGGCATGGGAATGGCCCCCCATTTGCCCGAGCCACCAGCCTTGATACTTTTGGCCAATACGGTGACTGCATCGTTTTGCCCTGCATATTTTTTGGCGACTTCCTGAAAAGCAGGGCCAACAACTTTTTTGTCTGCCGCGTGGCAGGCCATGCACGCATTTTTTGCAGCCAAATCTTTATTGGCAAATGCCGGTACAGAGATAAGGGCCGCCGTACCCAGCAGGATTTGTACAAACTTCATTGCAACTCCAGAAAAAAAGAGAAAGAAAACGAATCAAACATTTATACAGTCTAATATAAGCGATTATTGATTTATTTGGCGTGAAAAAACAGCATTCACGCTAGGGATTTCCCGAGGAACAAGGCTCAGGCGTATCGTTTGCTCATGGCTTCCAGCGGCACCGGCTTGATGCGGCAAGCATTGCCGGCACAGCCAAACGCCTCAAATCTTGCCTTGACAATGCCACGTGCTGCATTCTTGGCAGCTACCAAGGCTTTTCTCGGGTCAAACTCGCTGGGCTGCTGCGCGAACACCTGCCGCATGGCGCCGGTCATGGCCAGGCGGATGTCGGTGTCGATATTGATCTTTCTTACGCCGCTTTGGATGCCGCGCTGGATTTCTTCCACCGGCACGCCGTAGGTTTCCTTGATGTCGCCACCAAACTGGCGAATGATGGCCAGCCATTCCTGCGGCACGCTGCTGGAGCCATGCATCACCAGATGGGTGTTGGGGATTTGGACGTGGATAGCTGCGATGCGGTCCATAGCCAATATGTCCCCCGTGGGCTTGCGGGTGAACTTGTAAGCGCCGTGGCTGGTGCCAATGGCAATGGCGAGTGCGTCAACGCCGGTTTTGGCCACAAAATCTTTGGCCTGCACCGGGTCTGTGAGCATCATGTCGTGCGTGAGCTTGCCCTGCGCGCCAACGCCGTCTTCCTCACCCGCCTCCCCCGTCTCCAGCGAACCCAGGCAACCCAGTTCACCCTCAACAGACACGCCAATCGGGTGCGACATCCCGCACACGCGGCGCGTGATGTCCACGTTGTACTCGTAGCTGGCGGGTGTCTTGCCATCGCTCATCAGAGAGCCGTCCATCATCACGCTGGTGAAGCCCGAGCGGATGGATTGCTGGCACACGGCGGCAGACGTGCCGTGATCCTGGTGGACGACCACCGGAATGTCGGGGTGACTCTCCACTGCCGCCAGCATCATGTGGCGCAGATACGCCTCGCCCGCATACTTGCGTGCGCCGGCAGAGGCTTGCAGGATGACCGGACTGTCTGTTTCCTGAGCCGCCTCCATGATGGCGATGATCTGCTCCAGATTGTTGACGTTGAAAGCGGGCACGCCGTAGCCGCGCTCGGCGGCATGGTCCAGCACCTGACGAAGGGAAACAAAAGCCATGAAAATCTCCTGAAATAGTGAATAAATTGGCATCCAGCCCTCACCCAATATGAATGAGTAGCTATAATTTCAATAGCAATTTGGCGTTATGCAGCCCCTGCCCGCTTTTGCAGAATCTCGAATGCCGGGAGCGTTTTTCCTTCCAGCACCTCCAGAAAGGCACCGCCACCGGTGGAGATATACCCAACCAGGTCCTCAATGCCGTATTTCGCAATGGCAGCCAGCGTGTCCCCGCCTCCCGCGATGCTGAACCCGCCGGACTCGGCAATCGCGCCGGCAATAGCCTTGGTGCCGTTCTCGAAGACCGCAAACTCAAATACCCCCACCGGGCCATTCCAGACGATGGTGCCCGCCGTCTTGAGTTGCCCGGCCAGGCGGGCTGCGGTCTTTGGCCCAATATCCAGAATCAGGTCGTCGTCCGCCACATCGGTTGCAGCCTTGATGGTGGCCACGGCATCCGCGCTGAAGGATTTGGCGGTGACCACATCCGTGGGGATGGGCACTTCGGCGCCGCGGGCTTTCATGGCGGCCATCACAGCCTTCGCCTGGTCCACCAAGTCCGGCTCTGCCAGGCTTTTGCCGATCTTCAGCCCGGCTGCCAGCATGAAGGTATTGGCAATGCCACCGCCCACAATCAGCTGGTCCACATTTTTGGCCAGACTTTGCAGGATGGTGAGTTTGGAGCTGACCTTGGAGCCACCCACAATGGCCACCAGAGGCCGCTTGGGGCTGGCAAGCGCCTGGGTGATGGCATCTATTTCCGCTGACAACAGCGGCCCCGCGCAGGCAATGGGAGCGTACTGCGCGATGCCATAAGTTGTGCCTTCAGCCCGGTGGGCGGTGCCAAACGCATCGTGCACAAAGATGTCGCACAGCGCCGCGAGTTTGCGGGCCAGTGCTTCGTCATTCTTCTTTTCACCCTTGTTCACGCGGCAGTTTTCCAGCAACACCAGTTGGCCCGGTGCGACCGTGACACCATCCACCCAGTTTGAAACCAGCGGAACCTGCCGGCCCAACAACTCACCCAGCCAACGGGCGACGGGTGCCAGGCTGTCTGCGGGTTTGAACGCTCCTTCCGTAGGACGACCCAGGTGACTGGTCACCATCACGGCTGCACCTGCATCCAGCGCCATCTGGATGCACGGTACGCTGGCCCGGATGCGGGTGTCTTCGGTAATGTTGCCCGCATCATCCTGCGGCACATTCAAATCAGCCCGGATGAAGACCCGTTTATCACGCGCAAAGCCGTTCTTCACCACGTCGGTAAAACGCAGAATCTTCATGCGCGTGCTCCCGCCCTGGCAGCCACGACGCGCACCATCTCCAGACACTTGTTGGAGTAGCCCCACTCGTTGTCATACCAGCTCACCAGCTTCACAAAGGTGCCGTCCAGTGCAATGGAGGCATCCGCATCAAACACGCTGG
>JBJOPS010000015.1:0-6436 GCA_046050465.1 Pseudomonadota bacterium | reverse complement strand
CGCAGCTGGGCTGCATTGATGATGACGATGAAGTCACCGGTATCGACGTGAGGCGTATAAATGGCCTTGTGTTTGCCGCGCAAACGGAGAGCAACTTCGCTGGCTACTCGTCCGAGGACCTTGTCGGTCGCGTCAAGCACAAACCACTCGTGAACGACCTCAGCGGGTTTTGCGCTGAAAGTTGACATGAGATTTCTCTTTTAAAGGAGGGTTTGTCGGGCTCTTTTCCACGGTCGGCGTTCCTCTGACGGGAATCTCTTAGGTGGGCGATGCCTCTGCGGCAGGCGCTTTGGCATTCTTCGCCGCGGAACCACAAAAGCGCTGCGAAGCCCGCCATTATACGATTAGTCAAGGGGTTCGGGGTACCATTGGCGGATGTTCAGTTACCGCCACGCCTTTCACGCCGGAAACCATGCCGACGTGCTCAAACACACCGTTTTGCTGGCCGTTTTGAGGCATTTAACTCAAAAAGACACACCCCTTGCCGTCTTCGATACCCATGCCGGTGCTGGCTTGTACCGGCTGGACGGTGATTACGCCCAAACCAGTGGCGAAGCTGCAGACGGTTATTTGCGCCTCATATCTGGGAGAAAAGAGGCGTCAGCCCTTGTCAAACAACCCCAGTTAGCTACGAAAAATGTAGCAAAAGCCCCTGTCCTGCAGGACTATCTGGACATGGTGGCCAGCTTCAATGCCGGCGGCAACCTCAAGGTCTACCCTGGCTCCCCTTTCATCATCCAGAAACTGTTGCGGGACAGGGACAAACTCAAGCTATTTGAATTACATCCTACTGACTCCAAGACCCTGTCCGCGAATATCGCCCAGCTGGAAGCCGGACGGCAGGTGGCCGTGCTGCGAGAGGATGGTTTTGAAGGGCTCAAGAAATTCCTGCCTCCCCCCTCTCGGCGAGCCTTGGTACTGTGCGACCCCAGCTACGAGATCAAGGCAGACTACGCACGCGTCATTACCGCGATGGCCGACGCCATGCAGCGCTTTGCGACCGGAACCTATGTGGTCTGGTACCCCATCATCCCCCGGCCGGAAGCTCATGACGTGCCGAAGAAGCTCAGGACGCTCGCTGTCAAATCCGGGAAAAGCTGGTTGAATGCCACTTTGACCGTTAAATCGAGCAAGTTGACGACAAATGACGCCGGCGAAACCCAACGCCCCGGGCTTCCTGCCAGTGGCATGTTTGTGATCAATCCCCCCCATACGCTCAAAGCAGCCTTGCAGGCAGCTTTGCCGCAAATGGTCAGTTTGCTGGGGCAGGATCAGCATGCCACCAACTCCGTGGAAGCTGGTGGTTAGCGTTGCTCTGCCCAAATCCTCATTGGGCATCAGTCTTCGACAATTTTGCCACTTGCGTCGTCAAAGCAGGTTTGCGATTTCGTTGAGCCTCTTGCCCACCTGCCGGACGTACGCCCAGAAACCCATCCTGCGATGGGCCGCTAAACTTGCAGACTGTTTCTACTTCAAGGTTGTTCCATGATATTTGTGACTGGCGGAGCCGGCTATATCGGTTCTCATACCTGTGTTGAGTTGCTCGATGCAGGCCTTGACGTCACTGTTTTTGATAATTTCTGCAATAGCCAGCCTGAGTCTCTTGCGCGCGTGCAGCGCATTACCGGCAAAAAGCTGCGGGTCATTCATGGTGACATACGCGATCGCGCAGCCCTGACTGCTGCGCTGAAAAGCTGCGGTGCCACTGCCGTGATTCATTTCGCCGGGCTCAAGGCCGTCGGTGAATCAGTCGAAAAACCACTTTCCTACTATGACAACAACGTGGTTGGTACCGTGCGGTTGCTGGAAGCCATGGGCGATTGCGGCATCAAGACGCTGGTATTCAGCTCTTCTGCAACGGTGTATGGCACTCCGCAGCAGCTGCCCATCCCGGAAGACCACCCCCTGTCTGCCACCAACCCCTATGGCAAAACCAAACAGGCGATTGAGGACATGTTGCGCGAAGTGTTCCAGAGTGCCCCCTCCTGGCACATCGGCATCCTGCGCTACTTCAATCCTGTTGGAGCACACGTTAGCGGTCTGATCGGTGAAGACCCGCAGGGCACGCCCAATAACTTGCTACCGTTTGTGGCTCAGGTAGCAGTAGGCCGGCGGGAGTTCCTCAATGTGTGGGGCAACGATTACGACACGCCAGACGGCACAGGTGTACGAGACTACATCCATGTAGTGGATCTGGCTATCGGGCACGTCAAAGCCTTGCAACAACTTGCGCAAGAGCCGCAGTGTGTATCGGTCAATCTGGGCACTGGCATTGGCTATAGCGTGCTCGACATGGTGAAAGCATTCGAGCAGGCCAGTGGCCAAGCCATCCCCTATAAGGTGGCGCCTCGCCGGGCAGGCGATATTGCTTCCTGCTTCGCGCAGGCCAGTCTGGCGCAGCAGTTGTTCGACTGGCGTGCCGAGCGCAGCCTGACCACCATGTGCGAAGACGCATGGCGTTGGCAAAAAGCCAATCCATCCGGTTATTTGTCACAGAGTTGAGGCATCAAGAGAGGGTTGAATGCCCTGTGGATCTCTGATCTCATAGGAAACTATCGGACATCACAGAGCAGGCGCCTCAACTAACCAACTTGTTATTAAGGAAAGAAAAATGGCAAAAGGGATGATTCTTGCAGCGGGCCAAGGCACACGGGTGCGTCCGTTGACGCGAGACCTGCCCAAGCCGATGGTGCCCATTTTGGGCAAACCGGTTATGGAATACCTGATCGAGCATCTGGCGCGTCATGGCGTCACCGAGATCATGGTGAATGTGGCTTACCACCATCAGAAAATTGAAGAATACTTTGGTGACGGCCATCGCTGGGGCGTCGAAATCGGTTACGCCTATGAAGGTGTTCGTGACCATGGCGACATCCTGCCCCGACCCATGGGTTCGGCCGGTGGCATGCGGCGCATTCAGGATTTCAGCGGCTTCTTTGATGAAACCACCCTGGTCTTGTGTGGCGATGCATTGATCGACCTCGATATCACCGCCGCTTTAGCCGAACACAAGGCAAAGGGAGCCATCGCCAGCGTGATCGCGGCAGACGTTGCGCCGCCAGATGTACAAGCTTACGGTATCGTGGTGGCGGGCGAGGATGGGCGAATCGAGTCGTTTCAGGAAAAGCCCAAACCTGAAGACGCCATGTCCACCTGGGCGAGCACCGGCATCTATATTTTTGAGCCGGAAGTACTTAAAAAAGTACCCCCCGGCAAGGTATATGACATCGGCTCCGAGCTTTTTCCTCAACTCGTGGCTGAAAAACTGCCTTTCTTTGTGCAAAAGCGTGCCTTCCATTGGCTCGACATTGGTCGCGTCAGTGACTACTGGTCCGTATTGCAAAGCGTGCTCAAGGGTGAAATTGCCGACATGCGGATGCCTGGCAAGGAGATCAAACCCGGCATTTGGGTTGGTCTGAATACGTCCATTCCCTGGGACAAAGTCAAGATCACGGGGCCGGTTTACATCGGCTCCAGCGTTCGCATTGAACCAGGCGCCACCATCACCGGCCCTGCCTGGATTGGTCATGGCTCGGTAGTCCGTTCCGGTGCAAAAGTCACCCGCAGTATCTTGTTTGAATACACCCGCATTGCGGCAGACATGCATTTCAGTGAAATGATTGTGTCGCGCCACTACTGCGTCGATCGTTATGGTGAGACCCTTTACCGCGGGGACGAGACAGCCCAACTACGTTGGGGCGACGCCCGTGCCTGAGTCAGCTCCAACTGGACCCATGCTGATTCAGCCAGTGGTTTTGTCCGGCGGCTCGGGCACCCGGTTATGGCCCCTGTCGCGGGAAAAATACCCGAAACAACTTCTGCCGCTGATCGGGGAAGACTCGTTGTTGCAGGCGACCGTTAGACGGGTTGACGGCATTGCGGGCGTCGAGCTGGCTGCGCCCATGGTGGTATGCAATGAGGAATATCGTTTTGTCATTGCCGAGCAGCTGCGCCTGATGGGAAAACCAGGTGTTCTTGTACTAGAACCTATCGGGAGAAATACAGCCCCAGCCCTTGCGCTCGCCGCGCTGGCTGCCATGCAAAACGGGGCCGATCCGATTTTGCTGGTGATGCCTGCTGACCATGTGATCTTGGACAAACAGGCCTTTCAAGCTGTAGTCTGCAAAGGTGCGACACTGGCAAATCAGGGCGTGGTCGTGACCTTCGGCATCACCCCATTGACCCCTGAAACGGGTTATGGCTACATCCAGTCGGGGGCCCTGTTCTCAAATGACGCCAAGCGCATTGCCCGTTTTGTGGAAAAACCGGATCTGCAAACTGCCGAGGGCTACCTGGCCGATAGCACCTACCTATGGAATAGTGGCCTGTTCATGATGCGAGCCTCGGTATGGCTGTCTGCACTGCAGACTTGTCGGCCAGACATTCTGATTGCCTGCAAGGCGGCCTGGAGCAATGGAAAAGCCGATGGCGAGTTCGTGCGTGTCGGTAAGAACGCCTTCAACGAATGCCCCAGCGACTCCATAGACTATGCCGTGATGGAGCGCATCGCTGCCGCCCAAGGGAACCCGTCGCAACCTTCATCACTCCCGGTGGGCGTTGTTATTCCGCTTGCCGCCGGATGGTCGGACGTCGGCGCCTGGGACGCCTTGTGGGAGGTTTTACCTAAAGACGTATCGGGAAATGTGGCCCAGGGCGATGTACTGATGGAAGACTGCCACAATTCCCTCGCGCTTTCTGAAGGCAGGCTAATTGCCTGTGTCGGCGTTGACAGCCTGATCGTTGTTGAAACTGCTGATGCTATTTTGGTAGCGCACAAAGATAAAACGCAAAACGTCAAGAAAATCGTTGACAGGCTCAAATCCGACGGGCGCTCAGAAGGGCAGACACACCGCAAAGTTATTCGACCCTGGGGCTCATACGACAGTGTCGACGCAGGTGCGCGCTTCCAAGTAAAACGTATAGTGGTCAAGCCCGGTGGCACGCTGTCGCTGCAAATGCACCACCACCGCGCGGAGCACTGGATTGTGGTCAGTGGAACCGCCAAGGTGACCCGAGGCGATGCCACGTTTTTGTTGTCCGAAAACGAGTCCACATTCATCCCGCTGGGTACGACCCACCGGCTGGAAAACCCCGGACGGGTGGAACTGGAAATGATTGAAGTCCAGTCCGGCACATATCTGGGAGAGGACGATATTTTCCGATTTGAGGATGTTTACGGGCGCTATTGATCCGGCCAGATGATGAATCGCCCCGCATTTGAGGAAGCTCAAATCTCTGAGAGGATTGAGCTATGGAGTCGGACAAGTTTTCCCCTGGCGACGCGAATGCTGACCACATGGTGATAGGTCCGCAAGATGTGCTCGCCATCGAATTCCAAGCCCATGCCAGGCCTGCGCGGCATTCACTTGAAGTGGTTAAAGCCATGGCCTCAACCTTGCGCAGCTACGTGTGGGCGCAGTTGAATTCCGGTAAGTTCAAGCCTTGCGCATCAGCGTGCTTTTGCCGAACAGGCTTTCGATCAAATCCACGGCCAGCTCGGCCGTCTGGTTGCGCACATCCAGCGCGGGGTTGAGTTCCACCACATCCAGTGACGCCAGCCGCCCGGTGTCGGCAATCATTTCCATACAGAGCTGCGCTTCGCGGTACGTGGGGCCGCCGCGTACGGTGGTGCCCACACCGGGCGCGATGTCGGGGTCGAGAAAATCAACGTCCAGACTCACGTGCAAATGGGTGTTGGCATCCACCAGCGCCAGCGCCAGCTCCATCGCGTGGCGCATGCCCATCTCGTCAATGAAGCGCATGTCGAACACTTCAATGCCGATGTCGTGCACCAGGCGTTTTTCGCCTTCATCCACGCTGCGGATGCCAATCTGGCGAATCTCTTTGGGGTGAAGCGCGGGCCTGTCGGCACTATGCCCGCCAATGCCGACCAGCTCCTGCGGGCCGTGGCCGCACAGGCAGGCCACCGGCATGCCGTGGATGTTGCCGCTGGGCGTCAGCGCGTCGGTGTTGAAGTCGGCATGGGCGTCCAGCCACAGCACGCGCAGCTTCTTGCCGGCCTCGCGGCAGTGGCGCGCCACGGCGCTGATGCTGCCGATGCCCAGGCAGTGGTCACCGCCCAGCAGCACGGGCAGCCGGCCCAGCGCGAGTTCGGCCAGCACGGCCCCGTGCACGGCGCGGTTCCAGGCCACGACTTCGTCGAGATGGCGGTAGCCGTCCACCGGCGGCAGCCAGGGGTTGGCGGGGCCGCTGAGGTTGTCCTTGTCCAGCACCTCCAGCCCGTGGCTTTGCAGCACGCTGGCAATGTTGGCCACGCGCAGGGCTTCGGGCCCCATGCTGGCACCTCGGGCGCCGGCGCCCACGTCGGTCGGGGCGCCGATCAGGCTCACGGCTCGGTTCATGCGCGGGTCCTCCGGAGGCAGTGAAGGGGGCTCAGAGATCGTTGCCGAAGTCGCTGGTGTTGGCTTCGGTGGTC
>JBJOPS010000014.1:0-32580 GCA_046050465.1 Pseudomonadota bacterium | reverse complement strand
CCCGGCTGTAGATGTGCAGTCTGTTCCTCGTTTCAAACAGATCGGATCTCATTAACTTATTGGAAATGTTTAGCGAAGAAATCAATATGCAACCTCTTGACTACGCGGGAAGTCCCTGTAGCGCCTTCATTCCAAAGTGCCACTGCTTGCCCTTCTTGGCCTGGTGCATCTCGGGGTCACGCTCGCCGGTGCTGTTCTTGGTGGAACTGGGCGCGGCAATCAGGGTGGCATCGACTACCGTGCCTGTCCTGAGCATGAGTCCCTTGGTAGCCAAGGTGGCGTTGATAGCTGCCATGATTTGAATGCTCAAGTTGTTCTCTTCGAGCAGATGCCGAAAGCGCAGGATGGTGCTCTCATCGGGCAGGCGGCCCATGCCGGGGTCAAGGTGGGCAAACTCGCAATACGGCGGAACATCGTGCAAGGCCTCTTCCATGGCCGGATCAGACAGGCCACGCTTGCCTTCAAACAGCATCTTGGCCTGTGCCTGTATCTCGCGCTTCCATTGGCCCACCTGTGCCGGATGGACTCCGAACTCCTGGGCTATCTGATTGACTGTCTTCACCCCGCGTACCGCCTCAAGGCCCACCTTGGCTTTGAATTCCGGCAGGTGCGTGTTCCGCTTCTTGGTTTCACTCATGGTTTACCCGTTTCTTTTGACAGTGTCCCACTTAAACACCTGTCTCAAATTCGGGGTCCACTTCAGTCCTGAAATCTGAGATTGAAATTGCGCCAGTGCCACCGCTTGCCACAGCGAATTCGCGCACATGCCATGCTGTGCTTTATTGCGCTGATTGTTTACCGCGTGATGCGCCAGCGCCTGAAGCTTGCCAAGAGCGATCTATCGCCGGAAAAAGCCTTGGCTCAACTGCGCCGGATTCAACGCCACCGCGTGAGCATCAATGCCGCGGCACCGATCGCAGGCATATCAACGGTCACTTGTTACCTAAGTTCTGTCGCCCCTGATAAATACGTGTTTATTGGGGGCGAATGATGCGACTAGAAGAATTTGATGGAAGCAGCGGCGCAGAACGTCGCGTAAAGGCTTTGAAGGCCAATGCAGACGCTGCAAAGCGACAGGCCAAGCAGTTGAAGGCCAACGCGGACCTGAATGCAGAGCGGTTGAAGATGCAACAGTCACGGCAAAAGCTGGCGAAGATTCAGCAGTCGCGTGCCACCATCAAACCGAAAGAGTGATTAGTCGGTAGAGAGAGGACCATGCAATGCTGCACTGGCGCGAGCCGCCCATCTAATTGCAAAATACTCGGACGCATCGTTAACGGCGGCGGATTCAACGCAACAACGGCTCAAAATCCGCGCACAAACACTCGTTTTCAAGCCCAGTACCGGGGCGGCTAACGTCGGTCGGCAGCGCAGCTTGTGTGGGGCCAAGTGTTTGCAAGTGGCATTACACACGGCAGTGACCAGGCGATCGAAGGGGATTCTTTGCACAAAAGAAAACGGTCTGCTGCTATGTTTTATGTAGCAACAGACCGTTGTCAGTGGCGGAGCGGGTGGGATTCGAACCCACGGTAGGGTCGCCCCTACGCTTGATTTCGAGTCAAGTACATTCGACCACTCTGCCACCGCTCCTAACCTTTCGCAAAGCCACCAATGTCGAGTCACGGCATTGGCATGGTCTAACAGCTTTGCAAGTCTTTGCAAGCCTTTCAGCACTGCAAAAACTTCTAAATCTTCTTTAAATTCAACAGTCTTTTGTTACCCGACAAGAGGACGCACTGCCTTTCGAGTCAGGTACATTCGGCCACTCTGCCACCTCTCCGGGACTCAATCGAGTGAGATTCTACCAGCCGCCCAGCAGGTGAAGCGTTACCTATTGCTCCGGCCCTGTGAAGTTTTAAGCCGCATAGCGAACCCGGCAGTCTTGGAAGTAGCTCATAAAGCGCTGAGGGTTTTTCTCCAACATCGTCATATGCTCGTTTGCCGCTTCGCGTAACTTGGCCTTGGTTTTGACTGGCACACGCTTACCGATCTCCTGCTTCAAATCGGCGTTCAACTTCACGGCATAGTCATATCCCCTCGTATCGCCGAAAATTATCAGGATGCAACTTTAGTGATGGCAGAAATAAACGCCGCAGCTCCGAATTTTTCACCCATCAATTTGATTGACGTGAAGGAATTGTGAATACCAATTTCATTGCCACTTCTCGGCGCCAAGAATAAGACAAAGGGCGCGGCCCCGGAATTAATGAATAGCATCAGTTAAATAAACATGCTATCCACAGTCCCTTTCGAATGCATTCGACATCCCGTGCCAGCAGCCACTTGTCACAGGACCATAAAAAGACTATATTTAGTCACCAACACCTGAGACATTTCTATGCGTTACTCATCACAAGTCAAGCCCATCAGCTACCTCAAAGCCAACGCTGCCGAGGTGTTGTCGCACCTAGCGGAGCAGCGCGAGCCCATGGTCATCACCCAAAACGGTGAGGCCAAGGCTGTCCTACAAGACATTGCCTCGTTCGAAGAGACACAAGAAACACTGGCATTGCTTAAAATCCTTGCGCTGGGCAATCAGAATGTAGCCGCCGGGAAGGTCAAATCCATGGCAGACGTGGTTGCACGCCTGCGCGCCAAGCGAGCCACAGCCTGATGGCGGGCGCTCCTGCCAGATTGCAAGTTCTGCTCACTGAGGGCGCGGAACAGGATTTGGAGGCCATTCACGACTACATTGCCGAGTACGACTGCGTGGCCAACGCCAACTATGTGCTGGATGCTTTAATGGACGTTGTGGAGAGTCTTTCGAAGTTCCCAGAACGCGGTAGCTATCCAAAAGAACTGGTCGGACTTGGAATTAAAGAATACCGCCAGACCTTTTTCAAACCGTACCGTGTGATCTACCGTGTCAACGGCAATCAAGTCATCGTCTACCTGATTGCAGACGGACGCCGTGACATGCAATCGGTTCTGGCTCGCCGTCTGCTTGGCACATGATCTTGCTCAAAGACTCAGAGATGAGGCCTAGGTGGCTGCTGCGTCAATGAGTTGTTGCAGTGCGGCGCCAACCTCTTCCAATGTGATATCTGCTGCCATGTCGATTTGAGCTGCAAGCCCCGACAGCGCCGCACCACCGTGCTGCTGAAGCAGGCCAATGGCCTTGCCAGCGTCCTTGGGCGAGTCAAATCCGTGGCTTTGCAGTAGCAGCCGGCCCTGCGCATCCACCAGCTTGAAGTGGAATTGGCCCGTGGTCTCGCGGTATTGCTTGAATGTGGGCAGGTTGGCTTTGACGCTCTTGGCTGCTTTGGTTGTGGCTTGCACGCGCAGGTCCCGCAGGCCCACAGCGTGGCGCAAGCGTCCCATGAATGGCGTGGCCAGCTTGCGTGCTTTGGCCGCACCGGCGAGCAGAATGTCTTCAATGCGCGCCGGGTGGTTGATCAGGTCGAGGTAGGCTTCGCGCATGGGTGCAATTTCGCGGTCGATACGTTCGAACAGCACGTTTTTGGCGTCGGCCCAGGCAATGCCGTCCGCATAAGACTTGCGCAGAGCGGCTGTTTCCTCTTCCGAGGCAAACGCCTGGTAAATCTGGAACAGGGCTGAGCCTTCGGTGTCTTTGGCTTCGCCAGGTGCACGTGAATCGGTGACGATGCCGGCGATCAATTTCTTGAGCTGTTCGCGCGGTGCAAACAACGGAATGGTGTTGTCGTAGCTCTTGCTCATCTTGCGGCCGTCCAGGCCAGGCAAGGTGGCTACCGATTCTTCGATCTCGGCTTCCGGCGGAACAAAGTGCTCGCCGTAACGGTGGTTGAAGCTGTAGGCCATGTCACGCGCCATTTCGATGTGCTGAATCTGGTCGCGACCCACGGGTACCTTGTGCGCGTTGAACAACAGGATGTCGGCACCCATCAACACCGGGTACATGAACAGGCCGGCGGTGATGTCGGCATCGGTGTCGGCAGCGATAGCCGTGTTTTTATCAACGGCCGCCTTGTAGGCATGGGCGCGGTTGAGCACGCCTTTGCCGGTGACACAGGTCAAAAACCAGGTGAGTTCGGGAATTTCGGGGATGTCGGACTGCCGATAGAACGTGACGCGTTCAGGGTTCAGCCCTGCAGCCAGCCAGCTGGCGGCAATCTCCAGCGTGGAACGCTGGATGCGGCCGGGCTCTTCCACCTTGATCAGCGCGTGGTAGTCCGCCAGAAAATAGAAACTCTCCACATCCGTGCGCAGGCTGGCACGAACAGACGGGCGGATCGAGCCCACATAGTTGCCCAGGTGAGGTGTGCCCGACGTGGTGATGCCGGTCAGGAAGCGCGTTGAACTCATGACGAAAGATTAGCCCAGTAACATGGAAAAAGGTGTCAACAAGATGTTTAGCAGACCATACGTGAGGGCCATCAAAGGCTGCATCCAGAGCGTGCTCACAATACCCGCAAGTACCAGAGCCATGACGATGAAAAACCCCCAGGGCTCCACCCGCGAGACCAGTTCAGCCTGTTTGTAGGGCAGCAAACCCACCAGAATTCGCCCGCCATCCAGCGGCGGCAGTGGAAACAGGTTGAATGCAAACATCACCACGTTGACCAGCATGCCGCCCTGCGCCATCTTCAAGAAGAACGGTTCAGTCACGCCGATGCCCCGCAATACAAAAAACAGCACGCCCCAGAGCAATGCCTGAATGAAGTTGGCTCCCGGCCCCGCCAGAGCTACCCAGACCATGTCGCGCTTGGGGTTGCGCAGGTTGCCAAATCGCACCGGTACGGGTTTCGCATAACCGAACAAAAAGGCACCCGACGTGGCGAAGTACAACATCAGCGGCATCAGGATGGTGCCAATGGGATCAATGTGCTTAAGCGGATTGAGCGTGATGCGTCCCAGCGCATAGGCGGTGTTATCGCCAAAGTGCCGTGCAGCGTAGCCATGTGCGGCTTCGTGCACGGTAATGGCGAACAGCACCGGCAATGCGTAGATGGCGACGGTTTGAATCAGTTGGGCGATGTCCATCGGGTAATTGTCGCAGAGGGTGGTGGGGTCAGAGGCCCAGAGCTGCCGTATCGCCACGACCCTGGCGAATGACCACTGGATCGCCCCCGGTCAGGTCTACAACAGTCGTGGACTCCTGCGCACAGGCCCCGGCATCAATTACCCCTCCCACCTGGTGTTCATAGCGGTCACGGATGTCGTGGGCGTCATTGAGTGGGTCGGTCTCACCGATAGCGATCAGGGTTGTTGCGAGCAGGGGCCCGTTGTGCAGCGCCAGCAGTTCCTGCAACGCCCTGTGTTCGGGTACCCGCAAACCAATGGTCTTGCGCGAAGGGTGGCTTACGCGGCGGGGCACCTCTTTGCTGGCTTCCAGTATGAAGGTGTAGGGGCCGGGGGTAACGGATTTGATGAGCCGAAACTGCCGATTGTCAACCCGTGCATAGTTGGCCAGCTCGCTTAGATCCCGGCACAACAGCGTCAGATGGTGTTTGTCGTCCACACCACGGATGCGGCGCAGATTGTCCGCAGCTGCTTTATCGTCCAGATGGCAAACCAGCGCATAGCTGGAGTCGGTAGGCACGGCCAGAATGCCGCCTTTTTCCAGCAGCGCAACGGCTTGTTTCAGCAGCCGGGGCTGTGGATTTTCGGGATGAACTTCGAAGTACTGGGCCATATCATTAATTGTTCGCGATCAGGATTCCACACGCTCCACGACAACACGCGCTTCGCGTGCAGTCAGCCAGGCACCCACGGCTCCACAGATAGCGATCATCGCAATGCCAGCCAGCGACCACTTGTCGGGAATATGTGAGAACACCAGCCAGCCGCCCAGCATGGCAAATCCGATCTGGCCATACAGATAGGGCATGAGGGTCGCCGCGGGGGCACGCTGGTAGGCCAGGATCAACATGAAATGACCCACTGTGCCCATCAGGCCCATGATGAACAACCCTCCCCAAAGCAGTGATGAATCGATGTTTACCCAGACAAAAGGCAGTATCAGGGAAGCCACCAGCGTACCGATCCAGCCGGTGTAGAAATGCATGGTGAGCGGGTCTTCGGTTTTCGCCATTTTGCTGGTCAGCAACTGAAACCAGGCACTGGTTCCCACGAGTGTCAGCGGGAGCAAAAGTGCCCAGTTGAAGTCATCGCTGTCTGGGCGAATGATGATGATAGTTCCGAGAAAACCGCCTATCACCAGCATCCAGCGCAACAGCGAAACCCGCTCGCCCATTGAATAGGCGGCCAGCAAGGTGATGAGCAGCGGCGTCATCATGACGATGGCGGTGAATTCGGCTAC
This sequence comes from Pseudomonadota bacterium, assembly GCA_046050465.1. Taxonomy (GTDB): domain Bacteria; phylum Pseudomonadota; class Gammaproteobacteria; order Burkholderiales; family Burkholderiaceae_C; genus Egaibacter. The sequence goes on along the minus strand of JBJOPS010000014.1, from coordinate 26,339 downwards.
CGGTGTGTATTTCAGGCTCACAAAGGCGAGCATGGTGGAGCTCATCAGCAGCAGACCACGCAGCAGCTGGTAGCGGGGGTGGGCCGTGCGCAACACGCTCAGCCCCCGCAAGGGCAGCACGACCAGGGTAGTGGACATGGCCTGAAAGGCATATCGAAACCACAGCGCCATCAACAAGGGTACGCCGGTGCTCACAAACTTGGTGGTGGTATCCAGCGTGGCAAAACAGGCCACAGCGGCGGTGACCAAGGCAATGCCGGTCAGCGCATTTTGCGGCCGGTCGGCGCGGCGTCTGTTCACTGAATGCGGTCCGTCAGCAGATCCCATACCGGCGTCAGTTCACCGCAAAGGTAAGGCAGTGTGCCCAGGTCGGTGTGCGACTCATCGGGGCTGTGGAAATCGCTGCCCCGCGAGGCCGCCAGCCCGAACTCGCGCGCGGTTTCTCCATAGGTAACATATTCGGCCACCGTGTGGCTGCCTGTGACCACCTCAACGCCCCGGCCACCGTGGTTCTTGAATTCAGTGAACAAGGCATATTCCTCATTCGCCGTGAATTTGTAGCGCGCCGGGTGGGCGATGACGGCAATGCCCCCGGCGCCCGTGATCCAGCTCACTGCATCTTTCAGTGTGGCCCACCGGTGCTCGACAAAACCGGGTTTGCCTTCGGTCAGGTACTTGCGGAATACTTCATTGGTTTCCTTGCATACGCCAGACTCCACCAGGTAGCGCGCAAAGTGGGTTCGCGAGATCAGCTCCGGGTTGCCCACAAACTTGAGTGCTCCTTCGTAGGCCCCATGGATGCCAACTTTGGCCAGGCCGTCTGACATTTCCATGGCCCGCTGGCCACGCCCGCCGCGCGTTTGCATCAGACCCTGTTTGAGGGCCAGGTCATCGGCATCAAATCCCAGGCCCACGATGTGAACGGTTTTACCAATGAAGGTGATTGAGATTTCGGTGCCTGTGAGGTAACGCATCCCATGGGCTTTTGCTGCAGCGGCGGCGCGATGCTGTCCACCAATCTCGTCGTGGTCTGTGAGTGACCACAGTTCCACACCGTTGGTCCTGGCGCGCGCAGCTAGTTCTTCAGGTGTCAGAGTGCCGTCGGAGACAACGGAGTGGCAATGGAGGTCTGCGTTCAGGATGGATGTCACCGCGTCATTTTAGGCGCTGTGACATTTTTCTGCTGAATCAGGCCGGGGTCAGACCTCAGCTCCTTCAATCAGAAACCGCACGCGGCGCACGCCGTTCCACTCGTCCGCATCCAGCCGGAACGCCAGTTTGACCCGTGCGGGCAGGGGTTCGGTGCGGCCGAACCAGATGCCGTCCACCGGGGACCCCTGGTGCTTGAGCTTCAATGCCAGGTGCTTTTCGCCCACCAGCCGTTGTGACACCACTTCCACTTCTTCACTGAAGGTGGGCGGCGCAAAGCCTTGCCCCCAGACTTCATGGTGCAGCGTGTCCACCAGGTCAATGCGGCGGTATTCGGGTGCCAGAGGACCATCGGTATCGATACGGCGGGTCAGCGTGGCGGCGTCCAGCCATTCCTGGGCGACCTCATTCAGGCCCTGCTCAAAATCGTCAAAATGCTCCTCGGCGATGGTGCAACCGGCCGCCATGGCGTGACCACCGAACCGCAGCAGCACGTCGGGATAACGCTTGGCTACCAGGTCCAGCGCGTCTCGCAGGTGAAAACCGGGAATGGAGCGGCCTGAACCCTTGAGTTCGTGCTCCTTGCCTGGCGCGGCGCTGGCAGCGAACACAAAACTGGGGCGGTGCAGCTTGTCCTTGATACGCGAGGCCACGATGCCGACCACGCCTTCGTGAAAATCAGGGTCAAAGACGCAAATGGCGGGTGGTGGTTCGTCCCCCTCATCGAACAGCGACTCGGCGATTTGCATGGCCTGATCACGCATGTCACCCTCAATTTCGCGGCGTTCGCGATTGATGCCGTCCAGCATTTTGGCCAGTTCGTCGGCACGCCCGGCATCGTCCGTCAGCAGGCATTCAATGCCCAGTGTCATGTCTGACAGCCGCCCGGCGGCGTTGATGCGGGGCCCCAGCGCAAAGCCGAAATCGAAGGTGGTGGCTACTTTGGCCACCCGGCCGGCTGCTACAAAAAGACTAGCTATCCCCGCAGGCAGGACGAGGGCGCGGACCCGTTTTAGGCCCTGAGCGACGAGGCGGCGATTGTTGGCATCCAGTTTCACCACGTCTGCCACCGTGCCCAGCGCCACCAGCGGCAGCAGCGCGTCCAGCTTGGGCTGGTTTTCCACGGTGAAGACACCGCGCTGGCGCAATTCGGAGCGCAACGCCAGCAGCACATAAAACATCACGCCGACACCGGCGATGGACTTGCTCTCAAACGTGCAGCCAGGCTGGTTCGGGTTGACGATCACATCCGCGCCGGGCAAGGTGGCCGCGGGCAGATGATGGTCTGTTACCAGCACCTGCAAGCCCAGTGCTTTGGCGGTGGCCACGCCGTCCATGCTGGCGATGCCGTTGTCCACGGTGATCAACACCTCGGCGCCGCTGTCCTTGACACGCTGAGCAATGGGGCTGGTGAGGCCATAACCGTCTACCACCCGGTCGGGAACGATGTAGCTCACCTGTTTGGCGCCCAGCAGCCGCAGGCCACGCATGGCAACTGCGCAGGCCGTGGCGCCATCACAGTCGTAGTCGGCCACGATGCACAGGCGTTTGTTCTGCACAATGGCGTCGGCCAGCAACGCGGCCGCTTGCGCCGTACCCAGCATGCCAGATGGGGGCAACAGGCGGCTGAGTCCATCATCGAGCTCGTCCTTGCTCTGCACGCCACGTGCTGCGAACAAACGCGCCAGCAGCGGATGAACGCCGGCCTGTTCAAGCGCCCATACGGCACGAGGAGGAATGTCTCTTGCTACTATTTTCATAGCTTGTCACGCAATGAATATAAGGGCTGATGGCCAAAACGACGTTTAATTCGGTCAAAAAAGCCGGTTTTCCGGGTATCAAGGGTCATGGCGTGGCGCTCGCCGCATAAGGTGAGGCTGGCGTAGTTGCCAGCCTCAGCCTCACGCAGCAAGGCCGCACATTGAGTCGTGTCCAGTATTTTCCATGCCTGAATCCAGCCCGCCCAGTCCTGGGCAATGGCTGCATTTCGAAGATCACTGGCAATTCGCAGCGGATCAATTGAAGAAGGCACTGGCTGGGTGCGCTCAGGCAATGCGCCGGTGCCACTGACCCAAAAAGAGTTAACCGTTTGCAGGCCTCTGGCGGTGCGCCCGTCGTTCACGGGGTGGGTGTAAAGCAGCATCTGCATTTCATTTTGAAGACGGCGCAAGGGTGCGGCCTGCGCCGTCTTTGGCAGCCAGTCATCCATATTGGCTCCTGCAACCCGGTCTACAGAGGCTGAAGCCATGCCCCGAAAGAGCTCCGAGCGGGCCAGCCATTGATCAGGTTTTGCGTATTCGATGGCGATACCATCTTCTTCAAAATAGGGCTGAACAGACTGAAGCAGGGCGCGGGATTCAGCCTCGCTCAAGCCCAGTACCTGCGGATCACCCATCACGATGTGATCGCTGTTGACGGTCCAGTGGCAGGGGGAAATCAGGGCCCATGCGCCGTTGCCGGGGTCTCGCCCTGACTGGGCCAGACTCCAGGCAGCCCAGGGAATTCTGCCATCGGTGGGCATTGCCTGCGTTGGGAGTGGCTGCAACAGACCCAGTAGGTGGGCGTGCGCTCGCTCGTGGGGTGGCGACAGGGTCTGAAGGTCGCCCTGATCGGTTTTGAACTCAGACATGCGTGACAGCAGTTTTTCCAGATGAGGCAGGGTGGTGCCCTGCAGGGCTTGATGGGCACCGGAAGAGTTGATGCAGGCAAAAGGAATCAGCAGATGCATGAGCCGTATTGTCCCGAAGAAGCCGGAACGGCGTTTTATGACAGCAAGCCAGCCAAGGCGTTGGCCACTGAACGGCACCGGACACAAGATCGGGCAGTTCTACTTTCCGGCCCACAGCCCGAAGCTCAAGGGGCCTGTGCACGCCGACCTCAAGCATGCCATTCGGACAAAAGTGCGGGCACATACCAAGGCCAAACTCAAACTCGCCGCTCCTGAACACATGATTAAAACCCCAGACACCCCGGATTTCAGGCTTTGGCTACCAGCACTTGTTGCAGCTCACCGCTTTCATACATCTCCATCATGATGTCCGAGCCACCAATGAACTCACCCCTTACATACAACTGCGGGATCGTCGGCCAGTTGCTGTACTCCTTGATGCCTGCACGTATTTCAGCATCGTCCAGTACATTGACTGTCTTGATGGCCCTGGATTCCAGGCCACAAGCCTTCAGAATCTGAATGGCCCGACCAGAAAACCCGCATTGAGGAAAACTGGCATTTCCTTTCATAAACAGCAGAACTTCATTGGTTTTTACCAGTTCGCTGATTCGTTTTTCTATATCGCTCATCTCCACTCTCCTCAATCTTTTGCCCACATACTTCATTGACGTGTGTCTGACGCACTATTTTACCTTTGGACAAATCCTGTCATCCGTGGTTTAAAACCCACCAGGTTGTTTTAAACCCTGCATCCTCCACTGCAACGCTCAATGTTGCCCAGATCCTTGCGTGACTGAACGGCTTCAAACCCGGCCGCAGTAAGTAATTCGCGAACTTCGGCAGCCTGGTCATAACCATGCTCGAATAATAACCAGCCACCGGGGTGCAGATAGTCGCCGGACTGGGCAATGATGCTGCGAATGTCATCGAGCCCATCTATGCCGGAAGTGAGCGCAGAGATGGGTTCATACCTCAAAGCACCGAGGTGCCTGTCCAGCGATGCAATGTAGGGTGGATTGGAGAGAATGGCATGAAAACGCTGTCCGGGCATGGGCCAACCAGCAAACCAAGCCCCTTGACTGAATTGCACATGCAACTGAAGGCGTCGGGCGTTGCTTTGGGCGACCTGCAATGCGTCGCCACTGACATCAGTTGCACTGACCATCAGATCAGGTCGAGCGAGTTTTATCGCAAGTGCAATGGCCCCGCTGCCCGTTCCAAGATCTACTACCGACAGCGCAGGCGCACTCATTGCATCGAGCACATCCAGTGCCCACCTCACCAGTGTTTCAGTGTCGGGACGAGGAATCAGTACGCGACAGTCCACTTTCAAATCAACACCAAAAAACTCCTTGTAACCCGTGATGTAGGCCAGGGGCTCGCCCATTGAACGACGTCGTACACCCGCATCAAATACAGTTTGTGCATCAGTCGTGAGCATATCGGTATCGTGAGCAAGTAGCCAGGCCCGGTCATGCGTTGGACGACCGAGTGCCTGCAACATGAGCATTTGCACGTCTAGTCGATTCAAGCCTTGCGACTGGGCATTCGATATCGCTTGAGAGATTGTCACCTCGCGCATGACCAGGCAGATAGCGGAAAATTAATCACCGATGACACAACGGCTGATTTTGAGCAAACCAAGTCAACACTGGTACGGTCCCAGGCAGAACCGGGGCCACTTGAACTGGTAGTTGCTGCCACGAAAAAGACTGCACTTCACGCATTTGCAGTTCGCCCTTCCAGGAAAAAACCTTGCAAAAATTCAGGCGCACCAGCGCGTGTGGATAGTCCACCATTTCGGTCTTCCACAACTGGGGAGTACCGATTTCAATGCCCAACTCTTCCAGTAATTCGCGTTTCAGGGCCTGCTCAATGGTCTCACCCGCTTCCAGTTTGCCTCCGGGAAACTCCCAATAGCCGGCATACACCTTGCCCTCAGGACGCGTTGTCAACAAAAAACTGCCATCCGGCCGGATCAAAATCCCAACGGCCACATCGACAATTTTTCTATCTGCACCGCCGCTGCGAGGCTGCTCACCATCTGCAACCAGGGGGTTTGCATTCATGGGTTTGCAACCCGTCTTCCGCTGAAGTCGCGGGCAAACTGATAGGCCACCCGTCCACTGCGCGAGCCACGCTCGAGCGCCCAGACCAGTGCCTCAGGCCGGGCTGCGTGGATAGCTGGTTTTGACACCCCAAAGGAAGTGAGCCACTGCGCCACGATGGCGAGGTATTCATCCTGCGTAAACGGATAAAAACTGACCCACAAACCAAACCTTTCAGACAGGGAAATTTTTTCCTCCACAACCTCCCCGGGATGCACCTCACCATCTTGCGTGTGCGTGTAGCTCAGGTTTTCTTTCATGTACTCTGGCAACAGGTGGCGGCGGTTGCTCGTGGCATAAATCAACACATTGGGTGTTGTCGCAGCCACTGAACCATCCAGAATGGATTTGAGCACCTTATAGCCCGGCTCTCCGTCTTCAAAGCTCAAGTCATCGCAAAACACAATGAATTTTTCGGTGCGGTCACAAACCACATCAACGATATCCGGCAAATCAGTCAAATCCGCCTTATCTACCTCAATCAGGCGCAGACCCTGATCGGCATATTCATTCAAGCACGCCTTGATCAGCGACGATTTGCCCGTCCCTCGCGCACCCGTCAGAAGTACGTTGTTTGCCGTTTTCCCCTGCACAAACTGCAGTGTGTTGCGCTGGATTTTTTCCTTCTGGACATCGATTTCCTGGAGATCATTCAAACGCATCTCCCCCACATGACGCACCGGCTCCAATGCACCATGGCCAGAACTGCGCTTGCGATAACGATACGCCACGGAGACAGCCCAGTCGGGGCTGGACAAGGGTTGGGGCAGCACGGCCTCAATACGACTGATAAGTTGTTCAGCACGCATCAACAAATGTTCAAGTTTCTCGTTCATCTGGCTGGGGTCGGTCAAATATCAGGAGCGGTAGTCAGCGTTGATCGTCACATAGTCGTGACTGAAATCACACGTCCAAACGGTATCGGTGGCTTGCCCGCGACCCAGCCCAATCCGGACCATGATCTCTGCCTGCCTCATCACACGCTGTCCGTCTTCCTCGCGATAAGCAGGGTTTCGGCCGCCACTTCTGGCCACGTGCACGTCATCCAGAAACAGATCAATGCGCGACTGGTCAAGATCGTCAATGCCCGCATAACCCACGGCGGCGAGAATGCGGCCGAGGTTGGGGTCACTGGCATAAAACGCCGTTTTCACCAGTGGCGAGTGGGCGATGGCATAAGCCACCTGCCTGCATTCGTCGGATGTCCTCCCGCCCTCTACCTGAATGGTAATGAACTTGGTGGCACCTTCACCGTCACGCACGATGGCCTGGGCCAGTTTGCGTGCGACCGAGAGCATGGCAGCCTTCAAGGCGCGACCGTCGGCACTGTCCAGTGAATCAATGAATGAGTGCTTTGCCTTGTTGGTCGCGATCACAACAAACGAATCATTGGTCGAGGTATCACCATCAACTGTGACGCGGTTGAACGACCCTTCGGCCAACTCACGGGCCAATTGCTGCATGATCGATGGTGACACACTGGCATCAGTCGCCATGAAACCCAGCATGGTGGCCATGTTGGGGCGAATCATGCCAGCACCCTTGCTGATACCGGTAATACTGACCAGTACGCCATCGATCATGACCTGCGTGCCAAACGCCTTGGCTACGGTATCAGTCGTCATGATGCCTTCGGCCGCTCGCACCCAATTGCCTTGCGTAGCATTCGCCAAGGCCGCATCCAGGCCGGCTTCAATACGATCATTCGGCAAGGGCTCCATGATCACACCGGTCGAGAAAGGCAGAATGCTTTCAGGGGGCAGTTTCAATTTGCCCGCCAGGGCCGAGCAGGTACTGCGCGCACGAAAAAGCCCTTCTTCGCCTGTGCCAGCATTGGCATTGCCGGTATTGATCAACATGGCGCGAATGCCATGCCCCGCAGACAAATGCTCCCTGCAAATTTGCACGGGCGCAGCACAGAAACGATTTTTCGTGAACACGCCTGCCACAGAGGCACCTTCATCTATCAATACGACCGTCAAATCCTTGCGATTGGCTTTTCGCACACCCGCTTCAGTGACGCCAATCTGAACGCCGGCTATGGGATAAAGCTCTGATGGGTTGGGAGCAGGGAGGTTAACAGGCATGGGTACTTTCGGTAAGTTAGCGAATTATCCAGAAAATCGCGGTGCCAAAAAGCAAACGGGCCATCAGGCCCGTTTTGCAGCTTGTCAGACGGCTCAAGCCAACTTGCCGTGGCACTGCTTGTATTTCTTGCCGCTTGCGCATGGACAGGGGTCGTTTCGGCCAACCCGTGGCACTGCTGAACCGGTATGACGGTTCTGGCTATCAGTGTCAATGATCGTTTCCACCTCACCGGTCTCTGTGGGTGCGGTATAGGTTACGTTGGCTATATTCTCACCACGTGCTTCCAGCTCTTCAGCGGCTTGCTCAAGCTGTTCCCCTGACTGGATTTTGACGGTAACCAAAACTTTGGTTACATCGTTTTTGACCGAGTCCAGCAACTGACCGAACAGCTCAAACGCCTCGCGTTTGTATTCCTGTTTGGGTTGTTTCTGGGCGTAGCCTCGCAGATGAATGCCCTGTCGCAAATAGTCAAGCGCGCTCAAATGCTCGCGCCAATGGGTATCAATGCTCTGGAGCAGCACCATACGTTCAAACTGTGTGAACTGTCCACCCGCAACCTGTGCCACTTTGTCGTTGAAGACATCGTCAGCGGCAGCACAGACTTTTTCAACAATTTCTTCGTCCGTGATGGCACTGGCTGTTTGTACGGTTTGCTGAAGTGGCACCTGAATCTGCCACTCATCGGCTAGAACTTTTTCTAGACCAGGAAGATCCCACTGCTCTTCAACAGACTCTACAGGCACATATTGGCGAGCCAGATCAATGAAGCAGCCTTCACGCAACGACGCTATCTGGGCTGTCAGGTCAGAGGCGTCAAGAATTTCATTGCGTTGCTTATAAATAACCTTGCGCTGATCGTTGGATACATCGTCGTATTCGAGCAGTTGTTTTCGCATGTCGAAGTTGCGGGCTTCTACCTTGCGCTGGGCACTCTCGATGCTGCGTGTCACGATGCCCGCCTCAATCGCTTCACCGTCGGGCATTTTCAGCCGGTCCATGATGGCTTTCACCCGGTCACCAGCAAAAATGCGCATCAAGGCGTCATCCAGACTCAGGTAAAAGCGAGATGAACCCGGGTCACCTTGACGACCCGAGCGACCACGCAGCTGGTTATCAATCCGGCGAGACTCATGCCGCTCTGTTGCGATGATGCGCAGACCACCCAAGGCCTTCACCTGTTCATGGTCCTTGGCCCATTGTTCCCTGACCTGTTCAATCTGGCGTTGTCGGGTTACATCATCCAATGAAGCATCAGCTTCAATGGCTTCAATCGTTTTGGATATATTGCCGCCTAAAACAATGTCGGTTCCGCGACCTGCCATATTGGTCGCAATGGTGATCATTTTGGAGCGTCCTGCCTGCGCCACGATGTCTGCCTCACGCGCGTGCTGCTTGGCATTGAGCACCTGATGCGGCAGGTTTTCCTTTTCGAGCAACTGTGCAATGATTTCGGAGTTCTCGATTGACGTGGTACCTACCAGAACTGGTTGTCCCCGCTCGTAACAATCACGGATGTCCCTGATGGCTGCTTCGTACTTTTCACGGGTAGTTTTGTAGACGCGATCCAGCTGATCATCACGCTGGCTCGGGCGATTGGGCGGCATTACCACTGTCTCGAGACCGTAAATTTCCTGAAATTCGTAGGCCTCCGTATCGGCCGTTCCCGTCATGCCGGCCAGCTTTGCGTACAGGCGAAAATAATTCTGGAAGGTAATGGAGGCCATTGTCTGGTTCTCCGGCTGTATCGCCACACCCTCCTTGGCTTCGACCGCTTGATGCAAGCCATCACTCCAGCGACGGCCTGACATCAAGCGACCGGTGAATTCATCAACAATGACGATCTCACCTTGCTGCACAACATAGTGCTGATCAAGGTGATACAAATGGTTTGCCCGTAAAGCTGCAGTCAGGTGATGCATGAGCGTGATGTTGGCAGGGTCGTATAAAGTGGCCCCTTCTGGTATGAGCCCCATGCCGGAGAGAATGCGTTCTGCACTCTCATGCCCCTGCTCTGTCAGAAAAATCTGATGGCTCTTTTCATCAAGCGTGAAATCACCGGGCTTGATCACTCCTTCACCTGTGCGGGGGTCAGCTTCACCAATTTGCTTGAACAGCTGCGGTACGACCTTGTTGATAGCCAGATACAGGCCCGTGTGGTCTTCCGCCTGACCACTGATGATGAGTGGGGTGCGCGCCTCATCGATGAGAATGGAATCCACTTCATCCACAATGGCGTAGTTCAGTTCACGCTGAACCCGGTCCGCCACTTCGTAGACCATGTTGTCACGAAGGTAGTCAAAGCCGTATTCGTTGTTGGTACCGTATGTAATGTCAGCCTGATAGGCTGCCTGTTTTTCCTTGCGCGACATTTGGGGCAGATTTATTCCTACTGTTAAACCCAAAAAGTTATACAGCTTGCCCATCCACAACGCGTCACGGTTAGCCAGGTAATCATTAACCGTTACGACATGAACGCCCCTGCCCGTGAGTGCATTCAGATACACGGGCAGGGTCGCCGTCAACGTCTTGCCCTCTCCAGTTCCCATTTCGGAAATTTTGCCGTGGTGAAGCGACATGCCACCCAGCAGCTGGACATCAAAATGGCGCATCTTCATGACACGCTTGGAGCCTTCGCGGACTACTGCAAAAGCTTCTGGCAAGAGCGAATCCAGCGACTCCCCACTGCCGACACGCTCCTTGAAATTCAAAGTCATGCCACGCAATTCATCATCCGACAGCTTTTCGAGCCCCTCCTCCATTGCGTTAATGCGTATGACACTTGCTTTATATTGTTTAAGCAGGCGGTCATTACGGCTGCCGAAGAGTTTTGTCAGTATGTTGGTGACCATGAATGCAAGACCATCCTCTCACCCACCGGGGTGTGCGAACAGTGCAATCCTTTTTCAATCAATAGGAAAATAAGGCTGCCAAGGCGCAACATAGTCCGCAATTGGCAGAATATGTGGTGCCCGTTCAGCTGAATTGGAGATTTTACCTTTGCCCAGAAAAGCGCGGCACAGACCGGCCCGTCAGATCAGCCGATCCAGTTGAAGAAGTATCTTGCGATGACATCCGAACTGGTGTCGTTTGCTCTAAAGGGGTAGCGCTACCGGCATTCAGGAATTTTTGAGGGTCCTGGGGCACGCCTTGCACCCACACTTCAAAATGCAGGTGAGGCCCGGTAGAGCGGCCCGTTGTACCAACTTCTGCAATCTTCTGGCCACGTTTGACCAAATCACCTCTTTTAACCAGTACTCTGGATGCGTGGGCATAACGGGTGATCAACTCATTGCCGTGGTCAACCTCTACCATATTGCCATAGGCAGGGTGATATTCCTGCGTAACAATCACGCCACCGGCCGCCGCAAGAATAGGCGAGCCGGGCTCGGCCTGAAAATCCAGTCCGATATGCAGAGCCGACCCTCCTGTGATTGGATCAATACGCCAGCCAAAGGCCGATCCCAACACACCAGCAGACACCGGCTTTTGGGTAGGAATCAGCATATGTTTGATTTTTTGCTCAAACAGACGAGACTCCATCACGGTCATTAGATCGACACGCTGTGCTGTGAGTTGCTCCAGATCAGCCAGCGTTGCCTGTAACTCCTCTATAGACAATGGGCGATCCGAAATAAGCATCCCGCCCCTGCCTGGCTTAGTCTTGATTTCTGCTGGATTAATGCCAGCAAGGCCCGACACTCGCTCCCCTAGGGATTCAAGCTGTGTCATTTTGGCTTGCATTTCACCCATTCGTTTCGCCAGAACATCCAGATTTTCCCGCAAAAACCGATCCCGCTGCTCCGCCTCATCCCGAACAACAAGCTTAACCAAAGAGCCCACGACAGGCCATCCTTCCCGAGCCCCTTTGAGAAAAACCAAGTGGTAAAGCCCTGCAGCCATAAACATAAGCATTACCGACATGGCTGCACCTGCCAAAGCAAGCCGCACACCACTGAGGTGAATGGCTCGACTTTTCGCAAGCCAGGCATCCGTGATAATCAAGTGCATTCAGGTCCCCTGTGTTCACTTTCAACCTTCATGAATCGCCATCGCCAACCCGTTTCGCTTCTGCAGGCTACAAAAGAATCGCCGACATTGGCTAGACTGACCGCACTTGTGGACGACTCTTCAGCCCGACTCAGCGCCATCGAAAGTTTGATGCCTCCTGCACTCAGGTCAGGCATCCAAGCCGGCCCCATTGATGGTTCCACTTGGTGCCTGGTTGCCGCAAATAGCGCCATCGCGGCAAAGCTACGTCAGATATTACCGTCCCTTGAATCACATTTGCGAGCCAAGGGGTGGGACGTTAACTCAATTCGTCTGAAAATTCAAACCTCAAAAGGCAGCTGAGGTAACTTCGCGTAACGGTGAGATGGTGCCGATTGTCGGAATCGAACTGACGACCTACCGCTTACAAGGCGGTTGCTCTACCAACTGAGCTAAATCGGCACAAAACCATTTTACAGGACTTGGCTACTTGACACGTTTTAGCACGGGCCGTTGACCAGAATGGGTTCGGGGCGGATCCGGGGGGGCATCATCCGCGACGTTCTCGGTTTCTACCCGTGTCAACTGGACGGTACGTGAGCCAGACTCAGCAGAACCTCCTGCGCTGGCAGGAGACTTTACCTCGCCGGACGATGTGATGACTTTTCCCGGATCACTTGCAGTCAAAACCGGGAAAGTCATTCCCTGCCCATTTTCACGGGCATAGATGGCAAGTACGTGACTGATGGGCACTTGTATTTCGCGCGCGGTTCCAGCGAAGCGGGCTTTGAATTCAATGAACTCGTTGCCGAGTTTGAGAGAGCTGGTCGCATCAAAGCTGATGTTCAAGACTATTTCACCGTCTTTCACGTATTCGTTGGGAACACGCACGCCCTCATCCACCCTGACGGCGACGTAAGGCGTGAACCCATTGTCAGTGCACCACTCGTATAACGCCCGAATCAGATAGGGGCGGGTAGAACTGGAATCTGAAGCATCAATCATGTAAACCTGCCACTCGTCAGATTACTTGCGCATGACCTTTTCGGAAGGCGTCAGCGCTTCAATATAAGCGGGGCGCGAGAAAATGCGCTCTGCGTACTTCAGCAGCGGTGCCGCGTTCTTGCTCAGATCAATACCGTAATAATCCAGTCGCCACAGCAGCGGGGCAATGGCCACATCCAGCATCGAGAAATTATCCCCAAGCATGTATTTGTTTTTCAGAAAAATAGGTGCGAGTTGCGTCAAACGGTCGCGAATGTGTGACCGCGCTTTTTCCAGCACCTTCTCGTTACCCTTGTTGGTGCGGTTTTCCAGCGCCGAAACGTGCACGAACAGTTCCTTCTCAAAATTCAGCAGAAACAATCGCACGCGAGCGCGGTCCACCGGATCCCCCGGCATCAATTGCGGATGGGGAAAGCGCTCATCAATGTATTCATTGATGATGTTGGACTCGTAGAGAATCAGATCCCGCTCAACCAGAACGGGAACCTGGCCGTAGGGGTTCATCACGCTAATGTCTTCGGGCTTGTTGTACAGATCGACGTCACGAATCTCGAAATCCATGCCCTTCTCGAACAACACAAATCGGCAGCGATGAGAGAACGGGCAGGTAGTACCTGAATACAACACCATCATGGCGGGGCTCCTAAAAATCAAAAAGAGTGGGATGCTTCATGCAAGCCCACTCTGGAATACTCAAGCCACACCTTGCGGGTGGCGCCTGAGTGGTCTATGCGCGCGTTACTTGACGTCCTTCCAGAACGCCGCGTTCAATCGCCAGGCAATCACGGTGAAGAGGCACAAAAACAGCAAAACCCACACGCCAACACGGACGCGATCATTTTGTGATGGCTCTCCCATCCATTGCAGATAACTCACCAGATCTCCAACAGCCTGGTCGTACTGCAAGGGGGTCATGGTTCCAGGCGTAACTTGCTCCCAGCCTTTGAAGACCTGAACGACGTGTCCATGCTCTTCTTTGGTATCGTACACAGGCTTGCGCGTTCCCTGCAACTCCCAAAGGACGTGTGGCATACCGATATTGGGGAAAGCCAGATTGTTCCATCCTGTCGGTTTTCCAGCATCGGGGTAGAAAGTCCGCATATAGGTGTAAAGATAATCTGCACCTGTACCGCCAGCGCCAGCCCTTGAACGTGCAATCACCGTCAGGTCAGGTGGATTACCACCAAACCATTCTTTAGCCTGTTTCGGGTCAATCGCCGCTTTCATGGTTTCACCAACTTTTTCTGTGGTGAAAAGCAGGTTGTCCTTAATCTGCTGCTCGGTGAGACCAATGTCTTTCAAGCGATTAAAACGCATGAAAGCAGCAGAGTGGCAATTCAGGCAATAGTTGACAAACAGTTTGGCACCATTTTGAAGTGCACCCATGTCATTGGTTTTGTTTGGCGCCTTGTCCCACGCCAAGCCACCCTCACTGGCGTGCGCGCCCAACGTGAGGCCAAATGCCAGCATCAAACCGAGAACAATTTTCTTAGAGAATCCCATGGTTTTCATCATTTATCCCCGTTCAATGCGCCGCAAAAGTGACACGATCCGGCACCTGCTTGGGCGTTCCAATCTGGCTCCACCAAGGCATTAACAGGAAAAACCCGAAGTAGAACAGTGTTCCCGCTTGCGAAACCCGACCGCCAATATTTGAAGGTGGCAGCATGCCCAGATAACCCAGAACCAGAAAGTTAAGGACGAAAATCGCATACAAGTACTTGTGCCAGTCAGGCCGGTAACGGATGGATTTAACGGCACTGTTGTCCAGCCAGGGCAGGAAAAAGAGAATCACAACGCCGCCACCCATGGCCACCACGCCCCAGAATTTAGCGTCGATGGCAAGCATCATCGCTACCACGGCAGCAGCAGCAACCACGATGACCCCTTTGAATACAGTGGCCATCTTGACTTTGACCACCGCGAACAAAGCGCCGGCCAAAACGCACGCGATCAACGCGTACATCATTTCATCTGTCACGGCACGCAGCATTGAATAGAAGGGCGTGAAATACCAGACTGGCGCAATGTGCAACGGCGTTTTGAACTGGTCAGCCGGAATGAAGTTGTTGTATTCCAGGAAGTAGCCACCCATCTCCGGTGCAAAGAAGATGATGGCGGTAAACACCATCAGGAATACGCTCACGCCAAAAATATCGTGAACCGTGTAATAGGGATGGAAGGGAATGCCATCCAGCGGATGCCCTTTTGCGTCTTTCGGCGCTTTGGGGCCCTTGATTTCCACACCATCAGGGTTGTTGGAACCCACGTCGTGCAAGGCCATCAGGTGCGCCACGACAAGGCCCAGCAAGACCAGCGGAACGGCTATCACGTGAAAGCTGAAGAAGCGGTTCAGCGTAGCATCCCCCACCACGAAATCACCCCGGATCAGGAGCGCAAGGTCAGGACCAATAAAGGGAATGGCCGCGAACAGATTCACAATCACCTGAGCGCCCCAGTAACTCATCTGTCCCCATGGCAGCAAATAGCCCATGAAGGCCTCAGCCATCAGGCACAGGAAAATCGCACAGCCGAAAATCCAGACCAATTCGCGTGGCTTGCGGTAGCTGCCGTAAATCAGGCCACGGAACATGTGCAGGTAAACCACAACAAAGAATGCCGAGGCGCCCGTTGAGTGCATATATCGGACCAGCCAGCCCCAGGGCACATCACGCATGATGTATTCGACAGAGGCAAATGCCAGCGCCGCATCGGGCTTGTAATGCATCACCAGAAAAATTCCGGTGACGATCTGGATGACCAGCACCAGCATGGCCAGCGAGCCAAAGATGTACCAGAAATTGAAATTCTTCGGCGCGTAGTACTCCGACATGTGGACCCGGTAAGCCTCAAATGCCGTCGGTAGCCGGTTTTCGAACCAGTTGCTCAGTTTTTCGCCAGCGCTGGCGTTTGGGGAAACTTCGTGGAATTCAGCCATTTTTTTTCCTTAGGCTTTCTTGTCTTCGCCAATGAGCAACTTTGTCTCAGAGAGATACATATGGGGTGGAACTTCAAGATTGTCAGGCGCTGGCTTGTTCTTGAAAACCCGACCTGCGAGGTCAAAGGTGGAGCCATGGCACGGGCAGAAAAAGCCGCCTTGCCAGTCATCTGGCAGTGAGGGCTGCGGTCCCGCGGTGAACTTGTCCGACGGAGAGCATCCCAAGTGGGTGCAAATACCCACAGCCACCAGAAATTCGGGCTTGATGGACCGGTTTTCATTGCGTGCGTATTCAGGGGCCTGGTCGGCGGGCTTGCGCTCGGATTTGGGATCGGCCAATTGCGCATCCAGCTTGGGTAGTGCAGCCAGTTGCTCGGGCGTGCGGCGCACAATCCATACCGGTTTTCCGCGCCATTCCACGGTCATTTTTTCACCGGGCTTGATGGCGGCAATATCGACTTCTACGGCAGCACCGGCGGCTTTGGCTCGCTCGGAAGGCTGAAAGCTGCTGACGAACGGCACGGCGGTGAACGCGCCGCCCACCACGCCTGCGCATCCAGACGCAATCATCCACGTGCGTTTGCTGGCGTCGACTGGAGTGTCACTCATGGGAATCCTCAATGAAAACATCACTACTATGGTTAGCCCGTCATTGTAACTGACCAACCCGGCGAATACGCGACCCGTTGGGGCTTGACAGGTCACGGGGCTCGGGGATACTGGCCACTTCGATCAATTATCCCGAGAGGTTTGCAAATGAGCATGATGTCTGAATTCAAGGAATTTGCCCTGAAAGGCAACGTAATGGACTTGGCAGTCGGTGTCATTATTGGCGGCGCATTCGGCAAAATTGTGGACTCGATGGTGGGTGATCTGATCATGCCGCTCGTCGGCGCCGTCATTGGCAACCTGGACTTCTCCAGTATGTTCGTTGTACTGGGTGAAGTTCCTGCAGGGACGGCCATGGTGCTCGCTGACCTGAAAAAGGCGGGCGTTCCCGTGTTCGCATACGGCAACTTCATCACCATTGCAGTGAACTTCGTCATCCTGGCGTTCGTCATCTTCATGATGGTCAAGCAAATGAACCGCATGAAACGGGAAGCCCCCCCGGCCGCGCCAGCGCCGACACCGGAAGATGTCTTGCTGTTGCGCGAAATTCGCGACAACCTGAAAAAATAAGCGATCTGAACGCTATTCAATCGTAAAGCAGTCGCAAGAGCGACCCCTTGTTGTCGGACGAGGGGGCGCTTTTTTTATAGCGCCAGCTGACGCGCCATGCGGATAGCTTCAACCAGGCTGCAGGCATCTGCCTGGCCCGTTCCTGCAATGTCAAAAGCCGTGCCATGATCCGGGCTGGTGCGCACCAGTGGCAGACCAATGGTCACGTTGACACCCTTCTCCACCCTCAGGTATTTCACCGGGATCAACCCCTGATCGTGGTACATCGCCACCACCACGTCAAACTCCCCGGGCTCGCCGTTGCGGACACGCGCGCGCATGAAAACAGTGTCAGGCGCAAACGGGCCCTGAACGTCGATACCTTCACGCCCGGCTTGCGCCATGGCGGGCAGGATGATGTCGATCTCTTCCCGGCCAAACAGGCCACCTTCGCCAGCGTGCGGATTCAGCCCCGCCACACCAATGCGCCAACGTGCCTGACCCGGCGTTGATGTGCGCAGCAGGAAATCATGGGTCAGCCGCAAGGTCTGCAAAACGTTGTCGGTGGTGACGGCAGCAATGGCGTCGCGCAGCGACAGGTGAATGCTCACCAGCACAGTTTTCAGTTCGTCATTGGCCAGCATCATGCGCACCGGCACCTCGGATACAGGTTGACCCAGATGGGCGGCGGCCTCAGCCTGCAGCAACTCGGTATGCCCGGGAAAGTGAACGCCCGCAGCGGCCAGCGCCTCTTTGTGCAGTGGCGCCGTAACGAGCGCGGCAATATCACCCCGCAACGCAGCGCGAGCGGCCCAGGTCACGCAATCGGCGGCCATACGCCCCGCGCTGGCATTGATCGCACCGACCGGGACCAGCTCCGACGCCTGTAAAACGGACAAAACCGGGATGCAGCGGGGCGGCACTGCCAGAGCCTCGTTGACGGTATGGATTTCTACAACCGGCAGGCCAACCTGCCCCGGCCCAGTGATGAATGTCGCCGCCCGCCGCATCGTCGCCACATCACCGGCGACAAAACAGCCCCGCGTCACATCGGGCGCATCCCGAAATGCCTTGGCGATGATTTCCGGGCCAATGCCGGCCGGATCGCCCTGCGTGATGGCGATGGGTAGGGTCATGTTATTTTTAGCGGGCAATTTCCCGACGGGCCGCCCCTAGGGTTCACGAAGTGCGGCGGAGCCAAATTAGCCCCCTCGGGGGGCAGCGTCGTACGCGCAGCGACAAGCGTGGGGGTCATATCTATGCAGGGTTGTCGATGTCGATGAACTCGTGCGCCAAGCCGAGTTTGGCAGCCACGTGGGCGGCCACTGCTGGCGCACCATACCGTTCACTGGCGTGATGGCCGCAGGCCAGAAAAGCGACGCCACACTCGCGGGCGTAATGCGCCTGCGGCTCGGAGATTTCGCCGGTAATAAACGCATCGGCCCCTGCAGCGATCGCCGCCTCAAAATACCCTTGCGCGCCACCCGTGCACCACGCTACATTTTTAATAGCTACTCGCGCACTATCGACGAGGGCTACAGGCCGATTTAGCACATTTTTTACGTGGTCTGCCAGGGCCTGGGCACTCTGGAAGCTGTCGCCATCACGGCGCTGGCCCAAAAAGCCCAGCGCCTGCTCGCCAAACCGCCCGGCGGAGTCGTCAAACGCCTGGAGCCCCAGCTTCAACCCTAGCTGCGCATTGTTCCCAAGCTCCGGGTGCGCGTCCAAAGGCAGGTGGTAGGCATACACATTGATGTCGTGCGCCAACAGCAAGGCCAGTCGCTTTTTCATCCAGCCGGTCACGCTGCCGTCCTGCCCGCGCCAGAACAGGCCGTGGTGCACAAAAATGGCGTCGGCTCGCGCTGCAACGGCAGCCTCGATCAGTGCCAGACTCGCGGTAACGCCCGAGACGATTTTCTTCACCTGCAGTTTGCCCTCGACCTGCAGGCCGTTGGGCCCGTAGTCCTTGAAGCCTTCAGGGTGGAGCAACGTGTTGAATGCCCGTAGCAATTCGGTTCGATCAGTCATGAGGTGCGTATTTTGCTTTTGGGATTGTCGGTCAAATCAACAGTATCCGGAATCAACAATGCTGTCACTCCCAGTACTCGCCGCAACCACCGGCAGCACACCAGCCAGCCTTGGTGCTGCAGCCTACAATTCATGACATGAAACGACTCTGGTTATTGTTCTCTCAAACCGCCACCGTGCTGCTGGCCGCCTATTTTGTTGTGGCAACCCTCAAACCCGACTGGCTGGGGCGCTCGCCTGTGTCCCAAATCGGCTCCATCAGCCTGCTGGAAGCACCTGCCATCTCTCCCGGCAGCGTGCCAACAGGCAGCTTCCGTCAGGCTGCACAAAAATCGTCGGCCGCCGTGGTCAGCATCAACACCAGCAAGGGCAACCGCCAGCACCCGAACAGCAACGATCCATGGTTCAAGTTCTTCTTCGGCGACCAGGGTGGCGGCGAGCCGCAAGCGGGCCTGGGCAGCGGCGTGATTGTGAGCCCCAGCGGCTACATCCTCACCAACAACCACGTGGTGGAAGGTGCTGACGAGATTGAGGTGATCCTCAACGACAGCCGCCGCACGATCGCCAAGGTTATCGGCACCGACCCCGACAGTGACCTCGCGGTGCTCAAGATCGAGCTGGACAAACTGCCCGTCATCGTTCTGGGCAACTCCGACGCGCTGCAGGTGGGTGACCAGGTGCTGGCCATTGGCAATCCCTTCGGCGTGGGTCAAACCGTGACCAGCGGCATCATCAGTGCACTGGGGCGCAACCAGCTGGGCATCAACACGTTCGAGAATTTCATCCAGACCGATGCAGCCATCAACCCCGGCAACTCGGGTGGCGCTCTGGTGGACATCAGCGGAAACCTGATGGGCATCAACACCGCCATCTATTCCCGCTCGGGCGGCAGCATGGGCATTGGCTTTGCCATTCCTGTCTCCACCGCAAAACTGGTGATGGAAGGCATCGTGAAGGATGGCCAGGTCACGCGTGGCTGGATTGGGGTGGAGCCCAACGATCTATCGCCCGAGCTGGTGGAAATCTTTGGTGTGAAAATCCGGCAAGGCGTGATCATCACCGGGGTGCTACAGGATGGCCCGGCCGCCAAAGCCGGCATTCGTCCAGGCGATGTGGTGCTCAACGTGTCAGGCAAGGCTGTCGGCAATGTCTCTGAGCTGCTAACCAGCGTGGCCGCCTTGAAGCCCGGTACGCCATCGAAATTTGAAGTGCAACGTGGCGACGCCAAGGTGGCGCTGGATGTCACGCCGGGCGTGCGTCCGAAGCCTCGCAAGGCGCCCTGAAGTCAGTTGCTGACCGACACCCTTTTGCTATTATATTGATAGCTATCCACGCATATCTGACGGGGGATAGATGCCGATTTGGCATCAAGAATTGGCAGATTCGGCAGTCTCGGGCGGTGCCTGTGTGTGCTTGATGAAGATTTGCGCCGCCCAGATGCCGATCTCGTAGAGCAGGCACATGGGTATGGCCAGCGCCAGCTGCGACACCACATCCGGCGGCGTCACGATGGCAGCAATGATGAACGCCAGCACCACAAAGTAGCCCCGGAAATCCTTGAGCTTCTGGATGGTCACGATGTTCATGCGGGCCAGCACGATCACCACAATCGGCACTTCAAACGCCATACCAAACGCCAGAAACATCGATAGTACAAAGCTGAGATAGGCTTCAATATCCGGTGCGGCGGTGATGCTTTTCGGGGCAAATCCCTGAATGAACTTGAACACCTGGCCGAAAACGAAAAAGTAGCAAAAGGCAACGCCCACAAAAAACAGAATGGTGCTGGAAGCCACCAGTGGCAGTACCAGTTTCTTCTCATGGGTATACAGGCCCGGAGCCACAAAGGCCCACACCTGCCACAACACCACAGGCAAAGCCAGCATGAAGGCGGCCATCATCAAAATCTTGAGTGGCACCAGAAAAGGTGAAATCACCGAGGTAGCAATCAGCGTGGCACCTTTGGGCAGGGTAGCCACCAGCGGCGCAGCCATCAGGTCGTACAGCGCAGCCGGGCCGGGAAAAAATGCCAGCAACACGCCGGCCACCCCAACCGCAATGGCGGCCTTGATCAGCCGGTCGCGCAACTCCACCAGGTGCTGCACAAAGGGCTGCTCGGTACCAGCCAGCTCGTCATCTTTGGAATTCTTCTTGTCAGCCATTCTTCACTTGTTGGGTTGTGGCGCCGTCAGGCACCCCGCACGCGCGGGTCAATATGCGCCGGTGTCTGGTTTGGAGGGCCGGAACCGGGCAACCCGGGCAGCGCCAGAGAGCGCCTTGGTCCGCACACCGTTGCGTGCCTTGTACCAGTTGGGAGTGGCACCCTGCTTCACGCGCCACTTCTTTTGGGGATGCCGGTAGGCTGGGTAACTTTCGGGAAACGACAGGTTGTCGCTGGACTGCGAATTCGAGTCCATGTTCGTGGCGTCAGCCCAGGACTTCTCGAAATCGCTGGCATTGGTCTGGATGGAGTTTTCGACGTCCTTGGCAGCCCCTTCAACCGTATCCTTCATTTTCTTCAGCTCATCGAGCTCAATGGAACGGTTGACCTCGGCTTTCACATCCGCCACATAGCGCTGCGCCTTGCCCAGTAACATGCCCACCGTGCGGGCCACGCGCGGCAGCTTCTCGGGCCCGATGACGATCAACGCCACCGCGCCGATCAGCGCCATTTTGGATATGCCGAGATCAATCATGGAGCGCGGTCAGTCCTGGTTTTGCCGCAGAGCAGCTCAGCACACGAAGTGACCAGCGTGGGGGCCATTGTTTTCAGGACTTCTGCTTGGCTTGCACGTCGATCGTGGTTTTGTCGGACGCTGCAGCGTTGGCCACCTGCGCGGCAGGTGCCGCAGCCTTGTCATCAGGCGCGGCAGAGCCGTCCTTCATGCCGTCCTTGAAACCCTTGACGGCACCACCGAGGTCGCTGCCCATGTTTTTGAGCTTCTTGGTGCCAAACACCATGACGACGATCAACAGCACGATCAGCCAATGCCAGATAGAAAATGAACCCATGAGTAACTCCTGACTTCCAAAGAATTTGACTGATTTTAGTCGGCGAAGCCGGGCTGGGTCACCAACCCTGCAATTTAACCCCTGAACCTAACCCCTGAACCTCTAACCCCTTAGCCAGGGACGCGGACCACCCATCACGTGAATGTGCAGGTGGTGAACTTCCTGCCCACCCTCGACGCCGGTGTTGCTGACAATGCGATAACCACCATCCGGATAAGGGCGGCAACCTTCCTGCAGGGCCAGTTTGGGCGCCAGCGTCATCATGCGCCCCATCAGTTGCTCATGCTCGGGGCCGAGTTGCGCGAACGAAGGGATGTGCATTTTGGGAATCATCAAAAAATGCACGGGCGCCCACGGGTGAATGTCGTGGAACGCGAAGATGTCGTCGTCTTCATAGACCTTGCGGGACGGAATCTGCCCGGCAACAATTTTGCAAAACAGGCAATTGGGGTCGTGCTTCATCGTCCAATAATCCTCATTGCCCGACTGGCTGGCTCTTGTTCATCGCCACCATGCCGCGCACGATGCGGTACAGGAACCAGATGGAGATGATGCCCCAGGCAATGGCCCCCGGAACATACAGCAGCAAGAACAGCGGGAACGTGATGGCGTAAAGAATGCCGGCCCAGATCACCGAGCGAATGCGCCAGGAAAAGTGGCTCGCCTGCCAGGTACCCTGCGCTTCGTCTTTTTTGACCAGGTCCATCACGAGTGCAATGATCAGCAGCACAGCGCCCGCCTGCCCGCCCGGAATGATGGCGCTGACCGCCACGATCAGGTGCAGGATGTAGCTTACCCAGCCAACCGTCTTGAGCTGTTGTGCTTTTTCGGAATCGATGGTTATCACGTCAATCACGTCACTCATGGCTGTTCTCCTCGTTTCAATTGGTGTGGGGTTGCCCCGCGGCGCCTTCGCGCGCCAGCACCTTGCGCAGGGCTTTTTCTTCAATGCCACTGGTACCGGCCCGACGCTGCAGTTCGGCCAGCACGTCGGCAGGCGTCAGCCCGTAGTGGGCCAGCGCAATCATGCAGTGAAACCACAGGTCAGCCACTTCACCCACCAACCTGGATTTGTCGCCGCCGTGGTCGGCATCTTTCGCCGCCATGACCACTTCCGTGGCTTCCTCGCCGATTTTCTTCAAAAACGCATCCGGGCCCTTGTGCAGCAAACGGGCCACATAGCTGGCCTCCGGGTCGCCGCCGCGTGCAGGCAGGCGGCTTTCAATGATGGCCGCCAGGCTGGCAAGCGCATCGGTGGTGTTAATCGGTAAGGTATCAGCGGGCATGGACAACTATTTGTAGATGGTTTCAGGGTCTTTCAAGACCGGCTCGGCAACTTTCCAGGCACCCTTGTCGTAAACATGGAAAAAGCAGCTGTGGCGACCGGTGTGGCAGGCAATGGACGGCTCGGCGGGCTCATGCCCCAGTTGCGTCACTTTCAGCAAAATCACATCGTTGTCGCAATCCAGCCGGATTTCATGCACCGTCTGCACGTGGCCAGATTCTTCGCCCTTGAACCACAGTTTGCCGCGCGACCGGCTGAAATACACGGCCCGGCCCAGCTCTGCCGTCTTTTGCAGCGCCTCGCGGTTCATCCAGGCAAACATCAGCACATCGTTGCTGCCCGCCTCCTGCGCAATCACGGGGATGAGGCCTTTGTCGTCCCATCTGACTTCGTTTAACCAGTTCATAAGGGAATTGTCAGGTATTTCCAATTGCTATTTATTTGATAGCTGTTCACCCATATAATACGAGGGCTGGAGGCCAATTTCGCCTAAATTCTGACGGAAATACCACGTTCAGCCATCCGCCCCTTGGCCTGGCCCACGGTGAATTCGCCATAGTGGAAGATGCTGGCGGCCAGCACGGCGTCTGCACCGCCCAGCATGATGCCATCCACCAGGTGATCCAGCGTGCCCACACCGCCTGACGCGATGACCGGCACGCTGATGGCATCGCTCACGGCACGGGTTAAAGCCAGATCAAAGCCGGATTTTGTGCCGTCACGGTCCATGCTGGTCAGCAAAATCTCGCCCGCACCGCGTCGCGCCATCTCGGTCGCCCACGCCACTGCGTCCATGCCCGTGTTTTTGCGGCCACCGTGGCTGTACACATCCCAGCCAGGACCGATCTCGCGGCCATCGGCGGCCAGGCGTTTGGTATCTTCGTCAGATCGGCGCTTGGCGTCGATAGCCACCACGATGCACTGTGCGCCGTATTTGGCAGACGCGTCTTCAATGACTTGAGGATTGGCAATGGCTGCCGAATTGAAGCTGGTCTTGTCGGCTCCGGCATTCAGCAACCGGCGCACGTCTTCCACCGTGCGCACACCACCACCGACCGTCAGCGGGATGAACACCTGTGAAGCAACCGCTTCGATGATGTGCAGAATCAGGTCGCGCCCATCGCTGGTGGCAGTGATGTCCAGAAACGTCAGTTCGTCCGCGCCCTGATCGTTGTAGCGCGCCGCGATTTCAACCGGGTCTCCGGCGTCACGCAATTCGACAAAATTGACGCCTTTGACGACCCGGCCACCGGTCACGTCCAGGCAGGGAATGATGCGTTTGGCTAGCATTTCAGGATCCAAAAAACAACACTATCAGCGGGACAATCACAATCACCCCGAATGCAACCAACAAAAATTCAGGGAGTGCTGAAAAACCATATTCAAAGGCAACATAGCCAAGAATAGCGGTCACCATAAGAGCGACGACAACGCTAACGACCCATTTGGGGACGTTAGCAGATTTATCCATTCAACTCGTCGGCTCTAGCCTGCGCGGCGGCGAAATCCAGGTCGCCGCTGTAAATAGCCCGCCCGCAGATCACGCCTTCGATGCCTTCGTCTTCCACATCACACAGCGCTTCAATGTCGGCCATGCTGGACAGGCCACCCGAAGCAATGACGGGAATGGTCAGCGCCTGCGCCAGTTTGACGGTGGCTTCGATGTTGATGCCGCTGAGCATGCCGTCGCGGCCAATGTCGGTGTAGATGATGGATTCAACGCCATAGTCTTCAAACTTTTTACCCAGATCCACCACGTCGTGGCGGGTGAGCTTGCTCCAGCCGTCGGTGGCGACCTTGCCGTCCTTGGCGTCCAGCCCCACGATGATGTGGCCGCCAAACGCGGTGCAGGCGTCCTGCAGGAAGCCGGGGTTTTTAACCGCAGCAGTGCCGATGATGACGTAGCGCAGGCCCGCGTCCAGATAACGCTCGATCGTGTCCAGATCACGGATGCCGCCACCGAGCTGCACGTCCACTTCGCTGCCCACCTGTTTGAGAATTTTGCGGATGGCCGCTTCGTTTTTGGGATGCCCGGCGAATGCGCCGTTCAGATCCACCAGATGCAGGCGGCGCGCGCCCTTGGTCACCCAGCTTCGGGCCATGACGTCCGGCTCTTCGCCGAAGGTGGTGGATTGATCCATGTCGCCCTGTTTAAGGCGAACGCAGTGACCGTCTTTCAGGTCAATGGCAGGAATGAGCAGCATGTGGGAGCGAAGTCCGTCAGGAGAGGAAGGGACAGGAAAGACAAAAAGGAAGGGGTTTGCCAGCGCCGGAGCGGGCGGGCGGAAGATTAATCACGGTTTCCAGTGAAGGAAGTTGCGGTAAAGGGCCAAACCATGGTCTGCGCTTTTTTCAGGGTGAAATTGTGTCGCGAAAATATTATCACGTGCAACGGCTGCACAAAAGCGTCCGCCGTAGTCTGCCTCGCCCGCGTTGTGGCGTGCATCAGACGGTTTGACGTAAAAACTGTGCACAAAGTAGAAGTAGCTGCCGTCCGGCACGTCGCCCCACACCGGATGGACCGGTGCACCATGGTGGCTTTGGTAAACCTGATTCCAGCCCATCTGGGGCACTTTGTAGCGGCTGCCATCGGGCTGAATCTGCCCGTCCAGCGCAAATTTAACGACGTTGCCAGGGATCAGGCCCAGGCATTGCACATCCTGCTCGTCGCTGTGGTCCAGCAGCATCTGCATGCCCACACACACGCCCATCAGCGGTTTGGTGGCAGCAGCGTGCAGCACGGCGTTGAGCATGCCGGAGTCGCGCAACTCGCGCATGCAGTCGCGCATGGCGCCCTGCCCCGGCAGCACCACGCGGTCTGCGGACAACACCTCTTGCGGGCTGCGTGCCCAGATTACGTCCACGCCCAAGCCCTGCGCCGCATGCACCACGGCCTGGGTGACCGAGCGC
>JBJOPS010000013.1:0-15279 GCA_046050465.1 Pseudomonadota bacterium | reverse complement strand
ACACGCAGTTTGCCGGTCTGGGCGCGTGAGAGGCTGGGGATCAGGATGCCGGTGGACGCGGCTCCGATCAGGGCGGCGCTGCGTGACAGAACCAGACGGCGTGAAGTCATGAGAATCTCCTTGTTGCAAAACTTGAAACTTGTTGGCATGTTACCGGAGCGGCCTGCCAGGCCCCTACAGAGAAAACCCGATCTTTACAGATAAATTGTTTAGGTTTAAAGTAAATTCAGTGGCGAATATATAACGTTTGGTGGTGCCGCGCAATGCCCGCCTAGCGCTGCCGCAGTTTGAACCGCTGGATCTTGCCGGTCGCCGTTTTGGGCAGCTCGCTGACAAACTCCACCCAGCGCGGGTATTTATAGGGCGCCAGCTGGCTTTTGACGTGCGCCTGCAGACCGGCCTCATCCACAGTGTGGCCTGACTTCAGCACCACATAAGCTCTGGGCTTGGTCAACCCATCGGTATCGGCTACGCCGATCACGGCGGCTTCCAGCACGGCCGGGTGCGTCATCAGCGAGCCTTCCACCTCAAACGGCGAGACATAAATGCCGCCCACCTTGAGCATGTCGTCGGTGCGCCCGCCGTAGGTGTAATAGCCATCGGCGTCCAGCGTGTATTTGTCGCCGCTGCGCGTCCATTCGCCGCAGAAGGTGGCTTTGGTTTTGGCCCGGCTGTTCCAGTACATCAACGCGGATGACGGGCCGCTGATCTGCAGCTCACCCATGTCGCCCACCCCGCACGTCTGCCCGTCATCACCCACGATGCGCAGCGCGTAGCCCGGCACGGCCTGCCCGGTGGTGCCGTAACGCACCCGGCCGGGGCGGTTGCTCAAAAAGATGTGCAGCATCTCGGTGGAACCAATGCCGTCCAGCACCTCCACGCCGTATTCAGCGGTCCACTTCTTGCCGATCTCGGCGGGCAGGGCCTCGCCAGCGCTGGTGCACACACGCAGGTTCAGCTCGGTGCGGGCAGGGCGATTGCCGTCAGCCAGCAGCGCGGCATACAGCGTGGGCACACCGCAAAAAATGGTCGGTTGGTAGTTCTTGAGAACCGCAAATACGTCGCTGGGTGTCGGGCGTGATGGCAGCAGCACGGTGGTGGCGCCCACACTCATCGGGAAGGTCAGCGCGTTGCCCAGGCCGTAAGCAAAAAACAGCTTGGCGGCGGAATACACCACGTCAGCTTCGGTGACGCCCAGCACCGCACGGCCATACAGTTCGGCCGTCTGGATCAGGTGGCTGTGCAGGTGAACTGTGCCTTTGGGCGTGCCGGTGGAGCCACTGGAGTAAAGCCAGAAGCAGGTCTCGTCCGCCCGGGTGGGTGTCACCACGTTTGCTATGCTTTCAATAGCATGTTGCGCACTGATCATGAGGGCTAGAGCCTGATTTGACCCCTCATAATCAGCTTTTTCAGTGCCTGCGATGATCACGGTCTTCAAACTGTCGATACGGCCCAGCAGCGGCTCGAAAGCGCCCAGCAACGGGCTGGACACGATCAAACCCTGCGCCCGCGAATCGCGCAGCATGAACTCGAAGTCGGCCGTGGTCAGCAGCGTGTTGGCTGCAACCGGCACCACACCCGCCAGGATGCAACCCAGAAATGCCACCGGCCACTCCAGGGTGTCCAGCATCGCCAGCATCACGCGGCTCTCGGGTGCAAAGCCCTTGGCACGCAGGGCATTGGCAAAGCGCCCCGACTGGTCGGTGAGTTCGCCGTAAGTCAGCGTCTGGCCGCTGGCGGCATCGATAAACGCCACCTTGCCCGCGCGGCCAGCGTTACGCATCAGCAGGTCAAACGCGGCGTTGTAGTCGGCCGGAATGTCCACCCGTGGCGGGCTGACGGCGTGGTCAACGGTGCTCAGTTTCATGCTGTCTCCGCCAGCGCCAGCCATTCGCGGCACCAGGCGGCGCCCTCGGTTTCGGGCAGCGTTCCGGCGCTGGCGTCATGGCACCAGACCTCGCCCACGCGTTGCGCACCCAGGCCCTGCAGGCGTTCGTCAAACTTCTTGCCGCCAAAGCAGAAAGTTTGCAGGTAGGTGCGGTCGCCCAGCGCGATCACGCCATAACGCACGTGGCCCAGGTATTTGGGTGTGGTGTCCAGCGATTCGTACAGCGCGCGGGCGTTGTCAGGCACGTCGCCCGAGCCATAAGTGGATGTGCAGATGAGATAAAGTGCATCTTCATCCGTCGCAACATCAAACACGCTGATGTCCAGGTTGTCCATCATCAGCACCTCGATATCACTCACGATATCGGCGCAATCCATCTGGATGGCCTGTGCCACGTAGTCAGCGGTGCTGGTCATGGTGCCCACAAGGATTTTCAGCTTCATGGAATAGGTCTCATGGCGTTGATGCAATATATTGCTTGACAGTCTGATTTGCTGAAATATACTTCATTTTTGATCCAAGTCAAACCATGAAAACCCCGAACGTGGCTATCAAAAACGACATTCACAGCGAATCTGCGAGCGAACCTGAAGTGTCATCTACTTTGCTGGACCTGGGCGCCCGGGTGCGTGCCTGGCGTGCGCGCCGGGGCATGACGCGCAAGGCGCTGGCGGCGGATTCGGGCCTGAGCGAGCGGTTTCTGGCCGATGTGGAGAGTGGCCGCGGTAATGTGTCCATCAACTCGCTGGAGTCGATTGCCCGCGCTTTGAACATCGCCATGCTGGAGCTGTTGCATGATGCGCCTCGGCCCGCTCTGGCCCGGGCGCACGCACTGCTGGGCAGGTTGGATGACTCGCAGCTAGACCAGGCTTATGCCTTGCTGGGTGCCACGTTTGGCTTGGGCGACGTATTGGGCCGCGAGCAGCGCATTGCGTTGATCGGGCTGCGCGGCGCAGGTAAGTCCACGCTGGGTGCCCAACTGGCCGCGCAGCGCGGCGTGCCCTTTGTCGAACTGGACCGCGAGATTGAGCGCGAAGCCGGTACCAGCATGAATGAAATTTTGTTGCTGCACGGGCAGGCCGGTTACCGCCGATACGAGCGCCGCGCGTTGCTGCGCATTGCACAGGAACATGTTGGCGGCGTGGTGATGACCACAGGTGGCAGCATCGTCAGCGAGCGCGACACATTCGAGCTGCTGCAAAGCCATTTTTACTGTGCCTGGCTCAAAACCAGCCCGGAAGAACACATGGGCCGCGTGGTGGCGCAGGGCGACATGCGACCGTTCATGTCGGGCGACCACGCCAGCCGCGGTGCCGGTAGCGAAGCGCTGGAAGACCTGCGCCGCATTCTGGCCAGCCGCGAGGCGCTATACGCCCGGGCCGATGCCGTGGTGGACACCACCGCCCGCACCGTGAAGCAATCACTGAAAGATCTGGAACGCGCCGTGCCCGCATTTGTTGCCGGGCCACAAACGAAGGAGACAACAACATGAATGCCATGACCGAACCCCTGCTGTTTCAGCAGGTCCTCAACGGCGAGCCACGCGACATGGTGAGCTTTGCCACGCACCCCAGCCGCTACCAGCACTGGACGCTGACCGTTGGCACGGGCGCTGAATCCGACGTGGCCCGCCTGAAGCTGGACATCAACGAAGACGGTGGCATCAAGCCCGGCTACAAGCTCAAACTCAACAGCTACGACTTGGGCGTGGACATTGAGTTGCACGATGCGCTGAACCGCATCCGTTTTGAACACCCCGCCGTGAAGGTGGTGGTGTTTGAGAGTGGCAAGGAGAAAATCTGGTGCTCGGGCGCCAACATCTACATGCTGGGTTTGAGCACCCACGCCTGGAAGGTGAATTTCTGCAAGTTCACCAACGAAACGCGCAATGGTCTGGAAGATTCGTCGCGGCATGAGGGCTTGAAATCCATCGCCGCCGTCACCGGTGCCTGTGCAGGTGGTGGCTACGAGCTGGCGCTGGCGTGCGACCGCATCGTGATGGTGGATGACCGCTCCAGCACCGTGAGCCTGCCCGAAGTGCCGCTGCTGGGCGTGTTGCCCGGCACCGGTGGGCTGACCCGCGTGACCGATAAACGCAAAGTGCGCCGTGACCTGGCCGACATCTTCTGCACCACGTCCGAAGGCGTGCGTGCCGACCGCGCCAAAGACTGGAAACTGATCGACGCCTGCGCCAAGCCACAGCAGTTTGGTGACCTGGTTGCTACAGAAATAATAGCTGCTCGCGCAATATCGACGAGAGCTGGAGGGCTGAAAGATACCCAAAAAGGCATCGAATTGTCACCGTTGAAGGTGGTGATGAATGACACCGGCTACCACTACACCCACGTGGATGTGCAGGTGAACCGCGAGTCGCGCATCGCCACGCTGACCGTGCAGGCGCCGTCAAATCCGGTTGAATCCACACCCGACGCGATTGAAGCTGCCGGGGTGAACTGGTACCCGCTGGCACTGCAGCGCGAGCTGGACGACGCCATCCTGAACCTGCGCACCAACGAGCTGGACATCGGCACCTGGGTCATCAAAACCCATGGCAACTCCGTGCTGGTGCAGCAGATGGACCGCGTGCTGGCCGCGCTCAAGGACCACTGGCTGGTACGTGAAACGACCGGTGCGCTGCGCCGCACGCTGGCGCGGCTGGACGTGACCAGCCGCTCGCTGATTGCGCTGGTGGATGCCGGTTCGTGTTTCTCCGGCACGTTGTATGAGCTGGCGCTGGCCTGCGACCGCATCTACATGCTAGACCTGCCCGATGCACCCGACAGCGCGCCCGCACTGCAGTTGAGCCCGGCCAACTTTGGCTGGTTCCCGGCAGTGAATGGCCTCACGCGCCTGCAAACCCGTTTTTGCGAAGACGCTACCACCATCGCCCAATTGCAGGGCCTGTCGGACAGCCCGCTGCGCGCTGATCAGGCGCTGGGTCTGGGTCTGGTGACGCTGACGCCCGACGACATCGACTGGGACGACGAGATCCGCATCATGCTGGAAGAGCGCGCCTCGCTGTCGCCTGACGCCATGACCGGCCTGGAAGCTTCGCTGCGTTTCCCTGGCAAGGAGACGATGGAGACACGCATTTTTGGCCGCCTGTCGGCCTGGCAGAACTGGATTTTCATCCGGCCCAATGCCGTGGGGGAAGAGGGTGCGTTAAAGCTCTTTGGCACCGGCAAAAAAGCGAAATTTGACTGGAAAAGGGTATAGCCCCCACGCTTTTCGCTGCGCGTAATGCGCTGCCCCCCGAGGGGGCCGTCTTTTTCTAGGGGCGGCCCGTCGAAAAAGTTTTTAAGGAAACACCATGAGCACAATTGACCTGCAAGCCAAGATTCCCAACAACATCAACCTGGGCGACAACCGCCAGTTGCAGCGCGCGCTGGAGCACTGGCAGCCCGCGTTCCTGAACTGGTGGGACGAAATGGGTCCGAGCGATTTCAAGGCCAAAGAGGTGTATTTGCGCACCGCTGTCGGCGTAGACGCCGCAGGCTGGGCCAGCTATGGCTACACGCCCATGCCCGACTACCGCTGGGGCATCTTCATGGCCGACCAGGAGCAAAACCGCAAAATCGGTTTTGGTGACCACATGGGCCAGGATGTCTGGCAGGAGGTACCCGGCGAATACCGCTCCACCTTCCGCCGCCTGATCGTCACGCAGGGCGACACCGAACCTGCTTCGGTGGAGCAGCAGCGCCTGCTGGGCCACACCGCGCCATCGCTCTACGATCTGCGCAACCTGTTTCAGGTGAACGTGGAAGAGGGCCGCCACCTGTGGGCCATGGTGTATCTGCTGCACGCGCACTTTGGTCGCGATGGCCGGGAAGAGGCCGAAGAATTGTTGATGCGCCACAGCGGTGATGCCGACAAGCCACGCATTCTGGGCACCTTCAATGAGCCGATGGACAACTGGCTGAGTTTTTTCATGTTCACGTATTTCACGGACCGTGACGGCAAATTTCAGCTGAAGTCGTTTGCAGAGTCAGCCTTCGACCCGCTGGCCCGCACCACGCGCTTCATGCTGACCGAAGAGGCGCACCACATGTTTGTGGGTGAAACTGGCGTGGGCCGCGTCATCAAGCGTACGCTGGAAGTGATGAAGGAACTGAAGACCGACGATGTGCAAACCCTGCGCAACGCCGGGGTGATCGATCTGCCCACCATCCAGAAATTCATGAACTTCTGGTTTACCAGCTCGCTGGACCTGTTTGGCTCCGAGGCATCATCCAACGCCGCCAACTATTTCTCCAACGGCATCAAGGGCCGTCCGGACGAGGACAAGTTTGCCGACCACGTGGAGCTGGACACCGAGATGACGATTCAGGTGCCGGACGCTTCACCGGGCAATGTGGGCGGCATGAGGAGCGAGACGATTTCCACCCGCAACGGCATGAACGAAATCACGCGGCTGGAGTATGTGAAAGACTGCAACGTGGGCGTGACGCGCTGGAATATGGGCATCAAGCGCGCGGGGGTGGACTTTGAGCTGAAGTTGCCGTCCACACGTTTCCGTCGTGATGTGGGGGTGTGGGCGGGTGCCCAGACCGATCCGCAGGGCAACCCGATCAGTGCTGCTGAATTTGAAGCAAGGAAAGACCAGTGGCTGCCCACTGCAGCCGATATTTCATTCGTCAAAAGCCTGATGCACCGGGTCACGGAGCCCGGCAAGATGGCCGCCTGGATTGCGCCGCCAGACCGCGGCATCAACGCCAACCCGGTGGAATATGAGTACGTGAAGCTGTGAACTGACTCGCAATAAAATTCCTGCAACCAGAAACTACCAAAATCCCGCACAACTTTCACGCTGCCAGGGCGGGCTGTTATAGATGATCCGTATCAATAGTCAACGATCGATGTGAGGCAGCGAAGCAGTGGAACGGCCGGGCAATGTGGCCAGAACAACTCCCGTCAATGCAATGCCAAAAGCAACCAATTGAAGGCTGCCGAGGCGTTCACCCAGTAGCCCTATGCCCGTTATTGCAGCGAAGACGGGCAGCATTACTGTGAAGACTCCGGCTTTGGCCGCCGGTACGGTCTGCATACCTGTCATCCAGAGCCAAACGGTCCACATGCTGGCAGCCAGTGCGTAGAACATGAGTAGGCCCCAGATGTTGACGGGAACCGAGGCAAAGTCAAAATCGATGGCGAGATAGATACCTGCGGGCGTCATCAAAACAAACCCCCAGAGGTTGATCATCGAAGAGATGCGTTTAGGGCTTAGCGCACCGGTGAGACGCTTGCCAATCACCACATAGGCGCCTTCACATAATACGGCTCCAAACACCAGCAGATTGCCAATAAGTGCTTTTTTTTGTGCCAAATCGGTATCAAGCTCTTTATTTATATACGTATAATGCTCTGATTTTGATAGCGCCATCAAACCAATGCCAACCACTGCGCAGGCAATGGCCACCCAGACACGGCGCTCGATCCGCTCGCCCAGAAAGAGCCAGCCCATAATAGCCACGACTGCCGGAATGGCGGCCAGGATGACACCGGCCGACACCGCACTGGTCATGCTCACGCCGTACAACATGCAGATGGAAAACAGGAAGTTGCCCAAAAAGGATTCCAGGAAAACGAGTCTTTTCGTTGTACTCGTCATCGCAGGCTCGCCTGCAGGCTTGATCAGCCAGTGCCCCATGGCGATTCCGGCAATGCCGAAGCGCAGCCACGCCAGCAAGAAGACAGGCATGGCGGCAACCAGAGGCTTGGACAGCGCAACGTAAGTGCCAACCAGGGACATACACAGGGCTAGACAGAGGTAGGCGATCAATCGGTCGGGTTGAGATTTCACGAAGATGGGATGGCGTGCGATTGCAAACCACTATCATGCCCGAATGGTGAGGGGCGTGCCCCCGATTGCAGAAATGGCACCTTTGAGGTAGCCTTGATTGAGTTTACCCTTGGTAAACCAATTTCAGAAAATGCCCCACTGGGCGCATCTACATCATGTTGCTTGCCTCGGATACCCAATTAAATCAGAAGAGTTACTACGAGGCCAGTGTCACGCGACCCGTAATGATGGACTCACTCAAAGACGCAATCAATGCAGACGTTGTTGTGGTGGGCGCGGGGTTTTCTGGTTTGTCGGCTGCAATTGAGCTGGCACAGCGGGGGTTCTCCGTTGTTGTTCTTGAGGCTGACCGGGTATGTAGTGGTGCATCGGGTCGTAACGGAGGGCAAACCATTCTAGGGTTTGCCAGCGGGCAAGAGCCGTTTGAGCAACAGTTGGGACCGGCGGCAGCCCGTAAAGCCTGGGATATGTCGCTGGAGGCCATCAATCTGATGGACGAGCGTATTGCGAAACATGGCATCGCCTGCGACCGGGTTAAAGGATATTTGTATGTTGCAGACTCCGCCCGAAAAGCCCGTGCGCTGGAGGCGGACATGCAAAGCCTGGAGTCTGTTTATGGGCTGAAAACGGAATTCGCTGTGGGTGCTGACGTTCAGCGGCACATTCAAAGTAACACTTATTGCGCATCGGCCTATGAGGCTGTGTCAGGGCATCTTCATCCATTGAAGTTTGGTTTGGGGCTAGCCCGGGCTGCACTTTCTCTGGGGGTACGAATTTATGAGCACTCGGCCGTCGTTGGTATGGCGCGGGGTTCAAGTCTGGTGGCCAGTACAGCGAAAGGGCAGGTGACTGCACGGTTTGGCGTGTTGGCGGGCAACTGCACGTTGGCAGAGTATGGCCCTGAGGTGGCACCCGAGCTGACGCCGCGCATCATGCCGGTGGGTACATATATCGTGGGAACTGCACCGCTGGATCCCGCGTTGTGCCAGCAACTCATCCCCAGCCAGGCGGCTGTGTGCGATAACAACTTCATATTGGATTATTTTCGGTTCAGCGCAGACCATCGCATGTTGTTTGGCGGGGGAGTGAGCTATTCAACAAAAACACCGGTCAATCTGGAAGCGGTGATGCGCAAGCGCATGGGACAGATATTCCCGGCGCTGAATGACGTAGCCATCGAATTCGTCTGGGGTGGCTTCGTTGACATCAGCATGAACCGGGCGCCAGATTTCGGGCGTCTCGGGAATAATCTGTACTACCTGCAGGGTTTCAGCGGGCACGGGGTCGCTTTGACCAGCCTCGCTGGCAAGCTGGTGGCCGAAGCGGTAGCCGGGCAGGCTGAACGATTTGACGTGTTCGCAGGTTTGACGCATCGCGAGTTTCCCGGGGGACCCTGGCTTCGCATGCCGAGCCTGGTGTTGGGTACGCTTTACCACCGGCTACGTGATTTGCTGTAAACGGATTTTTCATGACCTCCTTCGCCTTTTTATCCAACAACGCTTTCATGAAAGCACCGCCTGCTGCGTCTGGTACACCCTTTGCCGTTGCCGGTATCGCCTGGGACGGTAGTGTGACCAATCGCCCTGGTGCGCGTTTTGGGCCAAGAGCCATTCGTGAGGCCAGCCACATGTTGTGTGATGGCATTCACCCGCATTTCAATGTTTCGCCTGAGGGTGTATTGGGCGATGC
Organism: Pseudomonadota bacterium; assembly: GCA_046050465.1. GTDB lineage: Bacteria > Pseudomonadota > Gammaproteobacteria > Burkholderiales > Burkholderiaceae_C > Egaibacter. Next base: position 5,902 of record JBJOPS010000013.1, on the reverse strand, counting down.
GGGCGATCTGGCATTGCCCAACACGAGTCTCGAATCGATGCGCGTTGCCATGATGCCTCAAGTCAGTGAGTTGATACGTACCCATCACATGGCCTGGATTGGTGGCGATCATTCCATTACCCTCCCGTTATTGCGGGCCTACAAGGCCTGGCTCGGCAAGCCGCTCGCAGTGATTCATTTCGATGCCCACTGCGATACGTGGGAGGAGCATTTTGGCGAACCCAGTGGGCATGGCACGTGGGTTTATGAAGCTATTCAGGAGGGGTTGGTCATCAAGGAATGCGTCACGCAGCTCGGCATCCGCTCAAGCGGTGTTCGCGAGGCGCGGGAGTACGTTCAGGATCAGGGCGGTCAGATATTTACGGCGCGGCAGTTGCGGGGGCTGGTGAATGCCTCCCAGCTTGACCCGGTGATTTGTGCCATCAAGACCCGATTGGCAATGCACGGTAATCCACCGGTCTATCTGAGTCTCGATATAGATTGCCTGGATCCGGCGTTTGCTCCCGGTACGGGAACGCCGGAACCCGGGGGTATGTCATCCAACCAGGTTTTGACCTTGCTGGAAGAATTGGCTGACTTGCCATTTGTGGGCATGGACTGTGTTGAGGTGGCGCCACCTTATGACCATGCCGAACTCAGCAGCCAGGCAGCAGCCACATTTTTGTGGACCTATCTGTGTGGTCGCCGGGCTTCTCAATTTGAACCGGTTTAACGAGGACAATATGACGAATGATCCGGAGATGTCAATGAATAAGCCACCTTGCATGGTCTGGTTACCCGTAGATCGCCGTTTTCTGGGCGATGAAAAACAACAGATGCCCTTTTTGATCCTGGGCGAAAAATATGCACGTGCAGTAAAGACGGGTTCAAATGCGCAACCTGTCTTATTTCCTTTGGCACAAACCTGCCAAATTCCTGAGCTGCTGGATTTGGTGGATGGCGTGATGTTGACTGGCTCACCATCCAATATTCATCCGTCTCACTTTGATGAAGAGGTTGCCGATATAGCCTTGCCACTCGATCCTGAACGAGACGCCCTTACGCTGACACTGATTAAAGAATGTGTGAATCTGGGGGTTCCGTTATTGGGTATTTGCCGCGGGTTTCAGGAAATTAATGTCGCGTTGGGAGGATCGCTACACCAGCAAGTGCACGCAATGCCAGGGCTGATGGATCATCGTGAACCGAAAAGCGAGTCTCTGGGCGTGCAGTATGGGCCCAGGCATCGGGTCAAGTTTGAAAAGGGATCGGTATTTGAGCGATGGGCTGGTGGACCGGAGGCGATGGTGAACTCGTTGCACGGACAAGGAGTTGCTCGCCTGGCGCAGGGTTTGCGGGCCTTGGCCTATGGGCCTGATGGACTGGTTGAAGCATTTGAGGTTGCAGATGCAGCCAGCTTTGCCTATGCAGTGCAGTGGCATCCCGAGTGGCACTTTGATGAAAATCCTTTTTATACCGCCATATTCAAGGCTTTCAGTATGGCTTGTCATGAGCGGCAGGTAAACAGATGGATCAAGTTTCGTCAGTAAACCGCATTCAGCGGTCAGGAGAAAAGCATGAGTGACGCTAAAGTGATGAATTTCAATGACCTGGAACAATGGCTCAACGAGCGTCGTGTTACCGAGGTGGAATGTCTTGTGCCAGACCTGACGGGCGTTGCGCGCGGGAAAATCTTGCCTCGCGCCAAGTTTACGGAAGATCGCGGTATGCGGCTTCCCCAAGCTATCGTGGCAATGGGTGTCACGGGCGAATTCCCTGAAAGTGGGCCCTATTACGACGTTATTGACCCGACCGACAAAGATATGCAACTGCGCCCGGACCCCTCAACGGTTCGGATTGTCCCTTGGGCAACAGACCCCACCGCCCAGGTCATTCATGATTGCTTTGACCATCAGGGTAATTTGGTGCCGTTTGCTCCCCGCAGTGTGTTGCGTCGTGTGTGTGACTTGTTTGCTGCAGAAAACCTGCAACCGATTGTGGCACCCGAGCTGGAGTTTTACCTTACGGCACGAAACACCGACCCCAACACTTTGTTGCGTGCGCCGGTGGGCCGAAGCGGCCGGGCGGAGACATCTCGCCAAGCCTACAGCATTGATGCCGTGAATGAGTTCGACCCCTTGTTCGAAGAAATATACGACTACAGCGACAAGATGGAGCTGAACGTCGACACACTGATCCACGAGGTTGGTGCTGGTCAAATGGAAATCAACTTTTTCCATGCGCAGCCGTTGGGGCTGGCGGACGAGGTTTTCTTTTTCAAACGTACGGTTCGAGAAGCGGCGCTGCGGCACGACATGTATGCGACATTCATGGCCAAACCGATCGCTGGAGAGCCGGGCAGTGCCATGCATGTCCATCAAAGTATCTTGAGTACGCTGACGGGCAAGAATATCTTTAGTAACGAGGACGGTTCGCCATCCGAAGCGTTCATGCACTACATTGGTGGGCTGCAGCGTTACATTCCCGCTGCGATGGTGCTGGTTGCGCCCTATGTGAACAGCTATCGCCGGTTGTCCCGCAATACTGCTGCCCCTATCAATATTGAATGGGGTTACGACAACCGGACTGTCGGTATTCGTTCACCCATTTCGTCTCCAGAAGCCCGTCGTGTGGAAAACCGGGTCATTGGGGCTGATGCAAATCCTTATGTGGCATTGGCGATGACGCTGGCTTGCGGTTATCTCGGGCTCAAGAACAAGATCAAGCCGAAGGCTGAGATGAAGGGTGACGCGTATTTGTCTCCTTATTCGCTGCCACGCAGCTTGGGCGAGGCGCTTGACTGGTTACGTCGTGAGTCTGATCTGCATGAGGTGCTGGGCAAGGAATTCATCACGGTGTATTCAGAGATTAAAGAACTGGAGTTTGATGAATTCATGAAGGTTATTTCACCTTGGGAGCGGGAGCACCTGCTTCTGCATGTTTGAACGACGTATCTGATCCACCAGGAGGAGTCCATCATGAATACATCAACCCTGATTGCGCCGCCAGCGCTGGTACGTCGCTCCGAGCAAATCGACACCAAGGCCGTGCAGGCGCTCGACAGTGCGCACTTCATTCATCCCTTCACCGACCATAGTGACCTCGCCACGCGTGGCGCACGCGTAATTACCCGCGCCGACAACATCTACATATGGGATTCCGAGGGTCACAAAATTCTCGACGCCATGAGCGGGTTATGGTGCGTCAATGCCGGCTACGGCCGTAAGGAGCTGGCTGACGCAGCTTATCAGCAGATGATGACGCTGCCGTTTTACAACAGCTTCTTCCAGACCACCAACGTGCCGGCGGTGCAACTGGCTACCAAGCTGGCTTCGCTGGCGCCTGAGGTGGGTGGACGAAAGTTCGAGCACGTATTTTTCTCCAGTAGCGGTTCCGAAAGCAATGACACCAATGTTCGCATGGTGCGCCGCTATTGGGACCTGCTGGGACAGCCACAACGCAAAGTGGTCATTAGCCGTCACAATGCGTACCACGGCTCTACCATGGCTGGAGCCTCACTGGGAGGCATGAGTGGCATGCACGCGCAGGGCGATCTTCCCATTCCTAACATCACACACATCGAGCAACCCTATTACTTTGAGAATGCGTTGCCGGGTGAAAGTGAAGCAGACTTTGGTCTCCGTACCGCGCGCAGTCTGGAGGACAAAATCCTCGAACTGGGTGCCGACAAGGTAGCAGCCTTCATAGCAGAGCCAGTGCAGGGGGCCGGTGGCGTGATCATCCCGCCCGCCACCTATTGGCCAGAGATTCAGCGTATCGTCGATAAATACGGCATCCTGCTGATCTCCGACGAGGTGATTTGCGCTTTTGGTCGCTTGGGGCACTGGTTTGCTTACGAAAAGTTTGGCTATCGGCCAGACCTCGTTACCTTTGCCAAGGGTGTTACCAGTGGGTATATCCCGTTAGGTGGGGTGATGGTGGGCGACCGCGTCGCCAGGGTTTTGATAGACAAGGGTGGCGAGTTTAATCATGGGTATACCTACAGCGGTCACCCGGTGGCTTGTGCGGTGGCGCTGGCGAATATTGAGCTTATGGAGCGTGAGAATCTGGTTGGGCGCGTCAGGGAAGGGGTAGGCCCGTACCTGGCGAAGCAGTTTGAACGGCTGATTCAACACCCGTTGGTGGGCGAGGCCAAAACCTGCGGTTTCGTGGCCGGACTGGTAATCGTGAAGAACAAAGCCACGAGAGAAATGTTTGACCCATCCCTCTCGGTGGGTATGATTTGCCGCGGCTTCTGCTTCAAAAATGGCCTGATCATGCGGGCCGTAGGTGATCGCATGATCATTGCACCGCCGTTGGTGATGACGAACGCGGACATTGATGACATGATGCGGTTAATCCAACAGGCACTTGATCTCACGTTGCAGGAGTTGAAGAAAAAAGGCGTCTGCTCTTAAATTCTATAATTGTTTTGGTCTTATTTTTGCTAGTCCCGTAAAGGGCATTTTTCTCTTTTCTAACTTTTCTTTAATTGGAGTGACGAACATCATGAACAAGTACCTGTGGTCGTTTGCGCTGTCAGCCGTCGTTTTGGCTGGCTGCGGAAAAAAAGAGGAGCCACCAGCGCCCGTAGCTGCGCCAGCCCCAGCCGCAAGCGCACCTGCAGCAGTAGCCGTGAATTCGGAAGAGAAAATACTCAATATTTACAACTGGCCAGACTATGTACCCGAGGGCATGATCGCTGCCTTTGAAAAGGAGTCGGGCATTAAGGTCAATTACGACACGTTCGAAACCAATGAAGCCCTGCATGCCAAGCTGGTGGCGGGTAATTCTGGCTATGACATCGTGGTACCAGGTACTGTGTTTGCAAAGCCTCAGATTGAGGGTGGTTTGCTGCAGCCGCTGGATAAGTCCAAAATTCCGAACCTGGCGAACCTGGACCCGGCCATCATGACGGTATTGGCCAAGGCTGACCCCGACAACAAACACCTGGTGCCTTGGGCCTGGGGTTTTACTACGGTGGGTATCAACAAAACCAAGGTTGAAAAAGCTCTGGGCAAGATGCCGATGCCGGAAAATGCGTGGGATCTGGTCTTCAAGCCAGAATATACGAGCAAACTGAAGTCTTGTGGAATCGCCTATCTGGATTCTCCGACCGAAATCATCCCGGTGGCGCTGCACTATATTGGCAAGGATGCCTATTCGAACGATCCGGCCGACTACAAGGCCGCCAATGAGATGCTGTCCAAGGTGCGAAAAGACGTACGTTTGTTCAGCTCAACCATGATTGACGATATCGCCGGCGGTAAAGCCTGCGTGGCTATTGGCTGGTCGGGTGACGTCAATATTGCCGCTGGCCGTGCCAAGGAAAACAAGTCCAAGGATGTGATTGAGGCATTGTTGCCCAGCACTGGTGCGTTGATCTTTGCTGACACCATGGCTGTGACCAAAGATGCCAAGCATCCCAACAATGCTGCTGCCTTTATCGACTTCTATCTGCGTGCTGAAAATGCTGCCCTGATGTCCAATGAGATGAACTACCCCACCGGCAACAAAGCGGCGATGGACAAGATCAAACCCGAGATTGCAGGTAACAAGACCATTTTCGTCGAGTCTGGCTATTTTGCAAAAATGATCCCACCAAGCAGCTTTACCAATGAGGCTCGTGAAGCCATGGCTAACGCATATAACAGCTTCAAGAAAGGCAAATAAGCCTTTTGGCGTTTAGCTAAAAGCTAGGGATGATGTTCAAAACTATTCCGCCAAATACGTGACTGAGGCACGTAACTTGCGATCATTGACGGTATGAAACAAAAAGACCTTGGCCTTGATCTGAGCAATCGACGCACGCGCAAGCAAATCCTGCTCGATGAGTTGGAACAAGTCATGCCTTGGGTTGAGCTTGTGGCGTTGATCGCACCGCACGCACCTGCGGCCAAGACGGGACGCCCGCCGTTTGATC
>JBJOPS010000012.1:0-19387 GCA_046050465.1 Pseudomonadota bacterium | reverse complement strand
TGGAAGGTCCAGCGGTTGTTGCGCCCGCCCCAGTGCAGGAAGCGCCCCAGCCTGCTGCGCCAGCAACTGGCGCCGCTCAAATTCCCGCCAAGTAATTGGGATTTCCCTTCCGAAATCGGGGGGAATTCTGGGTAAACTCTTACTCTGTTGGGAAAGCAAATAACCGCAAGGTGCCTCACGCAACTTGGACACAAAGAAGCCGCCGTCGTGGTGAAATTGGTAGACACGCTATCTTGAGGGGGTAGTGGCGAAAGCTGTGCGAGTTCGAGTCTCGCCGACGGCACCAGAAAAAAATAGCTAGCCCAGGCCTGATGCCGGGCAAGCAAAACGGTGATCAGAATCTCAAGATGAACCTCGATCAGTATTTGCCCGTCCTCCTGTTCATCTTGGTCGGCATTGCGGTGGGCGTGATCCCGCAGGTGCTTGGCTATATCCTTGGCCCCAATCGGCCCGATGCGGCAAAAAACTCCCCCTATGAATGCGGCTTCGAGGCATTTGAAGATGCCCGCATGAAATTTGATGTGCGCTATTACCTGGTTGCCATTCTTTTCATTCTGTTTGATCTGGAAATTGCGTTCCTATTTCCCTGGGCGGTGGCGCTGAAGGATATTGGTGCCACCGGTTTCTGGGCGGTCATGGTTTTTCTGGGCATCCTCGTCGTGGGCTTCGCTTACGAGTGGAAAAAAGGCGCCCTTGACTGGGAATGATCCAGGAGCACACATATGGCAATTGAAGGCGTTTTCAAAGAAGGTTTTGCCACCACCACGTATGACTCGGTGGTGAACTGGGCAAAGACCGGATCCTTGTGGCCCATGACTTTTGGTCTGGCCTGCTGCGCGGTGGAGATGATGCATGCGGGTGCTGCGCGCTACGACATGGAGCGCTTCAGCATGCTGTTTCGGCCCAGTCCGCGGCAATCCGACCTGATGATCGTTGCGGGCACGTTGTGCAACAAGATGGCGCCCGCCCTTCGCAAGGTGTATGACCAGATGAGCGAACCGCGCTGGGTACTGTCCATGGGGTCGTGTGCCAATGGTGGTGGGTACTACCACTACAGTTATTCCGTAGTGCGCGGTTGCGACCGCATCGTTCCGGTTGATGTGTATGTGCCGGGGTGTCCCCCAACGGCTGAAGCATTGCTGTACGGCATTATTCAGCTGCAACAGAAGATTCGTCGCACCAACACCATTGCGCGCGCCTGAGGATTCATGAGATGACTGTTTTTGCTGTTAACCCGGAAACACTGAAGAGCGCTGTTGAAGCGGCTTTGGGTGCCAGGGTCAAGCGTGTGTCGGTTGATCTGGGTGAGGTCAAGGTGCTGGTGGCTGCAAACGACTACCTTGAAGTCGCGCAGCTGCTGCGTCTGGCGCCGGGTTGCCAGTTCGAGCAACTCATCGACCTGTGCGCAGTGGATTACTCGGAGTATGGCGATGGTGTGTATGGCGGGCCGCGCTACTGTGTGGTGTCGCATCTGTTGTCGGTCAGCTTGAATCAGCGGCTCACGCTCAAGGTTTTTGCCCCTGATGACGATGTGCCGGTGGTTGCGTCCATAACCGGGGTGTGGAACTCGGCCAACTGGTTTGAGCGTGAGGCGTTCGATCTGTTTGGCATCGTGTTCGAAGGCCACAATGACCTGCGGCGCATCCTGACCGATTACGGTTTTATCGGCCATCCTTTCCGCAAGGACTTCCCTACCAGCGGCCACGTGGAAATGCGATATGACGCCGAGCAAAAGCGCGTCATTTATCAGCCGGTTTCGATCGAACCACGGGAAATAACGCCGCGCATTATTCGCGAAGACAACTACGGGGGCCTGCACTAGGTTGCTTGTGCCATGGCTGAAATCAAAAACTACACCCTGAACTTTGGTCCACAGCATCCGGCTGCACACGGCGTGTTGCGTCTGGTGCTGGAGCTGGATGGCGAAGTGGTGCAGCGGGCTGACCCCCATATCGGGTTGCTGCACCGTGCTACGGAGAAGCTCGCTGAGAGCAAAACGTACATCCAGTCACTGCCCTACATGGATCGCCTCGACTACGTGTCGATGATGGCCAATGAGCAGGCCTATTGTCTGGCCATCGAGAAGTTGATGCAGATTGACGTGCCGGTGCGGGCGCAATACATCCGTGTGATGTTTGCCGAAATCACCCGCTTGCTCAATCACCTGATGTGGCTGGGCGCGCATGGCTTTGACTGCGGTGCGATGAACATCCTGATCTATTGCTTCCGAGAGCGGGAGGCCTTGTTTGATATGTACGAGGCAGTATCGGGCGCTCGCATGCACGCGGCGTACTTCCGTCCCGGTGGTGTTTACCGTGACCTGCCCGACACGATGCCGCAGTACAAGGTCAACAAGATCAGGAATGCCAGGGCCGTTTCGGCCTTGAATGAAAACCGGCGGGGTTCGTTGCTGGATTTCATTGATGATTTCTGTACCCATTTCCCCGGTCAGGTCGATGAGTACGAAACCCTGCTTACGGATAACCGTATCTGGAAGCAGCGAACGGTGGGTGTGGGTGTTGTCACGCCAGAGCGTGCGCTGAACCTCGGGTTTACCGGTGCCATGTTGCGCGGCTCGGGCATTGCGTGGGATCTTCGCAAGAAGCAGCCGTATGACGCGTATGACCGCATGGACTTCGATGTGCCCGTTGGCAAAACCGGCGACTGTTATGACCGTTATCTGGTGCGGGTTGCTGAAATGCGCCAGTCCAACCGCATCATCAAACAGTGCGTGGAATGGTTGCGCGTCAATCCTGGCCCGGTGATCACCGACAACCACAAGGTTGCGGCGCCTGATCGTGAATCGATGAAATCCAATATGGAAGAGTTGATTCATCATTTCAAACTATTTACTGAAGGCTTCCATGTGCCACAAGGCGAGGCCTATGCCGCGGTGGAGCATCCCAAAGGTGAGTTTGGCATCTACATCGTCAGTGATGGCGCCAATAAGCCGTACCGTTTGAAAATCCGGGCGCCGGGCTTTGCGCATTTGGCAGGGATGGATGAAATGGCTAAAGGTCACATGATTGCTGATGCAGTTGCCATTATTGGAACCATGGACATTGTTTTTGGAGAGATTGATCGATGATCTCTGAATGTTTCTCTCAGGCAACATTGGCACGCTTCGCCAAAGAAGTTGCCAAATACCCGGCGGACCAAAAGCAGTCTGCTGTCATGGCATGCCTGGCCATCGTCCAGCAGGAAAAGGGTTACGTGAGTGTGGACAGCGAGAAAGTCGTTGCGGACTATCTTGGCATGGCGCCCATCGCCGTGCATGAAGTCACGACGTTCTACAACATGTACAACCAGCAACCGGTTGGAAAATTCAAGCTCAATGTTTGCACGAATTTGCCTTGTCAGCTGCGTGATGGCGGCGTGGCGCTCAAGCATCTGGAGCACAAGCTGGGCATCGGTATGGGTGAGACCACTGCCGACGGTGTGTTTACGCTTCAGCAGAGTGAGTGTCTGGGAGCCTGTGCGGACTCACCCGTCATGCTGGTGAATGACCGCACCATGTGCAGCTTCATGAGCAACGACAAACTGGACCAACTGGTTGATGGTTTGCGCGAGGCGGGGGGCGAATAATGTCAACCGAAAAAGTTCTCGCACAGTTTCAGGCAACGGGTGTTCAAACCTGCTTTCATGGCCGTCATATCAATCCTCAAATCTACGCCGGACTCGATGGTGCCAATTGGTGTCTGAAGGATTACGAGGCGCGTGGCGGGTATCAGGCGTTGCGCAAAATTCTTGGCCAAGGTGAAGGCGAAGGGTTGACCCAGGATCAGGTGATCGCAACTGTCAAGGAATCGGCATTGCGTGGTCGTGGTGGTGCGGGCTTTCCGACCGGTTTGAAGTGGAGCTTCATGCCGCGCCAATTCCCGGGGCAAAAGTACCTCGTCTGCAACTCCGACGAAGGTGAGCCGGGTACATGCAAAGATCGTGACATTCTGCAATTCAATCCCCATATTGTGATTGAAGGCATGATCATTGCTGCCTATGCTATGGGCATTTCAGTGGGGTACAACTACATCCACGGCGAAATATTCAACAGCTACGATCGTTTTGAAGAGGCGCTGGAAGAAGCGCGTGCTGCCGGCTTTCTCGGCAGTCAGATTCTGGGCAGTGGATTCAACTTCCAGTTGCATGCTGCACACGGCTTCGGAGCCTACATTTGCGGTGAAGAAACCGCACTGCTGGAGTCGCTGGAAGGCAAGAAGGGGCAGCCCCGGTTCAAGCCGCCATTTCCAGCGAGTTTCGGCATGTATGGCAAGCCGACCACCATCAACAACACGGAAACCTTTGCGGCTGTGCCCTGGATTATCCGCAATGGCGGTCTGGCCTACCTGGAATGTGGCAAGCCCAACAACGGGGGCACCAAGATTTACTCGGTGAGCGGCGATGTTGAGTTGCCGGGCAACTACGAAGTGCCCATGGGCACGCCATTTTCGAAGTTGCTGGAGATCGCTGGCGGCGTGCGTAACGGTCGCCAGCTCAAGGCGGTCATCCCTGGCGGGTCCTCTTCCCCCATCCTGCCTGCATCCATCATGATGGATTGCACCATGGACTACGACTCGATTTCCAAGGCGGGTTCGATGCTGGGCTCCGGTGCCGTAATTGTGCTGGACGATAGCCGTTGCATGGTGAAGAGCCTGCAGCGTCTGAGTTACTTCTACATGCATGAATCCTGCGGCCAATGCACGCCGTGTCGTGAGGGCACGGGCTGGTTGTCACGTATGGTGGACCGAATCGAAACAGGGCATGGCCGTGCGAGCGATATGGATTTGCTCAACTCGGTGGCAGACAACATTCAGGGCCGCACCATTTGTGCCCTGGGTGATGCCGCCGCCATGCCGGTGCGTGCCATGATCAAGCATTTCCGTCACGAATTTGAATACCACGTCGAGCACAAGACCTGCATGGTCCCCGCTTACGTCTGAGCGAGTCCCAAGATGATTGAAATCGAACTCGACGGCAAGAAGGTTGAAGTCACTGAAGGCAGCATGATCATGCATGCTGCTGACAAGGCAGGCACCTATATCCCGCACTTTTGTTATCACAAGAAACTCAGCATTGCTGCAAACTGTCGCATGTGTCTGGTGGATGTGGAGAAGGCGCCCAAGCCGATGCCAGCGTGTGCTACGCCGGTGACGCAAGGCATGATTGTTCGTACCAAGAGCGACAAGGCGATCAAGGCTCAAAAGTCGGTGATGGAGTTTTTGCTGATCAACCACCCGCTGGATTGCCCGATTTGTGATCAGGGCGGCGAGTGCCAATTGCAGGATCTGGCCGTCGGTTATGGTGGGTCATCGTCACGCTACGAAGAAGAAAAGCGTGTGGTGGCTGTCAAGGATGTTGGCCCGCTGATTTCCATGCAGGAGATGAGTCGCTGCATTCATTGCACCCGCTGCGTCCGTTTCGGCCAGGAAGTAGCTGGCGTGATGGAGCTGGGCATGTCGCATCGCGGTGAACATGCAGAAATCGAGACGTTTGTTGGTCAGTCGGTGGACTCCGAGCTTTCCGGCAACATGATTGATATCTGCCCGGTAGGGGCGCTGACCAGCAAACCGTTTCGTTACAGTGCGCGGACTTGGGAACTGTCGCGTCGCAAATCAGTTAGCCCACATGACTCAACCGGTGCCAACCTGATCGTTCAGGTAAAGAACAACAAGGTCATGCGTGTGGTGCCGTTGGAGAACGAAGAGGTTAACGAGTGCTGGATTGCAGACCGCGACCGTTTCTCATACGAAGCGTTGAGTGGTGATGATCGCCTTGCCAGCCCCATGCTCAAGCAGGGTGGTCAATGGAAGGCTGTGGATTGGCAAACGGCGCTGGAGTATGTGGCCAATGGTTTGAAACAGATCAAGTCAGATCACGGTGCAGCAAGCATTGGCACGCTGGTCAGTCCCCACAGCACGCTGGAAGAGTTGTACCTTGCCGGGCAACTGATGCGAGGTCTGGGTAGCGAAAATATTGACTATCGGTTGCGCAATGCTGAATTCCCTGCTGCCGAGGGTGTGCGTTATCTTGGCACCTCCATCGGTTCACTGTCGCAATTGCAGCGGGTCCTTGTGGTCGGATCCAATTTGCGTAAGGATCACCCCCTGTTTGCACTGAGAATTCGGCAGGCAGCCCGCACGGGATGTGCAGTAAGTGCTATTAATTCTGAAGCATATGACTGGGCAATGCCTATTGCAACCAATGTGGTTGCCAGTGCCTCAAGCTGGGCCCAGGCACTTGCCGATGTTGCTGCTGCAGTCGCCGCCGAGAAAGGGGTCACTGCGCCAGCGGCAGGTCACGCGAATGAGGCGGCTGTATCGATTGCAAAGTCGTTGCTGGGTGGTGAGCGCAAAGCCATTTTGTTAGGTAACGGAGCTGCGCATCACGGTAAGGCATCCAGCCTGCTGGCTTTGGCGAACTGGATCGGTGCACAAACCGGCGCCAGCGTCGGGTACCTGACCGAGGCTGCCAACACGGTCGGGGCCCAGTTGGTGAATGCCTTGCCTCGAAACGGTGGTATGGATGCCGGAAAAATGCTCGCCGGGGGGCTGAAGGCAGTCATTCTTTTGAACAACGAGCCTGTGTTTGATGCGGTCGGTGGTGCCGCAATGGGTAAGGCTGTTGGTCTGTCTCAAATGGTTGTTACCCTGAGTCCGTTCAAGGCGAATCTGGCATTCAGTGATGTGATTTTGCCTATTGCACCGTTTACTGAAACGTCTGGTACGTTTGTGAATGCGGAGGGTCGTGTGCAAAGCTTTCACGCAGTAGTCAAGCCGTTTGGCGAGGCACGTCCTGCATGGAAAGTGTTGCGCGTGATTGCTAATTTGCTGGGCGTACCAGGGTTCAACTTCGAATCCACGAAAGATATTCTCGACGAGATGAGTGGTATTTTTTCCGACGAAGGTTCGCGTGCTCAGGTGTCGTTGATGAATAACGAGACCGGAGCGCCAATCGACTTGGGGCCGGTGCCCGGCGAACCCGTGGTGGCCAGCATCTATCAACTGGACGGTATCGTGCGTCGGGCTGCATCGCTTCAGTTGACTGCAGATGCCCGGGTGGCCGGGATTATGCCGGTGGCCCAGGAGGTGTTGGCATGATTGAAACCCTATACAGCAGTGGGCTGGGGCTTTTGTCTGCATCCTGGTGGACGGCTATCGCCTGGCCCATCATCTGGACTTTGCTCAAAATCGTGGTGCTCCTTGCTCCGCTGATGGGCTGCGTGGCTTACCTCACGCTTTGGGAGCGCAAGGCCATTGCATTCACGCAGATTCGCAATGGCCCCAACCGTGTCGGCCCCATGGGTTTGCTCACACCTATTGCTGATGCACTGAAGCTGTTGACCAAGGAGATCATTGTTCCGGCGGCGGCCAGTAAGGGCTTGTTCCTGCTCGGCCCCATCATGACCATCATGCCCGCTCTCGCAGCATGGGCAGTCATCCCGTTTGGACCGGATGTCGCTTTGGCAAATGTCAACGCCGGCCTGCTATTCCTGATGGCCATTACCTCACTGGAGGTTTACGGTGTCATCATTGCTGGCTGGGCTTCCAATTCCAAATATGCTTTCCTTGGCGCGCTCAGGGCTTCAGCCCAAATGGTGAGCTACGAAATTGCCATGGGGTTCTGTCTGGTAGTGGTGTTGATGGTATCTGCCAGTATGAACATGACTGATATCGTTATGGGTCAGGGCAAAGGCTATTTTGCTTCGCAGGGGGTGGGCGTTCTGTCCTGGAACTGGCTGCCACTTTTCCCGGTTTTCCTTGTCTACTTCATCGCTGGCCTGGCAGAAACCAATCGCCACCCATTTGACGTTGTTGAAGGCGAGTCCGAAATTGTCGCCGGGCATATGGTCGAGTACTCGGGTATGTCTTTCGCCATGTTCTTCCTGGCTGAATACGCCAACATGATTTTGGTGTCCATTCTGTGCGTAACGATGTTCCTCGGGGGCTGGTTGTCCCCGGTCGGGTTTTTGGACTGGATACCGGGCTGGATATGGCTTGGTATCAAGACTTTTATTGTGGTCACCATGTTCCTGTGGGTGCGAGCCACCTTTCCGCGTTACCGCTATGACCAGATCATGCGTTTGGGCTGGAAAATTTTCATTCCCGTCACGCTGGTGTGGCTGGTGGTTGTGGGGGGGTGGATGCAGACCTCCTGGAATATCTGGAAGTAAGCAGGAGCCCTGAATGACTGCAATAGCCTCATCGACGTCTCCCGTCCAAACAGCATTTTCGCTGCGCGACTTTCTGTCGAGCTTCATGTTGCTTGAGTTGTTCAAGGGCATGGCTGTGACCGGGAAGTACATGTTCAAGCGGAAAATCACGGTGCAATTTCCTGAAGAGAAAACACCTGCCAGCCCGCGTTTTCGCGGTCTTCACGCGTTGCGTCGATATGAAAACGGTGAAGAACGATGCATCGCCTGCAAGTTATGCGAGGCGGTGTGCCCGGCCATGGCCATCACGATTGAATCGGATGTGCGCGATGACGGATCACGCAGAACCACACGGTACGACATTGATTTAACCAAGTGCATCTTCTGCGGTTTTTGCGAAGAAAGTTGCCCGGTTGACTCCATCGTTGAAACCCATGTTTTTGAATACCACGGTGAAAAGCGGGGAGACCTCTATTTCACCAAAGAAATGTTGCTGGCTGTGGGAGACCGGTACGAAGGTGAAATCGCTGCTGCCCGTGTTGCGGACGCCAAATACCGGTAACAGCCCAAGAAAGAACCACAAGTCATGGATGTCAAAGCGGGTCTGTTTTACGTTTTTTCTGCGCTGCTGCTGTTCGCCGCATTCCGGGTCATCACGGCCCGTAACCCGGTGCACGCAGCGCTTTACCTGGTGCTGGCCTTTTTCCAGGCTGCCATGATCTGGATGCTACTCAAGGCTGAGTTTCTGGCTATCGCGCTGGTATTGGTCTACGTTGGCGCTGTCATGGTGCTCTTCTTGTTCGTTGTAATGATGCTCGATATCAATATTGACAGCGTCCGGCAAGGATTCTGGCGGCACTTTCCTTTGGCGGGTGCTATTGGTGCCCTGATTGCCCTGGAAATGGCGGCAGTTCTCATGGGCGGGTTTCGTCCGGTCGGAGAGCCCAAGAGTTCTGTTGCAGCAGGGGAGATTGCGGGGCAATTTTCCAATACGCACGAACTGGGTAAGTTGCTTTACTCCGAGTACGTTTTTCCTGTTCAGATTGCTGCTGTGATTCTGCTGGTGGCCATCATCGCCGCCATTGCGTTAACACTGCGTGGTCGCAAGGACAGCAAACATATTGGTGCCAGCGAGCAGATTCGGGTGAAATCACAAGATCGCCTGACATTGGTAAAACTCCCTGCCACACAACCCGCTCAGCCCATTGTTGAGGCGGCTCCCGCAGTGACCGCCGAAGGGGAGAAAAAGGCATGACATTAACGCTTGGTCACTTTCTGTCTCTTGGTGCGATGCTGTTCGCTCTATCGGTCATTGGTATTTTTCTGAACCGCAAGAACCTGATTATTCTGCTGATGGCCATTGAGTTAATGCTCCTGGCGGTCAACATGAATTTTGTCGCATTTTCCTATTACCTGGGTGATATGCACGGTCAGATTTTTGTGTTTTTCATTCTGACTGTTGCTGCCGCCGAGTCAGCCATTGGGCTGGCCATTCTGGTGCAGTTGTTCCGAAACAAGTCCAGCATCAATGTGGACGAACTCAATACGCTCAAGGGTTAACAAAGATGAGTCAAACCCTGTCTGCTTCAACCCTTCTGGTCGTGCCACTGGCTCCGCTGGCGGGCGCTATTCTGGCTGGTGTTCTGGGAACTTCATTTGGTGGCAACTGGATTGGTCGGCGCATGTCCCACAGCCTGACCATTATTGGCGTATTGATCGCCTTTATCATTTCAGCGATAACGCTCAATAGCGTTGTGGTTGATGGGGCGCGCTTCAACGAAACCCTCTACACGTGGATGACGGTGGGGGGCCTGAAGATGGAAATTGGCTTCCTGGTAGACGGCCTCACGGCAATGATGATGTGTGTGGTGACCTTCGTGTCGCTGATGGTTCATCTCTACACCATCGGGTATATGGAAGAAGACGAAGGTTACAACAGGTTCTTTGCCTACATTTCCTTGTTTACCTTTTCCATGCTGATGCTGGTGATGAGCAACAACTTGCTGCAGTTGTTTTTTGGATGGGAGGCCGTTGGCCTGGTTTCCTACCTGTTGATCGGTTTCTGGTTCAACAAGCCCACTGCCATATTCGCCAACATGAAAGCCTTTTTGGTTAATCGTGTTGGTGACTTTGGGTTCATTCTGGGCATCAGCCTGATCGTTGCCTATGCTGGTACGTTGAATTACACAGAGGCTTTTGCCAAGGCCGGAGAACTCTCCAAGATCGGATTCCCGGGGACGGAATGGATGCTTATCACGGTGATCTGCATCTGCCTGTTCATTGGCGCCATGGGCAAGTCAGCTCAGTTTCCTCTCCATGTGTGGTTGCCTGATTCCATGGAAGGCCCAACGCCCATCTCCGCGCTGATTCATGCTGCAACGATGGTGACTGCGGGCATCTTCATGGTGGCTCGCATGTCCCCTTTGTTCGAGCTAAGTGAAACAGCCTTGAATTTTGTAATGGTGATAGGGGCCATTACGGCCCTGTTCATGGGTTTTCTTGGGATTATCCAGAACGATATCAAGCGGGTCGTGGCTTATTCGACGCTCTCGCAGTTGGGCTATATGACCGTGGCCCTTGGGGCATCGGCTTATTCAGTGGCTGTTTTTCACTTGATGACGCATGCGTTCTTCAAGGCGTTGCTGTTTCTGGCCGCTGGATCAGTGATCATGGGTGTTCATCACAATCAGGACATCCGATGGATGGGTGGTTTGCGCAAATACATGCCCATTACCTGGATTACCTCTCTGCTCGGATCGCTGGCGCTGATTGGCACGCCGCTATTCTCAGGCTTCTATTCCAAAGACGAGATCATCATGGCGGTCCATGCCAGCACGCTGCCAGGAGCGGGGTTCGCATATTTTGCGATCTTGGCGGGCGTCTTCGTGACGGCGTTTTACTCTTTCCGTATGTACTTCCTGGTGTTCCATGGTAAAGAGCGCTTTGATCAGAACCCGGATGCGCACCATGACGATCATCATGGGCATCATGATGAAGGCCATAAACCACACGAGTCGCCGTGGGTGGTTACGGTACCGTTGATTTTGTTGGCTATTCCGTCTGTTGTAATTGGTTTTATGACGATTGGCCCGATGCTATTTGGAGATTTTTTCAAGGATGCGATATTCGTCAACCATGAAATTCACAAGGCTATGGAAGTACTGCAGGAAGAGTTCCATGGGCCAGCACAACTTGCGTTGCATGGTCTTACGGCCGCCCCTTTCTGGCTGGCACTTGGTGGTGTGGCCATGTCGTATTACATGTACATGGTCAACCCTGCTTTACCGACTGCCATCAAGGCCCGGGTGATGCCAATCTATGCCCTGCTTGAGAACAAGTACTACATGGACTGGTTTAATGAAAATGTGCTCGCACGGGCTGCCCGCATGTTGGGCACTGGCTTGTGGAAGGGGGGCGATCAGGCCATTATTGACGGGGCGCTGGTCAATGGGTCCTGGAAAGTGGTCGGCTGGTTCTCCAGTGTGGTGCGTCGCGTGCAGTCCGGCTACCTGTACCACTACGCACTGTCGATGATTTTGGGCGTTTTTGTGCTGATGACTTACTTCGTCACGTGGCCCACGATCGTTCAATGGCTCAGCAAATAAGGGGAAGAAAAACATGGGTTTGTTGAGCCTGGCCATCTGGATGCCAATTGCTTTTGGTGTGTTATTACTTGTATTGGGGCGCGATGAGCAGGCTCGCAGTGTTCGCTGGATTGCGCTGATTGGCGCCGTAGCCAGTTTTCTGGTGACCCTGCCTTTGTATGATGGCTTCAAGCTGGGAACAGCAGCCATGCAGTTTGTTGAAAAGACACCCTGGATCGAGCGGTTCAACGTGAACTACCACTTGGGTGTGGACGGTATTTCGCTCTGGTTTGTGCTGCTGACTGCATTTATCAACGTCGTTGTTGTGATTGCTGGCTGGGAAGTCATTACCCGCCGTGTGAATCAGTACATGGGCGCGTTCCTGATCTTGAGTGGACTCATGATCGGTGTTTTTTGCGCGCTGGATGGCCTGTTGTTTTATGTCTTTTTTGAGGCCACCTTGATCCCGATGTATCTCATCATCGGTATTTGGGGTGGTCCGAACAAAATCTACGCAGCTTTCAAGTTTTTCCTGTACACCCTGCTGGGCTCGCTGTTGATGCTCATTGCCCTGATCTTCCTGTACACCAAATCAGGTGGCAGTTTTGATCTGACAACCTGGTACAAATTACCACTGGACGGTACAACGCAGACACTGCTATTTTTCGCATTCTTCGCTGCGTTTGCGGTGAAAGTGCCGATGTGGCCTGTGCATACCTGGCTACCTGACGTGCACGTGGAGGCCCCCACCGGCGGTTCGGCAGTGCTGGCTGCCATCATGCTGAAGCTTGGGGCTTATGGTTTCCTGCGGTTTTCCATGCCCATTGCCCCGGATGCTGCTCGCGAGTGGGCATGGCTCATGGTTGCCCTTTCCCTGATTGCTGTGATCTATGTTGGGCTGGTAGCGCTGGTTCAGCAGGACATGAAAAAGCTGGTCGCCTATTCTTCTGTCGCCCATATGGGATTTGTGACGCTGGGTTTCTTTATCTTTAATGACCTGGGTGTTTCTGGCGGGCTGGTGCAGATGATCGCGCATGGTTTTGTGTCTGGGGCGATGTTCCTGTCTATCGGCGTGTTGTACGACCGGGTCCACTCACGTGAGATCTCCAGTTATGGAGGCGTCGTCAACACCATGCCCAAGTTCACTGCGTTTGCCTTGTTTTTTGCGATGGCAAACTGTGGTCTTCCCGCTACTGCCGGTTTTGTTGGTGAGTGGATGGTCATTCTGGGCGCCGTGAAGTTCAATTTCTGGATCGGCATGGCCGCTGCCAGTGCCCTGATTTTTGGCGCTGCATATACCCTGTGGATGTTCAAGCGTGTGTACCTGGGCCCTGTTGCGAACGATGACGTCAAGACGCTGACAGATATCAACGCCCGAGAATTCCTGATGCTGGCGTTGCTGGCGGTGGCGGTGTTGTACATGGGTATTTATCCGAAACCGTTCACCGATGTCATGGGTACTTCTGTTGCAGAGTTGCTCAAGCATGTTGCGCTGAGCAAGCTGAACTGATCGAACTGAATTGAGAGACTTGAATCATGATTGACAAACTCAGCTGGATCTCGGTTTACCCGGAGATCGTCCTGCTGGTCATGGCGTGTGTGATCCTGCTGGTTGACCTTGGTGTGAAAAGCGCCCGTCGGAACGTCACCTATGTGCTTACGCTGCTTACGCTGGCGCTCGTAGCCTTTCTGTCCGCCTTGTATGCAGATGCAGGAACCACGGTGTACGGTTTTGGCAATATGGTGGTCAGCGACCCCATGGGCAATTGGCTTAAGTGCTTTGCAGCCGTCGCCGTGATGGTTACCCTGGTTTATGGGCGACCTTATGCCGCAGATCGAGACATGCTTCGGGGTGGCGAAATGTTCACACTGAGTCTGTTTGCCCTGCTTGGCATGTTTACCATGATCTCGGGAAACAACTTCCTCATCATCTACATGGGGCTGGAGTTGTTAACGCTGTCCAGCTATGCACTGGTGGCCCTGCGTCGTGACAATGCGACCGCAACGGAAGCCGCCATGAAGTACTTCGTCCTGGGGGCGCTGGCCTCGGGTTTTTTGTTATATGGCTTGTCCATGCTGTACGGTGCAACCGGTTCGCTGGACGTCAATGACGTTGCCAGGGCCATTGCGACCGGACAGATCAAACACCAGGTTCTGGTATTCGGACTTGTGTTTGTCGTTGCTGGCCTGGCCTTCAAGCTGGGCGTGGTGCCGTTTCACATGTGGATTCCCGACGTCTACCAAGGGGCTCCAACGGCGGTGACGTTGGTGATTGGTGGAGCACCCAAGCTGGCAGCGTTTGCCATCGTTATCCGCCTGCTGGTGGAGGGCATGCTGCCGCTGGCCATTGACTGGCAGCAGATGTTGATGGTGCTTGCCGTGGGCTCACTGCTGGTCGGCAATTTGGCCGCCATTGCACAAACCAATCTGAAGCGCATGCTGGCCTTCTCCACCATTTCGCAGATGGGTTTTGTCTTGCTGGGCTTGATGTCTGGCGTGATAAACGGCAACACCATGTCTTCGGCTGACGCTTACGGCTCTTCCATGTTTTATGTCTTGACCTACGTGCTCACCACGCTGGCCAGCTTTGGTGTGATCATGCTATTGGCGCGTGATGGTTTCGAGAGCGAGGAGATTGCCGACTTTGCCGGTCTGAACCAGCGTAGCCCCTTGTATGCGGCTGTGATGGCCGTATGCCTGTTCTCTTTGGCGGGTATTCCACCCATGGTCGGTTTCTACGCCAAACTGTCGGTCCTTCAGGCGCTGATTGCGTCGGGTCAGGCGTTTCACCTCGGACTTGCGATATTCGCCGTGATGATGTCACTGGTTGGGGCCTTCTACTACCTGCGTGTGGTGAAGGTCATGTACTTTGATGCGCCATCCAGCGACCATGCAATCTCTGCGACAACTGACGTGCGGGTGGTGCTGAGTGTTAACGGCGCTCTGGTTCTCGTTCTGGGACTGGTGCCTGGCGGTTTGATGACGCTGTGTGCCCACGCTATTGCCCAGATGATGGCTCCCTAAGCCTCTCGCCCATACGTTAACCCATCGTGTCCCAGTCTGCGTCGGTTTGGTTGGTTGTGTTGGGCGCCTTTTGCGCAGCCAACCTGCCATTCTTGAGTCATCGCCTGATGGCTGTTGTAGCGTTTTCAAAACCAAAATCCCTTGGGTTGCGCTTGCTTGAGTTAGTCGTTTTTTACTTCCTCATCGGTGGTGTTGCATTGCTTCTTGAGAAGCGGGCCGGACAGATTGCTGATCAAAACTGGGAGTTCTATGCCATCACGGCCTCCTTGTTTATCACGTTCGCCTTTCCCGGGTTTGTTTATCGCTACCTGCTCAAGCATCGCGATTGAGAACGTCTGATTGTTGGAGATAGCAGATGCCTGATCGTCACCTGGTCGAAGTAAAAGTCGCCAGCCAGGAACTCGTAAAGGGTAACTTCCTCCACACATTCCGCGACACGGTGAAACTGCCAGATGGCAAGCTGGCCACCCGTGAGTTCGTTGTGCATCCCGGTGCTGTCATGATCATTCCTCTTCTGGAGGATTCTGCTGGCGGCATCAGGCTGGTTTTGGAGAGGCAGTTCCGTTATCCACTCGGTCGCGTCATGATCGAGTTCCCCGCAGGCAAACTGGATCCAGGCGAAAGCATCCAGATGTGTGCCCAGCGTGAGCTGCAAGAAGAGACCGGTTATTCAGCGGGCCAATGGGCGCGCGCAGGTTTGCTGCATCCGGTTGTTGCCTACGCCACAGAGTTCATCGATATCTGGTTTGCGCGCCAACTCACGTTGGGAAATAGGCGTCTTGACGAGGGTGAGTTTCTGGAGGTTATTACCGCTACGCCAGATGAGCTTTTCCAGTGGTGTCGGGAGGGCAAAGTTACAGATGGCAAGACATTGGTGGGTGCCTTGTGGCTTCAGAATTTGCTCTCGGGCGCATGGGATTTGACATGGCAAAACCCGGCCGTGGTACCAGCAGTCTGATAATGAGTGCATGAAAGTTCTGGATCTACAGTGTTCGCACCACCATGTGTTTGAGGGTTGGTTCGCATCGGAAGATGACTTTGCAAGCCAGCTCGCACGTGGCTTGGTGGCTTGCCCGCTGTGTGCGGACGTATCCATTGTCAAAAAACTGAGTGCGCCACGCCTGAATCTCGGCAGCCAGCGTAACGAGCCAGAAACCAGCAGGCAGGACGTTGTTGCGGTGGCGGCCGCCACCCCGGACTTGAGTCTTCAGGCAGCATGGCTAGCAATGGCCCAGCGTGTGCTGGCCAATACGGACGATGTCGGTGATCAATTTGCCGAGGAAGCCCGCAAAATCCATTACGGAGAAGCCAAAGAGCGCGGCATTCGCGGCAAGGCCACAACGGAAGAAAGAGAATCCCTGCTGGAAGAGGGTATTGCTGTGGTGCCTATTGCATTGCCTGAGGCACTGAAAGGTCGTCTCCAGTAAAGCGGGAGAACTATTCAGAGAGCAGAAAAGGACTCCGTTTCGTGTTGGTAATCCCACCGATAAACCAAAGGCCCGAGAAGTAGAATTTTCCAAGAAGAAAGTTCTACGTGAAGAAGTCGAGATTTACGGACAGTCAGATTGTGGCGACATCGGTGGCTGCCCTGATGTAGTTGATCGCATGGGGATCTCAATAGAGTAACTAAAATGCTCACATGCTAGACATCACTTATCTCCGAAAAGACCTCGCCGGGGCCATTGCGCGCCTGGAAACCCGCAAAAAGCCGCAGGCGTTCCTCAATGTGGAGGTTTTCATCACGCTGGAGGCTGAGCGCAAGACCATTCAAACCCGCACCGAAGAGCTGCAGGCCAAACGCAATGCACTGAGCAAACAGATCGGGCAGCTCAAGTCCAAAGGTCCTGCCGGCCAGCCTGAGGTGGATGCCGTGATGGCGCAAACCGCGTCGATCAAGTCCGAGTTGGACACGTTCGCGACACGTCTGGAGCTGATTCAGATCAATTTGCAGGGGCTGCTGCTGGCCGTGCCCAACCTGCCCCACGAAAGCGTGCCGGTGGGCTCGGACGAGCATGGCAATGTGGTGGTCCGCTCATGGGGCACGCCTCCAGCGATGAATTTCACCGTGCAGGATCATGTAGATGTCGGCGCGCCACTCGGGCTGGACTTTGACATGGGGGTCAAGCTGACCGGGGCGCGCTTCACCGTAATGAAGGGGCCTATTGCCCGCCTGCACCGAGCACTGGCCCAGTTCATGCTGGATGTGCAGACGCAGGAACATGGTTACACCGAGTGCTACACGCCGTACATCGTGAACGCAGATACCTTGCGTGGAACAGGTCAGTTGCCCAAGTTCGAGGGCGATCTGTTTGCGGCCAAAAAGGGTGGGCAGGAAAGCGAAGAAGTGCCGGACAACGCGGCGCTGTACCTGATCCCAACCAGCGAAGTGTCACTCACCAACTTCGTACGCGACGTGGTGGTGGCAGAAAACGAGCTGCCCATCAAACTCACCGCCCACACGCCCTGTTTCCGGTCTGAGGCGGGCTCTTACGGTCGCGACACCCGCGGTTTGATCCGCCAGCACCAGTTCGACAAGGTGGAAATGGTGCAGATCACCCACCCCGATAAAAGCTACGAAGCGCTGGAAGCCATGACAGGCCATGCCGAAGCTATTTTGCAAAAGCTGGGCCTGCCTTACCGGGTGATGTCACTGTGCACCGGCGACATGGGCTTTGGCGCCGCCAAGACCTATGATCTGGAGGTGTGGCTGCCTGCACAGAATACCTACCGCGAGATCAGCTCGGTCTCCAACTGCGAAGCGTTTCAGGCCCGCCGCCTGCAGGCGCGCTTCAAAAATGCACAGGGCAAAAACGAGCTGGTGCACACTTTGAACGGCTCGGGTCTGGCGGTGGGGCGCACGCTGGTGGCGGTGCTGGAGAACTACCAGAACGCCGATGGCTCGGTAACGGTGCCTGAGACATTGCGGCCCTACCTAGGTGGGCTAGAGCGTTTGTCGGCTTAAGCGCCGCGCAGACGCCATTCGCTGGCGGCATCATTCAGGTCGCTAAGGGCCAGCAGGGCCGCAACAGTTTCTACCTTGAAGCCCACCCGGTTTTTGCCCATACCGTCGCCCCCGCTCATCATTAGTCTCTGGATATGGATACTGCACTCCCGTTCGCCCCACATCAATTCAATGGCGTCATGGATACGTTTGTGATCACGTTTCAGCAACTCCATGGCATCACGTTTTTTTCGTTCTGATGGGGATGCGGCGTACTCTACTGCTAACGGTTTCATCACGGCAGACATCATTGGTTCCGGAAGTGGGGTCAGTTGTGAAGGCATTGTGTCGGCGTAGGACTCGGAGGGCTGACTCTCCCGGAGCGTTACGGCTGAGGCCAACATGTTCCAACCCGTTTCAAGGGGGTGCTCAATCACCTCCGGCCGTAGGAGTGTTGTGTGTCCCGGTGTCGCAGGGTTTGTGCAGGCGTCGCTCTGGTGTAGCGGTTGTGGGAGAAGCGGTTTCATCATGAATGGTTCAATAGCGCCCGAACTGTACACGAGCTCATGGTGCATTCGAACATCAACGTCCAGGGAAAAGTGGGAAGTGTGAAAAATTTGGCAACTATACTTGCCGCGCGCACGGGTTGATGATGAGGGTGCAAAGTCAAGGCTGGTATTTCCGATGTCGTCGAATTTGCATTCAGACCCCAAATTGCACTTCATAGATGCAAGGGCTGGTGAGTGAAAGGGTTCCCTATCAGGGTACGCTGGTCGATGCCCGGTATGGCATCAACAACGTGTTTCGCCAAAGGTAGGCGATATTAAATCGATCATTCTGACACGGTAAGATTGAGCGGTGATGCGAAAGGGAGTTCGCCATGCGATTTGTTGAATGATGTATGTTTATGAGCGATTTTATTAAAATTTAAGAGCAATTAAAATGCTTATGAAGTCACGACGCGAATGGATTTTTAAATCTGTGGCCGGGTTGGCCGCGATTGCGGGTGCCGGCTGGTCTTGGTGGAGACATTCGTTAAAAGCCGCAGATTCAGGCGCGGCGGAGGCATTTTGGCGGCAGTCGATGGATACGCTGGATGGTGGAAAAATGTCACTGGCCACGCTTAAAGGCAAGCTCGTCCTGGTCAATTTCTGGGCAACATGGTGCCCGCCGTGCGTTGAAGAATTGCCACTATTGGATCGTTTTTATCAAGAAAATAAGGCCAACAACTGGCAAATTGTCGGCATTGCGGTTGATCAGCGGGACCCCGTAGCCCGTTTTCTGGGCAAAGTGCCGTTGCAGTATCCGGTTGTGCTGGCGGGCATTTCCGGCATCGCGTTGGGTAAATCACTGGGTAATTTGAGCGGTGGTCTGCCGTTTACAGTGGTGTTGGGCTCTGATGGTCTGATCGCTCATCGTAAAATGGGCCGTGTAACGCCGGATGATCTCAAGGTTTGGGCGCTGCTGCGGTAACGGCCGCAAGCCTGAAGCAGGTAATTCTGCTGGTTATGCAAAAATAGAAGAAGATAAAACACATTGGCCGAAATTTAAGGTAAATTCGCCGCCGGCCTGTTTAGACTCGTTGTTGGAGACGCTATGGATTTAAGAAAACTGAAGACCTTGATCGACCTCGTGTCGGATTCAAACGTATCTGAACTGGAGATCACTGAAGCTGAAGGCAAAGTCCGCATC
>JBJOPS010000011.1:0-100671 GCA_046050465.1 Pseudomonadota bacterium | reverse complement strand
TGCATGAGTGCGTCTGCAAACAGCAAATGGGCTTCCAAGCAGGTGAAAAGCCGCCGCATGCATACGAAATTGGAGTCGATTGGCGTTGACGTTTCATCAGACGAGACATATTCGCTTATGGGCGCTTCTCAAAATGAGTTTTGGACATGATCCCTAGCATTTTTTAACTAACGATTTAATCCGATTTATTAACGATTTTTGAGCGACTCGCTTAGTAAAAATATCATCTAAAACTCTACTAGCAAAAAACATAGCAGGATGTTTTAGCGGAAATTTAATCGGGACTACCGGAATATTTGAAAACTCGCTTTCACCCGTTGTATGCGTAGCCTCCACTCCAAATCCAATATTAGATATCAAATTCACGTTTGGCATAACTGACATTCGCCCATTAAGACGACTCGCAAAACTCCATTGATAATCCCATGTATCAATAACCCCTCGATAAACTCTATCAAAAATATCCATTAATGAATCCCGCTCTGATTTATCGGTTGCCCAGTCCAACACTCTACCTTCATCGCGCACCTTAGGCCAAGACTCCATTCGCACATCGTAATCATGCTGCCATCTGCTGCACCAGCTAGCCCAACCCCAAATATGGTTTAAGTTGGAAAAATAGTAACTATCATCGTTAATAGTGTGCCCAAACTGAAAGTTATCGCCACTGATCATGCCTATGCGCTCGTCATCTCGATAACGATCCAGCATTTCCTCGCAAAACCGAAAAAATGTAGGATGTGGCAAGCAGTCATCTTCCAGAATAATCGCCTCTGGCACCTGCTCAAAAACCCAATCCAATCCACTTGAGACCCGAACCTTGCAACCCAAGTTAGCGTCGGAGTAATTGGTCAGCACTTCACAGGGCCAGTCCACACGTTTGATGATGGCGCGTGCGGCTGCTACTTTTTCCGCCTCGCCTTCGCGATTAGCGCGTGGGCCATCGCCCACGACCAGAAGCTTGGGGGGACGGGCGCGGGCAATTTCGGCAAATACCCTCTCGGTGGTGTCTGGACGGTTGAAAATGATGAAGGCAACCGGGGTCTTAAGTTCGAATTCAGGCATTTAGTAACTTCCTGAAATAAGCAGCAGTCTTCTTCAGTCCATCATCCAACTGCACATGCGGCTCCCACCCCAGTTGGCTGTGCGCCAGCGCAATATCTGGCTTGCGCTGCTTGGGATCATCCGCAGGCAGCAGTTGAAACACCAGTTTTGAGTGCCCGCCCACTATTTGCAATACCTTTTCCGCCAGCTCAAGCATGGTGAACTCGCCGGGGTTGCCCAAATTGACCGGCCCGGTAAAACCTGGGTCGGTGTTCATTAGCCGCACAAAGCCTTCTATTAGATCATCCACATAACAAAACGAGCGGGTTTGCTGGCCATCGCCATAAATGGTGATGTTTTCCCCTTTGAGGGCCTGAACAATGAAGTTACTGACCACGCGCCCGTCGTTGGGGTGCATGCGGGGGCCATAGGTGTTGAAAATACGCGCCACCTTGATGTCTAGGTTGTGCTGACGGTGGTAGTCAAAAAACAAGGTTTCTGCGCAACGCTTGCCTTCATCGTAGCAAGAGCGGATGCCAATGGGGTTGACCCGGCCCCAATAGCTCTCGGGCTGCGGGTGTACCTCTGGGTCGCCATACACCTCGCTCGTGGACGCTTGGAAAATGCGGGCCTTGGTGCGCTTGGCAAGCCCCAGCATGTTGATGGCGCCGTGCACGCTAGTTTTGGTGGTTTGCACGGGGTCGTGCTGGTAATGCACGGGCGACGCAGGGCAAGCGAGGTTGTAGATTTGGTCTACCTCCACATAAAGCGGAAAGGTAACGTCATGCCGCATCAACTCAAAGTGCGGGTTACCCAACAGATGGGCAACGTTGTCTTTGGTACCAGTAAAGTAGTTGTCCAGGCAGATAACGTCATGGCCTTCGGCAAGGAGGCGTTCGCACAGGTGGGAGCCGAGGAAGCCGGCGCCGCCGGTGACTAGGGTGCGGTGCGCGTTGTTTTTCATTTGTTGGTTTTGTAGGCTTGTAATTGCATTGGATTAAATGACTTTAGTTTCATGACAAACATGGGTTGGGTCTCTTTTTGGAATACGTCGTACAGCAGACCGACGCTAGCTTGCGCCAATACTGTGGCGTAGGCAGCGCCCGCAACGCCAAATTGGGGGATAAATATGTAGTTGAGTACTACATTTATTACGGCGCCCATTAATGTCCGTTGAAAACTCAATATTTGTCGGTTCTCAGCTATGAACCACTGGCCACTGGCCACACCCAAGAAAACAAATACTGATGCCCATATGTGGATGGCCAACACCGTGCCAGCCTCAGCATAGGCGGGGCCGTAAAGTAAGACCACAATGGGGCCCGCCAAAAAAGTCATGGGCAGGGCCACAGCAATAGACAACCACACCATTAGGTCGTACAGACGCTGCAAACGCTGGTGGTAAAGGGCCTCGCTTTGTTTTTTGGCTTCCAAAATGGCTGGAAAAACTGATGCAACAATCATCATGGGAATGAAGTACCAGACCTCGCTGATGCGGGTGGCGGCGCTGTAGATACCCACTGCTTCGTCTCCCAGCATATGGCCGAGCATGATTTGGTCTATCTTCATATAAACCATGATGGAAATGCCAGACAGCAGCAAAGGCCAGCTGTCAGCCAGCAGCACCTTGGCTCTGTCCAGTGACACCTTGAGCTTGCGCAACCCTGGCCCATGCATGCCCAGCATGGCCAGCAATAGCAACGCGACCAATGCCGCCTCTGCCACGGTGGCCCAGGCAAAAACCAGCAACGGCGCATTACCCAAGATCAGCGCCACCTTGACCGCCGCAAACACCAGAAAACTGCCGTTTTGCACCCACACGGTGTATTTAGATAGCACCTGCGATTCAAACCAGTACATAGCCACTTCACTGGCTTTGAGCAGCATCATGGAGCCCAAAATGGCAACTAGCCACTTGGCAAGCGCATCGTCTGGGCGTAGCCAAAAAATAGCGCCCAAAATCAAGCCGTAGGCCAGCACGCCGCCGCCTAGCTGCAGCACGGCGGCGGTGCCCAAGGTTTCTTCTTCACAAGAGGGGTCGCGAACGATGTCGCGCACCACAATGCTCTGCAGCCCTAGGCCGGCCACGGCACCAAACAGGCCGATAAAGGCACCTGCAAAGCTAAAAAGGCCAAATTGCTGTGGCCCCAGGTAGCGTGCCACCCACACGCCCACCAGCAAGCCCACGCCCATGCGCAAGACTTTGTCAAAGAACAGCCAGCCGATGTTGTCAATTATTTTGAGCAGGTTGGGCCGGTGCGCTATGCGGCGCCGGATAAAGGGGGGGACGATGTTCACGTGGGGCTGTGGGCTTTAGTTTAGCTATCGCTGCCAAACAAGTCGCGGCTATAGACCTTGCCCGCCACGTCTTGCAGGTCGCTGGTCATGCGGTTGGCCACAATTACATCAGCCTCCCGCATGAACTGCGCCAAGTCGTTGATCACTCGGCTGTTGAAGAACGTGGCTTCTTTAAGCGCTGGCTCGTACACGATCACTTCCACGCCCTTGGCCTTGATGCGCTTCATGATGCCCTGGATACTGCTGCTGCGGTAGTTGTCGCTACCGGCCTTCATCACCAGGCGGTAGATGCCCACCACTTTGGGCTTGCGCTTCAGTATCTCGGTGGCGCAAAAGTCTTTGCGGGTAGTGTTGCTGTCCACAATGGCGCGCATGATGTCTTGCGGGACGTCGTTGTAGTTGGCCAGAAGCTGCTTGGTGTCTTTGGGCAGGCAGTAGCCGCCGTAGCCAAAGCTGGGGTTGTTGTAGTGGGTGCCAATGCGCGGGTCCAGGCACACCCCGTTTATTATTTGGCGCGTGTCCAGCCCATGAATGGCGGCGTAGGTGTCTAGCTCGTTGAAGTAGGCCACGCGCATGGCCAGGTAGGTGTTGGCAAAGAGCTTGATGGCCTCGGCCTCGGTGCTGCCACACAAAAGTACGTCAATATTTTGTTTTATAGCGCCCTGCTGCTGCAGGCCCGCAAATGTTTTGGCACGCTCACTTTGTTCACCCACCACGATGCGGCTGGGGTGCAGGTTGTCATACAGCGCCTTGCCCTCGCGCAAGAACTCCGGGCTAAAAATGATGTTCTCGCACTCAGTCTGTTCACGCAGCCTGGCGGTGTAACCCACTGGTACGGTGCTTTTAATCACCATGACAGCCTGGGGAGCAAAAGCCATTACATCAGCCACTACCGCCTCAATACTTTTGGTGTTGAAGTAGTTGGTGACCGGGTCGTAGTCGGTCGGGGTGGCTATCACCACATAGTCAGCACCAGCATAGGCTTGGGCTTTGTCCAGGGTGGCGGTTAAGTCCAGTGGCTTGTGGGCAAGGTAGTGCTCCAGCTCAGTGTCTTCAATAGGACTTTTGCGCGCATTGATCAGGTCTACCTTGGCGGGCACGATGTCGTGGGCTACCACTTGGTGGTGCTGGGCCAGCAGCACAGCGTTGCTCATGCCCACGTAGCCGGTGCCTGCGATGGTAATTTTCATGGTCTGCGCTATTATTTTTGTAGCTGCTTTTACAAAGACTGCGAGGCCTGAAGGCCTATTTTGCTGAAATTTTTGTAGGCAAGCGTAAGGCCAGTCTTGAGGTCGAACTTTGCGTGCCAACCCAGGGCGTTCAATCGGGTGCTATCCATCCATTTACGTGGAGTGCCATCGGGTTTAGTGGTGTCAAAGGTGACTTCGCCGGTGTAGCCGACAGTGTGTGCGATAGCCTGGGCTACCTCTGCAATCGAAATGTCGCTACCAAACCCCACGTTGATGTGGCCGCACATGGGGGCGGTGTTGGCCTGGTAGGTTCCAGTATCCAGGTTCATCACGAACACGCTGGCCGCGGCCATGTCGTCCACATACAAAAACTCCCGCTTGGGGGTGCCGGTGCCCCAGATGACAACCTCTGGGGCGGCACTGGTTTTGGCTTCATGAAACCGGCGAATCAGCGCCGGAATAACGTGGCTGTTTTCGGGGTGGTAGTTGTCGCCCGGGCCATAGAGGTTGGTTGGCATGACGCTGCGGTAGTCTCGGCCATATTGGCGGTTGTAGCTTTCACAGAGTTTGATGCCGGCAATTTTGGCAATGGCGTAGGGTTCGTTGGTGGGCTCCAGCGGGCCGGTCAGCAGTGCGGCCTCGTTCATGGGTTGCTCGGCCAGCCTGGGGTAGATGCAGCTTGACCCCAAAAACAGCAGTTTTTGCACGCCATGGGTGTGTGCAGCGTGGATCACATTGGCCTGCATCATCAGGTTCTCGTAGATGAATTCTGCGGGGTAGGTGTGGTTGGCGTGGATGCCGCCCACCTTGGCAGCGGCCAGGTAAACCTGTGTGGGCTGTTCGGCTGCAAAAAATTCTTGCACGGCTTGCTGGTTGCAGAGGTCCAATTCTGCATGGGTGCGGGTGATGAGGGCGCTTGGTGGCAGCCCCTGCGACAGCAGGGTGCGCGCAATGGCCGAACCCACCATGCCCCGGTGGCCGGCAATGTAGATTTTTGGGGTCACTTCACGGCCCAGGGTAGTCATAACGGCACAACTATGCAGCAACACGTCTGCGCGCTGGCCGCACTGCACGGCCTGTTAAATCTTGCGTTTCCTGGGTAAAGGCCAGCATGTTTGCCAACGCTTTGTTGACCGCCGCAGAAGTGGGAAATGCCTTCTGAATTTCGGGTTGAAGCACCACGACATTGCTGCCGTGCATGAAGTGCTTGAGGTACTTGCCCCTTACGCCCTTGCCAAGCACATCGCGCTTGAGTTCAGGAATGTCTTGGTCAGCCATTTTCGTAGATGCTTTTTTCATATCGTGTTGCCTTTCTGGCGCTGATGATTCGTATGCCATTGCGACGATCAGTATGAACTACCACCAGAAGTCGTGGCGTGTGGGAGATGCCATACGTTCGACTTCTGTGCTCAGATTCGCTGTGATCTGGATCAGAAAACGTCAATGCCTGTGCATCGCCAAATACGCTGACTGCTTCGTCGAACGACACCCCGTGCTTTAACAAATTGCCTGCGGCTTTCTGTTCATCCCATTCAAACTTGAACATGCGAAATATCTGAGTGGTTTTTTACGAAAGCGACTTGCCCGGAGTCCCGGCACATCTTTACGACTCTACCTGCAAATTGACAGCATAGCCGTGCCGCCTGAGCAGTGCATGTTGTTTGGCCTGGGCGAGGTCGTGTTCGACCATTTCCTGGCACATTTTTTGTGCGGTGATTTCGGGGATCCAGCCCAGTTCTGTTTTGGCCTTGGCGGGGTTGCCCAGCAGGGTTTCGACCTCGGTGGGGCGGAAGTAGCGGGGGTCGATCTTGACGATGGTCTGGCCCACTTGCAGGCCGGGGGCGTTGTCGCCGCTGATGGCTACGATTTTCGCTACTTCGTTGATGCCCTGGCCTTCAAAGCTGACGGTGACTCCCAAGGCGGCTGCGGTCCAGGTGATGAAGTCGCGCACGCTGTATTGCACGCCGGTGGCGATGACAAAGTCTTGTGGCTTGTCCTGCTGCAGCATCATCCATTGCATGCGGACGTAGTCTTTGGCGTGGCCCCAGTCGCGCAGGGCGTCCATGTTGCCCATGTAGAGGCAGTCTTCCAGGCCTTGGGCGATGTTGGCCAGGCCGCGGGTGATTTTGCGGGTGACGAAGGTTTCGCCCCGGCGCGGGCTTTCGTGGTTGAAGAGGATGCCGTTGCAGGCATACATGCCATAGGCTTCACGGTAGTTGACGGTGATCCAGTAGGCATAAAGCTTGGCCACGGCGTAGGGGCTGCGTGGGTAGAAGGGGGTGGTTTCTTTTTGTGGGGTTTCCTGCACCAGGCCGTAGAGTTCGGAGGTGGAGGCTTGGTAGAAGCGGGTTTTTTTTTGGAGCCCGAGGATGCGGATGGCTTCGAGCAGGCGCAGGGTGCCGATGCCGTCTACGTCTGCGGTGTATTCGGGGGCTTCGAATGAGACGGCGACATGGCTTTGGGCGCCGAGGTTGTAGACCTCGTCGGGTTGCACTTGCTGGATGATGCGGGTGAGGTTGCTGGTGTCGCTGAGGTCGCCATAGTGCAGTTTGAACCGGGCGTTGTTGACGTGCGGGTCTTGGTAGATGTGGTCCACTCGTGCGGTGTTGAATGAGCTGGCGCGGCGCTTGATGCCGTGTACTTCATAGCCTTTTTCCAGCAGAAGTTCGGCCAGGTAGGAGCCGTCCTGCCCGGTGATGCCGGTGATCAGGGCGACTTTGGGGGACGCTGGGGGCGTTAGAGCAGGAACAGTCATGGTGATGTGAGGCTCGAATTACCGTGAATTTGCATAGGTGGCAATGCGGTGCTGCGTTTCCATCAGCACGTGAACGCCGTCCAAGGCCTGTTGCAACGCGTCAACAAGAGGATATCCACCTGTGACCCTGTTTTTTCAAGATTGGCACTTAGCATGGCACGCAATAGTTTGTCGCCCAGGGATCTCATAGAACAACTCCATGGCGAAGTGCCTGCGCATAGATGACAGGCGTCGGGTCGCGCGGGTCTTTAATCAACACGTCAACCTTTTGCCCCCCTAACCGGATGTACAGACGAGCCGCCAAGCGGCACTCAGCCTGTACGCGACTAGCCAGCGCCCGAGGGAGCTCGATCAACAGATCAATATCACCGCCACGCTGGGAATCATCAACTCGGCTGCCGAACAAGCGCACGACGGCATCCGCACCCAGCAAGCTGGCAATCTCGGATTTGATGATGTCACGGGTCGTATCGTCAAGTCGCATGGCGTTGGGAACCAAACCTGGGTTAGTCATGGGGTTATGCGTGCGGGTCTTGGGCATGCGGAAAAAGGTGCTTGAATCTCTTGGGATTATCACCGCTGGAAGGCTTGGCCTGGCTCTTGCCGCGGGCGTGGCTCCCGGGATCGTGTAAATTTAGTGTGTTTTACCTGCATGTCCAGGGTAATGGGTCGTGAAGTTCTCCGTGCTGTAGCGGGTTTGGTGTTCTGTCTGGGATGAGGCTGGTTGATGTTTACACTAGGGCGGGTTGAGCAGTCCATTCCCGGTTAATTTCAATTTCTTCGTGGAGAGAGATCATGTCGGCACTGATTGAAGAGTTCGAGACAGCTGTTGCCAATTCCAAAAACCTGTCCGAGCGACCGGATAACGCTACCTTGCTGAGGCTCTATGCGTTTTACAAGCAGGGGAGTGTGGGCGACAACACCGAGAAGAAACCAGGCTTTAGCGATTTGGTGGGTCGCGCCAAATGGGAGGCATGGGCCGGCGTCAAGGGCATGACAAGGGACGATGCCATGCAGCAATATGTGGAGCTGGTTGGGTCTTTAAGCTGACTTTTTCACCGCGCCGGCGTTGGCAAGGTGTCGGGCAACACTGCGGTGACTTCGATTTCCACCCTGGCCCGTGCTTCGACCAGTGCGGCGACCTGCACACAGGTCATGGCCGGGAAGTTGCGGCCCATGATTTGGCGGTAGATATGGCCGAGCTCTTTGAGCCGGGCGTTGTACTCCACGCGGTCCAGGATATACCAGGTCATGCGCACCATGTGCTCGGGGCCGGCGCCGGCTTCTTTAAGCACAGCCACAATGTTCTGTAGTGTCTGCGCGGTCTGGGCGATGAAGTCATCAGTTTCAAACTGTTGTTGTTCGTTCCAGCCAATTTGGCCACCAACGTAGACTTGGGTGCCACGCACAGCGATGCCATTGGCATAGCCTTTGGCGAATGCCCATCCGGGCGGTTGAAGGATTTGCATATGTTTTTGCGGGGCAGATTTTGCCCTGGCCTGATAGGCGCAAAGCAGGCAGGCTTGAGTTTAATACGTATCGGTGTCGGTGTCGGTGTCCACCCGTCGATAATCGAGGGGTACATGAACGTGTACATAACGATTGATTTATCCTGATGACAAACCACTCATACCTGGAAGAAACGCGGCGAAGAAGAACGTTTGCCATTATTTCGCACCCCGATGCGGGCAAGACCACGCTGACCGAGAAGTTGCTGCTGTTTTCGGGGGCGATCCAGATTGCCGGCTCGGTCAAGGCACGCAAAGCCACTCGGCATGCCACGTCTGACTGGATGGAGATCGAGAAGCAACGTGGCATTTCGGTTGCATCCAGCGTGATGCAAATGCTGTACCGCGATCATGTGATCAACCTGCTGGATACGCCTGGCCATAAAGATTTCAGCGAGGATACTTATAGGGTGCTTACAGCCGTGGACTCGGCCTTGATGGTGATTGACGCTGCCAATGGCGTTGAAGCACAGACTCGCCGCCTGATCGAGGTTTGTCGTCAGCGCAACACGCCCATCATTACTTTTGTCAACAAAATGGACCGGGAAGTGCGTGAGCCGCTGGACATTCTGGACGAGATAGAGCGTGAGCTGGGTATGCCTTGTGTGCCCATGACCTGGCCAGTGGGTCAGGGTAAAACTTTTGGCGGCATTATCAATTTGCGCACGCAGGCCATGACTGTGTTTGAATCTGGCAGCGAGCGGTTGCCCCAGGATTTTGATGCCATCGCGCTTTCCAGTCAGGATGCCTTGCTGCAAAGGTTCGGGCACGAGTTCCAAACGGCAATGGAAAGCATGGAACTGGCTGTCGGTGCCTCCCCCAAATGGGATCACGCAGCATTTCTCGCCGGTAAACAAACACCCGTTTTCTTTGGTTCTGGCGTCAACAATTTTGGGGTCATGGAGGTTTTGAATGCGCTCGTGGACCTGGCGCCCTCGCCTCAGCCCAGAACCAGCTCGCTGGCTGTCAACAAGCTGCCTGTGGCTCGGGAGGTTCGCCCCGAGGACCATTTTTTCTCGGGCGTTGTCTTTAAAGTGCAGGCCAACATGGATCCGTCGCACCGCGACCGTATCGCCTTTGTGCGCATGGCTTCGGGCAAGTACTCGCCAGGCATGAAACTCAAGGTGATACGCACCGGCAAAGAGCTGCGCCCTACCAGTGTGGTGACTTTCATGAGCCAGCGGCGTGAGGCTGTGCAGGAGGCTTATGCCGGCGATATTGTGGGCTTTACTACCCACGGCGGTGTGCAGCTGGGCGACACGATAACGGATGGCAGTTTGAGTCTGCAGTTCACAGGTCTCCCGTTTTTTGCACCCGAATTGTTTATGACTGTTGTACTGAAAAATCCGTTGCGTACCAAACAGCTGCAGCAAGGTCTGGCCCAGTTGGGTGAGGAAGGTGCCATTCAGGTTTTTCGTCCAGAGGCGGGCGGCAACATGCTGTTGGGTGCAGTTGGGCAGCTGCAATTTGAAGTAGTACAGCATCGCCTGAAAAGTGAATACGATGCAGACATTCGTCTGGAGAGTAGCCAGTACACCGGTGCGCGCTGGATAACGGCCGACTCTGCG
This sequence comes from Pseudomonadota bacterium, assembly GCA_046050465.1. GTDB lineage: Bacteria > Pseudomonadota > Gammaproteobacteria > Burkholderiales > Burkholderiaceae_C > Egaibacter. The sequence continues at coordinate 90,308 of JBJOPS010000011.1, read as the reverse complement.
GCTGAATTAACTGCTTTTGTGAGTGCCTATCCGATGCGAATGGCTCAAGATGCGGCCAACACCCTGGCCTATCTGACCACCTCGCAATATGACGTGCGCCTGGCGCAGGAGCGATTTCCCAAAATTCATTTCCATCCTCTGCGCGAGCACGCTGGTCTGGCGCTTCAGTCGGCAGGATAAGGGGCGCCATGGCCGCATCTGCTCAGGGGCGCTGGGAACCAGGCATCGGTGATCCAAGCCTGTTCGGCTGGATCACGGTGGTTGCCTACGCAGCAGCATTTGTCTTTTGCTGCTTGAGCACCTGTAAGGCCCGGGCGGGACCTCACAGGCAGTTTTGGTTGTTTCTGGCAGTGACTATGGCTGTGCTGGGTGTCAATAAGCAGCTCGATTTGCAGAGCTGGTTGACCCAGGTCATGCGGGATTTTGCTCATGCGAGTGGATGGTATGCACGCCGCCGCTTGGTGCAGGTCATATTCATCGGGTGGCTGGCATTGACTGGGTTGGTCCTGGCGGGCTGGTTGCAAAACCGGCTGCTTCATCTCGATCAATATGCCCGCAGTGCAGCTATTGGGTTTGTCTTTCTGATGGTGTTTGTAGTCATTCGAGCTGCGTCGTTTCACCACATCGATCATTTGCTGGGTATTTCTTTTGATGGGTTGCGCATAAACGTTTTGCTGGAGTTGACGGGCATCGGGATCATCGCAGTAGCAGCATTTTTGCGGTGCAGGCTCGCCCCGGTTGCGGCAAGCACTCCCGCACGTTCACGGCATTGTGCGTAGAGGGTCAACTGCGAGCCAGCACAGGGCGCAGCGCTTGCCCGGTGTGGGTACCGAGTTTGACCACGTTTTGCGGCGTGGCTGCGGCCACTATGCGGCCCCCCGCCTGGCCGCCATCAGGTCCAAGATCGATCACCCAGTCAGCTTCAGCGATCACGTCAAGGTCATGCTCGATCACCACCACGCTATGGCCACCGTCTACCAATCGATGCAGCACGTGGGTGAGTTTTTCGACGTCTGCCATGTGTAACCCGACTGTGGGCTCGTCCAGTACATACAAGGTATGCGGCGCTTTCTGCCCCCGTCGCGTGATGTCGTCCCGCACCTTGCTGAGCTCGGTGACCAGTTTGATGCGTTGTGCTTCGCCGCCACTTAGCGTTGGAGAAGGCTGCCCCAGCGTCAGGTATCCCAGCCCCACGTCTTTCAGTAGTTGCAAAGGGTGGCCGATATTGGGCATGGCCGCAAAGAAGTCCACGGCCTCATCGACTTCCATCTGCAACACATCACCTATATTTTTCCCGCGCCACGTGACAGCCAGTGTTTCCGGGTTGAAACGGGCGCCATGACAGGTTTCGCACAACACTTTTACGTCGGGCAGGAAACTCATGCCAATCGTTCGAATGCCTTGTCCTTCACAGGAAGGGCAACGGCCTTCCCCGGTGTTGAAGCTGAATCGGTTAGAGGCGTAGCCCCGTGCACGGGCCTCCAGTGTTTCGGCGAACAGTTTGCGGATGGCATCCCAAAACCCGATGTAGGTGGCAGGACAACTGCGCGGTGTTTTGCCGATGGGAGTCTGGTCCACTTCGAGAACCCGATCCACTGATTCATGGCCGCTAAGCGATGTGCAGTTTGTCCATGTTATTTTTTCTCCTGCCGCCAGGGCATCTCGACCCGCTTTGGTGCTGTGCCTGGCGACGGCAACCTGCACGTTGGCTAACAAGACGTCTCTGGCCAGGGTGGACTTGCCCGAGCCTGAAACCCCCGTTACAGCGACGAGACGTTGCAGTGGGATCTGTGCATCCACCGATTGCAGGTTGTGGAGATTTGCACCGAAAACGCTGAGCCAGCGTTGCATGGTTTCGGCGTTTTGAGGACTGGCGGATGTCTGCTCGACAGCCCGTCTCGGCTGTACCGGATGTTTCATGGCGTGCAACAGGTAGCGGCCAGTTTGCGAATCTTGAACTTTCTGGATGTCATTCACCACCCCTTGTGCGACGAGACGTCCACCCCGTTTGCCTGCACTGGGGCCAATATCGATGATGTGCTGCGCGTGGCGAATGGTGTCTTCGTCATGTTCTACCACCACCAGTGTGTTGCCCTTGTCGCTAAGGTTTTTCATCGCACTCAACAGTATTTTGTTGTCCCGTGGATGCAAACCGATTGTTGGCTCGTCCAGCACATAGCACACACCTTGCAGGTTGCTGCCCAATTGCGCCGCCAGGCGGATGCGTTGAGCTTCTCCGCCGCTGAGCGTGGGGGCTGCTCGGTCCAGTGTGAGGTAGCCCAGACCAACCTCTTCCAGAAACCTGAGGCGGCTGCGAATTTCCGGAATCAGGTCTCGCGCAATTTCCCCTGCACGTTGACTCATTTTCCCTTTTATATCGAGCGCTTCAACCCATTTTCTGATGTCAGTCACAGTCATGCCGGCCAGTTCGGTAATGGCATGCGCATCCCCGAATTTCACAGCCCGTGCAGTTGCATTGAGTCGTGTTCCCTGGCAGGCGGGGCAAGTTGCATTTGCCAGATCTTCAATCTCGGGCTCAGCGAAAGTCTGTTCACGCCCCTTGTTGTCATCGTCACGCACCGAGTCGTCAAAGACCTTGCGCTGCTCTTTGGTCAGGCACACACCGGTGCCCACACATTCGGGGCACCAGCCGTGTTTGCTGTTGTAGCTGAACAGGCGTGGATCAAGTTCTGCGTAGCTGGTGCTGCAGACCGGGCATGCTCTTTTGGTGGAGAACACTTGCAATTGGCCAATGGATTGGGTCAACGCGCCAGTCATCATGGCGGCTCGAAGACCGGTCAACTGGCTCAGCACGTGAACGACGCCTTTGCCGTGCACCAGCGCCGTAGCCAGGACGTCCCTGAGCAAGCCTTCAGTTTCTGGTGTGACATCCAGGCTCGCCACTGGCAGCTCAATTGTGTGTTCCTTGAAGCGGTCTATCCTCGGAAATGAGGTGGTCGGTAGAAAGTTGCCATCGACTCGCAGGTGGGTATAGCCACGAGGGCGTGCCCAGTCAGCCAGCTCTGTATAAACACCCTTTCGGTTCAGCACCAGGGGGGCCAGAAGCCCGATGTGCTGGCCCCGAAAGTTCGCCAACAGTTGTTGCACGATGCTGTCTGTTGTTTGCGGCTGTACCGCAGCACCATCATGAATGCAGTGCTGCACGCCAAGTTTGACGTACAGCAGGCGAAGAAAATGCCAGACCTCGGTCGTCGTACCAACCGTACTTTTGCGCCCCCCGCGCGATAGCCGCTGTTCAATGGCTACGGTTGGCGGGATGCCATAAACAGCGTCCACCTCGGGCCGACCCGCGGGCTGCACAATGCTGCGGGCATAGGCGTTAAGCGACTCCAGATAGCGGCGCTGACCTTCGTTGAAAAGAATGTCAAAGGCCAATGTGGATTTGCCTGAGCCTGATACGCCCGTGATTACATTGAATTTGCCCCGCGGGATGTTGACACTCAGGGACTTGAGGTTGTGCTCTTTGGCATTGACGATCTGAATGCAGTTATCTTCAGCTGTTTGTTTGCGCCTGGCTTTCAGGTCTTGCGACAGGCGGTTTTCCTGGACAGAGGCAGGGGCCAATCCAAGTGCGCTGTCGTATTCACGCAATGCCTTCGCGGTATGCGAAGTCAGATGCAGGCGAACTTCTTCGGGTGTTCCAATAGCCACTACTTCACCACCTGCATCGCCGCCTTCGGGGCCAAGATCAATCAGCCAGTCACTGGCCCGGATAACGTCCAGATTGTGCTCAATCACCAGCAACGAATGCCCGGCGTCCAACAGCTTGCGCATGGCACGCATCAGCTTGGCAATGTCATCAAAATGCAGGCCTGTAGTAGGCTCATCGAACATGAAGAGCGTGCCACGCCGGGCAGTTGCCTGCTTGCTGGCAGTAGTGTTTTTCGCGGCATCAGCAAGGAAACCTGCCAGCTTGAGACGCTGGGCCTCTCCGCCACTCAGTGTGGGCACTGGTTGACCCAGCTTCACATATTCCAGTCCGACGTCAACGATGGGTTGCAGGGCGCGAATGATTTCCCGATCAACCGAGAAAATTGCCACCGCTTCACTCACCGTGAGCTGCAGTACATCAGCAACATTGACGGTAACGGTCCTGGCAGCTGCCGTCAGGCTTGCGGGTATTGCACGCTCAATGGTCACTTCCAGAATTTCCGGGCGATACCGCTTGCCGTGGCAATCAGGGCAACGCAGGTACACGTCGCTCAGGAACTGCATTTCCACATGCTCAAAGCCGGAGCCACCACAGGTCGCGCAGCGCCCATCACCACTGTTGGTGCTGAACTTGCCGGCTGTATAGCTTCGTTGCCTTGCCAGGGGTGCGTTGGCAAAAATCTCCCGGATGGCGTCCCAGGCACCAACATAACTCACCGGGTTGGAGCGTGTCGTCTTCCCGATAGGTGACTGGTCAACAAATACCACATCGCCAAGCTGTTCCGCGCCCAGTAGCCGGTCATGTTTTCCGGGGGCTTCTGTTGATTTGCCGAAATGACGCATCAAGGCAGGGGCCAGGACATCCTGTATCAGAGTGGATTTGCCCGAACCACTGACGCCGGTGACACAAACCAGTCGTTGCAACGGGAACTCCACTGTGACATGTTTCAGATTGTGTTCAGTGGCTCTCTCAAGAATCAGTCGGGGTGAGTGGTCTGCGACCAGTCGCTTGAAACCCATGCCGACTTGTTTGCGACCACCCAGGTAGGCGCCTGTGAGCGTTTCGGCTCGACGCAAATCTTGCGTCGAGCCATCAAACACAATCTGGCCGCCGCGTTCGCCCGGACCAGGGCCCATGTCAATCATGCGGTCTGCAGCGAGCATCACCGCCGGGTCATGCTCGACAACCACAAGCGTATTGCCGGCATCGCGCAGACGCTGCATGGCTTCGATGATGCGGTGCATGTCCCTGGGGTGCAATCCGATGCTGGGCTCATCGAGCACAAATAGCGTGTTGACCAGGGATGTTCCCAGCGCAGTCGTCAGGTTGATGCGCTGTACTTCCCCTCCTGACAGAGTGCGGCTCTGGCGATCCAGCGTGAGGTATCCAATGCCTACATCGCAGAGATATTTGAGTCGGGTGAAGATTTCTTCAAACAGGAGTTTGAGCGCTTGAGCGTCCCCCCCTTTGTTCGTCGCGTTTAGCACAGGGCTTGCGCTGGTTTGCACGTTTTGCATTGACTGGAAGAATCGGCGCAGCCGGTCAACTGGAAGCAGCATCAGGTCATGAATACACAAGCCCGGCAAAGCTTCAAGCTGTCCACGGGTCCATTTGACCCCGTGTGGCATAAAGCGCTTTTCAGGCTCCAGCACTGAATCTGCATCCGCCTTGCTGCCAATTCGCCACAACAGGCTTTCTGTCTTCAAACGCGCCCCTTCGCAGGAGTCGCACGGCGTGTAGCTGCGGTACTTGGAGAGCAGCACGCGAATATGCATCTTGTATGACTTGGTCTCCAGGTACTCAAAGAACCGGTGGACACCAAACCACTGCTGGTCCCATTTACCATTCCAGTTAGGCGACCCGTGTATTACCCAGTGTTGTTGTTCGGCTGTGAGTTTGCAGTAGGGAGTGTCCCTCGGAATGCCTGCCGCTTCGGCGTGCCTCATCAAATCATCCTGGCATTCCTGCCAGGCCGGGGTTTGCATGGGCTTGATGGCGCCGGCACGCAACGTCAGCTTGTCGTTCGGGATAACCAACCCGTAGTCCACGCCAATCACGCGTCCAAAACCCCGGCAAGTCTCGCAGGCACCTACTGCCGAGTTGAAAGAGAACATGGAAGGGATGGGAGTTGTATAGCGCAAGTCGCTCTGCGGGCAATGAAGTCCCGTCGAGAATTTCCAGACATCTTCTGGCTGGTTATCTTGCAAGCAGTACACATTTACCCGTCCACCACCGCGCTTCAAGGCTGTTTCAATAGCCTCCACCACGCGTGCTGGTTCAGTGTTGCTCCATCGAAAGCGGTCGGCCACGACATCCAGCACTTTTCTTCTGGTACCCGCTATATCCTGTCTGCCATTGGCGTCCAGACGTACATGTACCTCACGTTGAGCCTGAATTTTGGTGTAGCCGCTCACCGAGAGCCATTGCTCTATTTGCTGGGCATTGGTGTCGGCGGGTAGTTCCACCGGAAATGTGACGGCCAGTCGGGCATCACCCGGACCAACACGCTCCTGGCACTGAGCATAGATGGTTTCTGGTGTGTCAGAACGAACAGTTTGTGCCGTTTCCTGATCAAACAGGTGCCCGGATCGGGCAAACAACAATTTCAAGTGGTCATTTATCTCGGTCATGGTGCCGACCGTAGAGCGAGATGACCGCACAGGATTGGTCTGGTCTATGGCAATGGCAGGGGGGACGCCCTCGACTTTGTCAACCGCCGGTTTGTCCATGCGGTCCAGGAACTGGCGAGCGTAAGCGGAGAAGGTCTCCACATAACGACGTTGCCCTTCGGCAAACAATGTGTCAAACACCAGGCTGGATTTGCCGGACCCGCTGGGGCCCGTCACCACCGTCAACTCACCCGTTCGGATGTCAAGATCCAGATTTTTTAGGTTGTGCTGACGCGCTCCGCGAATTCGGATAAAACCTTGGGTCATGGCTTGCTTTGTGGCTATTGAGGCCAAACATTCTAGGCATGCAAACCGGTCCACACCCGTCAGGCGCGATCGATAAGCGTTTTTTTATTTGGGTGTGCTGGCCAATGGCTGTGCAACCGCAGGGGCGCTTGCCGCCTCATGGGGCGCAGATATTGCCTCTGAGCCATGCTTCTCGCCACCCATGTCGATATCACCACCCCTGGAAAGAATGAACAGTGCCAAACCTGCAAATAAAGCAAAACCTACAGCAATTTTCCACATGATCAACTCCCGGGATTGAAATTACCAAACATTCAAGAAAAAGCCTTCAAGGGTGAGAAGACATTTTCTTGAAGAGCCGGGCACCCAGGTCATGGGTGCCCGGCAAATCAGTCTCAGTCGTTGGCGTAGATATCTACGTCTTTGGTTTCCTTGACGAACAACATGCCGATAACAAAAGTCATACCGGCCACGATGATCGGGTACCACAGGCCGTTATACATATTGCCAGTCTGGGCCACAATGGCAAAGGCTGTCGTGGGCAACAGGCCACCAAACCAGCCATTGCCAATATGATATGGCAGGCTCATCGAGGTGTAACGGATGCGGGTAGGGAACATTTCCACCAACATCGCGGCAATAGGCCCGTACACCATTGTCACCAGAATCACCAGGTAGGTGAGGATGAGAATAACTGTGACTTTGTCAAATTTGGCCATGTCGGCCTTGGCCGGGTAATTGGCAGCCTTGAGTGCAGCACCCAGATTGGCTCCCAGAAGAGTTGCGCCAGCAGTTTTCTCATGGCTCAGGTCTTTAACCGCTTTGGTCGCAGCTTCCACAGCCTTTGGATCCTGGGGTTGCGCAGCAACCACTTCAGTCAACCTGGCATCGGCTCTTGCTTTAGCTGCAGCAATGTCTTCAGGCGAGTATTTCACCTGGACAACTGTCTCACCAACCTTGATGGTGGCAGGAGTACCAGCGGGAGCCGCGATGTTGTCATAGCTTACTGATGCACCAGCCAGACGTTGTTTGGCAATGTCACATGAACTGGTGAACTTGACTGTACCGGTCGGGTTGAACTGAAAGGAACACTCGGCCGGGTCAGCTGTCACAGTTACTTTGTTCGCAACTTGAGCAGCGGCCAGGTCCGGGTTGGCAGCTTTGGTCAGTGCCGTAAATACGGGGAAATATGTGACGACTGCGAGCAGGCAGCCTGCCATGATGATCGGCTTGCGACCAATTTTGTCGGAGAGGGTGCCAAAAAAGATAAAGAAGGGGGTGCCAATGATCAGCGAAATGGCGACCATGATGTTGGCTGTCGCCCCGTCAACCTTAAGCGCCTGAGTCAAGAAAAACAAGGCATAGAACTGACCCGAGTACCAGACAACTGCTTGCCCGGCGGTCAAGCCGATCAGGGCCAAAATCACAATCTTCAGATTTTTCCACTGTCCAAATGATTCAGACAAAGGGGCTTTGGACGTTTTGCCTTCTGCCTTCATCTTGGCAAAAGCAGGGGACTCGTTCATGCTCAAACGGATGTAGACCGATACAGCGAGCAGCAAAATGGACACGATGAACGGAACACGCCAGCCCCAATCGGCAAAAGCGACCTCACCGACCATCGTTCGCGTGCCCAGAATTACCATCAGGCTCAGAAACAGGCCCAGTGTTGCAGTGGTCTGAATCCACGATGTGTAGGCTCCTCGCTTGCCATGAGGAGCATGCTCGGCCACATAAGTGGCGGCTCCACCGTACTCACCCCCGAGTGCAAGGCCTTGCAGCATGCGCAGGACAATCAGGATCACGGGCGCGGCCACACCAATAGATGCGTAGTTTGGCAATATGCCAACAATGAATGTTGACAGGCCCATGATCAGGATGGTGACCAGGAACGTGTACTTTCGACCAATCATGTCACCCAGCCTGCCAAAGAAGATGGCACCGAAGGGACGAACGATAAAGCCGGCGGCAAACGCCAACAAGGCAAAAATAAAGGCAGACCCCTCATCAAGACCGCTGAAAAACTGCTTGGCAATAATTGCCGCCAAAGAGCCGTACAGATAAAAGTCGTACCACTCGAATACGGTACCCAATGACGAAGCAAAGATGACTTTCTTTTCTTCGGCACTCATTGGCCTTGGGGCCGCTGTTATTGCCATGTTGATGTCTCCAAAAGGTAATCCCCTCCAGATTGGAGGTAGGGATGTATTTTTGAAGCAAGCTCTGACCCTTCTCTGACACCAAACCAACCCCGACTTACGTCTAACTGAACCGATACTGACAAACCAGGGAGAAACCCTCGGGGTTCATTTCGTGATGTGGGGAACGGCTACTTTGGACGGGCGGCGCCCTGTGCAATCTGACATGCAATACTCCACGCCGGACTCTCAAACCAGGCATCACCGCGCAAATAATCGCGAAGCATTGGCAAGGCATCGAGTCCCCAGAACACTTTGTCATCCACCACGAAGCTCGGCACACCGAACAAGTTCAACGCGATGGCGGTATCGGTATTGGCCTTCAGCTGCGCTTTTACCTCATCACCATTCATGTCACGCTGGGGCGCAATGCTGGCAACAAGGGACGAGAGGCGTCCAGCATCACCCGCATCGGCGCCTCCACGCCACACGTGGCGAAAAATAGCTTCTGTAACGTAACGGCTGGGTGCTCCTTGTTCGCTACTCGCAATGGCCAGTCGCAGCAGAGCCAGCGGGTTAAAAGGATGTGTCGCCGGAAGCTGAAACTCCTGCCTCATGTGGTGAGCCAACCATTGCACGTGTCGGTATGTCCAATCCCGTTTTGGCATGATTTCGGCCGGGCCCAGTTGCCCGTGGTGCTTGAGCAATGCAGCAAACAGGATGGGCTTGTAAGTGACGCCGTAACTCAACCCGATCAGACTTTCAGGCAGTTGCTCAAATGCCAGCGCGGCATACGGTGAAATGAAATCAAAATAAAAAGTGATGTGTTTCATGATGTCGTTGCAGCAATACGCTGTTCAATGATCGCCCAGATTGTTTTCTTTTCGGAATCACTGAGTGCTCTCCAGACGCGAATCTCCTGAAGGGTTCTCCAGCAGCCTTGACACAAGCCTCCCTTGACATTCATCCGGCATACGGAAATGCACGGAGATGGCACATTCTCAGCGATAGCTCTTACTGACATTGCACGATCAGCTATCAATTGCGTAGCAATCATGGTTTTAGCAATTTTTCCATGGCTCGGTAACATCGGCAACCGGTGCGTCGGCCAGGGTCTCGAGGTCATGTGGCCTGAGTCTGAACACCGCATGCGGGTGACCGGCTGCAGCCCAGATTTCGTCAAAGCGGAACAACTCCCTGTCCACCAGTGTCACCGACTCCATCACATGCGCGACGGGTGACACGCCGCCAATACTGAAACCTGTCCGGGCTTTCACGAAATCTGCATCTGCCCGCCCAATGGCACCGACCAATGCGGCCACCTTCTTTTCATCCACCCGCCGGTCACCCGATGTGATCACCAGAACGGCAGCATCGTCGCTCTCGCGGCGAAAGATGATGCTCTTGGCGATTTGACCGACGGCAACGCCCAGGGCGTGCGCCGCCTGCCGGGCGGTCCGGCAGGCACTATCGAGCATCACCGGTTGATGGGCATGGTTTCGGGTCTGCAAAGCTTGTGCAACGCGTTGCACACCTTCGGGCAGAGTTTTCAATTCGGCACCACACATAGTCAACCCTGTCATCCCACTCTCTTGTTCAGCAAAGCGGTTGCGGCTCTGGAGTTGGGCTTGCGCTCCAACATATCACTGATGAATTTCCCGGCGTCAATCAGCTTGTCCAGATCGATGCCTGTCTCGATGCCCAAGCCTTGCAGCATGTAGACCACGTCTTCGGAGGCGACGTTGCCGGTAGCACCCCTGGCGTAAGGGCAACCGCCAAGACCCGCCACCGAGGTGTCGAACTGCCAGACACCCATTTGCAGGCATATCAGGGTATTGGCCAGGGCTTGCCCATAAGTGTCGTGGAAATGACCTGAAATATCGTTGATGTCGTAGTGCTTCAGAGTGGCCTCTACAGCACGTTGAACCTTGACGGGCGTACCCACGCCAATGGTGTCTGCTACACCGACATGCTGTACGCCGATGTTTTTCATCAGCCCGGCCAGCATGGATACGCGCGCCACATCAATATCACCCTCGTATGGACAGCCCACCGTACAGGACATTGCTCCGCGAACATGAATGCCTCTGGCGCGCGCCGCCTCCACGACAGGCCGGAAACGCTCAATACTCTCGGCAATCGAACAATTGATGTTGCGCTGACTAAATGCCTCGCTGGCTGCACCGAACACCACAATTTCATCAGGATTGGACTGCAGCGCCGCTTCAAACCCCTGAAGATTGGGCGTAAGCACGGAATAACGGACACCCGCCTTGCGTGCAATGCCCGACATGACTTGCGCGTTGTCTGCCATCTGTGGTACCCACTTGGGACTGACAAAGCTGGTGACCTCGATGTTCCTGACGCCTGCGTCCTGCAGTCGGTGTACCAACTCAATCTTGACGGCGGGAGGTACCGGGTGTTTTTCGTTCTGCAGACCATCACGTGGCCCTACATCTACAAGTTTCACTGTTGCTGGCATGCTCATTTGATATCTTCCTCAGTATCGCAGTAGGCATCATGTCTGCACGTCAGGGGGCAAAGGTAATGCGCCTGGCGATCAGGCCGACAATCTGATCAGCTCCGCGCCTTCTGCCACCTGATCTCCAGGCTGATAGAGGAGTTCGGACACCGTTCCGTCATGCGGTGCCGCGATGGTGTGCTCCATTTTCATGGCTTCCATCACCGCCAGCGCCTGCCCTTTGCCCACCCAGTCGCCGACCTTCACCGCAAACGATACTACTTTTCCAGGCATGGGGGCGGTCAGCCGCCCACCCTCACCCTGACTGTCCCCAGCATGTGCAAGAAGGTCAATTGCTATGATTTGCGTAGCACCTTGCGCAGTAAATACGTGGGCCACTTCACGATTTTTGTATACATTAACTGTCTGGCGCCGTCCCCCGTACTGAATGTCGATGCTTCGCCCTTCACCGAAGATATGCAGTATCCCGGCAGTCTCCCCAATAGCCAGGTGGAGCGTCCCATCGTGCAGGTAGGTCAACGCTGCTTTGACAGACTCCTCCTGAAATTCAAATTCAAAACGACGGACGTTGACACCGTGCGAACGCCATCCGTCACGTCGGCTGAATGGATCGGCGCCCGCACAGGCCCTCTCACTCAACAGGGTTTGTGCGACCGATGCCGCAACCGCCATAACCAGTCCTACCGGCTCCTGCTTGAACAGCCCTGCCTGCTCGCGAGCAATGAGGGCCGTATCCAGTTCACCTTGAGCAAATGAAGGACTGCGAACAACGTACCGCAGGAACTGGACATTGGTCTGCAGGCCCACGACATGGGTTTGCGCCAGCGCCGCATCCATTCGGGCCAGCGCCTCCTGTCGCGTCTGTCCATGGACGATGAGCTTGGCCACCATCGAGTCGTAATACGGTGAGATGGCATCGCCTTCGCGCACCCCCGCATCCAGCCGCACGCCCGCGCCCAAACCTGTGGCGACGCCCCCACGCTCGAAAGTCACACACGCGGGCAGGTTGAAAACGTGGAGTGTGCCCGTTGCGGGCAGGAAATTGTTGTCTGGTGTTTCGGCGCAGATGCGTGCCTCTATGGCATGCCCGATGATGCGAAGCTGATTCTGCGCCAACGGCAGGGCTTCTCCAGAGGCAACACGCAGTTGCCATTCCACCAGATCCAGCCCGGTAATCGCCTCCGTGACCGGGTGCTCCACCTGCAGACGGGTGTTCATTTCCATGAAGAAGAAACTCATGGAACCATCGGGCTTTTGCTCCACGATGAACTCTACCGTACCTGCACCAACGTAGTTCACAGCTCTTGCCGCAGCAACCGCCGCTTCACCCATCTGCTTGCGCAAGGCAGCCGTCATGCCCGGCGCGGGGGCCTCTTCCAGTACCTTCTGGTGGCGCCGCTGCACGGAGCAGTCACGCTCAAACAGGTACACGTAGTTGCCGTGGGTGTCGCCAAACACCTGGATCTCGATATGGCGCGGCCGCTGCACATGTTTTTCGATCAATACTGCGTCATCGCCAAAACTGTTGATGGCCTCGCGCTTGCAGGAAGCCAGTGCGGCATCAAAATCTTCCTGCCTGTCAACGGCGCGCATTCCCTTGCCACCACCACCCGCACTGGCCTTGATGAGCACCGGATAGCCCATGCGGTCTGCCTCGGTCTTGAGCAGCACCGGGTTCTGGTCTGCCCCGTGGTAACCAGGCACCAACGGCACACCGGCCTTTTCCATGAGCTGTTTGGACTCGGCCTTGAGCCCCATCGCCTTGATTGCAGAAGGGGGTGGGCCGATGAACACCAGACCGGCATCTGCACAGGCTTGCGCAAACTCCTCGTTTTCACTCAGAAAACCATACCCGGGATGGATGGCCTGCGCACCCGTAGCTTGGGCTGCGTCCAGAATCCGCTCCCAGCGCAGGTAACTGTCTTTAGGTGCGCTGCCTCCGATATAAACGGCCTCGTCACACGCGCTTACGTGCTTGGCATCGGCGTCGGCATCGGAGTACACCGCAACGGTTTTGATAGTCAATTTTCGGGCCGTTGCCGCGACCCGACAAGCGATCTCACCGCGATTGGCAATCAGGATTTTTGTGAACATGCTGTTTTCTCAAGGAACTGCGGCTGGACTGAACCAACCACCAATACGACGGGCGAGGGCCTTCAGGAACTTGAACAGCGTCATCAGCAGAATGACCATCAGCACCAGGGTGATGACGAGTGCAATGCCAAAAGCCACCGGATGATTGGTCGCCAGCCACATGGCACCCACCACCAGCCCATCTTCAACCAGACTCACGGCGATATTGGAGAATGGCTCGGGTGATGTATTCACCGCCGCGCGGGTTGTGGCCTTGGTCGCGAATGACGTGGCTGCCAGCGAGCCCCCCAGCAATGCGGCAACCATGCCCATGGTGGCGCTGTCGGCACCAAACACACCGGCGGCCAGCGCGGCCCCGGCAGGCACCCTGATAACTGAATGCACAACGTCCCACAATGAGTCCACGCCGGGAATCTTGTCCGCGAAGAACTCGACAAACAGCATGAAACCGCTACCCGCCAGCATGGCTGGATGCTGCAGCAGCAAAAGCCCCTTGGGCAGGGGTATCCATCCCATCACACCTGCCAGCCCGGTGATGAACACCACCGCATACAACCGCAAACCGCTGGCCCAACCCAGCACCGCCGCCAGGGCCAACAGGGCAGGCATATCCATCGAATGGGCGCCCTGCGCTGCAACGGTGGATGCACTCCCCACAAGGGTTTGCCAGATATGAATCAGGGTTTCCATGATCGATGTATGAGGTATTGGCGAAGCGTTGAGGGCTCGTGCGAGAAGGGAGCCATCACATCCGAAAGATGCCGAACTGGGTATCCGGTATGGGCGCATTCAGCGATGCGCTCAAGCCCAGCGCCAGTACACGACGCGTGTCAGCGGGGTCAATCACCCCGTCATCCCACAGGCGTGCGGTGGCGAAATAGGGGTGGCCCTGCTCCTCATACTGGCGGCGAATGGGTGCCTTGAAGGTCTCTTCCTCTTCCATGCTCCAGTTGCCGCCGCGGCCTTCAATGCCGTCGCGCTTGACTGTGGCGAGCACAGCAGCCGCCTGGTCACCGCCCATGACGGAAATGCGCGCGTTTGGCCACATCCACAGAAAGCGTGGTGAATAGGCCCGCCCACACATACCGTAATTGCCGGCACCGAAGCTGCCACCGATGATGATGGTGAATTTGGGCACCGCTGCGGTAGCCACCGCCGTGACCATCTTGGCGCCATTGCGGGCAATGCCCTCGTTTTCATACTTGCGCCCTACCATGAAACCCGTGATGTTCTGCAAAAAGACCAGCGGAATCTTGCGCTGGCAACACAGCTCGATGAAGTGCGCACCCTTCAGGGCCGATTCGCTGAACAAAATGCCGTTGTTGGCGATGATGCCGACCGGCATGCCCTCAATGTGGGCAAAGCCACAAATGAGTGTGGTGCCATAACGTGCCTTGAATTCATCAAACTCCGACGCATCGACGATGCGGGCAATGATTTCGCGCACATCAAAGGGCTTTCGGGTGTCTGTTGGAATCACGCCATAGAGCTCTTCTGCTACAAATTTAGGAGCTACTGGCGCAATATTGACGAAGGCTAATGGCTTCTTTTTATTGAGATTTTTCACCGACTGGCGTGCGATGGCTAGCGCATGCAGATCGTTCTGCGCCAGATGATCGGCCACGCCACTCAAACGTGTGTGCGCATCGCCACCACCCAGGTCCTCGGCCGTCACAACTTCGCCCGTGGCCGCTTTCACCAGCGGGGGGCCACCCAGAAAAATTGTTCCCTGATTTTTGACAATGATGCTCTCGTCGCTCATGGCCGGTACATAGGCGCCGCCGGCGGTGCAACTGCCCATGACGACGGCTATCTGTGCGATACCTTGAGCGCTCATGTTGGCCTGATTGAAAAAGATGCGGCCAAAATGATCCCGATCAGGGAAAACTTCATCCTGATTAGGCAGATTGGCCCCGCCTGAATCCACCAGATAGATGCACGGCAGCCGGTTCTGTTGCGCCACCTCCTGTGCCCGCAGGTGCTTTTTCACCGTCATCGGGTAATAGGTGCCACCTTTGACGGTGGCGTCGTTGCAGACAATCATGCAGTCCACCCCGCTGACACGACCAATACCCGCGATGACTCCCGCGCAGGGTGCGCTGTCGCTGCCATCCTTGTCAGGATACATGCCTAGAGCCGCCAGCGGACTCAACTCCAGAAACGGGGTGCCGGGGTCGAGCAACATTTGTACCCGGTCACGCGGGAGCAGCTTTCCCCGCGCGGTATGGCGGGCCCGCGCCACCTCGCCGCCACCATCCTGAGCCTTTGCTACCTGGGCATTCAAATCAGCTACCAAAGTGCGCATGGCCACAGCATTGGCCTGAAAATCCGCTGAACGGGCATTGAGTTGGGTATCAAGAACGGGCATTTTGATGTTTCCAGAAGGAGGGTTCACGAATAGTAATACCCGTGCCCCACAAATGCTTCACAACTTTCTGGTCTTACTCTCTTGCAGGGTCTGCGTAGGCGCGGCCTTTTTAACCCAATTGGCAAACCCTCCGTCAATATGTGCAACATTGGTCATGCCCATGTCTTGCAGGGTCTTGACAGTTAGCGCGCTACGCCAGCCCAGACCACAGAACAAAACAAATTCCTTGCCATCATCGCCAAAAATTGGCTTGAAGTAAGGTGATGCAGGGTCGACCCAAAACTCCAGCATGCCTCGAGGCGCATGGAAAGCACCGGGAATCGTTCCCTCACGCTCAATCTCGCGCACATCACGAATATCCACCAGCTGCATATTGGCCTGACCCAGGCGCGCGCGCACCGCCTCCACGGTATAAGTAGTAATCAGCGAACAGGCCTCTTCAACAAGTTGGCGTGATCCTTTGGTTATGGGCATGAAGAACTCCTGGGTTGAGATATCAGACCAGCGCACGCTGAATGATGATTTTCTGCACATCACTCGTGCCTTCGTAAATTTGACACACACGCACATCACGGTAGATGCGTTCCACCGGAAAATCACTCACATAGCCATAACCGCCCAGCGTCTGAATGGCGGCACTGCACACCCTCTCGGCCATTTCGCTGGCGAACAGTTTGGCCATGGCGGCTTCCTTCAAACAGGGCAGGCCCGCATCGCGCAAGGTGGCTGCATGCCAGATGAGCTGGCGGGCGGCTTCAATCTGCACAGCACACTCAGCGAGCCTGAACCCGACCGCCTGGTGGCTGAAGATGGACTGGCCAAAACTTTCACGCTGTTTGGCGTAATCCAGCGCACATTCAAATGCACTGCGCGCCATGCCCACACTTTGCGCCGCAATGCCGATGCGCCCTCCCTCCAGTCCACCCAGGGCAATCTTGTAGCCTTCGCCCTCGGAACCAATCAGGTTCTCGCCGGGAATACGGCAGTTGTCAAAGTTGATTTGTGCCGTGTCGCTCGAGTGCTGACCCAGCTTGTCTTCCAGACGCGCCACAACATAGCCTGGTGCGTTCGTTGGCACCAGAAAAGCGCTCATACCTTTCTTCCCGGCACCCTTGTCGGTCACGGCAATGACGATAGCGACATCTCCATACTTGCCACTGGTAATGAACTGCTTGACGCCGTTGATCACATACCCGTTACCGTCTTTGACGGCGGTGGTCTTGAGCGCTGAAGCGTCCGAGCCAACATGTGGCTCCGTCAGGCAAAAAGCACCGAGCATCCGGCCCTGCGCCAGCGGCGTAAGCCATTGCTTTTTCTGTTGGGCATTGCCGTAGCGCATCAAAATGGCATTCACCGGGCAGTTGGTCACACTGATGACGGTGCTGGTGCCACCGTCGCCAGCTGCAATTTCTTCCAGCACCAAAGCCAGCGTCAAGTAGTCCAGATTGGCACCACCGAATTCCTCAGGCACGCATATTCCGTAAGCGCCCAGAGCCGCCAACCCCTTGTGCGCATCTTTCGGGAAATGATGCTCCTTGTCCCAGCGGGCGGCATTCGGCCACAACTCTTCCCGGGCAAACGCGCGCACGGCATCGCGAATCATTTCCTGGTCCTGGTTCAGTATCAAATTGGCCTCCAGCCCTTTAAATATATGCGCAAGCAGCTTCTATATTTATAGCAATTCAATTGCCACTGCAGTTGCTTCACCACCTCCAATACACAGCGTAGCAACGCCGCGCTTGAGGCCACGTGCCTTGAGCGCATAAATCAGCGTGACCAAGATGCGTGCGCCGCTAGCGCCAATCGGGTGGCCCAGTGCGCAGGCGCCACCATTCACATTCACGATGTCGTGACTCAGACCCAGTTCGTGCATCAGGGCCATGGGCACAACTGCAAAGGCCTCGTTTACTTCCCACAAATCCACGTCTTTCACGCCCCAACCCACTTTGATGAGCAGTTTCTGCACGGCGCCTACTGGCGCGGTGGTAAACCAGTTCGGCTCCTGGGCATGAACGGCATGCGCCACGATGCGGGCCAATGGCCGGGCACTCAGCCTGGCCGCAGTGCCAGCGCGCATCATCACCAAGGCGGCGGCACCATCATTGATTGACGAGCTGCTGGCGGCCGTGATGGTGCCGTCTTTTTTAAACGCTGGCTTAAGCGACGCTATCTTGTCCAGCCTCACTTTTCCGGGGCCTTCATCGATGCTGATGACTGTCTCTGTCGAACGGGTTTTGACCGTGACAGGTGTGATTTCCGCGGCAAATGCCCCGGATTGGGTGGCCGCCTGTGCCCGCTGCACACTGGCCATGGCGAATGCGTCCTGCTGTTCCCGCGTAAAAGCGTACTTGCCCGCGCAGTCTTCGCCAAAGGTACCCATTGAACGGCCCGGCTCATAGGCATCCTCCAGGCCATCGAGCATCATGTGGTCAAACATGCGGTCGTGGCCAATGCGGTAACCACCGCGCGCCTTTTGCAGCAAATAGGGTGCGTTGGTCATACTCTCCATGCCACCGGCTACCAGCACATCCGCACTGCCCGCCAGCAACATGTCATGGCCGAACATGGCGGCACGCATACCCGAGCCACACATCTTGGACAGTGTGACAGCACCCGCACTGACAGGCAACCCGCCCTTGAATGCAGCCTGGCGTGCCGGTGCCTGGCCCTGACCCGCCATCAGGCAGTTGCCAAACAGCACCTCGTTCACCAGATCGCCGGACACCCCCGAGCGTGCAACGGCAGCCTTGATGGCGGCACCCCCAAGGTCATGCGCCGCAAGAGAGGAGAAGCCGCCCTGAAAACTGCCCATAGGGGTTCGGGCTGCACCAACAATCACGATTTGCTCAGACATTTCAGACCTCTTGAACAAGTAAATAATTCAACAAACGAAGGGGCTCACACAGGCTTACACCCGGTTGGTCTGCCGGTTTTCAGGCAAGAAACGCTTTTCCCTGTCATAGGGAAACACGTCAATCACGTCCCCGGCCAGAATACGGTCCTTATGCCCTTGCCAGAAAGCCGCGTCCAGAAGATCGGCATGGTGCTTCATGAAAATCTCGCGTACCGCCGAATTACCCAGCAAAAACGGGCCGAAGGTTTCAGGGAATACGTCTTTGGGCCCCACGCTGTACCAGACCTCGCCCGACATTTCATCTTCCTCGTTGCGGGGAGCGGGCACCTTGCGGAATTTGCAATCGGTGATGTACTCGATCTCGTCGTAGTCGTAGAACACGACTTTGCCGTGGCGCGTGATGCCGAAGTTTTTCCAAAGCATGTCACCGGGGAAAATATTGGCAGCCACCAGATCCTTGATGGCGTTACCGTATTCGATCACCCCGCGCTCGATCTGCTCCCGCGCCCGCGCGGCAGCGGGCCCTTGCGGGCTGGCATCCGCGCCACCGGCATCAAATGCCTCCTGCAGATAGATATTGAGCGGGATCATCCGGCGCTCGATGTACACATGCTTGATGATGACTTCCGCATGACCGTCGCCATCGCGGTCACTGATTTCCAGCTGGCTGGGTGCGAACTTTTCAATCTCGGCGATCAGCTCGTCATCAAAACGCTCCCGCGGAAACGCCACCTCGCTGTACTCCAGCGTGTCGGCCATGCGCCCTACCCGGTCGTGCTGCTTTACCAGCAGATACTTGCCCTTGATCTGTTCGCGCGTGGTGTCTTTTTGCGGTGGGTAGTAGTCCTTGATGACCTTGAACACATAAGGAAAACTGGGCAGGTCAAACACCAGCATCACCATGCCCTTGATGCCGGGAGCGATACGGAACTTGTCGCTCGAATGGCGCAGGTGATGCAGGAAATCCCGATAGAACAAGGTCTTGCCCTGCTTGGCCAGACCCAGTGCGTTATAGATTTCATTGCGCGGCTTGCGCGGCATCATGCTGCGCAGAAACTGCACGTAGGCCGACGGAATCTCCATGTCCACCATGAAGTAGGCCCGCGCAAAGCTGAACAGCATCAGCAAGTCATCTTCACCAAACAGGGCTGCATCAATCGCCAGCTTGTCACCACCACCCACGTGCAGGATGGGCAGCGCAAACGGGAACTCATTGAAACCATTGATCAACTTGCCAACGATGTAGGCGCCCTTGTTTCGGAAGAACAGGCTGGTCAGCACCTGAAACTGGAAGTTGGCGCGAAGCTTGGCATCTCCGAGCTCGGCGTTCATTGCATCGGCCACCAGGTCGACGTCACGCGTGAGGTCTTCAAACTCACGACGGAGGTCAAAGTCTTGCATCATCTGCATGAGCACATCACGCATACCGGATGACGTTGGGTAATAGGCCTTATAGGTCGGGCGCGCCTCGGATTCGCCGTTTTCAATGTATTCGGTACTCACTGCAGGACGCACAAAGATAAAGTCGTTGTGGAAATGGGTACGGTGCAGGATCTTGGTGGTGACGGAGTTGAAGAAGGTCTCGGCCAGCTCCGGTTGGTGATGGTTCACCAGCAGGCCGATGTAATGCAGCTTCACCTGTTGCCAGATATCCATTGGCTGCTCACCTGCCTTGTACTCGCGCTCCAGCCGGTTGGAACACTCTTTTACACGCAGGTCATAAAACTCGATCCGCTCACGCTGGGCGCGCTGCTGGCCATGCCAGTCAGCTGTTTCGAAGCGGTGTTTGGCCCGCGCCGACTCGGTACGAAAAAGCCGGTAATGGCGGTTAAACCCGTCCATCATGGCCTTGGCGATGTCGTAGGCAACAGTAGAGTCAAGTCTTTGAGGAAACACGCCCTTTACGCTCCTTGTTCCGCCCGGGGATAACGTTTGAGTGCGTTGCGAAACACCTCCACAATTCCGGATGAGTCATCCATCGTCACTTCCAGGTTTTTGAGCAGGCCATCACGCAGACCATAAACCCAGCCGTGTACCGAAAGTTGCTGACCCCGCGCCCACGCATCCTGCATCACCGTGGACAGAGCCACGTTGCCAACCTGTTCGATCACATTGATCTCGCACAAGACATCTTCCTGCAGCTCCGGCGCAAGGTGCTCAATCCGTCGGCGGTGGCGCAGGCGTACATCCTGAACATGGCGCAGCCAGTTGTCGGCCAGTCCGATGCGTGCGCCCTGCAGCGCGGCACGTACACCCGCGCAGCCATAGTGTCCGACCACCATGATGTGGCGCACTTTGAGATGCTCCACTGCAAACTGGATGGTGGACAGCGCATTGAGATCGGAATGCACCACGACGTTGGCCACATTGCGGTGAACAAAGACCTCGCCCGGATCAAGCCCGGTAATCTGGTTGGCAGGAACCCGACTATCGGAGCAGCCAATCCACATATAGCGTGGCCGCTGCTGCGACTGCAGTTTGGTAAAGAAACCGGGCCGCTCCCGCTCCATTTGCGCGGCCCAGGCACGGTTGTGGGCGAACAGATCATCAATTTCGGTATTCATGACGGGATTGTCGGGGAAAGCAGGTTCACCAACACAGGACTGCTACATCGTTTGCGCAAAGAGCTCGCGCCCGATCAGCATGCGGCGAATTTCGCTGGTGCCCGCGCCAATCTCGTACAGCTTGGCATCGCGCCACAGGCGCCCCAATGGGTATTCGTTGATGTAGCCGTTGCCACCAAAGATCTGTACCCCCTCGCCGGCCATCCAGGTTGCCTTTTCGGCACACCACAGAATGACCGATGCGCAGTCCTTGCGCACCTGGCGCACGTGGTCGGTGCCCAACATGTCGAGATTCTTGGCCACGGTATAGGCAAACGAGCGTCCAGCTTGCAACACGGTGTACATATCGGCAACCTTGCCCTGGATCAGCTGAAATTCACCAATGCTCTGGCCAAACTGCCTGCGGTCGTGGATATAGGGGATGACATTGTCCATCACCGCCTGCATGACCCCCAGAGGGCCGCCGGTCAGCACCGCACGTTCATAGTCCAGACCACTCATCAACACCCTGGCGCCACTGTTGAGGCCACCCAGAATGTTTTGCTCCGGCACCTCCACATTGTTGAAAACCAGTTCACCCGTGTGGCTGCCCCGCATGCCCAGTTTGTCGAGTTTTTGCGCGATGGAAAACCCCTTCATGCCCTTTTCAATTAAAAAAGCCGTGACGCCTCGGGCACCCAATTCCGGTTCGGTTTTGGCGTAGACCACCAGCGTGTCGGCGTCCGGCCCATTGGTAATCCACATCTTGTTGCCGTTGAGCAGGTAGTAGCCATTTTTGTCTTCGGCCTTGAGTTTCATGCTGATCACGTCAGAGCCAGCGCCCGGCTCACTCATGGCCAGCGCTCCCACGTGCTCACCCGAAATCAATTTGGGCAGGTACTTCTGGCGTTGCGCTTCAGTGCCGTTGCGCTTGATCTGGTTCACACACAGGTTGCTGTGGGCACCGTAACTCAACCCGACGGACGCCGAGGCGCGTGAAATCTCCTCCATGGCAATCATGTGTGCCAGATAGCCCATATTGGCGCCGCCATATTCCTCACCAACCGTAATGCCCAGCACGCCCAGACTGCCCATCTTTCGCCACAAATCCATCGGAAACTGGTCACTGCGGTCAATCTCGGCAGCACGTGGTGCGATTTCAATCCGGGAAAATTCCCGCACCGTGTCACGTAGCGCGTCAATGTCCTCTCCCAGCTGGAAGTTGAGTCCGGGCATGTTCATGGTAGGTCTCCAGTTTTTTCTTGGTGTCAGTAGGTCTTGGGAACAGGTACCAGTGTTTGCTGCATGACAGCGCAGTCCGTCATCTTGCCGCTGTCATCCACATGCACCACGTCAGCCGTGGTGACGATGATGCGCCTGCCAGCTTTCAGCACACGCCCCGTAGCTCGCAGTTCACCGTCAGAAAAGGCCGCAAGAAAATTGATTTTGTACTCCACGGTGGTGACTTCCATGCCATCTGGCGCCATGGTCAACGCCGCATAACCACCCGCAATATCGGCCAGAGCACCCATGGCACCACCATGAAAACCACCCTGCTGCTGGGTGACTTTTTCTGAATACGGTAAAGCAATTTCGCACAAGCCGGGCTCCACGCGAAGCAACTGCGCTCCCAGGTGGCGCATCATGCCTTGGCGCTCGAAACTGGCTTGTATCCGGCGGGTCAATGCACTGTGGTCAACGCCAGGCGAAGGAACGGATGGAGTCATGATTCAGAGAAGTTGCAAATGATTGACGTTTACGTAAACGTCAACTTCACTCCGAATTATGCGCGAAGACCGATCGGAACGCCAACTCAACCCGCCTGACGGGCTTTTTCAGCCTTGACCAGAAGCGCTCTGGCTTCCTTTTCATGGGTCTTGACTTCATCCAGGTTGGCCACCAGATCGGCCATCTGCTCTTCCATTTCCTTGCGGTGCGCTGCCAGCACGGCCAGAAACTTCTTCAACTGTGGTCCGGTATCACGTGGGCTGTCATACATGTCGATGATTTCCCGCGCTTCTGTGAGACTGAGCCCCAGCCGCTTGGCGCGCAGTGTGAGCTTCAGGCGCGTGCGGTCCCGCGGGGTGTAGACCCGGCTCCGCCCGCCAGGGCCGGCCCGCTGGGGCTGCAACAGCCCCATGTCTTCATAAAACCGGATGGCGCGGGTCGTGAGGTCGAATTCTTTGGCCAGATCGCTGATGGTGTAAGTCGTCGCCATGGTGTCCCTACAATGCAGTCATTACATCTGACGTTTACGTAAACGTCAAACTCAGGCCGCATCCTACATGAACGCACTCGAACAGGAACTCCACTACCCCAACGGCGACAACATGCCGACCCCCGGCACGGCGATGGAAGTGGCCCCCGGGATAAAGTGGATACGCATGGCGCTGCCATTTGCACTGGATCATATCAACCTGTGGCTGCTGCGTGACGGGCTGGATGGCCATCAGGGCTGGACGGTGGTGGACTGCTGCATCGCCAGAGACGAATCACAGGCGCAGTGGGAGCAGATTTTTGCATCCCAGCTGGAAGGTCTGCCCATATTGCGGGTCATCGTCACCCATATGCACCCCGACCACATCGGGCTGGCTTACTGGCTGTGCGAGCGCTGGAGCACACCGGAGCACGACTGCAGGTTGTGGATCAGCGCTACGGACTACAACATGGCACGCATTGGCTCGATGGGCCCAACCGGCTTCGGCGGCGACTCTGCAGCGGCTTTCTTCGCCTCACACGGCCTGACTGACCCGCACTCCGTCGCCCAGATCCGGGCCCGCAGCAATTACTTCCCCACGCTGGTACCCGATGTCCCGCGCCAATACTGCCGCATGATGGACGGTGACACTATTACCATCGGCGGGCGCTCATGGGCCTGTATCAGCGGCTACGGGCATGCACCTGAGCACATTGCCCTGTATTGCGCGGAGCTGAAAGTTTTGCTGGGTGGTGACATGATGCTGCCGCGCATTTCCACCAATGTGAGTGTGTACGACCAGGAGCCGGAAGCCAACTCGCTCAAGCAGTTTCTGGACTCCATCGACAAGTTCAAGGCGCTGGACGAACAAACCCTCACCTTGCCGTCGCACGGCAAGCCGTTCACCGGCTTGTATAAACGCATTCGGCAGTTGCACGACCACCACCGCGACCGCCTGGCCGAGGTGATGCAAGCCTGCAAAGAGAAGCCCTGCAGCGCGGCCGATGTGTTACCGGTGCTGTTCAAACGCAAGCTGGACCTGCATCAAACAACCTTCGCCATGGGTGAATCCCTTGCCCACTTGCACAAGCTGTGGTTTGACGGCCGATTGACACGCTCGCGGGGAAGCGACGGGGTTTACCGTTTTGCCGTGACCTGAATCATCATGCCCACTTGGGAACCGCTTCGTCCTTGAGCTGCGAGCGGAGCTCTGCATAGTCTGGCACCACCGCGCGCACGGTGTCCCAGAAACGCGGGCTGTGGTCCATCACCCGCAAATGGCTCAGCTCATGTGCCACAACGTAGTCGATCACGGCCTGGTTGAAGTGGATCAAACGCCAGTTCAGGCGAATGGAGCCGTCGATATTGGCGCTGCCCCAGCGCGTACCCGCGCTGCTCAGTGACAGCTTTCGCCACTGCACCTGCAACTGTGGCGCGAAGTGATTCAACCGCTCGGTGAACACACGTTTGGCCTGGCGCATCAACCAGGCCTGCACGGAGTCGCGGATCTGATCGACCGTCGCACCATGCGGCAACCCCACATGCAGGGTCAGGCGAGGTACACCAGGCAAGGCGTCTGCGTCGCTGTGCAGCACTGCACCAACAGCATCAAACCCGTGCCGCGGATCCAATACCACAATAACTTGCTCGCCCAAAAAAGGAATGACGGCGCCATCTTTCCACTCAATCCGGGCCGACTCCATGCGCTGGTGGCGCTCACGGGTTTCACCCAGCTTCTTGACGACCCAGGCCGCCTTTTCTCGAAGTGCCGCCTCCACTTCGTACAAAGGCACCCATTTAGGCGCGCTCACTACCAGGCCGTCGGGCCCGACCACAAAACCAATGGTGCGGCGCTTGCCGCGCTTGAACTCATAAGCCACCAGCGCATCACACAACCGCGACTCCCGGTTGGCCCGCGGGTGACGAAAAACGGCTGGCGCAATGGCATCGCTCAATAGCCCGGGGGGCAAAGGCGGTGCAGGGGAGGTATGTGTATTAGCTATTAAATTAGTAGCTGTCTGTTTAATATCAACGCGGGGCGAGAGCCGATTTGGCCCTTCAAAATTCGGGTTTTCCGGTTTCGGATCAAATAAATCCAGTGTGAATTGCAAAAGGCCGTGCATAGTTGCCCAGTTTAGTGATAGGCCTCTGGGTCCAGTCGGTGCATTTCGCCTTCAATCCACTCCTGCACTTCTCGCATCAAGTCATCCGGCGTGCGGCCTGCGCTGGGGATAGGTTTGCCAATGGACACGTCTACCACCCCCGGGTATTTGATGAACCCCTTGCGCGGCCAGCACTTGGCCGACGACACCGCAATCGGAACTACAGGCGCACCGGTTTGCACAGCCAGGCGCGTGCCACCTAATTTGTACGGTCCGACCTGGCCACGCGCAATGCGCGTGCCTTCCGGGAACATGATGACCCAGGTACCGTTTGCCAGCAGGCGCTGTCCTTGCTCTGCGACCTTCTGAAAAGCCTGTTTACCCTGCTGGCGGTCAATGTGGATCATGTCGCAACGTGCAATGCCCCATCCAAAAAAAGGGATGTAGAGAATCTCTTTCTTGAACACGTAAGCCAGTGGCCTGGGCATGATCAGCGGCATCAACAAAGTTTCCAGCGTGGACTGGTGCTTGAGCAGCAAAATCGCTGGCAACTGATGGCCATGGGCGTCCAGTCCGGGCAGGTTGTCCATGCCGCTTACACGCCATTCGACGCCACAAATTGTGCGCAAACCATAAACAGCACAAGCGAGAAACATCTTTGCCAATGCATACATGTGCCGCGCACCAGAAACCGGCGCAACTGCCACCATCCAGAAAGCGATAGGAATTATGGTAATCAACATCCACAGCATATGGATGCTCGAACGAATCAGCGCCATGGTCAAACAACCCTAACCATACCGTTTACGGGACGCTGGTTCCAGGCTTTGTGCATTGTTACGTGCGATCAGAGCGTCTGCAAAGGCATCCAGATCCTTGTGCATCGTCGTTCCAAACGGGAACACATCCGGCAAAGCTCGATCGCGATGGATCTCGCCATTGCCGGTAAGCATCAAATGCGGTTCACAACCGGCCGCCGCACCGGCCAACAGGTCACGCACGCTGTCGCCAGCGGTTGGCACGCCATGCAAGTCAATGCCATACCGATCAGCAATTTGCTCAAACAGGCCAGGCTCCGGCTTGCGACAACGGCACCCTTCACCTGGTGCATGTGGACAGTAAAAAATCGCTTCTATCCGACCACCCACGGCGGCCAGCATTCTATGCATTTTGGTGTGAATGGCGTTCAAGGTATCCACGTCAAACAGGCCACGGCCCAAACCTGCCTGATTGGATGCCACAACCACATGCCATCCGGCATGATTGAGCCGGGCAATCGCCTCAAGCGCACCAGGCAATGGAATCCATTGTGCAGGCGACTGCACAAACTCGGCCGTCGCCGTATTGATCGTGCCGTCCCGGTCCAGGATAACGAGTTTCATGGCGCCGCCAGACGGGAAAGATCGGCCACGCGGTTCATGGCGACGTGAAGGCTCTTCAGCAGCCCCTGGCGGTTCAGGCGCAAATCCAGCTCTTCGGCATTGACCATCACCCCGTCAAAAAATGCGTCCACCGGTGCGCGCAGCGCTGCCAGCGTTTGCAACGAAGCCGTGTAATCACCCGCCTCAAACTGCGCTTTGGCTTTTGGTGCCACGTCTTTCATGGCCGCGTACAGCGCGATTTCGGCGGGCTCCTTGAGCAGTACTTCGCTGACATGTGCATCGATTTCCTGCGCTTTTTTCAGGATGTTGCCGATGCGTTTGTTGGCGGCGGCAAGGGCTGGGGCTTCGGGCAGGGTGGCGAAGGCGCGAACGGCGGCGAGGCGTTTGGGAATGTCTCCCAGACGTTGCGGGCGCAGTGCCAGCACGGCATCACCTTCCTGCGCGCTAAAGCCTTGCTCACGAAGGGAGCTAGCGAGGCGGTCGTAAATGAATTCTGAAAGTGAGTCAAGAACAGCCGTCAGGTTGGGAAGAGCCGATTCACCCATTTTGACCAACTGATCAACACCTAAAGGCAAGTCTTTTTCCACCAGCATGCGGATCACGCCTAAAGCGTGCCTGCGCAGCGCAAACGGGTCTTTGTCGCCGGTAGGTAGATTTCCTATGCCAAACATCCCGACCAAGGTTTCCAGCTTGTCCGCCAGCGCGACAACAATACCCACATTGTTGCGTGGCAAGGAGTCACCCGCAAAACGAGGCTTGTAATGGTCTTCGATCGCGTCCGCAACGTCGGCGTTCAATCCATCATTGAGTGCGTAATAGCGGCCCATCGTACCTTGCAACTCGGGAAACTCGCCCACCATATCGGTCACAAGGTCAGTTTTTGCCAATTGCGCGGCTTGATCTGCTTTCTGAGCCAGCACATCACCGCCCAGATGCAGTCCAATCGCTTTCGCAATCGAACGCACGCGCTCAACGCGTTCGCCCTGGGTACCCAACTTGTTGTGATACACAACCTTGGCAAGCCCTTCAACTCGGGACACCAGTGTCTTCTTGCGATCCTGATCAAAGAAAAATTTGGCATCCGCCAAACGCGGGCGCACTACGCGCTCGTTGCCACCAATCACGGCGCTGGCATCGGCCGGGCTGATGTTGCTGACCACCAGAAATTTGTTTGTCAGTTTTCCTGCACCGTCCAGTAAGGGGAAGTACTTCTGGTTCGCCTTCATCGTGAGAATCAGGCACTCCTGCGGCACATCGAGAAACTCTTTCTCGAACTCGCAGACGAGCACATTAGGCCGCTCGACCAGCGCCGTCACTTCGTCCAGCAAGGCATCGTCATCAATGGCTTTGCAACCTCCGCCCACTTTTGAGGCGGCCGCAGCGAGTTGGCGCGCAATCTCGGCCTTGCGCTCGGCAAACGACGCAATCACGGCACCGTCTCTGGACAGTGTGGTCGCGTAGCTGTCAGCGTCTTTCAGCACCACTGGGTCAACAGTTGCTTCGAAGCGGTGACCATGCGTGCTGTTGCCCGCTTTCAGACCTAGCACCTTGACCGGTACCACGGTGTTGCCGTGCAGCGCCACCAGCCCGTGCGCGGGACGCACAAAGTTCACGCTGGTCCAGCCGGGCAGTTCGCAGTCAGACTCCAACTGGTAACTCATGACTTTGGGAATAGGCAGCAGACGTATCGCCTCCTCCAGCGCTTTTTGCAACCCGGTGTCGAGTGTGGCGCCCGTGACCAGGCTGTCAAAAAACAGCGCCTCGGCCTTGCCATCTGGCGCACGTTTGAGAGAGGCCACAGCAGCAGCCGGGTCAGACACGTCGGCGCCAAGAGCCTGCAGCTTTTTCATCAATGCCGGGGTCGCGTTGCCCGAAGGGTCAAGTCCCACAGCGACCGGCATGAGCTTTTGCCGCACAGCCTTGTCGGCCGCCCTCAACCAGATGTGAGTGATATGCGCCGCCAGCCTGCGCGGCGACGCATAGGCCGTCACGACCGAGTCCGATGTGGCCAAGCCTTGTGCGGTCAACTGTTCTGCCAGTTGGCTCGCGAACGCATCACCCAGCTTTTTGAGCGCCTTCGGCGGCAGCTCTTCCACAAATAATTCAACGAGAAGGTTTTGGGTTGTCATTGTTGTTGTCGCCTTCGCTTACGCGGCTTTCTTCGTCGTCGGGGCCATCTGCGCCACCCATTCGCGCGGAGCCATGGGGAAACCCAGGCGCTCGCGGCTCTCAAAATAGCTTTGCGCCACAGCACGCGCCAGGTTACGGATGCGGCCAATATAGGCAGCCCGCTCGGTCACGCTGATGGCACCACGCGCATCGAGCAGGTTAAAGCTGTGCGCAGCCTTCAGCACCTGTTCATATGCTGGCAAAGCCAGCTGTGCCTCTATCAGATGCCTGGCCTGCTTTTCATGTGCGGTGAAGGCCGTAAACAGAAAGTCCGCGTCGCTGTGTTCAAAGTTGTAAGTGGACTGTTCCACCTCGTTTTGCTTGTACACATCGCCATAACTCAAACCTTCAGTCCACTTCAGGTTGTAGACGTTGTTCACGCCCTGCAGGTACATGGCCAGACGCTCCAGACCATAGGTGATCTCGCCTGTGGCGGGTTTGCAATCAATGCCGCCGACCTGCTGGAAGTAAGTGAACTGGGTGACTTCCATGCCGTTGAGCCAGACTTCCCAGCCCAGACCCCAGGCACCCAGCGTCGGGTTCTCCCAATCGTCTTCCACGAACCGGATATCGTTCTTTTTCAGATCAAAGCCCAAGGCTTCGAGTGACCCCAAATACAGTTCCAGAATATTGGCCGGCGCGGGCTTCAGCACCACCTGGTATTGGTAGTAATGCTGCAATCGGTTGGGGTTTTCGCCATAACGACCATCTTTGGGGCGGCGACTCGGTTGCACATAAGCAGCCTTCCATGGCTCGGGGCCTATGGCCCTTAAAAACGTCGCCGTATGCGAGGTGCCGGCGCCCACCTCCATGTCATAAGGCTGCAAAAGCGCACAGCCGTGATCTGCCCAGTAAGACTGCAATTTCAGGATGATTTGTTGGAAGGTCAGCATAAAGAGGCCGGAATTCTCGGGAACAGCCTCTGATTTTACGGGGCTTCCCGCCTGAATCACCCTCGGCATAGCGGGTTTTGATTGCGGAACTCGACGACCGCCCATCTCCTGTTTCAGGATAAAAAAGTGGGTAACACGTGCAAAACCGGCAACCAAATTGTCCAAAATCGTTAAATAGTGGCCTTTTCCGTGTCAGCAGGATCTTCAAAACACCGGATTCTTTGTTATTGTCGCCCACTTGATCTTTGCCATCACGATGCGTTCCGGCCATTTGAACCTGCATGCCAAGACTTTTATCTCTATCCGAAAAAAACGAAACCCCCAGTGACTCACGCGACTCCATCTTGCCGGCAGGCACGGACGTCGTGGTATGTGGTCTGCTGATCGCTGGTTTTGCGTTGCTGTACATCCCCAGCTACTTCGAACTGGCGCGCTCCGTCTGGTCAACTGATGAGCAGGGGCATGGGCCCATCATCCTGGCCGTCTCCATATGGCTGTTTTACAGCAAACGCCACGAATTGGCCGCCTTGCCGGCGGCCCCAGCCCTTTGGACGGGCGTACCGATTCTGGCCCTGGGTCTGATCGTTTATGTTTTAGGGCGTTCGCAGTCCTTCCTGATGCTGGAAGTGGGCTCGCAACTGCTGGTGATTACGGCCTTGATTCTGATGTTTCTGGGTCGTCAGGCACTCAGGCTGGTCTGGTTTCCCTTGTTCTTCATGTTTTTCATGACCCCCTTTCCAGAAGCTGGCGTGGCCATCGTCACCGGCCCGCTGAAGTCTGCGGTATCTACCGTTGCCGCCAACCTGCTCTATGCCTTGAACTATCCCGTCAGCCGGGTTGGCGTCATTTTGAACGTCGGGCAATACCAGTTGCTGGTCGCCGACGCGTGTGCCGGCCTGAACTCGATGTTCACACTGGAGGCCCTGGGCCTTCTGTATATGAACCTGATGAAATACACATCCGTCGCCCGCAACATCACGCTGGCGATTCTGGTCATTCCCATTGCGTTTGGAGCCAACATCGTGCGCGTGATGATTCTGGTTCTGGTGACCTACCACTTTGGTGATGCCGCGGGTCAGGGCTTTGTCCACAGCTTTGCCGGCATGGTTCTTTTTATCGTGGGACTTGTGTTCGTGCTGGCGGCTGACCACGCTTTGGGCTGGATATTCAAGGAAGACAAGGCATGATAAGCGGGTCTCGTCTACGCGCCCTTGTCGTGGTGTGCGCCATCTTCACCACGGCAGCACTGGCGCACTTCACCAAGCCAACCGTGTACATGACCGACACGCTGGGCAAACCCAATCTGGAAACATTGTTCCCCGCACAGTTCGGAACCTGGCGCATTGACACCAGCATGCCCATGATCCTGCCGTCACCGGACACGCAGGCGCTGTTGAACAGCATTTACAACCAGACACTGACCCGAACGTACGTCAACGCCGATGACGATCGCATCATGCTGTCGGTAGCCTATGGCGGCGACCAGTCTGACGGTACCCGGGCTCACCTGCCAGAGGTTTGTTATCCGGCGCAGGGCTTCCAGATCACGTCCAACACCACAGGGCATCTGAATCTGGCCGGTCGCCAGGTTTCGACCCGTCAGCTGATGGCGAAACTGGGTCCACGCCAGGAGCCTATTACCTACTGGCTGGTCGTTGGTGACCAGGTTACTGTTTCAAGAACCGATCAAAAACTGGCGCAATTCCGTCTGGGACTCAAAGGGTTGATTCCCGATGGCATGCTGATCCGCGTATCCAGCATAGACGCCGACATGAATCACGGCTACCAGGTTCAGGCGCGGTTTCTCAACGAAATGGCGGCAGCTTTTCCCGAACCCGCCAAAGACCGGGTATTTGGCATCAAGCCCGACTGAATCTGGACAAACGCCGCTGCTGCAGCGCTGCCGTAGCGGCCAGCCCAAACCCCAAAACCCAGAACGGCCAGAGCCCCAGCCGTGATACCCACCAGGCAAACGGCGTCACACCGTTGCGCCCCTCGACTTCGCCCGTCAACACGCCCTTTGTGTGTCGCGGCAACGACTGTGTAACGACACCACGGTGATCAATGATGACGGTGGCACCGGTATTGGTGGCACGCACAAACGGGCGCTCAAACTCCAGTGCCCGCATGCGGGAGATTTGAAGATGCTGATCGATGGCCACCGTATTGCCAAACCAGCCGATATTGCTGACGTTGACAAAGATGGTCGGCGCAGCAACGGGGTTGACGAACCGCGCACCCAACTCTTCACCAAACAGATCTTCGTAGCAGACGTTGGGCGCCAATCGTTGCCCGGCCACTTCAAATGAAGGCTGCCCAACGACACCCCGGTTGAAATCACCCAAAGGGATATTCATCATCGCCGTGAACCACTTGAACAGGGGTGGGATGAATTCGCCAAATGGCACCAGGTGGTGTTTGTCGTACTGGTAGATGGCCTGCTGATCCCCTTTCAGCCCGATAACCGAGTTGGTGTACCCATCTTCATAGCTTCCCAACGGAATGCCAATGATGGCGGCTGACTTAGACCCGGCTTTGGCTGGCGCCTGAAAGGTGCCTTTCAATTCATCCCAATATCCTTCTGGCAATTGCTGCGGCAGCAGTGGAATGGCCGTCTCGGGCGAAACCACCAGGTCGGTATTGGCCACCTGCAACTGTGCTCCATACCAGCGAAGGGACTCCACCACACCTGTTCCCGGCTGGAATTTTTCGTCTTGCGGGATATTGCCCTGAAGCAGGGTGATCGACAGGCGCCCCGCAGAGTTGGAAAACGTGGCGTCACTTTCGTTTCCACCCATTTGCGCCACTGAGGGCAGCGTCAAAACCAACAGGGCTGCTACACGTTGCCAGGGACCGCAGGCGAACACCTGAGAAGTGGTCATCGCCAGCCAGGCGCTGATGAAGCACAGGCCATAAGCGCCAACCCATGGCGCATAACCTGCCAGCAAGCCATCTACGTGCGCGTAACCTGACGCTCCCCAGCCAAAGCCGGTCAACCAGACGCCCCGTGCCATCTCCGCCAATAGCCAGAATGCTGCAAAAACAATAGCACTCCACGCTTTACTGACAAGGGCTAGAGCACTAAAAGCACCAAAAAAAATGGCGTAATACAGGGCCAGCAGCGCCGCAAGGCCCACCACAGCCATTGCCGCCAGCGGTGCAGCCAGGCCCCCATAGGTGTGCATGGAAATGAAAAGCCACCAGAAAGTGCCCGTCAGCCAGGACACCGCAAACAGCCAGCCCAGCAGGAACGCTTGCCGCCAGGTGGTGCCTGCCTGGTTCAGCGACCAGGCAAGCAGGCCCAGCGCCAGCAACTGCAGCCACCAAACTGGCAAGCCAGGAGGGAATCCAAAAGAAAAAGGCCACGCGACGCTTGCTGCATGGGCACAACCCGCTATTAAAACAATAGCAAATCTCAGGGAGAAAGAAGCAGACATCCGCACTGCCGTGATGGCACACACGCTTTATGCAACCATGTTGGCCGCGGGCGACACTTTGAACCACTTGACCGCGCCACCCTTGGTGTGCAAAACCACAAAGTTCAGTCCAGCCAATGTATGTCGCTCACCCTTTTTTGGCACGTGGCCCATTTCATGCGCGATCAGGCCGCCGATGGTGTCGAACTGATCATCGGGGTCGGATCCCACAAGCGTCACGCCAAAGGCATCGTTCACCCGCTCAATGGCAGTGTCGCCGCTCACACGGTAGGTTTTGTCAGCCAGGCCAAAAATATCGCCCTCGTCTTCGGCGATATCGAACTCGTCTTCAATCTCGCCCACGATTTGCTCCAGCACATCCTCAATGGTGACCAGCCCGGCCACCCGGCCAAACTCGTCAATGGTGATGGCCAGGTGATTACGGTTGCCCCGGAAATCGCGCAGCAAGTCGTTCAGCCCCTTGCTCTCGGGTACAAACACCGCCGGGCGCAGCAGTGCACGGATGTTGAGTTCAGGCGCTCGCTGCAATTTGAGCAAGTCCTTGGCCATAAGGATGCCAATGATGTTCTCGCGCTCGTTTTCAAAAACAGGAAATCGGGAGTGCGCCGTATCAATGACCGTGTGCAACAGGTCATCAAAGGTCGCTCCGATATTGACCAGGTCCATCCGGGTGGCCGGCACCATCACGTCGGCGGCAGTCATGTCGGCCATGCGGATCACGCCTTCGAGCATGATCCGCGACTCTGCGCCAATGATGTTGTTGTCTTCCGCCTCGGCCAGCGTCTCGATCAACTCGGCCGTAGAGTCTGGGCCCGGGTGTATGAACTCGGCCAGTTTTTGCAAAAAAGTGCGCTTGTCTTCCTTTTCGGAAGCGCGCGCGGGGTGTGGATCTGACACAGCCGAAGGCAGGACATGCCGTTATTGCGAAGCCGTAAGGATAGCGGATTGCCAAATACCGCATCCTGTCAGGCTACATCGGCAGTTTTTGCTGGACTCGAAGAACGCCTTTTCGCACATCCTGAACATCCACCAGAAATGCTCAAAATTGTTTAGCCTGCAGCTTCAGATGGTAGTCAGCCTGAGCCAGGTTCTCCTCCACCATTTCCGTCACCCATGTGTCCAGTGTGGCCGTGTTCTCACTGAGTGCATGCATAAACATCAGGCGTAGATCGCGCTACAAAGGCATGATTGTGGTCATTTTTACCCGGTCCAGCATGAAGCTGGTTTTGCAATCCTGCACACTGGGGTGCTTTAATAACGTATCCATAACGAAGTGTGAGTACGCACTCATATCTTTAACTAACACCCTTAACAAGTAGTCCATCTCACCGGTCAGGGCCGCACATTCCACCACCTCCGGCCAGGTTTGCACACTGGACCGAAACAGGTCCATCGGGTTGCGTTTGTGGCTTTCGGTATGTTTTTCCAGCCGGACATTGATGCAGGCCGTCAGCCCCAAGCCCACAGCTTCGGGTTTGACCAGGGCAACATACCGATCAATCACGCCAGATTCCTCCAGCCGTTTGACCCTGCGCAGCACGGCGCTGGGCGACAGGCTCACAGCCTCTGCAATGCGATCGAAGGTGGCACGGCCATCCGCTTGCAGGATGCGTAGTATTTGCCGGTCTGTCTTGTCGAGTGCTTCCATGGTGGAAATTTTGCAGGTTTATTGTGTATTGTGCAAATCAAAAGCATCAAATTGCAGGAAAACACACTGCTCCTGCCCATAAAGTTGCACGCACTTCAACCGGAGACAAAACGATGTGGGAAAACCCGATGGGAACCGACGGCTTTGAGTTCATTGAGTACGCAGCCCCCGACCCCGTAGCCATGGGCGCATTGTTCGAGCGCATGGGCTTTGTGCCTGTGGCAAAGCACCGGCACAAAGACGTCACGCTTTACCGTCAGGGGGGCATCAACTTCCTCATCAATGCCGAGCCGGATTCGTTCGCCCAGCGCTTTGCACGTCTGCACGGGCCCAGTATTTGCGCCATTGCGTTTCGCGTCCAGGACGTTAAAAGTGCCTACGAGCGCGCGCTGGATCTGGGCGCATTTGGCTACGCCGGCAAAGCGGGGCCGGGCGAACTCAACATCCCGGCCATCAAGGGCATTGGCGACAGCCTGATTTATCTGGTGGACCGGTGGCGTGGCAAAAATGGCGCTAAAGACGGCGATATAGGCAACATCGGCTTCTTTGATGTGGACTTCGAAGCACTGCCCGGCATCACCGCTGCCGAAGCACTGAACCCAATTGGCCACGGGCTCACCTACATCGATCACCTCACCCACAACGTGCATCGGGGCCGCATGGGCGAGTGGGCTGATTTCTATGAGCGTTTGTTCAACTTCCGCGAGGTGCGCTACTTTGATCTGGAGGGTCAGGCCACAGGCGTCAAGAGCAAGGCCATGACAAGCCCCTGCGGCAAGATCCGCATCCCAATCAACGAAGAGGGTAACGAGAAGGCCGGACAAATTCAGGAATACCTGGACCGTTACCACGGCGAGGGCATTCAGCACATTGCATTGGGTTCGACGGACCTTATCGCTTCAGTGGACGCGTTGCAGATGAGCGGCGTCAAACTGCTCAACACCAGTGAAACCTATTACGGGCTGCTGGAAAAACGCATTCCCGGCCACGGTGAAGACGTGGTGGCGCTGCAGCAGCGCAACATCCTGCTTGACGGACAACGTGGTGAATTGTTGCTGCAGATCTTCAGCGAGAACCAGCTCGGCCCCATATTTTTCGAGTTTATCCAGCGTAAGGGGAACGAGGGTTTTGGTGAAGGCAATTTCAAGGCGCTGTTTGAGACCATGGAACTCGACCAGATGCGCCGTGGCGTGCTTTATGCATAACACCGGATACTCGCCCCAGGTACTTGAAGTAGTGCCACCGTTCGACTGGCAGGGACAAGTACAGCGTCACCCCAACGGGCTCGCACATTGTGGAATGGCATGTGACGCGCCGCAACAAGTTACCAGCGTGTTGGCAACTTCTTCAGCAAAGTGATGCGCTTGACACCCATTTTGAGATATCCGCCTTTTTCGAGATCTTTAAGCAAACGGCTCACCATTTCACGCGATGCCCCGACACGACTGGCAATATCCTGATGGGTTACCGGAAAAATCAACACCGGCACACTGGCACCGGCAGGGCATGCATAGCGCTCAAGCAGAGCGA
Organism: Pseudomonadota bacterium; assembly: GCA_046050465.1. GTDB lineage: Bacteria > Pseudomonadota > Gammaproteobacteria > Burkholderiales > Burkholderiaceae_C > Egaibacter. Next base: position 53,883 of record JBJOPS010000011.1, on the reverse strand, counting down.
CCACCCGTCCATACACATTGAGCAAAGCCATGCTGCGCGCCGACTCTGTCGCCGAGCGAGCACGGCGTATGACCACCTTGATTAATGACATTGCGAAATTCGGATCTTCCATCAGGTGAGCACACACTTCAGCACGATCAATCACCGCGCAAACACAGGGCTCCAGTGAAACAATCGAAGCAGACCGCAGACCGCCATCTAGTGACATTTCGCCAAAGTAGTTTCCAGCAGTGATGATGCCGTAGGTTAGCTCACGGCCATCCACATCTGACGCATACACCTTGACGCTGCCCTGCACCAGCACAAACATCGTATCGCCAGGATCATTCTCGGTAATGATTATGGTGTTCTTACGATAACTGCGCATCACACCGCGCTTGGCAAATTCACACAACCGGGGGTCCAGTGTGGCAAGCTGTTTTTCCTGGGCGGCAGTGAAATAGGTTGCAGGCATGGGCCAGTTCTTGAAGTGCCCGACTCTAGCACAGCGCCTTTCTGGGCTTCTCCCCCAACCGGGCCTTGCCACCCGAGCACCGCAAGGCAGCCCGAAGAAGGGCCCATGCAGCAGGGTCGCCTGGCCCGTGCCGCTTGCCCGGCGTGCCAGCACATCAAGCCGTGGCAACCTCCAGCGCCATCAGCAGGCTGGTGCGGTGGTCCCGCGCAACGTCCTGCCAGCGCAGCCCCGTCAGCGCACCTTCAAGCGCCCACAACAGGTTGAGGCTGGCGGCAGGTGCTACTTTTTTGACTCGCACGTAGGCAGCCACCGAGCCCAGGCGCTGGAGCTGGCCCAGGCTGTGAATACCGGCAGACGCCAGCATCTGGATGGACTTCGGGCCCAGGTTGGGCAATTGCTGGAGAGAGCCCTCAAAATGGCGAGGCGGCATGGGCAACTCCTGTCGAATGAGTCATTGACGGTTATACTGGATTTTCATACAGTTTTGGCGATCACGCAAATCGACAACATGCCTCCGTCCAGCCCTCATCCCAAACCTGCTCCGACCGACGCCGAAGTGGTAGCGCAGCCCGCGACCGGCACGTTCATCACCTTTCCCGGCTCGCCCTTCGAGCTTTTTCAGCCGTACCCGCCCGCTGGTGATCAGCCTGAAGCAATAGACAAACTGGTTGAGGGGGTGAATGACGGGGAGGTGTTTCAAACCCTGCTGGGTGTCACCGGCTCAGGCAAGACCTTCACCATGGCCAACGTGATTGCCCGCCTGGGCCGCCCGGCCATCGTGTTTGCGCCCAACAAGACGCTGGCCGCGCAGTTGTACAGCGAGTTCCGCGAGTTCTTCCCCAAGAACGCGGTGGAGTATTTCGTCAGCTACTACGATTACTACCAGCCCGAGGCCTACGTGCCGCAGCGCGATCTGTTCATTGAAAAAGACAGCGCCATCAACGAGCACATCGAGCAGATGCGCCTGTCATGCACCAAGAGCATCCTGGAGCGGCGCGATGTGGTGATTGTGGCCACGGTGTCGGCCATCTACGGCATCGGCCAGCCCGAGGCCTACCACCAGATGGTGATGACGCTGCGCACCGGCGACAAGATGGGCCAGCGCGATGTGATTGCCCAACTCATCCGCATGCAGTACCAGCGCAACGACATGGATTTTTCACGCGGTGCGTTTCGCGTGCGGGGTGACACGATTGATATCTTCCCCGCTGAACATTCGGAGATGGCGATCCGGCTGGAGCTGTTTGACGACGAGATTGAATCGTTGCAATTGTTTGACCCGCTCACCGGGCGCATTCGCCAGAAGATTCCGCGCTTCACGGTGTATCCCAGCAGCCATTACGTCACACCGCGCGACCGCGTGCTGGCGGCAGTGGAAACCATCAAGGTGGAGCTGGTGGACAGGGTGAAAGAGTTTGTGGACCAGGGCAAGCTGGTGGAAGCCCAGCGGCTGGAGCAGCGCACCCGGTTTGATCTGGAAATGCTCAGCGAAGTCGGCCACTGCAAGGGCATCGAGAACTACACCCGGCATTTGTCCGGCGCAGCGCCCGGTGAGCCGCCTGCCACGCTGACCGACTATCTGCCCAAAGATTCGGTGATGTTTCTGGACGAGTCCCATGTGCTGATTGGCCAGTTTGGCGGCATGTACAACGGCGACCGCTCGCGCAAGACCACGCTGGTGGAATACGGTTTTCGCCTGCCCAGCGCGCTGGACAACCGGCCGCTGAAGTTTGAAGAGTTCGAGACCAAGATGCGCCAGGCGATATTCGTCTCGGCCACACCCGCGGACTGGGAAAAGACCCATGCGGGGCAGGTGGTGGAGCAGCTGGTGCGGCCCACCGGGCTGGTGGACCCCGAAGTGGAAGTGCGCCCGGCCACCAGTCAGGTGGACGACGTGCTGCAGGAAATCCGCATTCGCGTGGAAAAGCATGAGCGCGTGCTGATCACCACGTTGACCAAACGCATGGCTGAGCAGTTGACGGACTACCTCAGCGACAACGGCGTGAAGGTGCGCTATCTGCACTCTGATGTGGATACGGTGGAGCGCGTGGAAATTCTGCGTGACCTGCGCCTGGGCGCGTTTGACGTGCTGGTAGGCATCAACCTGCTGCGCGAGGGGCTGGACATTCCCGAGGTGTCGCTGGTGGCGATTCTGGACGCTGACAAGGAGGGGTTTTTGCGCTCCGAACGCTCGTTGATCCAGACTATTGGGCGCGCCGCACGCAACCTCAATGGCCGGGCGATCCTGTACGCCGACAAGATGACCGACTCGATGACCCGCGCGATGGGTGAGACCCAGCGGCGCCGTGCCCGCCAGGTCGAACACAACCTGCTGCATGACATCACGCCGCGCAGCATCGTCAAGCAGGTACGTGACCTGATTGACGGGGTTTACAGCGAGAAGGCGGGTCGCGAAATGGATCGCCTGGAAAATGCTGCGATGCAGCGCGCCAAGGTGGAGGACATGAGCGAGAAAGACATTGGCCGTGAGATCAAGCGGCTGGAAAAACTCATGATGGAGCACGCCCGCAATCTGGAGTTTGAAAAAGCTGCCCGGATTCGTGACCAGTTGGCGGTTTTGAAACAGCAGGTCTTTGGTGCGCCAGGCACCGACAATGCAGCGCCCATCTTGCCTGGCAAGTCAGCTGGCAGGCTCTGAGCCAGTCTGAATCAGTCCATTTGTGATTTGATTAGTCCATTTACCCGAGTAATTTACTAGGTTTCTAGGTATACTTGCGCCAGTTGATAAAGAAAACATCAAGGCAAGGGCTTCGGCAAGCCCAAGCCACAAGGAGTTTGCCATGCGTCTCACCACCAAAGGCCGTTTTGCGGTTACCGCCATGATTGATCTGGGCCTGCGCCAAGGCGGTGGCCCGGTTACGCTGGCTGCGATCAGCCAGCGACAGCAGATTTCGCTGTCGTATCTGGAGCAGTTGTTCGGCAAACTGCGCCGCAACGAGCTGGTCGAGTCCACTCGTGGGCCCGGCGGCGGCTACACACTGGCCCGCAAGGCGTCTGACATCACCATCACCGACATCATTGTGTCGGTGGACGAGCCGATCGACGCCACACAATGCGGCGGCAAGGAAAACTGTCTGAGTGACGGTGCCCGTTGCATGACCCACGACTTGTGGGCCTCGCTCAATGAACGCATGGTGGAGTTTCTGAATTCGGTCACGCTTCAAAACCTGGTGGACGACCAGCTGGCCAAAGGCTTGCAGGTAAAAGATAGCCCCAGCGTCAAGCGTGCCATTTCCGCCATGCCGGGTGTCAAACCGATTCGGGTGAATGCGCCCAACTCTGTTTTTGCGTTGGGCAATGTGTTTTTCAAGTCTTGAGATTCGTTGACCGCGAGCCCGAGTTACCCGATTAGCGAGCAGTGATGGATACCACCCCACATTTCCCGATCTACATGGATTACAGCGCCACCAACCCGTGCGACGAGCGCGTGGTGGACGCCATGATCCCCTGGCTGCGCCAGCACTTTGGCAATCCGGCTTCGCGCAGCCACGCCTGGGGCTGGGAGGCGGAAGCCGCCGTTGAAAAAGCCCGCGAGCAGGTGGCTGCACTCATTGGCGCCGACCCGCGCGAAATCGTCTGGACAAGCGGTGCCACGGAGTCCAATAACCTGGCGCTCAAGGGCGCAGCGGGTTTCTACAAGACCAAGGGCAAGCACATCATCACCGTGAAGACGGAGCACAAGGCTGTGCTGGACACCTGCCGTGAGCTGGAGCGCCAGGGCTTTGATGTGACTTACCTGGACGTGCAGGAAGACGGCCTGGTCAATCTGGATGCCTTCAAGGCAGCCATTCGCTCCGACACCATTTTGGCCAGCGTCATGTTTGTGAATAACGAAATTGGCGTGATTCAGGACATCACCGCCATCGGAAACATCTGCCGCGAAAAAGGCGTGATCTTCCATGTGGATGCCGCACAGGCCACGGGCCGGGTTGACATTGACATGAGCACGCTGCCGGTCGATTTGATGAGTCTGACTTCGCACAAAACCTATGGCCCCAAGGGCATTGGTGCCCTGTTTGTGCGCCGCAAGCCACGCATACGCATCGAAGCGCAAATGCACGGCGGTGGACATGAGCGCGGCATGCGCAGCGGCACACTGCCCACGCACCAGATTGTGGGCATGGGTGAGGCCTACCGCATCGCCAAAGAAGAAATGGGTGTGGAAAACATTCGTATCAAGGCATTGCATGACCGCATGCTGGCCGGCCTGAAAGACGTGGAGCAGGTGTTCGTCAACGGGCACGTGGACAAACGTGTGCCGCACAACCTGAACGTGAGCTTTAACTACGTGGAAGGCGAGTCACTGATCATGGGCATCAAGGGCCTGGCCGTGTCCAGTGGCTCGGCTTGCACCTCCGCCAGCCTGGAGCCCAGCTATGTGCTGCGTGCCCTTGGCCGCAGCGACGAGCTGGCCCACAGCAGCCTGCGCATGACCATTGGCCGCTGGACCACCGAAGCCGACATTGACTACGCGGTTGAGACCATCAAGCTCAATGTGGCCAAGCTGCGTGACCTGAGCCCGCTGTGGGAGATGTACAAAGATGGCATCGATATCTCCACCATCCAGTGGGCAGCGCATTGAAGAGGCCTCCCCTGGGCGGCTAGCACCGCTTCCCCTCTAGGGGGCGCCAGCAGCCGGCAAAGCCGGTTGTGTGGCATTCCTGAAATGAAGAAAGGAAACAAAATGGCATATTCAGAAAAAGTCGTTGATCACTACGAAAACCCCCGCAACGTCGGCAGCTTTGAAAAAGGCGACGACACCGTGGGCACCGGCATGGTCGGTGCACCGGCTTGTGGCGACGTGATGAAGCTGCAAATCAAGGTCAACCCGGTGACTGGCGTGATTGAAGACGCGCGCTTCAAGACCTACGGCTGCGGCTCGGCCATTGCGTCCAGCTCACTCGTGACCGAATGGGTCAAGGGCAAGACGCTGGATGAAGCGGCGGCGCTGAAAAACAGCCAAATCGCCGAAGAGCTGGCTTTGCCACCGGTCAAAATTCACTGCTCCATCCTGGCTGAAGACGCGATCAAGGCGGCGGTGGACGACTACAAGAAAAAGCACCTGGCTCCCCAGACCCACTGACATGTCCGTTTCTCTGACTGAAGCTGCCGCCCGGCACGTGAACCGCTACCTTGCCAAACGTGGCAAAGGGGTGGGCGTGCGCCTGGGTGTCAAGACCACCGGCTGCTCGGGGCTCGCGTACACGATTGAATATGTGGATGAGTTCGCGGCCGAAGACGCCCTGTTTGAAGGACACGGTGTCAAACTGGTGGTGGACCCCAAGAGCCTGGCTTATCTCGACGGCACGCAGCTTGATTTTGTTCGCGAAGGCCTGAACGAAGGTTTCAGGTTCAACAATCCGAATGAGCGGGACAAGTGCGGATGCGGTGAGTCGTTCCGCGTGTGAATCTCCAATCCAGCGATTTCGAACTGTTTGCCGTTCCTGAGCAATTTGCACAGGACAGGGCGGTGCTGGACGCCCGCTGGAAAGACCTGCAAGGTGAGGCCCATCCTGACAAATTCATGGCGCAGGGCGCCACTGCGCAACGCCTGGCCATGCAGTGGTCGGTCCGTATCAACGAGGCCTATCAGCGGCTCAAAGACCCCCTGAAACGCGCCACCTACCTGTGCGAGCGCCATGGCGCCCCGGTCAACGCCGAAAACAACACGGCCATGCCATCGGCATTCTTGATGCAACAGATGGTCTGGCGGGAGGCGCTGGATGATGCAAAAAGTGTTGATGATTTGAATGAAATCAGCGCCCAGGCCTCGTCTGCCAAGCGTGAGGCGCTACAACAATGTGAGCATTTGCTGGATGTCCAGCATGATTATCCGCAGGCCGTGGCCCAGGTGCGGGCGATGATGTTCATCGACAAATTCGCCAGAGACCTGCAAGACCGCATCGATGAAATGGAACTGGCCGGCAAGGGACAATAGAGAACATGGCGCTTCTTCAAATATCTGAACCCGGTCAAAGCCCGAACCCGCATGAACGACGGGTTGCGGTGGGTATCGATCTGGGTACCACCCATTCACTGGTGGCGGCCGTGCGTCATGGCGTAGCCGAGTGCCTGCCGGACGATCAGGGCCGCGTGTTGCTGCCGTCTGTGGTGCGTTACCTGGGTGATGGTGGCCGCCAGATTGGGTGGGATGCCCGAGCCGTGGTGGCGCAAGACCCGGAGAACACGATTGTCTCGGTCAAACGGTTCATGGGCCGCGGCCTGAATGACGTGAAAGACCGCGAGAAGCTGCCCTATCGCTTTGTTGATGCTGGTAATGGCTCCGGCATGTTGGGGCTGCAGACCATCGCGGGTGAAAAGTCGCCCGTCGAGGTCAGCGCCGAGATTCTGGCCACACTGCGCTACCGGGCGGAGGACACCTTCAACGATGACCTGTTTGGTGCCGTGATCACGGTGCCCGCCTACTTTGATGATGCCCAACGGCAAGCCACCAAAGACGCGGCCAAACTGGCGGGCATCAACGTGCTGCGCCTGATCAACGAACCCACCGCCGCCGCCATCGCCTATGGGCTGGACAACGCCAGTGAGGGCGTTTACGCCATTTATGACCTGGGCGGCGGTACCTTTGACATCTCGATCCTGCGGCTGACGCAGGGTGTGTTTGAAGTGATTGCCACTGGTGGCGACTCGGCCCTCGGTGGTGACGATTACGACCAGGCGCTGGCCGACTGGGCAGTGGCTCAGGCCGGTGCACTGGCCCTCAGTGCGCAGGACAAGGCATCGGTCAAGGTGGCTGCCCGCGCCTGCAAGGAAGCACTGTCTGCTTCTGAAATGATAGCGTTTCGCGCAATGGTGGCGGGGGCTGAGGTCGTATTTGACGTTACAAATGCCCAGTTTGAGGCGCTGACGTCCGGGTTGACACTGCGCACGGTTCAGGCGGCCCGCAAGGCTCTGCGCGACGCCCAGCTGACGGCGGATGAAGTCCAGGGCGTGGTCATGGTGGGCGGCTCCACACGCATGCCGCAGATCCGCGAGGCCGTGGCGCAATTGTTTGGGCGTGAGCCCTTGACCAACCTCAACCCTGACGAAGTGGTGGCGCTGGGCGCCGCCATTCAGGCCAACCAGCTGGCAGGCAACAATGCCGCGGGTAATTTGCTGCTGCTGGACGTCATTCCGCTGTCGCTGGGCATCGAAACCATGGGTGGCCTGGTGGAGCGCATTGTGCCGCGCAACCAGACTATTCCTACCGCCATGGCGCAGGACTTCACCACCTACCAGGATGGTCAGACGGCCCTGGCCTTGCATGTGGTGCAGGGCGAGCGAGATCTGGTGGCCGATTGCCGCAGCCTGGCGCGGTTTGAGCTGCGCGGCATTCCGCCGATGGCAGCTGGCGCCGCACGCATTCGCGTGACCTTCACCGTCGATGCCGATGGCCTGCTGAGTGTTGCAGCCAAAGAGCAGGTGAGCGGGGTGGAGGCCCGGATTGACGTCAAACCGTCCTATGGACTGGGTGATGACCAGATCGCCAGAATGTTGCAGGAGAGTTTTGCCACGGCTCAGGACGACATGCGCGCCCGTGCGCTGGTGGAAGCACGGGTGGACGCTGACCGTATGGTGCTGGCCACTCGAAGTGCACTGGACGCCGATGGAGACCTGCTTTCTCCGCCAGAGCGCAAGGGGATTGAGGCGCTGATACAGGCCCTCATCGACGCACGTGCCAGTGACGATGCGGCGGCGGTCGAAGCTGCCACCAAAGCACTGGCCAATGGCACCGAAGGCTTTGCAGCGATGCGGATGAACAAGGGTATCCAGCAAGCGCTGGCTGGAAAAAACATAGCAACCGTCTGAGCTCTTTCAGACAGAGAAACCAACATGCCCATCATCAAGATCCTGCCGCACCCGGAGTATTGCCCTCAAGGTGCCGAGGTGTCGGCGCCAGCGGGTACCTCCATCTGTGAGGCATTGCTGGACAACCACATCAACATCGAGCACGCCTGTGACATGAGTTGCGCCTGCACCACCTGCCACGTGATCGTGCGCGAAGGTTTTGCTTCGCTCAACGAGCTGGATGAGAATGAAGAAGACCTGCTGGATCGCGCCTGGGGTCTGGAGCCGAATTCACGCCTGAGCTGCCAGGCTTTTCTGGCGCAGCAAAATGTGACGGTGGAAATCCCCAAATACTCCATCAACCACGCCAAAGAAAATCATTAGCCCTTCAGCAGATTGCCATGCGTCAAATTTTTCTGGACACCGAAACCACCGGCCTCTCCCCTGATCAGGGTGACCGCATCATCGAGATCGGCTGCGTCGAGCTGGTCAACCGCAAGCTCACTGGCAACAACCTGCATTTCTACCTGAATCCGGGGCGCGACAGCCATGAAGAGGCGCTGAAGGTGCATGGCATTACCACCGAGTTTCTGCGCGACAAACCGAAATTTGACGCCGTGGCCGACGAATTGCTGGCCTATCTGGGCGGCGCTGAAATCATCATTCACAACGCAGCGTTTGACGTCGGGTTTCTGAACAAGGAACTCTCGCTGGCGGGGCGTGACAACTTCAGGCAGTTTGTGGCCAGCGTGACCGATACGCTGGTGATGGCCAAGGAGATGTACCCCGGCAAGCGCAATGGGCTGGACGCCCTGTGCGACCGCCTGGGTGTGGACAATTCTGGCCGCACACTGCACGGTGCCTTGCTGGATGCCGAGTTGCTGGCCGATGTGTACATCAACATGACACGAGGGCAGGACGCCCTTCTGATGGATTCGGACAACCACGAACAGGCAGTGGGCGCCGCCAGCCGGGTGGATTTCAGCCGGTTTGACCTGCCTGTATTGGTTGCCAATGAGAGCGAAGTGGCCGCCCATGACGACGTGCTGACCCAACTGGACAAAGCCAGCGGCGGCAAGACAATCTGGCGGGTGGCTGCCTGACCTGTGGCATAATCCGGGGCTTTCCTGAAACAGATTCAGGGCGGTTAGCTCAGGGGTAGAGCACTGCATTCACACTGCAGGGGTCGCAAGTTCGAAACTTGCACTGCCCACCAATAAAAATCCTTCTAAGTCTCTGATTTAGAAGGATTTTTTATTTGGCTCATAAGTTGCAGAGTATCGCAGAAAGGGTTTTTGGCACAAATTTGACACACTCAACTTCAAGAGGTGTTCATGTCTGTGATCCGAAAACGTGGCGACTACCAGTATCAAGCGGTGTTTCGTCGAAAAGGCTACTTTCGACGAAACACCAGTCGATCTGCGTGCGACACCACCGGTGCGAATGCGTAACCTTCCAGATCGAACGCCCTGAGCTTTTCCACGGTGGTGATGTGGTGCGTCACCGCGTATCGCGCCATCAGGCCACGCGCGCGTTTGGCCATGAAGCTGATAACCTTGTACTGTCCGTTTTTGTATTCTTCAAATACACACTCCACTACGCGGGCCTTGAGCACCTTGAGATCAACCGCCTTGAAATACTCCTGTGACGCCAGATTGACCACCACCGGCGTTTTGTGCGTTTTGTGCGTTTTGTCAGCGGCCAGCTCCTGATTCAGGAATTCCGAAATCTGCGAACCCCAGAACCTGTACAGGTTGCTGCCACCCGGGTTGGCCAGCCGCGTGCCCATCTCCAGCCGGTAGGGTTGCATCCAGTCCAGCGGACGCAATACACCGTACAGGCCACTCAGGATGCGTACATGGTCCTGCGCCCAGGCCAGGTCTCTGGTCTTGAGTGTTTTGGCATCCAGCCCGCCATACACGTCGCCATCAAAGGCCAGCACGGCCTGCTTCGCGTTGTCTGCAGTGAACTTCGGCCGCCATGCCTTGTAGCGCTTCACATTCAGTGTGGACAGGGCCTCGCTCAAATCCATCAGTTCTGAAATGTCCTGCACCGATTGTTGCCGCAGCAGCTTGATGAGCTGTGTGGATTGTTTGACGAACAGCGGCAGCGTGTGCGGCACCTCCCCCAGGGGTGTTTCATAGTCAAGCGATTTGGCAGGAGAAAGAAGAAACAGCATGGCAGCCATGAAATGGAGCGGAACAAGAAAGGCTTCGCGAGGAAGCCTTCATTATCGTGAAAGCGCGCGCGTTCGCTCTGATGCCGCCCTATCTCAGGTCGCCTGCAAATGAAGCCAGCGTCTCCGGTGCAATCGTGGTGTGCGCCGGGTAGTTGGTGTGGTCACAACCCAGCTTGACGCTGGCACCCGCTTTCACAGCGGCGCACATGGCAGGCGTCAGCTCGAACCGCACAAAGTGAACAGCAGAGGTTTTCTCGTCGTTCTCCCGCTCCAGATCTTCGTCAGCAATGGCGTACACGCGGTTGTGCCCTTCCACCTCAACGAACATGTGGTCTTCCACGCCAATCAGGCGAGCCAGCTCACGCTTGCGCTCGTTCACGTCGGGGTATTCCAGCAGCATGGTGGCCTTCCAGTTGCTGCCGTCGGGCATCAGCGGCACGTAGGCATCCAGCTCCTGCTGAATGCCCTCTTCTTCAAAGATTTTCTCGATGCGCAACATCTCCTGAATCTGGTAGCGAATGGTGGTCTCGCTCTCAAACTGCAGGTTGATGTGTTCACCCAGGCCAACACTGCGCAGCTTGCGGTGCGCAATGATGAAGGGCTTGTGCTCCTTGCGGTATTTACTGTAGGCCTCAAGCGACATGAGGCTCTCGATGGTGATGTGTCCGGTGGTTTGCATGATGTTCTCTATTTCAGATGATGCGGCTTACTTCAATCCGTAAGCCTCTCGGATCAGTGTCAGCGGGTGTTTTTGCGGCGGCAACCCTTGTCCATTTGCCAGGTCGTTCATCTCAAAGCCTTGCGCTATATGGTGCCCGCCCAGCGGGCAGTCACTGCTGATCACGTCGGGCAGGCCACCGTCCTTGTGGTTGGCCATGGCCTTGAACAGGGGTTTGCCAATTTTCATGGCCTGCTGGTGCGTGGCCTTCTTCACACCGAAGGTACCCGCGTGACCCGAGCAGCGCTCATGCGTGTGCACACTGGTACCGGGCACCATCTTGAGCATTTCTTCGGTTTTTTTGCCAATGTTTTGGACCCGGCCATGGCAGGGAATCTGGTAACTGATTTTGCCCAGGGCTACCGGAAAATCAACCTTCAGCAAACCATCGCGCTTGCGTTGCATCATGTACTCAAACGGATCCCACATGGATTCCTTGACCAACTGCACATCAGTCTCATCTGGATACATCAGCGGGATTTCCTGCTTGAACATCAGCGCGCAGCTGGGCACAGCCGCGAGAATGGCATACCCCTCTTTCGCGTAGCGGGCCAGCACCGGCATGTTGGCCTCTTTGCTGGCATTAACCGACTCCAGATCGCCCAGCTCCAGCTTGGGCATGCCACAACATTTTTCCTTGTCCACAATGACATAAGGCACGTCGTTGTGATCCAGCACCTTGAGCAAATCCAGCCCGATGCCGGGCTCGTTGTAGTTGATGTAGCAGGTCGAGAAAATGGCCACCTTGCCCGGCGTCTTCTCACCATCCTTCACCACGGTGGCCTTGGCTTTGGGCGTGCCCGAGCGGAATTTTTTAGTGGCCAGCGCAGGCAGCCAGGCATCCTTGTCCACACCCAGGGTCGATTCCATGACGCTACGGGCCGCCGCGGTTTTGTTAACGGCATTCACGGCCTGCACCACGATGGGAATGCCCGCCAATGAGCCATGCACATCTGTAGACGCCAGCAGCTTCTCGCCGAAACCCACATCGCCCTTTTTGAACTTGATGGCCTTGGCGCGAAGCATGGTGTGCGGAAAGTCCAGGTTGAACTCGTGCGGCGGCACGTAGGGGCACTTGGTCATGTAGCACAGGTCACACAGGTAACACTGGTCCACCACTTTCCAGTAATCCTTTTTGTCAACACCATCGACCTCCATCGTCTTGCTCTCGTCCACCAGGTCAAACAGCGTGGGGAACGAGCCGCACAGGCTCACGCAGCGGCGACAGCCATGGCAGATGTCGAAGATGCGCTCCATCTCGTGAAAGGTGGCTTCTTCGTTGTAGTAGTCCGGGCCTTTCCAGTCGATGGGGTGGCGGGTGGGAGCTGACAGATTACCTTCGCGTGCCATATTGAAGCCTCGTAGATGGTCTTGGAAATTTGTTCTTGAATCTTCTGCATTGGGCGCTGCGGGCAACGCCCAACACGGACGAATCAGGGCGAATTAATCGGCCAGTTCTGCCAAAGCCTTGGCATACCGATTGGCGTGTGAACGCTCGGCCTTGGCCAGCGTCTCAAACCAGTCAGCCACTTCGTCATGACCTTCGGTGCGGGCGGTTTTAGCCATGCCGGGATACATGTCGGTGTACTCATGGGTCTCGCCTGCAACTGCAGACTTGAGGTTGTCACGGGTGCTGCCAAATGGCAGGCCGGTGGCAGGGTCGCCACAGGTCTCCAGCCATTCCAGGTGACCGTGCGCATGGCCGGTTTCGCCTTCAGCTGTGGAGCGGAACAGCGCTGCCACGTCTGGCTGACCTTCAACGTCGGCCTTGTTTGCGAAATACAAATAACGGCGGTTGGCCTGTGACTCGCCTGCGAAGGCGGCTTTCAGGTTGTCTTCCGTCTTGGAGCCTTTGAGTGCTGCCATGGAATTCTCCTAGTGGTTGAAAAAACAAACGCTTTTGCTTTAAGCCCGAGGGCCAAAGACACATCAGCGTAGCCCAGATAAGCGGCTTCGTCTAATTGAGACCCTCAATGCCACGAATTGCCAATATCTATCGACTTGCAATTGTTGATAACCATTCTCAATAAGAACCCGGCGCCACAATCATCATGCCACTCTGATTACGATATAGTAAACGCGTTACGTATAAGTGAATTCACAAGGATTGGAGACTGATATGGCCGCCGTTTTGAAAAACCCCGCCTCGCTGCCCGCGCCGGCGCCCATTCAGCAACTCCACCACTACGCCTATCGCGCCAAAGATGCGGAGGAAACCCGCCACTTTTACGAAGACATTCTGGGCCTGCCGATGTATCACATCATCCAGAGCGACTACGTGCCCAGCACGGGTGAATATTGCCCCTACACCCACTTCTTTTTCAGACTGCAGGACGGTTCGTTCATCGCCTTTTTTGACCTGGGCGACGACGAAGCTGCCCTGCCCTCGCCCAACACGCCAGCCTGGGTGAACCATGTGGCTTTTCGCGTGAACACCATTGCCGAACTGGAAGCCATGAAGGCGCGACTGCTTGCGCACGGCGTGAAAGTGCTGGGGGTCACCGATCACCACATCTTCAAAAGCATCTACTTTTTCGACCCCAATGGCGTGCGCCTGGAGCTGTCGGCTCAGGTGGCTGACGAATTCCAGATGCTCCAGGAAAGTAAAACTGCGCACGCACGCCTGGCCGAATGGAGCGCACGCAAGGAGCAGTGGCGCAACGACCGGGCGGCGGGCCGCGTGGCCGAAGCGCTCAAGCCGCAACAAAACGACCGGCCGGAATATACGGCCAGAGGCGAAGAATAAGTTTGCTCTGTTTTTCATAGCTACTCACGCATATTACATGAGGGCTAGAGCCCGATTTAGACCTTAAAAAGGCAGGAGAAACCAGCCATGGCACAAACCTCCCATACACCCGGGCCAGCGTTTGCGGATGTCGCGTTCACCAACGGTTATGAATTCACGCAGGGCTCGGGCTACCAGTTGCCCGAATACCCTTTCGTCGAACCACCCGACATCCAGTCTGGCTCCGTGCGGCGCCATGCCGTGGTCATCGTGGGCGGCGGTATCACCGGGCTCACGCTGGCCTGTTCGCTGGCGCAACTGGGCGTGAAGGCGGTGCTGCTGGACGAAGACAATACGGTAGGCGTCAAGGGTGCATCATCACGCGGCATTTGCTACACACAGAAATCGCTGGAGATTTTCGACAAACTGGGCATCTACGAGCGCATCGCGCGCAAAGGCGTCCAGTGGAGCGTGGGCCGCACCTTCGCTGGCAAGGATGAGGTGTATTCGTTCGATCTGCGCCAGCAGAGCAGCTTCCAGCTCTCCACCCAGCCGCCGTTCATCAACATCCAGCAGTTTTACATCGAAGGTTTTCTGGTGGAGCGCATTGCCGAGCTGAACCGCGCAGCCAGCGAACCGATTGTGGACATGCGCTGGCAGTCACGGGTGGTGGGCTTTGAGCAAGACAAAGGTTTCGCCACGCTTGACGTGGAAACGCCGGCAGGCAGCTACCGGATTCAGGCCGACCACGTGATCGACGCATCGGGCTCGCACACGCCGTTTCACGCCTGGTGCGGCGCCACGCTGAAAGCCAAAAAAGGCGATGACCGTTGGTGCATCGCCGATGTGCGTTTCAGCAAACGACCACCGACGGAGCGCCACACCTGGATCGAGGCACCCTTTAACGACAACCGCTCGGTCTGGCAGCATCTGATGGCCGATGACGTGTGGCGCATCGACTACCAGATGGCGCCCAACTCGGACCCGACCGTGGTCAGCAGCGAAGCGCAGGTGCGCGAGCGCCTGCGCCGCCAGTTTGGGGATGATCTGCAATGTGAGATCGTCTGGGTGGGGCCGTATGCCTATCGGAGCCAGTGTGCGGACCGGTTGCGTATCGGCAGTGTCTTTTTCATGGGGGACACCGCCAAAATTGTCAGCCCCTTCGGCGCGCGTGGCGGCAACACCGGCGTGGCCGACGCCGACAATCTGGCCTGGAAGCTGGCTGCCGTCATTCGCGGCACCGCAGCACCCGCCCTGCTGGACAGCTATCACGACGAGCGCCACGAAGCGGCCGCACAAAACGTACTGGTGACCAACCGTACGGCCCGCTTTTTGCGTCCAGCCGACGGCATGGAGCGCGTGTTTCGCCAGGCCGCCATCAGCCTGGCCCGACAGCATCTGTTTGCCCGCTCGTTGATCAACACCGGGCGAATGGCTGTGGCCAATACCTACACACACTCCCGCATCTGTGAGCCCACGGGCGGACAATCGGTGCAAAACGTGGCGTTCGCCTGGGGTGACGGCTTGGGTACCGGCACAGTGAACGACCTGCTGAAATGGGCACAGAGCCGTTTGCTGGTGCTGGTTTTCGGCAACCTGTCACCCTCTGCGGTGGAGAGGCTTCGCCAGCTCGCAGTCACCGCGCCGGTGCGCTGCGTGCAGGTCGTGGGGCCGGACGAGCCTGCACAGGCGAAGGAACACGTGCGCGACCCCAAAGGCCATCTGCAGGGCGCCTGCCACGTGTTTGGGCACGCCTGGGCGTTGCTGCGGCATGACGGCTACCTGGCGGCGACCGGCGAGGTGGTGGATGGCGATCTGGTGCAGGCGATTGAAAAGTCGCTGGGCTTGTGACTACAAACACAACAAAACTCAGGAGCAAGCACCATGAAAACCCAACCCAACCTCAGTGACGCCGACACGTTCTACGAGCAATTGCTGGACGCTCATGCCAATCTGGACCGCGACGCGTCTGAACTGCTCAACGCCCGGTTGATACTGTTGCTGGCCAACCAGATTGGCGACGGTAAAGTGCTGGCCGAGTGTCTGGCCGCCGCCAGCAAACTCAATTAGGCCTTGCCGCCAGGCCACACCGGGCGGCCCCGGTAAAATCACGTAATCCAGCTTTCCGCTTGTATCGGCGCCCTCGTGGGCTCCGCGTTGGGCACCTTTTGGGGTGCCGTTTTTGTTTTCTTTTTTTTGCTGCGCCTGTCAGCACCTGATGTGACCCCATGACCGAATCGACATCCACCCTGCCCACTCAGTCCGCACAACCCGGGCTGGACAGCCTGTCCAAATCGTTTGAACCCGCTGCGCTGGAAGCCCATTGGGGACCCGAGTGGGAACGCCGGGGCTACGCGGCTGCGGGATCCCGCGGTACGGGCCAAAGCCAGGCTGATGTGCCGTCGTTCGCCATCCAGCTACCGCCGCCCAACGTGACGGGCACGCTGCACATGGGCCACGCCTTCAACCAGACCATCATGGACAGCCTCACGCGGTATCACCGCATGCTGGTGCACAACACGGTCTGGGTACCGGGCACGGATCACGCGGGCATCGCCACGCAAATTGTGGTGGAGCGCCAGCTGCAGGCGCAAAACATCAGCCGCCACGACATGGGGCCTACCCCGGCCGAGGCACGCAAGAATTTCGTCGCCAAAGTGTGGGAGTGGAAGGAAAAAAGCGGTAACACCATCACCACGCAAATGCGCCGCATGGGCGACAGCGTGGACTGGAGCCGCGAGTACTTCACGATGGACCCGAAGCTGTCCAAAACCGTGACCGAAACCTTTGTTCGTCTGTACGAGCAAGGGCTGATCTACCGGGGTAAACGCCTGGTGAACTGGGACCCGGTACTGCAAAGCGCGGTGAGCGATCTGGAGGTGGAAAACGAAGAGCGCGACAGCTTCATGTGGCACATCGAGTACCCATTCAGCGACGGCCCGCAGACCTCCGCCGACGGTACGCCGATGCGCGGCATGCACATCGCCACCACCCGGCCGGAAACCATGCTGGCCGATGGTGCGCTGGCGGTGCACCCGGAAGATGAGCGTTACAAGCACCTGGTCGGCAAGATGGTCGATCTGCCACTGTGCGACCGGCAGATTCCGATCATCGCCGACGACTATGTGGACCCGGCTTTCGGCAGCGGCTGCGTGAAGATCACCGGCGCCCATGATTTCAACGACTACCAGGTTGCCCAGCGGCACAAGTTGCCGCTGATCACCATCTTCACGCTGGACGCGAAGATCAACGAAAACGGGCCTGCAATTTATCGTGGGCTGGACCGTTACGACTGCCGCAAGGCGGTGTTGAAAGATCTGGAAGCACAGGGCTTTCTGGAAAAAACCGTACCGCACAAGAACATGGTGCCCGTGTGCGCCCGCACCGGCCAGGTGGTGGAGCCCATGCTCACCGACCAGTGGTTCGTCGCCATGACCAAGGTCAGTGAGTCCGACCCGACAGGCAAATCCATTGCACAAAAAGCCATCGACGCGGTGCAATCGGGCGAGGTTAAATTCGTCCCCGAAAACTGGATCAACACCTACAACCAGTGGATGAACAACATCCAGGACTGGTGCATCAGCCGACAGCTCTGGTGGGGCCACCAGATTCCGGCCTGGTACGACGAAGACGGCAAGGTCTATGTGGCACGTGATGAAGCTGAAGCGCAAGCCAAAGCCCCCGGCAAAAGGCTGACGCGTGACGAGGACGTGCTGGACACCTGGTACTCCTCTGCTCTCGTGCCTTTCAGCACCATGGGCTGGCCAGAAAAGACTCAGGATTACGACCTGTACCTGCCCTCTTCCGTGCTGGTCACTGGCTACGACATCATCTTCTTCTGGGTCGCCCGGATGATCATGATGACCACCCACTTCACGGGCAAGGTACCGTTCAAACACGTCTACATCCACGGCCTGGTGCGCGACGCACAGGGCAAGAAGATGAGCAAGTCCGAAGGCAATGTGCTGGACCCAGTCGATCTGATCGACGGCATTGATTTGCCTGCACTGCTGGGCAAACGCTCCGAAGGCCTGCGCAAGCCCGAGACCGCGCCGCAGGTGCGCAAAAACACCGAAAAAGAATTTCCCACCGGCATTCCCGCGTTTGGCGCCGATGCGCTGCGCTTCACCTTTGCTTCGCTGGCGTCGCTGGGGCGCAGCATCAATTTCGACAGCAAGCGCTGCGAGGGTTATCGCAACTTCTGCAACAAGCTGTGGAACGCCACGCGCTTTGTGCTGATGAACTGCGAGGGGCAGGACTGTGGCCTGAAGGAACACACCAAGGCGGAATGCCAGCCGGGTGGCCCTTTCCATGGCTACATGCACTTCAGCCAGTCGGACCGCTGGATCACGTCGCTGCTGCAGAAGGCCGAAGCCGACGTGGCTCAGGGCTTTGCCGACTATCGGCTGGACAATGTCGCCAACACGATTTATGACTTCGTCTGGAACGAGTTTTGCGACTGGTATCTGGAAATTGCCAAGGTTCAGATTCAGACTGGGGATGATTCGCAGAAGCGCGCCACACGCCGCACCCTGATCCGGGTGCTGGAAACAATTTTGCGGCTCGCCCACCCGGTGATTCCGTTCATCACCGAAGAACTCTGGCAAAAGGTTTCCGTGGTGGCTGGTTTACCGGGCGAGTCTGTCAGCATCGCCCGTTACCCGCAAAGCCAGCCGGAAAAGATTGACGAAGCAGCCATTGCGCATGTGGTCAAGCTGAAAAGTCTGGTGGATGCCTGCCGCAACCTGCGTGGCGAGATGAACGTGTCGCCGGCAACCCGGCTACCCCTGTTTGTATTGGCACAGACCTCGGCCGAAGCGGCTTTTCTGAAGCAGTCTACCCCGGTGTTGCAGGCGCTGGCCAAGCTCAACGAAGTGCGGGTCTTTGAAGACGAGGCTGCCTGGTCCGCAGCCGCTCAGGCCGCGCCGGTGGCTGTGCTGGGTGATGCCCGCCTGTGCCTGTTCATGGAGATTGACGTCGTGGCTGAAAAAATGCGTCTGGGCAAGGAAGTGGCCCGCCTGGAAGACCAGATCACCAAAGCCCAGAGCAAGCTCAACAACGAAGCTTTTGTCGCCAAGGCCCCTGCTGCCGTGCTAGAGCAGGAACGCAAGCGGGTGGCCGATTTTGTGGCCACAGTGGCCAAGGTGAAGGATCAGCTGGTCAAGCTGGGATAACCCTGCCGGGCAGGTTACCGGCGGCGCAGGACGTGGATGAAGTCCGCGCCAGCGGTGTGCTGCTCAATCAGCTCATTACCGGTTTGTTTGGCAAACGCCTGAAAGTCGCGCATGGAGCCCGAATCGGTTGCGACCACACGCAGCGTCTGACCGCTGAGCATGTCCGTCAGCGCCTTTTTAGCCTTCAGAATCGGCAGGGGGCAGTTCAGGCCACGGGTGTCCAGCTCTTTGTCGATGTTCATCACGATTTCCTTCAGTTGCCTCAATTCTAGTTACTTGCGCGACCAATCCACAAATTGGGGGGTGTAACCGCGGGACTTGAGCCAGTCCGCAAGGGCATAGCCCGTTCCAGCCGGCCAGCACATGACATCCTCATGGCCATATAACTTGTAGTCCACCAACTCGGGTGACAGCTTCACTTCCCCGCTACAGACCGCGTGGTAAGCGATGATGATCTGGTTCATTCGCTGGAAATCATAAACACCAATCAGGTTCAGCTCGCTCGTGGCGAGGTTGGTTTCTTCCTGAATTTCCCGGGTAATGCCGCCTTGCGGCGTTTCCCCTGCTTCCATGAAGCCGGTGATCAGCGCATACATCTTGCCTGCCCAAGCCGCGTTGCGGGCCAGCAAAATCTTGCCTTCGTACTCAATCACCGCGGCCAGCACGGGCGTGGGGTTGTTCCAGTGCGTGAAATCACAGGCGGTGCAGCGCAGGCGCGCCTTGTCGCCGCCGTCCTCCAGTTGCGTGATGATCTGCAAAGTCGTGGCGCACTGGGGGCAAAATTTGAATTCAGCGGTCATGGATCAATTACTATAATTTTTATAGCTACTCACGCATATTGGACGAGGGCTATAGCCTGATTTTTCATAAAATTTGAGAACGTTTTACGCCGGAAATACACCTGTGGACAGGTAACGGTCTCCCCGGTCGCACACGATGAAAACAATCGTTGCATTCTCTTCGCGCTTCGCAATTTCCTGCGCCACCCAGCAGGCACCTGCTGCCGAGATGCCGGCAAAGATGCCTTCTTCACGCGCCATGCGGCGGCACATCTCCTCGGCATCGCTCTGGCTCACGTAAATCAGTTCGTCCACGTGGGTGGGGTCATAAATTTTTGGCAGGTATTCCTGCGGCCATTTGCGGATGCCGGGAATGCGCGAGCCTTCAGAAGGCTGCGCCCCGATAATCTTGACGCCCGGGTTTTTCTCTTTCAAAAACTTCGACACACCGGTGATCGTGCCCGTGGTGCCCATGGCGCTGACGAAATGAGTTACCCGCCCCTTGGTGTCGTCCCAGATCTCTGGACCCGTGGTTTCATAGTGCGCCCGCGGGTTGTCGGCATTGGCAAACTGGTCCAGCACGCGGCCCTTGCCGCTTTTTTCCATCTGGTCGGCCAGGTCACGGGCGTATTCCATGCCGCCGCTCTTGGGTGTCAGAATCAGCTCGGCGCCAAAGGCTTTCATGGTCTGCACGCGCTCGATGGAAAGGTCTTCCGGCATGATCAGAATCATGTGGTAGCCCATGATGGCCGCGGCCATAGCCAGCGCGATGCCGGTATTGCCCGAGGTCGCCTCGATCAGGGCGTCGCCCGGCTTGATGTCGCCACGCTCCTGCGCTCGGCGAATCATCGACATCGCTGGCCGGTCTTTCACCGAACCAGCTGGGTTGTTGCCCTCCAGTTTTCCCAGAATCACGTTGCGGCGGGCGGCGTTCTCGGCGGCGCCGATTCGCTGCAACGCCACCAGCGGGGTTTTTCCGATCACATCTTCTAATGTTGGATAGTTCATAACCTGCACTGTGCCATAATTTAGGACTTCGCTTCTTGCTAGCCCGGGTGGTGAAATTGGTAGACGCAGGGGACTCAAAATCCCCCGCCGCAAGGCGTGCCGGTTCGATTCCGGCCCCGGGCACCAGCGGTTTTCAGATGTCGTTCCGACTGTCTCCTGAAAATTAGCTGCTTTTTCCTGATTCCCTTCCTGCTCAAACAAGCTGCTGCGGCTGGTGGCTGTACGCTGTCATGTATCGCGTGCCACCCGAGGCCCGGGTCGATGCGGGAGTCTTTGTCCGGGCCATGAGAAATTCTCATGGCCCATGCGCAAAAACATGGTTTTTGGTGCTGCGCGTTTTCCTGGATACTCCGTTGAAACCTTCACTTTTCCACGGAGATTCCCTGCATGACCGACGAAGCGGCAACGCCCAGCGCATCCCCCCGACGACGCGCCGGGCGCGGCAGTGGCACCGTCCGTGCAGCCCCCTCCACCGCCAAATACCGCAAGCTCAAACACCGTTTTCCACCCACGCCCGTGGTGTCGGAAGATGAACTGGAAGCGATTCACGACACGTCCCTGACCATTCTGGAAGAGATGGGCATGGATTTCATGCACCCCGAAGCCCGGGCGATTCTGAAAAAAGCTGGTGCGGATGTGCGCGAGGGCTCCGAGCGGGTGCGGTTTGATCGCAACCTGATACTGCAAGCTATCAAGACCTGCCCCTCTGAATTCACGCTGCACGCCCGCAACCCTGAGCGCAACGTGCACATTGGCGGCAAGAACCTGGCGTTTGCGCAGGTGGCCAGCCCGCCCAATAGCTCTGACATGCAGGGCGGCCGGCGCGCAGGCAACCAGACCGACTTTCGCAACTTGGTCCGGCTGGCGCAACGGTATGACATCGTGCACTGCAGCGGCGGCTATCCCGTGGAGCCGGTGGACATCCATGCGTCCATCCGGCATCTGGATTGCCTGTCGGATATTGCCAAATTGACCGACAAGCCGTTTCATGCGTATTCGCTGGGCAAGGAGCGCAATCAGGATGGACTGGAGATCGCCCGCATCGCCCGGGGCATCACGGCCGAGCAGATGGAACGGGAGCCATCGCTGTTTTCCATCATCAACAGCTCGTCGCCGCTGCGGCTGGACACGCCCATGCTGCAAGGCATCATGGAGATGTCGTCGCGCAACCAGATCATCATGCTCACGCCCTTCACACTGGCCGGCGCCATGGCACCGGTGACGATTGCCGGCGCACTGGCGCAGCAAAACGCAGAAGCACTGGCCGGCATTGCCTTTACCCAACTGGTGCGTCCCGGCGCCCCAGTGGTGTACGGCGGCTTCACATCCAACGTGGACATGAAAACCGGTGCCCCCGCCTTTGGCACACCTGAATACATGAAGGCCGTGCTGGCTGGCGGGCAGCTGTGCCGCAAATACGGCATTCCGTATCGCACGTCCAATGTTTGCGCGGCCAACACGGTGGATGCGCAGGCGGCGTACGAATCTGTCTTTTCATTGTGGGCGCTGACGCAGGCCGGCGGCAACTTCATCATGCACGCGGCGGGTTGGATGGAAGGTGGTCTCACGGCTTCCTTCGAGAAATTCATTCTCGACTGCGACTTGCTCCAGATGGTGGCCGAGTTTCTGACGCCGCTGGACGTCAGCCCCGCAGGCCTGGGTCTGGATGCGGTGCGCGAAGTCGGCCCTGGCGGCCACTACTTCGGCACAGCCCACACGCTGGAGCGTTTTGAGACAGCCTTCTATTCGCCCATCATCTCCGATTGGCGCAATTTTGAAACATGGGAGGAAGCAGGCAGCCCCACGGCTTTTCAGAAAGCCAATGTGATCTGGCAAAAGGAACTGGCGGCTTACGAGCGCCCGCCCATGGATGCAGCCATCGAAGAAGAACTGGATGCCTTCATCGCCCGGCGTAAATCCGAGGGCGGCGCACCCACTGATTTTTGATGAATCCGACTTTTGATATCCAATACACACAACTGAAACCCGGACTAGGAACTGAATAGTGAAAACAACTGCACAAGTGGTGGTGATTGGCGGCGGCGTGGTGGGGTGCTCGGTGCTGTACCACCTGACCAAAAAAGGCTGGAAAGACGTGATGCTGCTGGAGCGCGACCAGCTCACCTCTGGCTCCACGTGGCATGCTGCAGGCGGTTTTCACACACTGAATGGCGACCCCAATGTAGCCATGTTACAGAGCTACACCGTGAGCCTGTACGAGGAGTTGGAGCGCATCTCGGGCCAGTCCTGCGGCCTGCACAAGTCGCCCGGCATCATGCTGGCGGATACCCCCGAACGCATGGAGTTTTTGAAGATGACGGTGGCACGTGGCCGTTACTTAGGGATGGCGACCGAAATCATCTCGGTCAAGGAAGCCAAAACTTACTTCCCGTTCATCGAAGAAAAATATTTTCTGGGTGCCCTGCTCGACCCCAACGAGGGCCATCTGGACCCCAGTGGCACGACCTACGCTTACGCCAAAGCCGCCAGGCTGGGCGGGGCCACGATTGAGGTGCAGACCAAGGTCGAAGGTCTGGAACAAAAACCTGATGGCACCTGGCGTGTAATCACCGACAAGGGCGTGGTCGAATGTGAACACGTCGTCAACGCCGGTGGCCTGTGGGCGCGTGAAGTAGGCCGCATGGTGGGTATTGAGCTGCCGGTGCTGGCCATGGAACACATGTACCTCGTGACGGACGACATCCCTGAAGTGGTGGCCTTCAACAAGGCGGCGGGCAAGGAAATTGGCCACGTCATCGACTTTGGTGCCGAAAGCTATTTGCGCCAGGAAGGCAAGGGCATGGTGCTGGGCGTGTACGAGCAGGCTTGCAAGCCCTGGTCGCCCAAGAACACGCCCTGGAGTTTTGGCCAGGAACTGCTGCAGCCAGACCTGGACCGCATTGCGCCATCGCTGGAAATTGCCTTCAAACATTTCCCCGCGCTGGAAAACGCCGGTATCAAACGCGTGATCAATGGCCCCTTCACCTTCGCTCCCGACGGCAATCCACTGGTGGGCCCGATCCAGGGCCGCACCAACTTCTGGAGCGCCTGTGGGGTGATGGCCGGCTTCAGCCAGGGCGGCGGTGTGGGGCTCGCCCTGAGCAACTGGATGGTGGACGGTGGCCCCGGTTTCGACATCTGGGGTATGGACGTGGCACGTTATGGCAACTGGGCTACACGTACCTACACCAACGCCAAGGTGCGCGAAAACTATGCGCGGCGTTTCAGCATCCGTTTTCCCAATGAAGAGTTGCCCGCTGCCCGGCCGCTTCAAACCACGCCGCTGTACGACATCATGCGGGCACAGGGCGCCGTGATGGGGGACTCATGGGGCATGGAAACGCCGCTGTGGTTTGCGCCACCCGGCGAAAAAGCTGAAGACATCGTCTCGTTTCACCGATCCAATGATTTCGAACCCATCAAGGCCGAGTGTCTGGCCGTGCGCAACGCGGTGGGCGTGACCGAAATCGCCAACTTTGCCAAATACGAGATCACGGGTGCAGGCGCCGAGGCCTGGCTGTTAAAGGTGATGACCAACACAATGCCCAAACAGGGGCGCATCATGCTCACGCCCATGCTCAACCACAATGGCAAGATCATTGGCGACTTCACGATCGCCAAAGCTGCCGACAACCGTTACATGATGTGGGGTTCCAGCCAGGCGCAGATTTACCACATGCGCTGGTTTGAGCAGACCTTACCCAAAGATGGCTCGGTGAAAGTCGAGCCTTATGGCATGAAGCTCATTGGCCTGTCGATTGCCGGGCCGAAAGCCCGCGACCTGCTGCAGCGCCTGACCGATGACGACGTGTCCAACGACGCCTTCAAGTTCATGGACTACCGTGAGATGGAGATCGCCACCGTGCGGGCCAAAGTCAATCGTGTTACCTATACCGGCGACCTGGGCTATGAGATCTGGGTTGCGCCTGAGTACCAGATGCGCCTGTACCAAAGCATCATGGCAGCTGGCAAGGATCTGGGCATCAGGAACTTTGGCATGCGCGCCCTGTTGTGTATGCGGCTTGAGAAAAACTTTGGCACCTGGTACCGCGAGTTCCGCCCGATCTATGGACCGTTTGAAGCCGGACTGGACCGGTTCATCAAACTGGACAAACCCGACTTCATTGGCAAGGCCGCCGCGCTGAAGGAAAAGACCGAAGGCCCGAAGAAGACCCGCGTCTTCATGGTCGTGGACGCCACCGACTCCGACGTGATGGGTGACGAACCGATCTGGGTGGACGGCAAGGTAGCAGGCTGGGTCACTTCCGGTGGCTATGGCCATTATGTGGACCAGTCGCTGGCACAAGGCTACCTGCCCACCGAATTGATCAAGCCCGGCATCAAACTGGAAATCGAAATTCTGGGCGAGCGCCGCCCGGCACGCCTGCAGATGGATCCGCCATTTGACCCCGAAGCCAAGCGCATGCGGATGTGACCGTGATTATGAACATGGGCGAGCGATATTCTGTTTGGTCCCTGCTCAAGCACGCCATGGGCGGGCACAAGGGCTGGGAGCGTGCGTGGCGCGACCCCGAACCGAAGAAGACCTACGACGTCGTCATCATCGGCGGCGGCGGGCACGGCCTGGCCACGGCGTATTACCTGGCCAAAAATCACGGTATCAAGAACATAGCCATTCTCGAAAAAGGCTATGTCGGCTCAGGCAACGTGGGTCGCAACACCACCATCGTGCGCTCCAACTACATGATGCAGGACAACACGGCGTTCTACGAGCATTCGATGTCGCTGTGGCGTGGTCTGTCAGAAGACTTGAACTACAACGTCATGTTTTCGCCGCGGGGCTACCTGTTTGCCGCCTGCTCGCAGGCAGCACTGGATGGACTGATCCGCCGCGCCAACATCATGCGTTTGAACGGCATCCGCGCCGAGATTTTGACGCGTGAAGAGGTGATGAAGGAAGCACCCTATCTCGACTTTTCCGAGCAGGCCCGATTCCCCATTTACGGTGGCATGTTGCAGCCCGATGCGGGTACCGCGCGTCACGACGCCGTAGCCTGGGGCTACGCGCGTGCAGCGGACCAACTGGGTGTGGACATCATCCAGAACTGCGAGGTGCTGGATTACATCTGGTCGGGCGACAGCATCGTGGGGGTCAAAACCACACGCGGCAACATTGGTGCGGGCAAGGTGGCTGTAGCCGTGGCGGGGCACACCTCGGTGCTGGCGCAAAAGGCAGGCTTGCGTCTGCCGATTGAGAGTCACGTGCTGCAGGCCTTTGTCAGTGAGTCCATCAAGCCCGTGGTCAACCACGTGGTCGTTTGGTCTGCCACCTACTTCTACGTGTCCCAATCCGACAAGGGCGGACTGGTGTTTGGCGGCCATCTGGATCGCTACAACAGCTACGCCCAACGCGGCAATCTGCCCAACGTGGCCGAAACTACACAAGGACTAGTCAGCCTCATTCCGTTTGCAGCGCGTCTGCGTCTGCTTCGCCATTGGGGCGGCATCATGGATATGACACCCGATGGCAGCCCCATCATCACCACCACGCCGGTGCCGGGGCTGTACCTCAACGGTGGCTGGTGCTACGGCGGCTTCAAGGCCACGCCGGCCTCGGGCTGGTGTTTCGCGCACACCATCGCCAACGGCTCGCCACACCCCTACAGTGCAGGCTTCACGATGGACCGTTTTGCAAAAGGCCGCTATATCGACGAAGCCGGCTACGGTCCTTACAACCACCTCCAGTAAGGCACCAGACCACCATGTTGAGAATCCACTGTCCCTACTGCGGCGTCCGTGATCACGAAGAGTTCAGCTACTTCGGCGATGCGACCAAAACCTACCCACCGCTTGATTCCGAGCACCACGATGCATGGGTTGAAGCCGTTTACATGCGCAACAACCCGAAAGGCGAGCACACCGAATTCTGGCAACACACGCTGGCATGCCGACGCTGGCTGGTGGTGAAACGCAATACGGTGACACATGACATTCTGTCAGTAATGCCCGCTCGGGAGAGGCCTCAATCATGAGTGCTCCCTCCAGCTCCGGCGGCGCTTTCCGCACAACGCAGGGTGGCCGCATCCGGCGCGACCAGACCCAGGCATTCACCTACAACGGCAAGGCGCTGACAGGTTTCGCAGGCGACACCGTGGCGGCAACACTGCTGGCCCACGGCATCCATCTGGTTGCACGCTCATTCAAGTACCACCGGCCCCGTGGAATCGTCGCAGCGGGCATTGAAGAACCCAATGCGCTGATGACCGTTGGCACCGGCTCCACGCAGGAGCCCAACATCGCCGCCACCGTGATCGAAACACATGCCGGTCTGGCCGTGCGAACACAGAACGCCTGGCCATCGGTTGAGTTCGACGCGATGGCGATCAACTCGCTGCTTTCACCCGTGTTTGTGGCGGGTTTCTATTACAAGACATTCATGGGGCCGACGCGCAAGGCCTGGATGTTTTACGAGCACTTCATCCGCAAGGCGGCGGGCCTGGGCACGGCATCGCAGGAAGCCGACCCGGACCGTTACGACTGGCATCACGGCTTCACCGACCTGCTGGTGATTGGCTCCGGGCCTGCCGGTTTGGCTGCGGCGCTCGCCGCAGCCCGCAGTGGCATGGACGTGACGCTGGTGGAGCAGGATGTTGAAGCGGGTGGCTCCATACTAAACCAGCCGATTGACAGCCCGCAGGCGACGTGGCTGGCTCAAACGCTGACAGACCTGGCCGCATCTGGCCGTGTGCGAATTCTAACCCGCGCGACCGCCTTTGGCCTGTATGACGGCAATACCATGGGCGTGATCGAGCGGTCTGCCCCTGGTGTGGCCGACGCCACAAACGGCGTGCCACGACAACGACTCCACATCCTGCGCGCGGGCAGCATCGTCATGGCGTGTGGCGCGATTGAACGCCCGCTGGTATTCCCGGGCAATGACCGGCCGGGTGTGATGCTGGCTGGCGCCGTGGGTGCATACGTGAACCGCTATGGTGTCGTCGCCGGGCGACGCGCCGTGTTCGCCACCAACAACAACGCTGCCTACTTCGACGCGGTGGCGCTGGCCAAAGCCGGTGTGCAAGTCACCTTGGCCGACTTGCGCCAGCACGCCCAACCGGAACTGCTGGCCATGGCAAAAGCTGCGGGTGTCGAGGTACGGCTGTCCACCACCGTGATCAGCGCAAAGGGCTCGCACCGTGTGAAAACCTGCACGCTGGCCCCTTACGATCTGGCGCAAGGCAAGGTCACTGGAGCCGGAGTAACCCAGTCGGTGGATCTGGTCGCCATGTCGGGCGGCTGGACGCCAACGGTCCACTTAACGTCTCATCGTGGTATCAAACCCACTTACAAACCTGATCTGTACAGTTTTGTACCCGGCGGCTTTGACCGTGGACATTTCGGCGCGGGCAGCATGATGGGCTCTCAGACTTTTTCGCAGGCCGTTCAAAGCGGCTGGGACGCCGCCGTGCAGGCCGCGTCCGGCATGGGCAAGCCGGTGGCCGGGACCTGTCCACAACCGCCGGTGCAAGCCGACGTGGACCTGGGCTTTGTTGCCGTCGGGCCAATTGTCTCGGGCAAGGCGGGTGACAAATCGTTCGTCGATTTCCAGAGCGATGTATCCATTGACGATATTGCACTGGCGCACCTGGAAGGCTACCAGTCGGTTGAACACCTCAAGCGTTACACCACGCTGGGCATGGGCACCGATCAGGGCAAAACGTCAAATCTGAATGCACTGGCCATCATGGCGGAGAAGCGCAGGCTCGATATTCAGCAGGTGGGCACCACCACGTTTCGCCCGCCCTACACACCTGCGGCCATCGGCGCGCTGGCAGGGCGCAGCGTGCGCGCACACCTGCAGGCAGTGCGGCGCACGGCCATGCACGACTGGCACGAAGCACATGGCGGCGTGATGATGGAAGCCGGTCCCTGGAAACGGCCTCTGTGGTTTCGTACCCATGGCAACACGCTGTCTGATGCCTACAAGGCCGAGATGGCCATCGTGCGCGAGCAGGTGGGCATGGCTGATGTATCCACACTGGGCAAAATCGATGTGCAGGGCCCGGACGCCGCCGAGTTTTTGAACCGCGTATACGTCAACGGTTTTGCCAAGCTGCCCATTGGCAAGGCACGCTATGGGTTCATGCTGCGTGAAGATGGCATCGTGATGGACGACGGCACCACCAGCCGGTTGAGCGAGACCGAATTTTTCATGACCACCACCACCGCGCAGGCCGGCAAGGTGATGAGCCACCTTGAATTTCTGTTGCAGGTGGTGTGGCCCGAATTGCGCGTGACCGTGGCCTCGGTATCCGACCAGTGGGCTGCGATGAGTGTTGCAGGGCCGAAGTCGCGTGACGTGCTCAAGGCTGCGTTTCCGGACGTGGATTTCAGCACCGAAGCGATTCCGCACATGGGTCTGGTCGATGCAGATCTCACCGGCGCGCTGGCCGGCGTACGTGTGCGCATCATTCGCCTCACTTTCTCCGGTGAGCTGGCCTACGAGGTGTATGTGCCCACGCACCACGGCAACCTGATCTGGGAGCACCTGCTGGAGCAGGGCAAGCCCTGGAACCTGCGTCCCTATGGGCTGGAGGCTCTGGGCTCGCTGCGCATTGAAAAAGGCCATGTGGTCGGCTCCGAGATGGACGGCCGCACCACGCTGGACGACATGGGCATGGGCAAGATGGCCAGCAAACTCAAACCGTTCTGGGGAGACGCCCTGCGTCGCAGCGACAACCTGGCGCGCACCGACCGTCCGACGCTGGTCGGCCTGGAGCCTGCTGAAGAAGGCGCCACGCCCTCGAATGGCGCCATCCTGTTCTTCGCCGATGACGCCATCAAAGGGCACGGCCGGGGGCACATCACGTCCACCACCTACAGCAAGTCACTTGGCAAAGCGATTGGGTTGGGCCTGCTGCAGGGCGGCACCCGCCGCATCGGGCAGGTCGTCATCGCGGCTTCGCCCGTGCAAGGGCGTCAATACCGGTTGAAGGTGGTTGACCCCTGCTTTCTGGATGCTGAAGGGGAGCGTTACCGTGGTTAAGTCTTCCCTCTACCGCAGCCCGTTTGAGGGCCACACTACCGGCGACCGACCCACCCGGGCCGGTGATATCGGCGTGACTGTCACTGCCAGCATACTGGCCAGCGTGACGCAGGTTAGCACCTGGCATACGGGCTTATCAGCCCTCTGCGAAGTCCTGGGCACCGCTTTGGGCCAGGCCCTACCGGCGCAGACCGGCGACACCGTACGTTCTAAAGATCGACTGGTGATGCAAACCGGCCCGGAAGAATTCCTGATCATCTCGAATGAGGCCGCGGACATGACCGCCCTGCTGCGCCAGTCCATCCCAGCAGACGTGGGGTCCGTCACCAATCTCAGCCATGCACGCTGCCGCATTCATCTGGAAGGGCCGAAGTGTGTGGACACGCTCTCCAAGCTGTTTCCCATTGATTTGCGTGACCACGCCTTTGCCCACGGTCAAATCAGACTGACCGGCCACCACCACGTTCCCAGCTTGCTGCACCGTCTGGGTGCACAGTCGTTCGACGTGTATGTTTTCAGTACCTACGCTTTTGATCAGCTGGCCGCCGTGCTGGATGCTGCGCGGGAATACGGAGTGACCCTCAAAAGCACCGGGTAATTCATTGACCCCGTTTCATCGAAGGTAGGTACTCATAAAGTCCCGTCGCCACGGTCGGGTAGCGCAAAACCAGTTTGAGTTCGCGTTTCATGCGGGTGTTGTCCATACGGCGGGATTCGCTCATGAAACTCAGCAGCATGGGTGACAACAGGGCTTTCGCCTCGCTGCGCGCCACACGTGGCGGCCGCGCCAGGCCGTACAAATCGGCCGCCAGGTCAAAGTAGTCAGCCATCTTGAGCTGCGTGTCGTCGTTGACGTTGTAGATGCGTTGCGGCAGGCCCCGCCACAGCGCCGCCACGCAAGCCTGCGCCAGATCGTCAGCATGGATGTGGTTGGTGTACACGTCGTCCACTGCCTGCAACACCGGTGTGCGTTTGAGCAGCCGGGCATGCGGCGTGCCGCCTTCGCGGTCAGGTGCGTAGATGCCCGGGATGCGCAAGATGGCGCTTTTCACACCCATCACCCGGCCATGCCAGCGCACTACAGATTCAGCATGAATTCGACGCTCAGCCCTCGCCGTTATTGCGTGGGTAGCTCTGG
Organism: Pseudomonadota bacterium; assembly: GCA_046050465.1. GTDB lineage: Bacteria > Pseudomonadota > Gammaproteobacteria > Burkholderiales > Burkholderiaceae_C > Egaibacter. The sequence goes on along the minus strand of JBJOPS010000011.1, from coordinate 22,892 downwards.
TTTCGATAGCAAGTTCACCCCGACAGTCGCCGTACACGCCACTGGTGGAACCATACACCAGCGAGGCAGGTGCGCTGCGCAACCGCAAGGCTGCCACCAGCGCACGGGTTCTTGGATCGCCCTCGCCCTCACCGGGTGGTGGCGCCAAATGGACCACACGGGTGGCCAGCCCGGCCAGGCGGCGCAACGACGGTGGCGCGTCCAGATTACCGGTAAGCGGGATGACGCCCCTGGCGCGCAATTCATCCACGCGGCTCGAAGAAGACGTGAGCGCCATCAGCTGCACCCGGCCCTTCAAGGCGCGGGCCACGCGCAGGCCCACGTCGCCACAGCCGATGATCAACACCCGTTCGCGGCGAAAGCGGGCGGGCAGCGCGCCAAGGGGGCTTTGGTTTGAGGGCAAAATCAGGGGCTGGGTAAAACCGGTTGCCCCGAGGATACCGAAAAGCAAAAAGAGAAGCGAACCAACAAGGACAGCGACGAGATGACATTCCAGATTTCCATCCAGCCCAGCGGGCGCACCTACACGGCCGAGCCGGGCGAAGCCATGCTGGCCGCGGGCATCCGCCAGGGCATTGGTCTGCCCTATGGCTGCAAGGACGGCGCCTGCGGCTCCTGCAAGTGCAAAAAACTCGAAGGCACCGTGGTGCACGGCCCGCACCAGCTCAAGGCGCTGAGTGTGGAGGAGGAAGCCAACGGGTATGTGCTCACCTGTTGCGGTGTGGCACACAGCGACGTAGTGCTCGAATCGCGCCAGGTGACCGAAGCCGGGGCTTTCGCGATCAAGAAGATGCCGTCGCGCGTGATTTCGCTGGAGAAGAAGTCGCATGACGTGGTGGTGATCAAGCTGCAATTGCCTGCCAATGACACGTTCACCTACCACGCAGGTCAGTACATTGAATTTTTACTGCGTGACGGCTCGCGCCGAAGCTATTCCATGGCCAATGCGCCCCATCTGGCGGTGGCCAAACCAGCGGTCGAGTCGGCAGATGGAGCGCCCGCTACGCCGGCCGTCGGCCCCATGCTGGAGCTGCACATCCGCCACATGCCCGGTGGCAAGTTCACCGACCACGTGTTTGGCGTGATGAAGGAAAAAGAAATTCAGCGCATTGAAGGCCCCTACGGCAGCTTCTTCCTGCGCGAAGACTCCGACAAGCCCATGATTTTGCTGGCATCCGGCACCGGCTTTGCGCCCATCAAGGCGGTCATTGAACAGATGCAGTTCAAGGGCATCACCCGCCCCGCCACGCTGTTCTGGGGCGGCCGTCGGCCGGAGGATTTGTATCTGGACGGCTGGGTTAAAACCAAACTGGCCGAGATGCCCAACCTGAGCTATGTGCCGGTCATCTCCAACGCCACGCCAGAAGACGCCTGGAAGGGCCGCACCGGCTTTGTCCATCAGGCCGTGCTGGAAGACTTTCCCGATCTGTCGGGCTATCAGGTGTATGCCTGCGGTGCGCCCATCGTGGTGGACTCCGCCCGCGCCGACTACAGCCATCTGGCGGGGCTGCCAGAGGAAGAGTTCTACGCGGACTCGTTCACGACCGAGGCGGACAAGGCCAGGGCGGCCTGATCGTCGCCTCTGGTTTGGTTCAGGCCGGCTTTTTGCCGTCCTTCACGCCGTCATGATTCAGGTCATGCTGGCGGTCGTGCTTCTGACGGTAAATCTTCTTGCTGGACACGGTCTCGCGGTGCAGTAGCCGTGCACGCTCTTTCTTGGTTACCGTGCCGTCGGCTTTCATGCGTGCTTCAGCCGCATCATTTTTGGCTTGCGTGGCTTCCATCCGGGCGGCTTCGGCCGGGGTGAGGGTGCCCGTAGCCGCTCCATGGTCAATCCGCTTGTCCTGATTGGCCTGCATCTTGTCCACGCGTGGCGTCACAGGTACGGTGGGGGTCTGGGCAAAAGCGACACCGCTCAGGGTCAGGGCAGTGGCGATCAGTGTCTGAATTTTCATGATGGGGTCCTGTTCATAAGCGACATGGAAACATTTCCATGGTGAGTCAACGCTGCAACGCGAGGGCATGAACGACATACGCTGTGCAAAGTTCTGTAACCTGCTGTAACCCGCCTCGCTCGGGGGCCATCCGGCTTGGGCACAATGGCAGGATGAAACATACCAATAATTGTTGCCGGGAAGTCCGGCTCCCCCTGCACCATCGAAACAATGGATCTGCCGGACCAGCCACCATTTGATGCAAGACTCCTTATTAATCGTCATCCTCGCCATCCTGTCCATGATCGGTGCGCTGGGCATCGACACCTACCTGCCCTCATTTCCGGCCATTGCCAGCACGTTCGCCGTCTCGCCGGTGGTGGTGCAGCAAACACTGAGCGTATTTGTGCTGTGCATGGCGGCCATGATGCTGTTCTACGGCACGCTGTCCGATTCGTTCGGGCGACGCCCCGTGCTGCTGGTGTCGCTGGCCCTGTTCGCCATCACATCGTTTGCCTGCGCGCTGGCAACCAGCGCCGGGATGTTGATTTTTCTGCGGGCGCTGCAGGGCCTGTCGGCTGGCGCGGGCAGTGTGGTGGGCCGCGCTGTGGTGCAGGACCATTTCAAGGGACATGACGCGCACCGCGCCACCGCCATCATGACCATGGTGTTTGGCCTGGCACCCGTGATTGCGCCGGTGATTGGCGGCTGGCTCGAAACCACGCTGGGCTGGCGCTCGGTCTTCGTGTTTCTGGGCGGCATCGCCGTGCTGGTGTTCATCGCCTGCTACCGCCTGCTGCCGGAGACCCTGCCCCGGGAACGGCGCACACCCTTTGCGCTGCGGCCGATTGCCGCCAACTACCTGCTGTGCGTGAAGCATTCGCGGTTCGTGCTCATGTCCCTGAGCATCGCGCTCATGTTCTCGGGCATCGCGCTGTATATCGGATCGGCTTCCGCGTTCGTGATGGGTATCCTGCACCAGCCTGAAACCGCCTTCGCCTGGCTGTTCACGCCGATGGTGGGGGGCTTGATTCTGGGCTCCGGTGTGGCGAGCCGGTTTGCCACCCGCATCCCGCCCGACCGCATGATGCTGGCAGGTTTTGTGATTGCTTTGAGCGGTGTTGCGCTGGGCGTCGCCTACAACTCGCTGTATGTGGCCCGTGTGCCTTTTGCCGTGATGCCGATCATGGTCTACACCTTTGGTCTGGCACTGACCTCGCCCGGCATGATGGTTCGCACACTGGATTTGTTTCCGCAGATGAGCGGTCTGGCCGCGTCGATGCAGGGGTTCATCCAGATGCTGCTGTTCTCCGTCGTGGCAGGCCTCGTTTCGCCACTGCTGTTTGACAGCGCACTCAAGCTGTCGCTGGGGCACGCGGCCGGAGCGGCAACGGGTGTGGCGTTGTGGGTCTTTGCAACCCGATCCACAACGGGACAAGCTCACTCGCCCAGATAAGCGGCGCGGACCTTGGGGTCCTTCAGCATCTCTTTGGCATCACCACTCATGGTCACCAGGCCGGATTCCATCACATAGCCGCGGTTGGCAATGCCCAGCGCCCGGCTGGCGTTTTGCTCCACCAGCAGCACAGTCACGCCCTGCGCATACACGTCGCGCACCACCTCAAAGATCTTGTCCACCATGATGGGCGAGAGGCCCATGGACGGCTCATCCAGCAGCAGCACCTTGGGGCGGCTCATCAGCGCACGGCCCATCGCCAGCATCTGCTGCTCGCCACCTGACATGGTGCCGGCCAGCTGGTCACGACGCTCTTTCAGGCGCGGGAAGATGCCAAAGACCTTGTCAATATCGGCTGCGATTTCAGGCTTGTCCCTGCGGATATAGGCACCCATCTGCAGGTTCTCGGTAATCGTCATTCGGGCAAAAACGCCGCGGCCTTCCGGCACCATGGCCAGGCCCTGTTTGACCAGGTCCCACGGCCCCTGACCCTTGATGCTCTTGCCCAGGTATTCGATGTCCCCGGCGCCGATAGCCAGTGAGCCGGTAATGGCTTTCATGGTGGTGGTCTTGCCCGCGCCGTTGGAGCCGATCAGCGTGACCAGCTCGCCCTCGCGCACTTCGAAGTCCACACCCTTCACGGCCTGAATGCCACCGTAGGCGACCTTGAGGCCGCTGACTTTGAGTAATGTTGTTGCCATGTCAGTGTCCTCCCGTGCCCAGGTAGGCCTCAATCACTTTTTCGTTCTTCTGCACATCTGCGGGCAGGCCCTCGGCAATCTGTTTGCCGTAATCCAGCACCGTCACACGATCACACAAACCCATCACCAGCTTCACGTCGTGCTCGATGAGCAAGATCGTGCGCTGGTCTTTGCGGATCTGGTCAATCAGTACGCGCAACTGCACTTTCTCGGTGGCGTTCATGCCGGCAGCAGGCTCGTCCAGCGCAATCAGCTGGGGGTCGGTTGCCAGTGCCCGTGCAATCTCCAGGCGGCGCTGGTCACCGTAACTGAGCGTACGGGCCTTGTAGTCAGCAAACTTGCCGATGCCCACGTAGTCCAGCAACTCCTGGGCACGTTTGGCAATGGCCGCTTCTTCCGCCTTGAAGCCCGGTGTGCGGAACATGGCGCCCAGCAGGCCGGAGCTGGTGCGAATGTGTCGCCCCACCATCACATTTTCCAGCGCTGTCATTTCGGCAAATAAGCGGATGTTCTGGAAGGTGCGTGCAATACCGGCCTGGGCCACTTCGTGCACGGCGGTCGGTTTGTAGGGTTTACCGGCCAGCTCAAACGTGCCGCTGTCGGGCGTGTACAGCCCGGTGATGACGTTGAAAAACGTTGTCTTGCCAGCGCCGTTGGGGCCGATCAGGCCATACACCTGGCCCCGCTCGATGGTGATGCCCACATCGCTGAGCGCCTGCAGGCCGCCGAAACGTTTGGAAATGCCGGCTACTTTAAGAATGATGTCTGCCATGCTGCTCTCCTTACGCGCCGGTTTGCAGTGACTTGCCGTGGTCTGGCGACGGCCACAGTCCTCGCGGACGCATCAGCATGATGATGATCATGGCCAACGCAATCAGCAACTGGCGCAGGATGGAGGCGTCCAGCCGCCCGCCCGTCAACCCCTGCAGCGGGCCCGCCAGATGCCGCAGCACTTCCGGCAAAGCCGCCAGCAGCACAGCGCCCAGCACCACGCCCGGCAGGTGACCCAGGCCACCGAGTACCACCATCGCCACAATCATCACGGATTCCATCAACGTGAACGACTCGGGAGAAATAAAGCCCTGAAAAGCCGCAAACATCGAGCCGCTAACGCCGCCAAACGTGGCTCCCATACCAAAGGCCAGCAACTTCATGTTGCGGGTGTTGATGCCCATGGCCTTGGCAGCAATCTCGTCTTCACGAATGGCCATCCAGGCGCGACCAATACGGGATAGCGCCAGACGGTGGCTGACGATGATGGTAAACACCACCAGCGCCAGAAAGAGGTAGTAATACAGCGTGACTGGTGCCAGCGTCATTCCGCCCACACTAAAGGGTTTGCCAAAATTGATTCCAAAAAAGCTGAGTGAGTCAATCTGGGCAATACCCTTGGGACCGTTGGTGATGTTGACCGGATGGTCCAAATTGTTCATGAACACCCGAATGATTTCACCAAAGCCCAACGTAACGATAGCCAGGTAATCGCCGCGCAGCTTCAGCGTGGGCGCGCCCAGCAGAATGCCAAACAGGCCCGCCACTCCGGCAGCGAGCGGAATGGTGACCCACAGCGGTGAATGCAACCCCTGCGGAAACATGGCCGCAATGGCCGGGAACGTGTCGGTCAAATGTGGCGAGTTAAGCAAACCAAACAGATAGGCACCCACCGCAAAAAATGCGACATAACCAAGATCCAGCAGACCGGCATAACCCACCACGATATTCAGGCCGACGGCCAGCAGCACATACAGCAGGGCCGTGTCGAGAATGCGGACCCATGAGTTGCCGAAGGTCTGCAGGACCAGCGGCATGATCACCAGCCCGATGGCCGCTGCGACAAACAAAATGGCAGTCTTGTTGTTTTTCATGTTGTGCTCCTCAAGCGCGGTCGGCCACACGTTCCCCCAGCAAGCCCGAAGGTCGCAGGGTCAGAATGACGATCAACACAATGAAAGCGAATATTTCCGAGTAGTGACTGCCCAGCACACCACCGGTAAGCACGCCGATGTAGCCGGAACCCAGGGCTTCAATGAGGCCCAGCAACACACCACCCACCACCGCACCGGCCAGGTTGCCAATACCGCCAAACACCGCAGCGGTAAACGCTTTCAGGCCGGGCAAAAAGCCCATCGCATGTTGCACGGTACCGTACTTCATTGCCAGCATGATGCCGGCGATAGCCGCCAGCACAGCACCAATGACAAACGTGGCTGAAATCACCACATCAGGCTTTACACCCATCAGGCCTGCAACGCGGGGATTTTCTGCCGTCGCACGCATGGCGCGGCCCAGCGACGTGTAGTTCACCAGCCAGACCAGTGCCACCAGCAGGATGGCAGTGAGCGACAAAATCAACAAGTCAGTCGGGGAAATCACCGCGCCAAAAATCTCATAGGGCGTAGAAGGCAACAGATTCGGGAATGGCTTGGGATTGGGCTTCCAGACAATCATGGCCAGTGTCTGCAGCAACAGAGACATGCCGATGGCGGTGATCAGAGGTGCCAGTCGCGGTGAATTGCGTAGCGGTCGATAGGCAATTTTCTCAATACTGAAGTTCAAAACGGCAGACACCGCGCAGGCCACCAGCGCTGCCAGTATCAACACCACCCAGCCCGGCATGCCCGGAAACATCGGCTGCACATAACCGGCAACCGTCCATGCGGTGAGCGCACCCACCATCAAGACCTCTCCGTGGGCAAAGTTGATCAGCTGAATGATGCCGTACACCATGGTGTAGCCCAGAGCCACCAGAGCATAGACGCTGCCCAGCACCAGACCATTGATAATCTGCTGGAGAAAAATATCCATAGAGAAAGCTCCGTTCTTCTTGTGTTTGAACCTGCATAGCCGCAAACGCTTGTGGCGTTACGTCACGCCATGTCCAGCAAAAAACCTGCCATATCAAGGGCTGACGGGGAATCAACCAGGACATGAAGCAGGTGACAGCCGCAATTTTAGCGACCGGCCATGTTCAGGCCCGATGGTTTAGGGGTGGGTTTACCCTCAAAACGGTTGCCGAATGCAAATCTGCTGATGATTTTTACAGCCTGATCAGTTCTGCTTCTGATTGCTGTTTTTCAGCTCTCGCAGTTTTTCCGCGATGCGAATCTCCAGTCCCCGCTCGACCGGGCGATAAAACTCTGGCGCCCCCATGCCATCGGGCAGGTAGCGTTCGCCAGCGGCAAAGCCCCCTTCTTCGTCATGGGCATAGCGGTAGTTCTTGCCGTATTCCAGGTCTTTCATCAGTTGCGTGGGCGCGTTGCGCAAGTGCATGGGCACCGGGCGGGTACCGTCCTTCTTGATGTAGGCCTTGACCTCGTTGTACGCCTTGTACACCGCGTTGGACTTGGGCGCCATCGCCAGATAGATCACACACTCGGCCAGCGCCAACTCGCCCTCGGGCGTGCCCAGCCGCTCATACACCTCGGCAGCATCCAGCGCCAGGCGCAGTGCGCGCGGGTCCGCCAGACCAATGTCTTCACTAGCCATGCGCACCAGGCGCCGCGCCATGTACTTCGGGTCAGCACCCCCATCCAGCATGCGCACAAACCAGTACAGCGAGGCATCCGGGTCTGAGCCGCGCACAGATTTGTGCAGCGCGCTGATGGTGTCGTAAAACTGGTCGCCACCTTTGTCGTAACGGCGCACGCGCTCGCCCAGCACCTTGAGCAGCCAGACGTCCGTGATCTCGGTGAGCTTTTCCTGCGTGGCGGCCACAGCCAGCGTCTCCAGCGTGTTGAGCAATCGCCGGGCATCGCCATCGGCATAGGCAATCAGGCGATCAGACGCTATATTTTCGATAGCTGACAGCGCATGAATGGCAAGGGCTCGGGCCATTATTTGTTCCAAATCTGGCTGTGTGAGCGGCTGCAGCACATAAACAGCCGCCCGCGACAGCAAGGCCGAGTTCACCTCAAACGACGGGTTCTCGGTCGTCGCCCCAATGAAGGTAAACAGACCACTTTCCACATGCGGCAAGAAAGCGTCCTGCTGGCTTTTATTGAAGCGGTGCACCTCGTCCACAAACACAATCGTGCGCCGCTGCTCCAGTCCGTCGCGGGCAATCTGCGCCTGCTCGACGGCCTCGCGAATGTCCTTCACACCACCCAATACAGCGCTGATGGTGATGAACTGCGCGTCAAACGCATCGGCCATCAGCCGCGCAATGGTCGTCTTGCCCGTGCCCGGCGGGCCCCACAGAATGCAGCTGTGCGGCTGGCCCGATTCAAACGCAATGCGCAGCGCCATGCCCTCGCCCAGCAAATGCGGCTGCCCAATAACCTCGCCCAAAGTCTTGGGGCGCAGGCGTTCGGCCAAAGGTTCATGGCTTTGGAGGGCAGGCGTCATTGGGCAATATTGTGGCTTACTTGGTTGGCCTCGGAAAATCCAGAATGAAGCGAATTGCTGTTGATGAAGCGGACACCGGTGGTGACCGATGCACTGCGAATAGCCTGTTTCCCATGTGCACCGGGGCTGGACGTAAACCCGTCGGCAACCTTAAAGTCAAGCCCTTGATTTTAGCGGTGGGTCCTGACAGATTCGAACTGTCGGCCTACGGATTAAGAGGCCACACGTGTTCGGCCTGCGCGGATCACGGATTTGGACCGATTCAAGCTGCGTAGCGCAGCTTCCAGGTGTACGAGGTCCCGTACCGCAATTACAAATCGGAGTTCGGCAGTGTCCTGGGCGGCCTCTTCTCCCATATCGATATGCGTGATATCGGCTTCTGCTGTTGCCAGTGCAGAAGCGACTTTGGCCAGAACCCCTTTGCCGTTTGTCACTGTTACCAAAATACCTGTTTCAAAAGGTCGGACCGTTTCGTCGGCCCACTCTACCTGAATGAATCGCTCACTATCCTTCTTCTGCAATTTTTTCGCTGTTGGACAATTCTCGGCATGCACAATCAGGCCTTCGCCCCGGCCAAGGTAACCCACAATAACATCGCCGGGAATTGGCCGGCAGCATTTGGCAAACTGCACGGATGCATTTTCGCTACCGTCGAGTGCTAGGCCCGTAAGCGCAGGGGTACCTGTTGTGCCGTAACGCTCCCGCGTCAATAAAACGGCGTTGGGCTTCTCCCCTCGCTCCGACAGCAAATTTACCAGCCGCTTCGCCACAATATTAGCGATACGCTTGCCTAAACCGATATCGGCGAAGAGCTCACTACGGGTCTTGTTCCCTGTAAAGCGAAGCAGTTTTTCCCAAAGCTCAGCTTGAAATTTGGAGTCATCTGGCAAATGCTCAATGCCCTCTGACCTCAGAGCCTGGGTGAGCAGTTTGCCACCCAGTTCCTCCGACTCGGTGTGCGCCATCGTCTTGAGGTGGTGCCGTATCTTCGATCGGGCCCGACCGGTTCGCACAAAGCTCAGCCATGAAGGATTTGGGGCCGATACAGGGGCTGTGATGATTTCGATTACGTCGCCGTTTTTCAGCTCGGTACGCAATGGAACCAATTCGCCACCGATTTTGGCCGCCACCGTGCGGTCACCCACATTACTGTGGATGGCATAGGCGAAATCCACGACAGTGGCGCCTCTTGGCAGGGCCATGATCTGGCTTTTGGGGGTAAAGACATAGACCGCATCAGGAAACAGATCGACTTTGACGTGGTCCCAGAACTCGGCTGCATCCCGGGTTTCATCCTGAATGTCCAAAAGTGATTGCAGCCACTGGGCGCCAAGCCGGTCGGAAGACGCGCCGTCAGCTGCTTTTTCCTTGTAGAGCCAGTGAGCCGCAACTCCCGATTCCGCCACGATATGCATGGGCTCGGTACGAACCTGAAATTCCACATTGACACTGGAGGGACCTACCAAAGTGGTGTGTAGCGACTGGTAGCCATTTACCTTGGCAATAGCAATGTGATCCTTGAACTTTCCAGGAACTGGCTTGTATAGCTGATGCAAAGTTCCCAGAGCGGTGTAGCAGTCAATGACTTCAGACACCAGAACCCGGAACCCGTAAATGTCTGTGACTTGAGCAAAGCTAAGGTGTTTGTCAACCATTTTCCGATAAATGGAATACAGCGATTTTTCGCGCCCGGCAATGCGTACTTGCAAACCACTCGTGACAAAAGCGGCCTCCACCTCTTTTTGCACACGCTGGATCAAATCTCTGCGGCGGCTTCTCGCTTTTTCAACTGCTTTGGCTAGCGTTGTATATCTCCAGGGGCGCAGGTGACGGAAAGACAGGTCCTGGAGTTCCCGATAGGTCTGGTTGAGGCCCAGTCGATAGGCAATTGGCGCATAAATCTCAAGCGTTTCGGATGCGATTCGCCCCCATTTTTCCCTCGGCGCATCCGCGAGCGTACGCATGTTGTGTGACCGGTCTGCCAATTTAATCAGGATGACCCGAACGTCGCGGGCCATGGCCAGCAGCATCTTGCGGAAAGACTCAGCCTGGCTTTCTTCCCGGGTGTTGAAATGCAGCTTGTCCAGCTTGGTCAGTCCATCAACCAGTTCGGCAACAGCCGCACCGAACTTCTCTATCAACTCAGATTTGGTTACGCCGCAGTCTTCAATAGCATCGTGAAGCAGGGCTGCCATCAGCGCCTGGGCATCAAGCCGCCAGTCTGCACACTGAGCCGCTACGGCAATGGGGTGGGTGATATAAGGCTCACCGTTGTTTCGAAGCTGGCCGAGGTGCGCCTCATCGGCAAATCGGTAAGCCAGCCGTACTTGCTCAGTATCAGCCGCGGTCAAGTAGTCCAATCTGGCGGTCAATGCGGCGAAACTGGCCGCAGTAGCGTTGGCTGCGGCAACATGAGCCGTACCTCCACGCATCCTCCCCTTTACCTTGGGCAGGGTGTCAGTTGGGGAGTGTGCCGGAATTTTCACCTCGCAAATATAGCGTGCGCGCGGAAATAGGAATCACAAGGTCAAAAAAAAGCACCTTGACGGTGCTTTTTCGCAGGGCCTCACGACGCTCAGAGAGGGACCTTTTTTAACATCTCCACCCCAATCTTGCCAGCTGCAATTTCGCGCAATGCAGTTACACCAGGCTTGTTTTTGCTTTCAATTTTTGGGGTGTGGCCCTGGCTGAGCATGCGGGCCCGATAAGTTGCTGCCAGAACCAGCTGGAAGCGATTGGGGATCTGAAGAAGACAGTCTTCAACGGTAATACGTGCCATGGAGTTCTCCGAAAGACTAGGGAATGTTCAAGGCCTTGAAAGTCTCAGCCCGGGCGCGCCGCTGGGCTGAAAACTTGAGCCGCTGGGAGTGAACGATCGCTTTCAGGTCAAAAAGCGCCCGGTCAAACAACTCGTTGATTATAACGAAGTCGAAATGATGGACCTGTGCGACTTCAGTGGCAGCATTCTTCAACCGCATCTCGATGATTTCCTCGGAATCTTCGCCCCTGCGCTCCAGCCGGGAACGCAACTCTTCCCAACTTGGCGGCAAAATGAAAATGGAAACCGCGTTGGCGAAGACCTTCTTGATTTGTAGCGCTCCCTGAAAGTCTATCTCCAGAATAACGTCGGCACCTTGAGCAATCCGCTCCTCGATTGCCCTTTTGGAGGTGCCATACCGATGACTGTGAACATGCGCCCATTCAACAAAAGCATCTGCGGCAACCATGGCATCAAACTCCGCCGGCGAGACGAAGAAGTATTCCCGGCCATGCTTTTCCTGCCCCCGGGGCGCACGCGTCGTGTGGGAGACAGAGGGCTGAACGTGCGAATCCAGTTCCAGCAGTGCCTTGACCAGGCTGGATTTGCCGGCCCCACTGGGTGCGGCGACAACGAAAAGATTGCCGGGGTAGTCCATAGGAAGGCTCTTGTTTGCTATTTACAACTGTTCGCTCATTCTATGTTCTGCACCTGCTCGCGCATTTGTTCAATCAAGACCTTCATGTCCACAGACACGTGTGTTAATTCGAGCGCTGCAGATTTGGAGCCCAACGTATTGGCTTCCCGATGGAGTTCTTGAATCAAAAAGTCGAGGCGTTTACCAACCTCCCCCCCTTTTTTGATTAGTCTTTCGAGTTCGTCCAGATGGGAGTTGATGCGGGTAACTTCTTCCGCCACATCAATCCGGATGGCAAAAGCAGTGGCCTCCGTCAGTGCTCGGTCTCTTGCCGTTTCTGGTTCCGCGGATCCATCAGTCAACGACATGGCTTCTTTCCACCGCTCCAGAAAACGCCGACGCTGTTGCTCTACCAACTTCGGAATTAAGGGTGTAGCCGCGGAAACCAGTGTGCGCAACTGACGAATGCGCTCCAGTAACATGGCAGCAAGCCTATCCCCTTCGCGTTGGCGTGCCGAGATAAGGGCCGTAATCGTCTTTTCCGCCAACGGTATCAACTCCATGCTCCAGTCGCCTGACATAGCCTGTTCGGCTGCTGCAAGACGAATGACATCAGCAACACTAAGCTCGCGGGCATCTGGTAACCATGTTTTGATGCTGTCCTGCACCGCATTGAGCCGCCGCAGCAGGTTGGCGGTTGGGTCAGCGATGGTGTTCAGATCCGTAGTTTCAATCGAAACCCGGACCTCTACCTTGCCACGCTTGATATTGGCAATCAAAAGATCCCGCAAAACGGGTTCATGCATTCGCAAATCTTCCGGCAATCGCACAGAGAGGTCAAGAAACCGGCTGTTGACAGAGCGAATTTCCAGACCAATCCTGCTGCGAGGTGCAGGTTTTGCATCACTATCGCTGGTATTGCTGGCTGTGCTGTGCTGTGCACTGGCATAGCCAGTCATGCTGTAAACTGGCATCGTGGTTCTCTTCTTGATCGGAGGGGTTCCGAGAATAACCCGGTTCAACCTGATCCGACGAGCGCACACTCCAAATTATGTCAAAGGTCAAACCCACCCCGTTACCACCAGATACCGTAATCGGAGGGTATCGCGTTATTCGCAAGGTAGCCGCAGGTGGTTTTGGGGTCGTTTACTTGGCATTGGACTCGGAAGGTCAGAAAGTCGCCGTAAAAGAATATCTGCCGTCGTCTCTGGCCACTCGCAGTCTTGGTGAGTTGCGCCCACAGGTTGCTTCTGAAAAACTGTCCCTCTACCGTCTTGGACTCAAGAGCTTTTTTGAAGAGGGCCGGTCACTCGCCCAAATTTCTCACCCTTCAGTTGTGAGTGTGATGAATTTCTTCCGTGAGAATGAGACCGTTTATATGGTGATGAATTATCTGGAAGGTGCAGCTCTTCAGGACTTCATCATCACAGCTCGGGATTTGAAACAACAGAAAGTGTTCCGGGAGTCAACAATCCGCTCCCTTTTTGACGAGATACTGCGCGGCTTGCGAATTGTTCATCAGCACAAAATGCTGCATCTGGATATCAAGCCTGCCAATATCTTTATCACCGATGACAATAAGTCGGTGTTGATTGACTTCGGTGCTGCCCGTGAGGTTCTGAGCAAGGAGGGCAATTTCATTCGTCCGATGTACACACCTGGTTTTGCCGCACCCGAAATGTATCGTCGTGACGCATCCATGGGGCCCTGGACCGACATATACGCCATTGGCGCATGTATTTACGCCTGCATGCAGGGCTATCCCCCCAATGAGGCACCACAGCGACTTGAGAAAGACCGGATTGCCATTGCACTTGCACGTTTGCGTGGTGTCTACTCAGACAACCTGATTGAAGTCGTCGAGTGGTGCATGGCATTGGACCCTCTATCACGTCCACAATCGGTTTTTGCACTTCAGAAGGAGCTAAGCCGGGAGGGTGAACGTCGCTACACCAAGTTGTCAGTTGGTGAGAAAGTCCGGCTGCAATTTGACACGATGGTGTCGGACACCAAAAAGAGTGTGAAAAATGTAACGGGTTTTGGCGGCAAGACAAAATGAGGTTTTCGGTGTTTCAGTTGAGTCGCAAGGGCGGCCGACAAAAGAACGAAGACCGAATGGGCTATTGCTACACGCGTGGGGCCGGGATCTTTCTGCTTGCAGATGGTATGGGCGGACACCCCGAGGGGGAAATGGCTGCACAGTTGGCGTTGCAGTCATTTTCTGCAAACTTTCAGAAGGAGGCACAACCTGAAGTGCCAGATGTTACGGCGTTTCTTCAAACTGCCTTGATGGCGGCACATCGCCAGATACTGCGTTATGCAGTTGAACAGGGCATTTTGGATACGCCTCGTACTACTTTGGTTGCTGTACTGGTACAAGGTGGCTACGCCACATGGATTCACAGTGGCGATTCACGCCTTTATCTGGTACGTGATGGTGAGCTGCTTGCCCGCACACGGGATCACTCCTACATGGAGCAACCAGCCACAGAGGGTGTAGCCGCAAAGGCACCTGTACACTTCAATCGCAACATTTTGTTTACTTGCCTTGGTTCTCCTGCCAAACCAATTTTTGACGTGAGTGGTCCCATGGCTCTGAAACAGGGGGACAAGGTTCTACTGTGCTCAGACGGTTTATGGGGCAGCCTGAACGATATTGAAATTGTGTACGAGCTGGGGCAAAAGGCGGTTACTCAGGCTGCTCCTGACCTGGTTGAAAAAGCGCTTGCAAAAGCCGGCAGCAGCAGTGACAACGTTACGGTAATTGCCTTTGAGTGGGAGACGCCTGACGCGAGTGAGTCAGCACTGGGCGGCGTCTCTACTGACAGCATCAACAATGGGGTTTTTGCCTCCACCGTGCAGGCCGGCTGGATTGACGCCGGGGTCGATGATCTCAACGACGCCGAAATAGAACGTTCCATCGCCGAAATCAACGAAGCCATCAGGCGGACGGCCGCCAGAAGAGGCTAAACCGCCGCATAGTTGTCCAAACTTTGCTCCGGTATTGTCTTCAACAAGAGAAATTATGAGTCAATTTGAACGAAGCGGCGCCCGTCAGGCCAATCAACTGCGCCCTGTGCGCATCACTCGGGGATACACCATCCACGCTGAGGGCTCCGTGTTGATCGAGTTTGGGGCGACGAGAGTCCTGTGCACAGCGTCTGTTGAAGAAAAAGTACCCAACCACAAAAGGGGGAGTGGAGAAGGCTGGGTGACAGCCGAATACGGCATGCTGCCTCGTGCTACCCATACACGCAGCGATCGTGAAGCGGCGCGGGGCAAGCAAAGCGGACGCACGCAGGAAATCCAGCGCCTGATAGGCCGCTCCATGCGGGCCGTGTTTGATCTGAAGAAGCTCGGTGAACGCACGATTTATCTGGACTGCGATGTGATCCAGGCCGACGGGGGCACCCGTACGGCGGCCATTACCGGCGCATTCGTGGCAGCGCATGACGCTGTGAACACCCTCATCACTTCAGGCAAGCTGCCGGCGACACCCATCGTGGGACACGTGGCCGCCATCTCGGTAGGCATCGTCAAGGGCATTCCCATGCTGGACCTGGAGTACATCGAAGACTCTGCGTGTGACACCGACATGAACGTGGTGATGACGGGCGCCGGTCACTATGTTGAGGTGCAGGGCACTGCAGAGGGCGCTGCCTTTTCCCGCAAGGAGATGGACACGTTGCTCGCGCTGGCCGAGAAAGGCATCACTGAACTGGTGGCTTTGCAGACACAATCGCTATCAAAATCATAGCTTACAACGCAATATTTCAGGGGGCCAAGGCCATATTTCATGCGTATTGTTCTGGCTTCCAACAACCGTGGCAAGCTTTCCGAATTGCAGACCATGTTTGCGCCTCTGGGTCTGGATCTGGTGGTGCAAGCCGAGTTGGGCGTGCCGGAGGCGGCTGAGCCGTATCGCACCTTTGTCGAAAACGCGCTGACAAAGGCGCGTAACGCCAGTGCGTATTCCGGGCTGGCTGCCATTGCCGACGATGCGGGTCTGTGCGTTGATGCCTTTGAAGGCTTGCCGGGCGTGGACACTGCTTACTACGCCACCCAGTTTGGTTATCCCAAAAGCGATGACAACAACGTGCGAGCCTTGCTGGAGCAGATGCAGCATATCGACAACCGGCGCGCGGCCCTCGTAAGCACGCTGGTGGCAGTGCGCTCCCCCGATGACCCTGAACCGCTGATTGCCGTAGGCCGCGTTGTGGGAGAGATTGCGCGCAAGCCTGTGGGCACCAATGGCTTTGGGTTCGATCCGGTAATGTGGATCTCCGGGTTGGGCAAGACCTTTGCGCAGTTGCCAACGGATATCAAAAACCGTATCAGCCACCGGGGTCGTGCTGCGCACGAAATGGTCGGACTGATTCGGGAGCGCTGGCTGGCATTGGCATGATTCCGATTTTTCCAGCCGGGGAGTCGTCGGGCGGCGTTCCACTACGTGACCCTCAGCACTACATGCGCCCGGGTATGTTGCAGCTTGCGGCGCTTCCGCCACTGTCGCTGTATGTGCATCTGCCGTGGTGCATCAGGAAGTGCCCCTACTGCGATTTCAACTCCCATGAGATGCGTATGGCGGAAGTACCTGAGCAACGCTACCTGGACGCCCTGATGGCTGATCTGGAGGCCGCCCTGCCACTGATCTGGGGTCGCTCGGTTCACAGCATCTTTATTGGTGGTGGCACGCCCAGCCTCTTTTCTCCCGAGGCAATCGACCGGCTGCTGGGGGGTATCCGGGCGCGTCTGAGGCTGGAGCCAGACTGCGAGATCACGCTAGAGGCCAATCCGGGTACGTTTGAAAAAGACCGATTCAAGGCTTTCCGCAGTGCGGGCGTGACGCGGCTGTCGGTGGGTGTGCAGAGCTTCAACGACCAGCATCTCAAGGCCCTGGGTCGTGTGCACGATCGGGCGCAGGCTATCGAGGCGGTAGAAGAGGCGGCGCATTCGTTTGACACCTTCAATCTTGACATCATGTATGCGCTGCCGGGCCAGTCACTCCACGATGCGGAACAGGATATCCAGACGGCACTGGGCCTAAGACCTTCTCACATCTCGATTTACCACCTGACCATCGAACCCAACACCTACTTCGCCAAGTTCCCACCCGTGGTTCCAGAAGACGACACCGCCTACGCAATGTTGGACCGCATCACCGAACTGACGCAGGACGCCGGGCTGGATCGTTATGAGGTCTCGGCTTATGCCAAACCCGGGCACCGCTGCGTTCACAACCTGAACTACTGGCAGTTTGGCGACTATCTGGGCATCGGATCGGGTGCGCACAGCAAACTCAGCTTTGCCCACCGCGTGGTTCGCCAGGTCCGTTACCGCGAACCCCAGCGGTATATGACACATGCCTTGGCCGACCAGCCGGTTGCGCAAGAAGAGGAAATCAGCCGCGCTGAATTGCCGTTTGAGTTCATGCTCAATGCCCTGCGTTTAAGAAACGGCTTCAGTCTGAGCCAATTTTCAGAGCGTACAGGTTTGTCAATCACTGCTATCCAGGCCGGGCTGGAGCAGGCAGAATGCAAAGGCCTGATTGCGCGGGACTTGAACCGTATCAAACCCACTATTCGTGGATTTGACTTTTTGAGCGACCTGCAGGGGCTGTTTCTGGGAGATCCGCCCCCCGGAATCGAGACATAAGTCAGACCTGAAAAGTGTGACTTGCCAACCCCATGAGGTATTTACCGAGTGGGTCGCTTAACATGCACATAGTGCATTCGTGCACTACCGGAACTTGTTCTGTGGCACCGTTTTCAGCTCGGTTGGCAACGAGTGCAGGTAGTTGGCCAGTTCCTTGAGTTCCGCATTCGTGAACTGCTTGGCAATGCCTGCCATTACACCATTGGAACGGCCCCAGGTCGCGTTGCCTTCGGTTTTATAGGATTTGAGCGCAACAAACAGGTAATCCGCATGTTGACCGGCGATTTTTGGATAGGTGGGATCAATCGGTTTGGCAAAGTTATCACCGTGGCAGGACACACAGGCGCCTTTGGTCAACAATTCTGCGGCTTTCCCAGTGGCCTCGGCCTTGCCAGCTACCGGGGCGCCTTCCACCTTGCCATTGGATTCGTAATAAGCGGCTACATCGGCCATGTCCTGATCGTTCAGCGAATCAGCAATACCGCGCATGGTCGGGTGCTTGCGATCGCCTTTTTTATAGGCGTTCAGCGCTGAAACAATGTACTTGGCGCCCTGCCCGGAGATCATGGGCACTTTGTAAATTTCCGGAAAACTGGCTTGATAGCCCTTGATACCATGGCAACCAATGCACATGGCTACCTTTTTCTCGCCCGCCTTGATGTCACCTTTGACCTCTTGGGCATTGGCAGAAAAAGCCGTCACGCAAGCGACAAGCAGGACAGACATCGACAAGAACAGTTTTTTCATTTTGCGAGGACAATCAATCAGTGACTGGAAAACGGGTGTACGAGATTATATCGGCCACTCTTTTCCCCCGATTTGACCATTTGGTCTGCCATTTTTCCTGCCACCCACCATGACCATGAAATTCAAGGGAACCAAGAACTACGTCGCAACCCAGGACTTGATGCTGTCTGTGAACGCGGGCATTACCCTCAAGCGCCCCCTGCTGGTGAAGGGCGAGCCCGGCACCGGCAAGACCATGCTGGCCGAGGAAGTAGCCCAGGCGCTGAACATGCCGTTGCTGCAATGGCACATTAAATCCACCACCAAGGCCCAGCAGGGTTTGTATGAATATGACGCTGTGAGCCGTCTGCGCGACTCGCAGCTGTCCGATGTGGACGGGGGCGAGCGGGTGAAGGACATTCACAACTACATCGTCAAGGGCGTGCTCTGGCAGGCATTTACAGCCGAGGAGCCCGTGGCGCTGCTGATTGACGAAATCGACAAGGCCGACATCGAGTTTCCAAACGATCTGCTGCGTGAAATCGACCGGATGGAGTTTTATTGCTACGAGACCCGCGAACTGATCAAGGCCAAACACCGCCCACTGGTGGTCATCACATCCAACAACGAAAAAGAGTTGCCCGATGCGTTTTTGCGCCGATGCTTTTTTCACTACATCAAGTTTCCTGATGCTGAAACCATGAAGAGCATTGTGGATGTGCACTTCCCCGGTCTGAAGAAAGAGTTGTTGACTGCCGCGATGAAGACGTTTTATGACGTGCGCAACCTGCCGGGTCTGAAGAAAAAACCTTCTACGAGCGAGCTGCTGGACTGGCTCAAGCTGCTGGTAGCTGAAGACATTTCACTGGACGTGCTGCAAAGCAAGGACGACAAGGTGACCGTGCCCCCATTGGTAGGGGCGCTGCTCAAGAACGAGCAAGACGTCACACTGTTTGAAAAGCTGGTGTTCATGCAGCGGCACAACCGCTGAGCCGGGGCTGAACTGCCATGAACAAATTGCTGCTTGAAGGCCTGTCTGACGCCATTGGTTTTATCGGTGGTGCCCTGCTGGGTTACTGGGTCGGTCGCCTGTTAGATCTGAACATCTTTGCAGAAGGCTACGGCAACGCCAGCATCGCCGCCATCGTGCTGGTAGGGTTGGGAGGTGGCATTGGCCTGCAACTCGCGAGGCGCTGGCGCGTGAGAAAAACCAGGCAGAAAGAGGACTGAAAAATGGCTTTTGTTGAACCCGTCAAACTTGTCTCACGCGGCGTTGAGCTGGTACCGTTATCCCTGACACATGAAGCGGGTCTGAAGGCTGCTGCTGCAGATGGCGAACTGTGGAACATTCGCGTTACCTCGGTGCCCGAGCCCGAGCAAACCCGCAAATACATTGAAGACGCGCTGGCCATGCGCGAGGCAGGCAACCGCTTTGCCTTTGCCGTGACAGAACAGGCCACGGGCACAGTTCTGGGCAGCACCAGTTACCACGACATCGTACCGGCCATCAAGCGCGTGGAAATTGGCTACACCTGGTACGCCCAGCGCTGCCAGCGAACGCACGTGAACTCCACCTGCAAGTTGCTCATGATGACGCATGCTTTCGAGACATTGGGCTGCCACGTGGTGGGCTGGCGCACAGACAACTTCAACTTTGCGTCACAAGCGGCCATTGAGCGGCTGGGCGCCAGA
The DNA here is from genome assembly GCA_046050465.1 of Pseudomonadota bacterium. Classification (GTDB taxonomy): domain Bacteria; phylum Pseudomonadota; class Gammaproteobacteria; order Burkholderiales; family Burkholderiaceae_C; genus Egaibacter. The sequence goes on along the minus strand of JBJOPS010000011.1, from coordinate 2,989 downwards.
AAAGACGGTGTCATTCGCGGCCATGCCCTGCGACGAGATGGCACTATTCGCGACACGGTGATCTACAGCCTGCGTAGCGGCGAGTGGCCGGAAGTCAAAGCGCAGTTGCTGCATTCACTGAATAAACCCAGGAACTAGGCATCAGGTTGCTGGCAACAGGAGTGACATCATGTTGATCGATTTCTTCTACACGCTGCGCTCGGCCAAGCTGCCGGTTTCGGTCAAGGAGTACCTGACCCTGATGGAAGCGCTGAAGGAAGGCGTAGTGGGGCCTGCCAGTGACAACGAGGACGGCAGTGGCTACAAGATCGACGACTTTTATTACCTGAGCCGCACCACACTGGTGAAAGACGAAAAGCATTACGACAAGTTCGACCGCGCGTTTGCTTCATATTTCAAAGGTGTAGAGACTGTTGCCGATTTCACGCAGGACATTCCACTGGAGTGGTTGCGCAAAAATCTGGAGCTGGAGCTGAGCCCTGAAGAAAAAGCCAAGATCGAGAAGATGGGCTGGGACGAATTGATGGAGACGCTCAAAAAGCGTTTCGAAGAGCAGAAAGAACGCCACGAAGGCGGCAGCAAGATGATTGGCACCGGCGGCACCTCGCCCTTTGGTGCCAACGGTTACAACCCGCAAGGCATCCGCATAGGCCAGGAAAAAAGCCGCAACAAGAGCGCGGTGAAGGTTTGGGACCAGCGTGCTTACAAGGATTACGACGACACGCAGGAACTGGGCACACGCAACATCAAGGTTGCCTTGCGCCGCCTGCGCAAGTTCGCACGCGAAGGCCACGAAGACGAGCTGGATCTGGACGAAACCATCAGCAAAACAGCTGCCAACGCGGGCTATCTGGACATCAAGATGCGCCCGGAGCGCCACAACAATGTGAAAGTGCTGCTGCTGATGGACGTTGGCGGCACCATGGACGAGCACATTGCGCGCGTGGAAGAAATGTTCTCGGCCACCAAGACCGAGTTCAAACACATGGAGTTTTATTACTTCCACAATTGTGTGTATGACTTCATGTGGAAGAACAACCGCCGCCGCTTCAGCGAGAAATTTGCCACGTGGGACATCATCCGCAAGTACAACAAGGACTACAAGCTCATCTTCATTGGCGACGCCACCATGAGCCCGTATGAAATTTTGCAGCCTGGTGGCAGTGTGGAATACAACAACGAAGAAGCCGGCGCCGAATGGCTGCAACGCCTGACCAGCGCATTTCCCAGATTCGCCTGGATCAACCCCGAGCCGCAAGGGGTGTGGCAATACCGTCAGAGCATTAGCGTGATTCAGCAGCTCGTGAATCAGCGCATGTATCCCCTCACCATCAAGGGGCTCGAAGAAGCGATGCGCCTGCTGTCAAAATAACAAGCCAGCCGGCCTGCACGTACAAAACCAAGCACTGTTTACCGAATCTTTCAAATCTGGGATTGCTTCGGCGTATGACATGGCGTACCTGTGAGTGGTCTCGCCGACTGGAATCGAACCAGTGTCCCACGCTTAGGAGGCATGTGCACTATCCACTGTGCTACGGCGAGAAGCCTTCGATTTTAGTGCTGTTGTCTCTGCAACAATCGGTCCATCCGGAGAATGATGGATATTCTCCATGCGCATGGCGTAACCTCGATCAAATAAAAACATGTGTGCAGTCAGTAGTGTCCGGTTTAAATGATGGCCAAAGGCGTGCAAGCCAATAACGATGCGGGTTTCAAGAGATTCATGGGTGTCCACGATTTGAATTTCAGTTTGCACATTTGCGATGCTCTCGGGTTTGAACAACCTGAGGTGACGCATGAACGTGGGCAAGACGCTGTTTGCGCAAGTCATGGAGTACGTGCCATGGAAGACGTTTGGCCGCATCATCGACCGCCATGGTGGAGATGCGGGTGTGCGCACCTTGGGCTGCGCCGATTTGTTTCGCGTCATGGCTGTGCAACGTTTTAGCGCGTGCTAAAAGCTACTGCCCCCATTTGGGGGATATGCATGCTGCCCAACGTGGGGCAGGATTGAAGTTCATTTGCAAGGAAACTTAACTTAGACTGGGCATGTAAGCAAAGGCTGCTAAATTGCTTTTGCCCTGTTACTTCTTGAAAGCAGCAATTGCCATGAAGCTCACTACCGAAAAAACTGGCTTTCTAACCGCCGCTTTCACACTGATATTTTTATCCCATAGTGCTTTTTCTGAGACTGTTTACAAATGCAAAGCGTATGCTGAGCACGGGCACACTTTTTCTGTTGTGATGCCAGAAGAGTCCACAGAATATCTCGCGACTATAAACAGCGCAGGGGATGCCAGAGTCGTGAATTTTGGTCAAAAAATCGGCGTAGGAAGCATTACCTTCGACAACATGGGCGGCCAAAGGTGGAGCACCAAGTTCATCGTTACAAGACATCCACGCCCGGGCTTCTCTCCAATCGGCTTCTTTTTGTTTGCTGACTATCTGCAAACTCTGCGAATTGACACCACTGGAGTGGGGTCATTCCCATTTGAACTGTACGACCCGATGGCTATTTACAGTAGCCAAAAAACACTTGGCGTTTGCCAGTGAGTCGACTTAAGGAAGGTCTGCACAACCCCCGCCACAGCGGGAGTTGAAGGTTAAAAGTTCACCTGATGAAACACGAAGTGCGTCCTGATCGAATTTCGCAGCAGTTTGGCTCTGGTTTGAAGCCTTTTGAGGCAGTGCTTGGGCAATTGCCCGCGCTACGGGCGCACTCATCCCTGCACCTCCAGGAGGTGTCTGCAAGCCATCCACAAGTTCGACAGTGCAAACAAGGTCATGAGTTGTGCCGTGTTCTTGGCCAAACCCTTGTAGCGCACCTTCGTAAAGCCGAACTGGCACTTGATGACTCTGAACGGGTGCTCCACCTTGGCCCGCACGCTGGCTTTGAGCTTTTCAACCTGTTCGGCCACTGCTGCCCAGGGCATGTGCTTCTGAGCTTTGCGCTTTGCCGGGCGCATGGCCACATGCCAGTCCACGCCCG
>JBJOPS010000010.1:0-52134 GCA_046050465.1 Pseudomonadota bacterium | reverse complement strand
GAAATCTGCCAAGCTGGCCAATGTGCTCTATGACATCCGCGGTCCCATCATGGACGCGGCGCGTCAGATGGAGGACGAGGGCCAAAAGATCATCAAGCTCAATCTGGGCAACTTGGCGGTGTTTGGTTTTGATGCGCCTGAAGAAATTCAGCAGGACATGATCCGCAACCTGCCCAACTCGGCAGGCTATTCGGACAGCAAGGGCATCTTCGCGGCCCGCAAGGCTGTGATGCACGAAACCCAGAAGCAGGGCATTGCCGGCGTCACGCTCGATGACATCTACCTGGGCAACGGTGCCAGTGAGCTCATCACCATGGCCACCAATGCGCTGCTGGACAACGGCGACGAGCTGCTGCTGCCCATGCCCGATTACCCGCTGTGGACTGCGGCCACCAGCCTGTCCGGCGGCACCCCGGTGCACTACCTGTGCGATGAGGCCAATGGCTGGATGCCCAACCTGGACGACATCCGCGCCAAGATCACGCCGCGCACCAAGGGCATCGTGGTCATCAACCCCAACAACCCCACGGGTGTGCTGTATTCCACCGAACTGTTGCAAGGCATCGTTGAGATTGCACGTGCGCATGGCCTGGTGATTCTGGCGGACGAGGTGTATGACAAGGTGCTGTACGACGGCATCCACCACACGGCGCTGGCCAGCCTGTCCACCGATGTACTGACGCTGACTTTCAACTCGCTCTCCAAGAGCTACCGCTCCTGCGGCTACCGCGCGGGCTGGCTGGTGGTGTCGGGCAACAAGAAGGCCGCGACCGACTACATCGAGGGCCTGAACATGCTCTCGAACATGAAGCTGTGCTCCAACGTGCCCGGCCAATGGGCCATCCAGACCGCTTTGGGCGGTTACCAGAGCATCAACGACCTGGTCTGCGAAGGTGGACGCCTGCGCCGCCAGCGCGATCTGGCCTACGAGTTGATCACCGCCATTCCCGGCGTGAGCTGCGTCAAGCCGCAGGCTGCCCTCTACATGTTTCCCAAACTGGACCCCAAGGTGTACCCCATCTCGGACGACCGCCAGTTTTTCCTGGAGCTGCTGCGTGAGACCCGCGTGATGCTGGTGCAGGGCACGGGGTTCAACTGGCAACAGCCCGACCATTTCCGCATTGTGTTCCTGCCCCATGAGGACGATCTGCGCGAAGCCATTGACCGCATCGCGAAGTTCCTGGAGAGTTATCGCAAGCGCAATGGGACTTGAATCACTCTGATTTTGATAGCGACTCGTGCAGTATGCATGAGGGCCAGACGTACTTTTTACCTGAAGAATTTATGAAACCGATACAAGTGGGCGTGATGGGCCTGGGCACCGTGGGCAGTGGTGTGTTCAACGTCCTGCAGCGCAACCAGGAAGAAATCAAGGGCCGCGCTGGCCGCGGCATCGAGGTAACCATGGTGTCGCGCCGCAACACCGCGCTGGCCCAGGACATCGTGGGCGGCAAGGCCCGTGTGGTGGCCGATGCGCGCGAGATCATCCGCAACCCCGACATCGACATCGTGGTGGAGCTGATTGGTGGCTACACGCTGGCTAAGGAACTGGTGCTCGAAGCCATTGCCGCAGGCAAACACGTGGTTACCGCCAACAAGGCGCTGCTGGCCGTGCATGGCACCGAAATCTTTGCCGCTGCATCTGCCAAGGGCGTGATGGTCGCGTTTGAAGCGGCCGTGGCCGGTGGCATCCCCATCATCAAGGCGTTGCGCGAAGGGCTGACCGCCAACCGCGTGCAGTGGATTGCCGGCATCATCAACGGCACCACCAACTTCATCCTGTCCGAGATGCGCGACAAGGGCCTGGACTTTGACGTGGTGCTCAAAGAAGCGCAACGCCTGGGCTACGCCGAAGCCGACCCGACCTTCGACATCGAAGGTGTGGACGCCGCGCACAAGCTCACACTGATGTCGGCCATCGCCTTCGGCATTCCCGTGCAGTTCGACAAAGCCTACGTGGAAGGCATCACCCAGCTGGGCTCTGTGGACATCAAGTACGCCGAGCAACTGGGCTACCGCATCAAGCTGCTGGGCATTACCAAGCGCATGGTGGTGAATGGCAATGTGGGCATCGAGCTGCGCGTGCATCCCACGCTGATTCCGGCCAAGCGCCTCATTGCCAATGTGGAAGGCGCGATGAACGCCGTGGTGGTGAACGGCGATGCCGTGGGCACCACGCTGTACTACGGCAAGGGCGCGGGCTCCGAGCCCACTGGCAGCGCCGTGATTGCCGACCTGGTGGACATCACCCGCCTGCACACCGCCGACGCCGCCCAGCGCGTGCCGCACCTGGCCTTCCAGCCCGGCGCCATGAGTAACACGCCCATCCTGCCCATGGGTGAAGTGGTGACCAGCTACTACCTGCGCCTGCGCGTGGCCGATGAGGCTGGCGTGCTGGCCAAGGTCACCGGCATCCTGGCCGAGGCTGGCATCAGCATCGACGCGGTGCTGCAGCGTGAAGCCGACGAAATCAGCGGCGAAGCGGGTACCCAAACTGACGTGATCATTCTCACGCACGACTGCGCCGAAGCCAAGATGAACGTGGCCATTGCCCAGATGCAGGGCCTTCCCACCGTGCTGGCGCCCATCACCTGTATCCGCAAAGAGGAGCTGAACTGATGCGTTACATCTCCACCCGCGCTGCATCGACCAGTACGCCGGACCGCAAACGCTTCTGCGAAATCCTGCTGGAGGGTCTGGCGCCCGATGGTGGGCTGTACCTGCCCGAGGTCTATCCGCAGGTGAGCGACGCCACGCTGACCCAGTGGCGCAAGGTCTACCACGGGCAAGGCTACGCCGCATTGGCGTTCGAGATCCTGTCGCTCTACATCGACGACATTCCCGCCGACGACCTGCGCGCCCTGTGCGTCAAGACCTACACCGCCGAGGTGTTTGGCACCGGCGAGATCGTGCCGCTGCGCCACCTCGAAGACGGTGTGTGGATCGAAGCCCTGTCCAATGGCCCTACGCTGGCCTTCAAGGACATGGCCATGCAGTTGCTGGGCAACCTGTTCGAATACGAGCTGGGCCGCCGGGGCGAAGAACTCAACATCCTGGGCGCCACCAGTGGCGACACCGGCAGCGCGGCCGAATACGCCATGCGCGGCAAAAAGGGCGTGCGCGTTTTCATGACCAGCCCGTTTGGGCGCATGAGCCCTTTTCAGCAGGCGCAAATGTTCAGCCTGCAAGACGCCAACATCCACAACATCGCCATCAAGGGCGTGTTTGATGACTGCCAGGACATCGTCAAGGCCGTCTCCAACGACCTGGCGTTCAAGCGCAAGTACAAGATTGGCACCGTCAACTCCATTAACTGGGCGCGTTTGTTGGCGCAGGTGGTGTACTACTTTGCGGGCTACATCCAGGCCACAGAACATGGTGCCCCCACGCTCGGCACTGGCGTGTCCTCGCTGCCCCCCGAGGGGGCTGATTCGCCTAGGGGCGGCCCGTCGGCGAATCGCAACTCGCAAAAGGTCAGCTTCGCCGTGCCGTCTGGCAACTTCGGCAACGTCTGCGCCGGCCACGTGGCACGCCAGATGGGCCTGCCCATCGACAAGCTGGTGGTTGCCACCAACGAGAACGATGTGCTCGACGAGTTCTTCCGCACCGGCGTGTACCGCGTGCGCGGCACGGCCGACACGCACGAAACCTCCAGCCCGTCCATGGACATTTCCAAGGCCAGCAACTTTGAGCGCTTTGTGTTCGACCTGCTGGGCCGCGACGGTGCGCGCGTGAAGGCACTGTTTGATAACGCGCTGAATCAGTCTGGTCGCTTTGATCTGAGTGCCGATGCCGCGTTCCAACAGGCGGCATCCACTTACGGTTTTGTCAGCGGCAAGAGCACACACGCCAACCGGCTGGACACTATCCGTGACACCTTCAAACGAACGGGCATGATGATTGACACGCACACCGCAGACGGCGTGCAGGTGGCCCGTGAGTACCTGACGGCAGGGGTGCCGATGATCGTGCTCGAAACCGCGCTGCCCATCAAGTTTGCTGAAACAATTGTGCAGGCGCTGGGGCAGCCACCGTCTCGTCCACCGCAGTTTGAAGGCATTGAAAATCTGCCAAAGAAGGTTTTGGTGATGCCCGCTGACGTTGAGCAGATGAAACACTACATTGCGTCCGAATGCACATGAAGGTTGTCAGGATTGCCAGGTGAATGACATGACTCCTGAATCTGCCGGCCAAACCACCATGAATGTGCCCCGCAGTCCACTGGCAACACTGGACGACGCGCTGGCGGCACTATTGGCACATGCCCGGACCCTGGCCGGCACCGAAACGGTCGCCCTGTTTGATGCTGATAGGCGCGTGCTGGCGCAAGACATCAAGTCCGGCCTGCAGGTGCCGCCAAACGACAACAGCTCGATGGATGGATATGCGGTACGCTGCGCCGACGTGCCCCATGCGGGCGTCGTGCTCCAGGTCACGCAGCGCATTGCGGCCGGGTTCACCGGTGCGGCCATGACACCCGGTAGCGCAGCGCGCATCTTTACAGGGGCACCCATTCCGACTGGTGCTGACGCTGTGTTGATGCAGGAAGATTGTCAACCCGAGGGTGAGAGTGGCGTGTGTATCAACACCGTGCCGATTTCGGGGCAATGGATTCGCCGCGCCGGTGAAGACGTGACGCGCGGTGCCGTGGTATTACAAAAAGGAGATCGCCTCACGCCCGCTTCACTGGGGCTGGCAGCCAGCATTGGCCTGGACCGGCTGGTGGTGGCAGCCCGGCCCCGCGTGGCCCTGTTCTCCACGGGTGACGAACTGGTGATGCCTGGCACGGTGGCGCCGCAAGACATGCAGCCCGGTGCCATCTACAACTCCAACCGGTTTTTTCTGTGTGCGCTGCTGCAACGCCTGGGTTGCCAGGTGACGGACCTGGGCATCGTGCCGGACAAGCGTGATGCCACGCTGCAGGCTTTGCGTGCAGCGGCTGAGCACCATGACCTGATCCTCACCAGCGGCGGTGTGTCGGTGGGGGAAGAAGACCATATCAAACCTGCTGTGCAAGCGCTGGGCCGGCTCGATCTGTGGCAGATCGCCATCAAGCCGGGCAAGCCGTTTGCCTACGGGCACATTGACGTTCAACTTGACGGCAAAGTGGGTAAAACGCATTTCATGGGCCTGCCGGGTAACCCCGTGTCGAGCTTCATCACCTTCCTGCTGCTGGTGCGGCCGTTCCTGCTCAAACTGCAGGGCGTCTCGCAGGTTGCTACAAATTCCATAGCTGTCCCCGCCCATTTCACATGGGGCCGTGCCGATAAACGCCGTGAATTTCTGCGGGTCCGGCGTAACGCGGCGGGTGGTTTGGACCTGTTCCCCAATCAAAGCTCGGGGGTACTCACCTCGGCGGTGTGGGGCGACGGTGTGGTGGACAACCCGCCGGGGTGCACCATTGCACCGGGCGATGTGGTGCAGTTCATCCCGTTTGCAGAGTGGCTGTCATGAAAATCACCGTCAAATACTTCGCCTCTATCCGCGAAGCCATTGGCTGCAGCACTGAGCAGCGTGAGACCCCGGCCACGTCGCTGGCTGACCTGCGCACCGAGCTGATTGCCCTGGGTGGCCCGCATGCCCGGGCGCTGTCACGCGAACGGGCCGTGCGCCTGGCGTTGAACCAGGTCATGAGCGACGAGGCGGCGGCGCTGGTTGACGGTGCCGAAGTGGCTTTCTTCCCACCGGTGACAGGCGGATGATTCGCAGCCGAAGCGGTCGCCAGCATCGGCGCAAGCACCTCGCCGATGTCCTGGCACTGGCACAATCTGGAAGTGGACACTGCACGCGCCGTCATTCAAACCGCCGATTTCAATCTCGCCACCGAGATTGAAATTTTGCGTGCGAACAACAAGGAGGTGGGCGCGGTGTGCAGCTTCGTTGGCACCGTGCGGGACCGCAACGACGGCCAGTCCGTCAGCACGATGGAGCTGGAGCACTACCCCGGCATGACCGAAAAATCGATTGAAGCCATGATCGACCAGGCGCATCTGCGCTTTGACATTCTGGGCGCACGCGTCATCCACCGTGTGGGTCTGCTGCAGCCGCTGGATCAGGTGGTGATGGTGGCCGTCACGTCCTCACACCGGGGGCAGAGTTTTCAGGCCTGCGAGTTTCTGATGGATTACCTGAAAACCCAGGCACCCTTCTGGAAGAAAGAGCAGACGCCTGCCGGTGCCCGCTGGGTGGATGCACGGGTGACGGATGATGCTGCGCTGGCCAAATGGGGGTTGAACCTGTCTAACTCGCCTGCCGGGCCCGCCTCTTGAAAATCGGCCTATGAGCGCCAGTTGGTAAGCAATCGGAGAAATTCATGCGAATCGACAAGCTCACCACCAAATTTCAGGAAGCCCTGGGCGAAGCCCAGACACTGGCGCTGGGCAGCGACCACGCCTACATCACCCCGGCCCATGTGCTGGTGGCCATGCTGCGCCAGGACGACGGCCCCAAGGCCCTGCTGCAACGCGCTGGGGTGAACCTGCCGGGTTTGCTGGCCGCGGCCGAAGCGTTTGTGAAGAAGCAGCCGCAGGTGCAGGGCCAGGAGCAGATCACGCTGGACCGTGACATGGGGGTGCTGCTGCAGGCGGCCGAAAAGGAATCCATCAAGCGCGGTGACCAGTTCATTGCAGGCGAGCTGTTTTTGCTGGCAGTTGCTGACAGCAAGCAGGACATCGGAAAAATCGCCAGGGAAAGCGGCTTGACCCGCAAGTCGCTCGAAACTGCCGTTGATGCGGTTCGCGGCGGGCAAAACGTGGACAGCGCCGACGCGGAAGACCAGCGCGAGTCACTCAAGAAATACTGCATCGACCTGACCGGGCGCGCCCGTTTAGGCAAGCTGGACCCGGTGATTGGCCGCGACGATGAAATCCGCCGTGCCATTCAGGTGCTGCAGCGCCGCACCAAAAACAACCCCGTCTTGATTGGTGAGCCTGGCGTGGGCAAGACCGCCATTGTGGAAGGCCTGGCGCAGCGCATCGTGGCGGGCGAGGTGCCCGAGTCGCTCAAAGGCAAACGCGTGCTCAGCCTGGACATGGCAGCACTCTTGGCCGGTGCCAAGTTTCGCGGCGAGTTTGAAGAGCGCCTGAAGAATGTGCTCAAAGACCTGGCCAAGGACGAAGGCCAGACCATTGTGTTCATCGACGAACTGCACACCATGGTGGGCGCCGGCAAGGCCGAAGGCGCCATGGACGCCGGCAACATGCTCAAGCCCGCGCTGGCCCGTGGCGAACTGCACTGCGTGGGCGCCACCACGCTGGATGAATACCGCAAATACATCGAAAAAGACGCCGCGCTGGAGCGCCGTTTCCAGAAAATTCTGGTGGGCGAGCCCACGGTGGAAGCCACCATCGCCATCCTGCGCGGCCTGCAGGCGCGGTACGAGACGCACCACGGCGTGCAGATTACAGACCCCGCTATCGTGGCTGCGGCCGAACTGTCCCACCGCTACATCACAGATCGTTTTTTGCCCGACAAGGCCATCGACCTGATTGACGAAGCCGCCAGCAAGATCAAGATCGAGTTGGACTCCAAGCCCGAGGTGATGGACAAGAAAGACCGTCGCCTGATCCAGTTGCAAATTGAGCGTGAAGCCGTGCGCCGTGAAAAAGACGAAGCATCGCAAAAAAGGTTTGAGCTGATTAATGAGGAAATCTCCAGCCTGCAAAAAGAGATTGCCGATCTGGAGGAAATCTGGAAGGCTGAAAAGGCTCAGGCCCAAGGCTCCAAAGCCATCATGGAGGAGATCGACAAGCTCAAGTTCCAGATAGAAGAGTTCACCCGCAAAGGCGATTTCGCCAAGGTCGGTGAGCTTCAACACGGCAAACTGCCAGCACTGGAGAAACAGCTTAAAGATGCTCAGGCCAGCGAGGCAGGTAAAGCCAAAAATGCCAAAGATGGTGGCCGCCCACAGCTATTGCGCACCATGGTGGGTGCAGAAGAAATTGCCGAAGTGGTGAGCCGCGCCACGGGCATTCCTGTTTCCAAGATGATGCAGGGCGAGCGCGACAAGCTGCTGCTGATGGAAGGCAAATTGCACGACCGAGTGGTCGGCCAGGACGAAGCCATCGGTGCCGTGGCCAACGCCATTCGCCGTTCGCGCTCGGGCCTTTCCGACCCCAACCGTCCTACGGGAAGTTTCCTGTTCCTTGGCCCCACCGGCGTGGGCAAGACCGAGCTGTGCAAAGCGCTGGCCGGATTCCTGTTCGACAGCGAAGAGCACCTGATTCGCGTGGACATGAGCGAGTTCATGGAAAAACATTCCGTGGCGCGGCTGATTGGAGCGCCGCCGGGCTATGTGGGTTACGAGGAGGGCGGTTATCTCACCGAAGCCGTGCGGCGCAAGCCCTATGCTGTGCTGCTGCTCGACGAGGTGGAAAAGGCCCACCCCGACGTGTTCAACGTGCTGCTGCAGGTGCTCGACGATGGCCGCCTGACCGATGGCCAGGGCCGCACCGTGGACTTCAAAAACACCGTGATCGTGATGACCAGCAACATTGGTTCGCAGATGATCCAGAGCATGGTGGGGCAGGACTACGAAGACGTGAAAGATGCCGTAACCGGTGAGCTGAAGAACCACTTCCGCCCCGAGTTTTTGAACCGTATTGATGAGACGGTGGTGTTCCACAGCCTCACCGCCAGCCACATCGAGGCGATTGCCGCGATCCAGATCAAGGTGCTGCAGGCCCGTCTGGCCAAGATGGACCTGACGCTGGAAATCTCCAAGGCCGCGTTGAAAGAACTCGCCAAGGTCGGCTTCGACCCGGTGTTTGGCGCAAGGCCCCTGAAGCGGGCCATCCAGCAGCGCATTGAAAACCCGCTGTCCAAGCTGATCCTGGAGGGCAAGTTCATGCCCAAAGATGTGATCCCGGTGGACGTGGACACTATCCACGCGCCGGGCGAATTCAGGTTTGAGCGGGCGGTGCACTGACGTTTGCCAATGGCTGGACTGTTGCTGCGGGCTCGAGTTCGAGCTTGAGTGCCTGGATGGATTGACGTATACTATTTAAATAGTTGTACGTCATTTAACTCCGCAAGCGGCATGACCCATCCCACCAAACTCACTTTGCGCCTTGATTCGGGTTTGATCGAAAGCGCCAAGGCTTTTGCGCAAGTGCATCAGCGTTCTCTCTCTCAGCTGGTTGCTGATTATTTTGCGCGGCTTGCGGCGCAGTCGGTGTCAGCGGCTCCAACCGGAGCCAAGGCATCAAAAGCTGCCGCTCTGGCTGGATCATCGGCAGGCAAGAAGCCTGCTGAATTGAGTTCCGTCACAGCCAGCCTGCGCGGGGTGCTGAAAGCCAAGTCTGCGCCCAAAATCAGCGCCAAACACCAGCCCAGCACCGACCCGGACAAAGCGGCCTATCACAAGTATCTTGAAGAAAAATACCTGTGAGAGTCTTGTTCGACACCAATGTGCTGATGGACGTTTTGCTTGACCGCAAGCCGTTTGCCGACGAGTCCGCCCAGGTGATGGATCAGGTGGCGCGCGGCGCAGTGACGGGCCTGGTTTGCGCGTCCACGGTGACGACCGTCTTTTACCTGTCGAGCAGGGAGGCGGGAAAAAAGGGGGCCATGGTGCAAATTCGAAGCTTGCTTGGCCTGTATGAAGTTGCATCCGTTACCCGCTCGGTGCTGGACGCTGCGCTGGCCAGCAAATCCCCCGACTTCGAAGACGCCGTATTGGCCCAAGCCGCGCATCAAGCCGGCGCGCAGGCCATCATCACCCGCAACCTGAAAGACTTCGCCCACAGCCCTGTGCGGGCCTACACCCCGGGCCAATGGCTTGCCATGGGCGCTGGTGATTGAAAGCCCGTTGTCTGACTTTGCCACGCGCCCACAGCATTACCCCGGCGGCGGCCAGCTGGGCGGCAATGAAGTCAGGTTTCAATGCCGTCAGCCGGGCCGCGCCGCCACCCGCGCGCGCAGCCAGGCAGCGAAGGCGTCTTCGCTGATGTCGCCGGCGGCGACCTGGAGCATGGTGAGCACGCAATCCGCATCGGTGGCGTCAAGCTGATGGCCGTTGAGGCGAAGAAACAGCTCCACCGCGACGAAGGCCGTGCGCTTGTTGCCGTCGACAAACGGGTGGTTCCGCGACAGGCCGTAGCCATAGGACGCCGCCAGTGCCGCCACGTCCGGCTCGCCGTAGGCGTCGAGCTGCAACGGCCTGGCCAATGCGGATGCCAGCAAGCCGGCGTCGCGCACACCAGCGCCACCGCCGTGTTCTGCTAACTGCATGTCATGCACCGCGTGGATGACTTCCGGGTCGATCCAGAACCAACGGTTCATTTGGCCAGCTCGTGCAAGACAGCACGGCGCTCCTTCATGACATCTTTGGCGATGGCAATTTGTGCGGCGAATTCGGGGTTGTGGTTGCTGATGCGCAAGCCGTCTGGTGTTTCGGTCAAATAAATCTCGTCGCCTTTTCCTACCCGGAGTTTGGCCAGGACTTCCTTGGGCAAGATGACCCCCACCGAATTGCCGATCTGTGTGAGTTTGAGCATGTGCATGGCGGGTTCTTGGTGGAAAATTGAAGTTATAACGATTGTAATATTTTGCCGACGGATGCGCAAATCTGGATCAGAGGCAGACACCACAAATGGTCACGCCCGCCAGAGCGCGCCTTCGCGCCGGGCACGGCCCAGCGCCTCCAGTGTTTCCAGAATGCGGGGCAGGCCTTTTTTCCAGGGGCCTTTGCCTTTGAAGCGGGCTTCTATGTCCGCCACAGCCAGTGGGGCGGTGCTGGCGGCGAGCACGGCGGCCAGTGCGCGCACCTGCTCGGGCAGGGTGGCGGGCCACGGGGTGGTTGGTGTGTCACCGGTGGAAGCCCCTATTGCAGATTTGGCTGATTTAGCCGGTTTTTGACTGTTTTCAAGTGCCAAATTGGCCTGTAGCCCTCGTGTGCTATGCGTGAGTAGCTCCTGATTTTGTAGCGCCTCACTCGGCGCTTTATTAGACGTATCTTTCACCGCCGGGTTCTGGAACTCGGGGCGCAGCCAGCGCACCTGGCCCTGCTTTTCTTCGGCGGCGCGTTTGGCGTTCAGGGCTACCAGGCGGGTGAGCAGCTCGTCGGTGGCGGGGGCAGCTTGCCCGGTTTGCAAGTCTTCCCAGCCGTAGGCCTGCGCCATGGCGGCGTCCAGCTCGTCGTGCAGGTCTTTGAGCACGGCCACCAGAGCCTGGGTGTGGATGTGCTTCTCTTTGGCTGTGAGCTCCCGGCCTTCGCGCAGGGCTTCCAGGACGTTGTAGATGCCGGTCAGGGTGATTTTTTCTGCCTTGGCTGGTGTTTTGCCTGCCGGAGGCGGGGCAGTCGGGGCCTGCGGGGGGCTCATACTCGCTGCGCTCACCAAATCGCTCCCCACAGGCCCCGACTGCCCCGCCCCCGGCGAGTTCGGCTTGGCTGGTTTTGAACGCAGTTGATCCAGGGCGCGTTTGCGGTGGGTGTCGATTTGTTCGGCCAGGCTGGCGATTCGAGTGCGCAGTTCGGGGGTGAGGCCGGTGTCTTCGTCGGGGAAGGGGAAGGTTTCGAAGCAGCGGGATTTGTTGTAACGCGGTCGATCTTCCAGTGTGCCGCCCTGTGCCAGCGCCCACGCTTCATGCACGCGGCTGGACAACACGCCGAGGTGGAAGGCGTCATTGCTGGCGATGGCGATCAGCATGTTGTCGGGCAGGATGCTGGCGTCCAGAAACTGGAAAGTGCGGTGTTTGGCGGTTTCGACGGTGGCGACGTAGCGGGGAAGGCCCGCGAGTTGCTTGCGCATCTCCTGGCGTGGTTTGCCGTGTAGCCACCAGAGCCTGGCGTAACCTGCGCCGTCTTTGCTGGTGCCTTTTGCGTCACGCTCGGGCTTCACGCGCTCCAGCAGCCACTGGTAAACAGCGGGGAACTGCGCACGCACCTGCTCGGCGGTCAGGCCAAACAGGTCGATGACTTTCACGCCGCGCGGCGCGTCGGTCAGGTCACGACCGTTGCGGTACTCGCGAATGTGGTGCTCCAGCCCGGGAACCGTGCCCAAGCCGAGCGTGGCGGCTTCTTGGGGTGTGACGATGAAACCCGAGCCATGCAGCTTGACGCCGGGCGATGAAATGTTGGCGCTGGCCTGCAGCGCGACTGCGGACGCGACGTTCGCGCCAATGCTCAAGTCCGCATGAATCAGCCCCGTTTTCTCAGCCAGCTTGACGTTCACTTCGCCAAACTCGCCGGTTTGCTCTTCGGTGACGGTGAGCAGGCGACCTTTTTCAGAACCCGCTGGAGAAATGGGGTCAGAGCCCGATTTCGTTCGGGGTTTCGCGCTCCGGCTGAGGGGTTGTCCTGAATCGGGATCTGACCCCCTTTCCCCAGAACTCTCTCCAACGGTCATCGCAATCCGAACCGCCGCCCCATTCGCGCTATCCACCCACGGATGGTCTGCAATAGCGAACACCAGAGACACTGGCGAAGCAACGGGGAGGCCCCCGGCACGGTCCGCCCCGTTGCTCCCCACCAAAGCCGACGCATCCCCCGACATGGCCGCCTGCACCACGCGCCGGTTAAACGTCTGGCGCAAGCTGTTGGTCGTGATCAGCCCAAACCGTCGCACCAGCCCCAGTGCAGCCAGCGCAGAAGCCCGGCTCCACCAGTACATGACAAAGTCCGCACTCTCGGGGACCTCTTTCCACGCGCTGCGTAATGCCTCCACATACCCATCGCCCAGCGCCGCACGCATGGTGCTGGCCCCGATGAACGGCGGGTTGCCCACGATGAAATCCGCCTGCGGCCAAACCGCCTGGCGCGGCTTGATGTATTTCCACTGCGGCACCTGCGCCACCTCGTCCGGCACCAGCGCGCCGGTGATCGGGTGCGGCTTGAAGGTGACGCCGTCCCAGCGGGTGAGCAGTTCGCCATGGCTGTCATACGCCAGCTCGGACTCATCGCTCTCCAGCACGGCGTCGCGGTGCTCGATGTTGCCGTAGTCATGCACCACCGGCTCGGCCACGGCCTTGTTGCCGCGCGTGCGAATGTGCCACTGCAGGTAGCCAATCCACAGCACCAGCTCGGCCAGCGCTACGGCGCGCTCGTTCAGCTCAATGCCCAGCAACTGCTGCGGCGTGACAGTTTCGCCTTCCAGCTCCAGCACACTTTGCGTTTCGCCCAGGGCTTCAAGCTGGTTCAGCACCTCGCCTTCGAGGCGCTTCAAATGCTCCAGCGTGACGTACAGAAAATTGCCGCTGCCGCAGGCTGGGTCCAGCACGCGGGTGGTGCACAACTGGTGGTGAAACTTGCGGATTTCGGCGCGTGCCTCGGCCATCTTGCTGTCGTGCGCCTTGCCGGAGAGTTCCGCGGCCTCCAGCGCCAGCACCACGGCGGCGGCCTGGGCGTTGGCCCAGTCGGCACGCAGCGGCTCCACCACGGTGGGCAGCACCAGGCGCTCCACGTAGGCGCGGGGCGTGTAGTGTGCGCCCAGGGCGTGGCGCTCGGTGGGGTCGAGCGCGCGCTCCAGCAGCGTGCCGAAGATGGCGGGCTCCACCTCGCGCCAGTTGGAGCGGGTGGCGACGATGAGCTGGTCTATTTGCTCCTGATTCAATAGCAAACTATAGCCATCTGACGTGGGCTGCTTGAACAATTTGCCATTAAATTTGAGCACTTGTGTGGCCAGCGTGGCGCTGAAGCCGCCCTGGTCCATATCGGCCCACAGCACGCGCAGCATTTGCTGCAGCGTGGCGGGTTGTTCGCGGTGGGTTTGCAGCACACCCAGAAAACTGCCCTTGGGCAGCAGCTCCACGTCTTCGGCAAACATGCTGAACAGGCTGCGCGTCAGAAACGCGGCCACGTGGTCAGGCTTGTGGCCAGACAGCTCCAGCGACTTGGCCAGCTCGGCCAGCTGGGCCGCCACTTCGCGGGTGACGCGGGCGCTGGCGCGGGCGGGGTTCAGGCTTTCGGGGTCGGTCCAGATCAGCGCCAGGCGCTCGCGCACCTCGGGTTTGATGAGGTCGGCCAGCGCAAGCCGGTGGCTGCGCGGGTCGGGGAAGGGTGTGTAGGTGGCGCCGCTGCGGGTGAACTCGGCATACAGCTCGATGACGTTGCCCACGTCCACCACCATCAGAAATGGTGGGCGTCCTTCGACAGCGGGCAGCGCACGGGCGTAGCCCTCAGCCTGCGCGCGGGCGCGCAGCAGGGCATCGTCAAAACCTTTGGTGTGGCTGCCGGCCTTGAGTTTTTTGGCCTCCAGCACGAAGTGGCCGCGCCGGTAGCAGTCAATCCGCCCGGCGCTGGTGGAGCCGTCGCCGTGGGCGAAGGTGATGGGGCGCTCAAACATGTAGTTTTGCGCTTCGGTGGCGTGGGGTTTGTCCACGCCGAGCAGTTCGCACAGCTCCATGACAAAGCTTTGCGCGGTGGCCAGTTCGCTGGCGGTGACGCCCGCCCAGCGCTGGATGAAGGCGCCGGCGGCCGGCATGGTTGTTGCGCTGGTGTCTGCGCCGGTTTGTTGTTGTGCTCCCATGCGGGGGATGATAGCCGGGGGCGCTGGCAAGGGCGTTATCGTGGCACGGCGGGCATGCTCTTCGCCAGAAACTCGAACATGCGCTTTTCGGAGTCGCTGGTGATGGCCTTGTCATACAGGTAGGTGACGCGGTTGCCGCGCACGTCCACCTTGTTGAAGTTGTGCAGGTTGGCGCAGTCCCAGCAGTGAGCGGCGCCGGGGTACAGGTGCCACTCCACTGGCGCGCCCAGCGCTTTGGCAGCCTCCAGGCGGGGGATGCAGTCGGACGGCGGGGTTTCGTTGTCCAGTTCGCCCATTAGCGTGAGCTGCGGTCGGTCGATATCCAGCTGGGCGATGTCATATGCAGGGCCCGTGGGTGGCGAGATGCGCATGCAACCGGGATAGAACGAGACGGACGCGGCAAAACGCGGGCCGGTAGCCAATGCGGCTGCCCACGACTTGCTGGCAACCGTGAGTGCCACCATCGCACCCCATGAATAGCCGGCCATGCCAATCCGTCTGGCGTCCACATACGGTAGTTTGGAGAGATGTTCGGCGGCCTGAAAAGCATCTTTTGCGCCGCGAAAGAAGTTCACACCTTCTTTGGGGCCAAAACACACGGAGTCCGCTCCGCGCTGGCCCAGCGCGTCGAGCAGCATCACTACGTAACCGTGCTCGACAGCCTTTTGTGCCCAGAACAGCATGGACTGGTTTTGCCAGCTGCCCCTGGCATTGCGTAGGCCGCCACACTGGTGCAACAACACCAGCGCGGGGAAGGGGCCTTCGCCCTCGGGCTTGTACAGCGCCATTTGCGGCGCATGCAACATGCCGAACGATGAAGTCTGCGCAGGCAGGGTCAGGTCTTTGGCCCGGCTGGCGGCGCCGCGCATCATTTCCAGCGGGAGTGTTTTGTTGTCCAGCGGGGCGGCGGCGGAGGTCTGGGCACGTGTCGGGCCAGAGGCAAGGCAGAACGCGGCGAGAGCGCCGGTAAAGGCGATGTGGATCAGTCTTTTGAAATTCATGGCGACGATGATAGTGGTTGCCCGCCAGGCGCAGTGCCCCAGGGCTGGTTATTTGCTGACCGGAATCACCGTGCCTGCCGGTACCGGAACTGCGGTCACACTGTTTTGTGGTGAGCCTTCAATCAGCCGGTCGGAATAGGTCAGATACACCAGCGTGTTGCGCTTGGCATCCACCATGCGCACGACGCGCAGTTTTTTGAATATCAGGGATATGCGCTCGCTGTACATCTCTTCTTGCTGGGGCAGTGGTTTGCCGCCAAAGGTGATGACGCCGGTCTGGCGGCATGCAATGGAGGCTTCGGCCTTGTCCTCGGCCAGTCCCAAGGCGCCTTTGATGCCACCCGTTTTGGCACGCGACACATAGCAGGTGACGCCTGCTACCTTGGGGTCGTCATAGGCTTCGACCACGATCTTGTGGTCAGGGCCGATGAACTTGAATACGGTGTCCACCGCGCCAATTTCCTCGCTGCTGGCGAACCCGCAGGCGGTGATGAAGAGGGCCAGGGCGGTTAGTGTGAGGTGGCGCTTTTGCATGTGGTTTTCTTATCCTTGATTTCTGAATGAGTCAGTCTGCAGCAAGTTGCGGCATCATAATTATGAATTCAGTTCCAACAAGATGCAGACTGGAGACGCCAAAATGACGGCCTACGCCGATTTTCACACCCACTCAATCACCCAGAGAGATGCTTTTTGGGCCGAGCAGGCCCGTCTGGTTGACTGGCAAACCCAGCCCGAGCAAATTTGTGACTACAGCGACCCGCCGTTTTCGCGCTGGTTTGTGGGGGGGACTACCAATTTGTGTCACAACGCGGTGGATCGTCATTTGAGAGACCGGGCCGATCAGGCGGCGCTGATTTTTGTCTCGACCGAGACGAATGAGGAAACGGTGTATTCCTTCCGCCAGCTGCATGCCGAGGTGCAGCGCATGGCGGCGGTTTTGAAAGAGCTGGGGGTGCAAAAGGGCGACCGGGTGCTGATTTATATGCCGATGATTGCCGAGGCCGCGTTTGCCATGCTGGCCTGTGCGCGCATCGGGGCTATCCATTCGGTGGTGTTTGGCGGTTTTGCGTCGGGTTCGCTGGCTTCGCGCATTGAAGATGCATCGCCCGGGCTGGTCATCAGTGCTGATGCGGGTTCGCGTGGGGGCAAGGTGGTGCCTTACAAGCCGCTGCTGGACGAGGCGGTGCGCCTGTCTGCCCACAAGCCGGCCGCCGTGTTGCTGGTGGACCGGGGTCTGAGCGCCATGACCCTGGTGGCCGGGCGCGACCATGTGTGGGGCCCGCTTCGGCAAAAGCACCTGAACACGGTGGTGCCGTGCGAATGGGTGGCCTCTACCCATCCCAGTTATACGCTGTACACCAGTGGCACCACGGGCAAGCCCAAGGGGGTGCAGCGTGATACGGGGGGCTACGCGGTGGCGCTGGCTGCGTCCATGCGCCATATTTACTGCGGCAACGCGGGCGAGACCTATTTTTCCACCAGTGATATTGGCTGGGTGGTGGGCCACAGCTACATTATTTACGGGCCGCTGATTGCCGGCATGGCCACCATCATGTATGAGGGTTTGCCGATCCGCCCGGATGGTGGTATTTGGTGGAGCCTGGTCGAAAAATACAAGGTGACGGTGATGTTCAGTGCGCCCACGGCGGTGCGTGTACTCAAAAAACAGGACCCCGCGCTGCTCTCCAAATATGATCTGTCCAGCCTGCGGGCGCTGTTTCTGGCCGGCGAACCGCTGGATGAGCCCACCGCCCAGTGGATCAGCCAGGGTTTGGGCAAACCTGTTATCGACAATTACTGGCAGACCGAGACTGGCTGGCCCATCCTCGCTATTGCCAATGGGGTTGAAAAAGCGCCTGGCAAGTTCGGCAGTCCCGGTGTGGCCATGTATGGCTATGACGTGAAGCTGGTTGACGAAGGCACGGGCGAGGAGTTGACCGGTGCTGACCAGAAGGGGGTGGTGGTTATTGAGGGGCCGCTGCCACCGGGGTGTATGCAGACTGTATGGCGCGATGATGAGCGGTTTGTCAAAACTTACTGGAAAAGTATTCCCGGCAAGCTGGTTTACAGCACTTTTGACTGGGGCATTCGTGACAAGGATGGCTATTACTTCATTCTGGGCCGCACGGATGATGTGATTAATGTGGCTGGACACCGGCTGGGTACGCGCGAGATTGAAGAAAGTATCGCTGCGCACCCCAATATCGCTGAAGTCGCAGTGGTTGGGGTGGCCGACCAACTCAAGGGGCAGGTGGCAACGGCGTTTGCCATTGTCAAGGATGTCAGCTTGTTGACCGATGATGCCGCCAAATTGCGGCTGGAAGGGGAAATTATGGCGTTGGTGGACAAGGATCTGGGGGCCGTGGCTCGCCCCTCCCGTGTGCGCTTTGTGTCGGTTTTGCCCAAAACCCGCAGCGGCAAGCTGTTGCGCCGGGCTATTCAGGCCGTGTGTGAGGGGCGTGATGCAGGGGACTTGACTACGATGGAAGACCCGGCAGCGCTGCAGCAGATCAAGGATCTGGTCGGCTGAGTTCTCTTTTGGTGCAGGTAAACCACGGTTGACTTGAAGAACGAAAATTGAGGGGCAGTACAAGATCACTTTGCAAGATTGAAGCAGGGTTGTCATGGCACAATTCACCCGGATTAAAGGCCCTTCCCAGCCACAGTCGCATCCGCCAAACGGTCAAGCCGTGCCGCGGAAGGTTAATTAAACAGCTTTAACCAGCTAATGTTCCCTCAAGGGGAACGGAGGTCAGCGGAATATGAACGAGACGTCGTCCGTCTATCGTGCCTATCAGGGCAATACGTATCTCTTCGGGGGCAATGCGCCCTATGTGGAAGAGATGTATGAAAACTACCTGGAAAACCCCGGCAGCGTGCCCGATTCGTGGCGTGATTACTTTGATGCGCTCCAGCATGTTGCCGCTGTAGATGGCACCAACGCCAAAGACGTTCCCCACCTGCCGGTTGTCAACGCTTTTGCCGAGCGCGCCAGGCTGGGTGGTACCCGGGTGGTTATGGCCACTGGTGCCGACTCCGAGATGGGTCGCAAGCGTACTGCTGTGCAGCAGTTGATTGCCGCGTACCGCAACGTGGGTGCCCGCTGGGCTGATCTGGACCCCCTCAAGCGCGCCGAGCGTGAAAAAATCCCGGAGCTGGAACCTTCTTTTTACGGTTTCAACGATGCCGATCAGGAAACGGTGTTCAACATCAGCAATACCTTTTTCGGCAAAGACAGCATGAGCCTGCGCGAGCTGATGAATGCGCTGCGCGAAACGTATTGCGGCACGATTGGTGCCGAGTACATGTACATGACGGACCAGAACCAGAAGCGCTGGTGGCAGCAAAAACTGGAGAGCATTCGCAGCAAGGCGGCCCTGTCCCCGGAAAAGAAAAAGCATATTCTGGCCCGCCTGACTGCTGCTGAAGGTCTGGAGCGCTTCCTGCACACCAAATATGTGGGGCAGAAGCGTTTCTCGCTGGAAGGTGGCGAGAGTTTCATTGCGTCCATGGACGAGCTGATTCAGCGTGGCGGCGCCATCGGCCTGCAGGAGATCGTGATTGGCATGGCTCACCGGGGTCGTCTGAACGTGCTGGTGAACTCGCTGGGCAAAATGCCGGCGGACCTGTTTGCCGAGTTTGATCACACGGCGCCGGAGGATCTGCCCAGTGGCGATGTCAAATATCACCAGGGCTTCAGCTCGGATGTTTCCACCCCCGGCGGCCCGGTGCATCTGACGCTGGCGTTCAACCCGTCGCACCTGGAAATTGTGAACCCGGTGGTCGAAGGCTCGGTGCGGGCCCGCATGGACCGCCGCGCCGACCCCAAAGGCAAGCAGGTGCTGCCCGTGCTGGTGCATGGCGACGCGGCGTTTGCCGGGCAAGGTGTGGTCATGGAAACGCTGGCGCTGGCTGAAACCCGGGGTTATTCCACCGGCGGCACGGTGCACATCGTGATCAACAACCAGATTGGTTTCACCACCAGTGACCCGCGCGACAGCCGCTCCACACTGTATTGCTCGGACGTGGTGAAGATGATTGAAGCCCCTGTTTTGCACGTGAACGGCGACGACCCCGAAGCCGTGGTGCTGGCCACGCAGATTGCGCTGGAATACCGCATGGAATTCCAGAAAGACGTGGTGGTGGACATCATCTGCTTCCGCAAACTGGGCCACAACGAGCAGGACACGCCGGCGCTGACCCAGCCGCTGATGTACAAGAAAATTGCCCAGCACCCCGGCACCCGCAAGCTGTATGCTGACAAGCTGGCTGCACAAGGTTTCGGTGACACGCTGGGTGACGATATGGTCAAGGCCACGCGTGCGGCACTGGATGCGGGTAAAAACACCTTTGACCCGGTGCTCACGAACTTCAAGAGCAAGTACGCGGTGGACTGGATGCCGTTTCTTGGCAAAAAATGGACTGACGCGGGTGACACCGCCATTCCCATGGCGGAATGGAAGCGCCTGGCCACGAGGCTGACCACGCTGCCTGACACCATCTCGCCGCATCAGTTGGTGAAGAAAGTTTATGCCGACCGCGCAGCCATGGGCCGCGGTGAAATTGCGGTGGATTGGGGCATGGGCGAGCACATGGCATTTGCCTCGCTGGTGGCCAGCGGCTACCCGGTGCGCCTGAGTGGTGAAGACTGCGGCCGTGGCACGTTCACGCATCGCCATGCGGTCATTCACGACCAGAACCGCGAGAAGTTTGACGAAGGCACCTACACGCCACTGCAAAACGTGGCTGATGGGCAGGCGCCGTTTGTGGTGATCGACTCCATCCTGTCGGAAGAGGCGGTGCTGGCGTTTGAATACGGCTATGCGTCGAACGACCCCAACACGCTGGTGATCTGGGAAGCGCAGTTTGGTGACTTTGCCAACGGCGCTCAGGTGGTGATTGACCAGTTCATCGCATCCGGTGAAGTGAAGTGGGGCCGTGTGAACGGCATCACGCTGATGCTGCCGCACGGCTACGAAGGCCAGGGCCCGGAGCACAGCTCGGCCCGACTGGAGCGGTTCATGCAGCTCAGCGCCGACACCAACATGCAGGTGGTGCAACCCACCACGGCCAGCCAGATTTTCCACATCTTGCGCCGGCAGATGGTGCGCAACCTGCGCAAGCCGTTGATCATCATGACGCCCAAGTCGCTGCTGCGTGCCAAGGATGCGGCGTCACCGCTGTCCGAGTTCACCAAGGGCAGTTTCCAGACCGTGATTCCCGAGAACAAGGAAGAAGTCAACAGACGAGCCGACAAGGTGAAACGCGTAGTGGCCTGCTCCGGCAAGGTGTATTACGACCTGGTCAGAAAGCGCGAAGAAAACGGCACGAACGACACCGCCATCATCCGGGTGGAGCAGCTGTATCCGTTCCCGCACAAGGCGTTTGCCAACGAGCTGAAAAAATACCCCAACGCGGCAGACGTGGTGTGGTGCCAGGACGAGCCACAAAACCAGGGCGCCTGGTTCTTTGTGCAGCACTACATCCACGAGAACATGTCGGAAGGGCAAAAGCTGGGCTACTCAGGCCGTGCGGCTTCCGCATCGCCCGCCGCTGGCTACGCCCACCTGCACCAGGAGCAGCAAAAGACCCTGGTGGAAGGTGCGTTCGGCAAGCTCAAGGGCTTTGTGCTGACGAAATAAATCATCAGCGTAACAACAAATCACACCGCGTAGAACCGCAATACTGAAAGAATTGATATGGCTATCGTAGAAGTCAAAGTCCCGCAGTTGTCTGAATCCGTGGCCGAGGCCACCCTGCTGCAATGGAAAAAGAAGGTTGGCGACGCAGTTGCCGTGGACGAAATCCTGATTGAAGTGGAAACCGACAAGGTGGTGCTGGAAGTGCCCGCGCCGTCGGCTGGTGTGCTGGCCGAGATCGTGATGGGCGACGGAACCACCGTTGCCGCCGAACAGCTGATTGCCAGAATCGACACCGAAGGCAAGGCGGGTGCAGCAGCGCCTGCTGCAGTGCCAGCGGCAGCAGCTGCGCCCAAAGCGGCATCTGCCGCTGCAGCAGCCCCTGCATCCGCATCAATGGCCGGTGTGGCCATGCCGGCCGCCGCCAAGTTGATGGCTGACAACAACCTCGCTGCCGGGTCTGTGGCCGGTTCAGGCAAGGATGGCCGTGTGACCAAGGGTGATGTGCTGGGGGCGGTGGCGTCTGGCACAGCGTCTGGAACTGCTATAAAAACAGTAGCTGCTGCCGCAATACCGACGGGGGCTCCAACCACTTCTTTGCCTCAGGTGAGTGTGCCTGCTGGCAGTCTGGCCGATGCCCTGAGTGGTCGCCCCGAGCAGCGCGTGCCGATGAGCCGCCTGCGTGCGCGTATTGCCGAGCGCCTGCTGCAATCGCAGTCCACCAACGCCATCCTGACCACGTTTAACGAGATCAACATGGCTCCGGTGATGGACATGCGCAAGCGTTTCCAGGAAAAGTTCGAGAAAGAACACGGCGTGAAGCTGGGCTTTATGAGCTTTTTCGTGAAGGCCGCTGTTCACGCGCTGAAGAAATACCCGGTGCTCAATGCCTCGGTGGACGGCAACGACGTGGTTTACCACGGCTTCTTCGACATTGGCATTGCCGTGGGTTCACCACGTGGTTTGGTGGTGCCGATTCTGCGCAACGCCGATCAAATGAGTTTTGCCGACATCGAGAAGAAGATTGCCGAGTTTGGCCAGAAAGCCAAAGACGGCAAGCTGGGCATTGAAGACATGACCGGTGGCACTTTCTCCATCAGCAATGGCGGCACGTTCGGCTCCATGATGTCCACCCCCATCATCAACCCGCCGCAAAGCGCCATTCTGGGCGTGCACGCCACCAAAGACCGCGCCATGGTGGAGAACGGTGTGGTCGTGGTGCGACCCATGAACTACTTCGCCATGAGTTACGACCACCGCATCATCGACGGGCGCGAAGCCGTGCTGGGCCTGGTGGCGATGAAAGAAGCGCTGGAAGATCCGTCGCGTCTGCTGTTTGATATTTGAAGCACACCCCAGGCTGCGCGCACTGCGTGTCGCTTCGCCACCCCCTTGCAGGGGCAACACCAGCGGCCCGGCTGAGCCGGTTCCGCGGTGTTCACTGGTGAAGACATCGTGTTCGTTGCGGCCCTCTTTTGAAGTGAGAGAACTATGAGCAAACAATTCGACGTGATCGTCATCGGCGGCGGTCCTGGTGGCTATGTGGCTGCCATTCGTGCGGCCCAGCTGGGTTTCACTGTCGCGTGTATCGACGAGTGGAAGAGCGACAAGGGCGGTCCTGCGCCCGGTGGCACCTGTACCAACGTGGGATGTATTCCATCCAAAGCGCTGCTGCAGTCGTCGGAGCACTACGAGCATGCTTCCAGGCACTTTGGGGACCACGGCATCTCAGTCTCCGGCCTGAGCCTGGACATCGCCAAAATGATTGGCCGCAAGGACACCGTGGTCAAGCAGAACAACGACGGCATCCTGTACCTGTTCAAGAAGAACAAGGTCAGCTTTTTCCATGGCCGCGGTTCGTTTGTGAAAGCCGTCGCATCCGATGCGACCTCCGGTTCTCAGGCTGGCTACGAGATCAAGGTTGCCGGGGCAACCGAAGAAACGATTACTGGCAAACAGGTCATCCTGGCCACCGGCTCCAACGCCCGCGCTTTGCCCGGCACCCCGTTTGATGAAGAGAACATTCTGTCGAATGACGGTGCGTTGCAGATCGGGAAAGTTTCGGGCGCGGTGCCGAAAAAGCTGGGCCTGATTGGCTCCGGCGTGATCGGTCTGGAGATGGGCTCGGTCTGGCGCCGTCTGGGTGCTGAAGTCACGGTGCTGGAAGGTTTGCCAACCTTTCTGGGCGCTGTGGACGAGCAGATCGCCAAGGAAGCCAAGAAGGCATTTGACAAGCAGGGCCTGAAGATCGAACTGGGCGTGAAGGTCGGCGAGATCAAGACGGGCAAGAGGGGTGTGAGCATTGCCTACACCAATGCCAAGGGTGAAGCGCAGAGCCTGGATGTGGACAAACTGATTGTCTCCATCGGTCGCGTCCCCAACACCATTGGCCTGAACGCCGAAGCCGTTGACTTGAAACTCGACGAGCGTGGCGCCATCGTGGTGGACGACCAGTGCAAAACCAGCCTGCCGGGTGTCTGGGCGGTGGGTGACGTGGTGCGTGGCCCGATGCTGGCGCACAAGGCAGAGGAAGAGGGTGTGGCGGTTGCCGAGCGTATTGCCGGCCAGCACGGACATGTCAACTTCAACACCATTCCCTGGGTGATCTACACCAGCCCGGAAATTGCCTGGGTTGGCCGCACCGAGCAACAGCTCAAGGCAGATGGCGTGGCGTACAAGGCGGGCACCTTCCCGTTCCTGGCCAATGGCCGCGCCCGCGCGCTGGGCGATACGACCGGCATGGTGAAGATGCTGGCCGATGCCAAAACAGACGAAATTCTGGGCGTGCACATCGTTGGCCCCATGGCCAGCGAACTGATTGCCGAGTGTGTGGTGGCGATGGAGTTCCGCGCCAGCAGCGAGGACATTGCACGCATTTGCCACGCGCACCCGTCCTTGAGCGAAGCGACCAAGGAAGCAGCACTTGCCGTGGACAAGCGCACGCTGAATTTCTGATCTTCAGGCATGAAAAAGGCCTCTAGCCCTCGCGGAATAAGCGTGAGTAGCTACTGAATAAATAGCAATCAGACATGCCAACCCTGAGCGTGAGGCAAGCTTATGAGGCCGAACTGGTCGCCCGGGGTTTCACGTCCGACCCCGCGCAACTGCGCGCGGTGGAAGAGCTGGATCGCTGTGCGACGGAATGGTCACATTTCAAGGAGCAGCGCTCCAACGCGTTCAAGAAGCTGATCCACCACCCGGACGAGCCCAAAGGGGTTTATCTGTATGGCGGTGTGGGGCGCGGGAAAAGCTTTCTGATGGACTGCTTTTTTGGCGCGGTGCCGCTCAATCGCAAGACCCGGCTGCATTTCCACGAGTTCATGCGTGAAGTGCACCGCGAACTGGCGGATTTGCAGGGCACCGTGAAC
The DNA here is from genome assembly GCA_046050465.1 of Pseudomonadota bacterium. Classification (GTDB taxonomy): domain Bacteria; phylum Pseudomonadota; class Gammaproteobacteria; order Burkholderiales; family Burkholderiaceae_C; genus Egaibacter. The sequence continues at coordinate 27,661 of JBJOPS010000010.1, read as the reverse complement.
CCGCTGGATGAGCTGGCCAAACAGATTGCCAAAAAATACAAGCTGATCTGCTTTGATGAGTTTCACGTCGCCGACATCACCGACGCGATGATTCTTCACCGCCTGCTCAAGGCACTGTTTGAGAATGGTGTGGGTTTTGTCACCACGTCGAATTTCAAGCCTGATGACTTGTATCCGGGTGGGTTGCATCGGGACCGTATCCTGCCCGCCATTGCGCTGCTCAACGAGCGGCTGGAGGTGATCAACGTGGACAACGGCACCGACTACCGCCGACGTACCATGGAGCAGGTGGAGCTATACCACACGCCGCTGGGCCACGCGGCGGATGAAGCCATGCGCGAAGCGTTTGAAAAGCTGGCGGAGTCTCAGGATGAAGACCCCGTTTTGCATATCGAAGCGCGCCAGATCCATGCGCGGCGACGCGAGGGAGGTGTGGTCTGGTTTGATTTCAAAACGCTGTGTGGCGGTCCACGCTCTCAAAACGACTATCTGGAAATTGCCAGCCAGTTTCATACGGTTTTCCTGAGCGACGTGCCTGCCATGCCGCTGCGCATGGCGTCGCAAGCGCGCCGCTTCACCTGGCTGGTGGATGTGCTGTATGACCGCCGCGTGAAGCTCATCATGTCAGCCGCCGTGCCGCCGCAAGAGTTGTACACCGAGGGGCCGCTGGCACACGAGTTTCCCCGGACCGTGTCGCGGTTGAATGAAATGCAATCGGCAGAGTTTCAGGCGCTGCAACGGCGGATTGTCGATACGAGTCTGACATAAAGGCTGGGGTCTTCGCCCTGGGGGCGGCCTCCACAAGCCGATACTTCAGAAGGGGCTGCACAGCCAGCGGCTGGACTAGCTTTCCAGAGCCTCCAGTTTGACAACGACGAGGGAAAGATTGTCTCCGCCGCCATGTCCCCGTGAGCGGGCTTTTTCAATCAGGAATTCTGCAGCCTCCCGGGCTGACAAGGTGGAGAGAACAGAGCCGATCTCGCCATTGTTGAAATAGTGCCAAACGCCATCGGTACAAGCCATCAAAACATCGTCAGTACGCAGCTTGGGTATGAAATGAATCTCTACGGTGGGGTCAGCCTCGGTACCAAGGCATCCCAGCAGTATGTTGGATTGAGGGTGAACGTTGGCCTCCTCCTCAGTAATTTCGCCGCGATTTACCAAGGCTTGCACGTAGGAGTGGTCTTGCGAACGCTTTAGGAAGCGATTGCCGTGATAGTGGTAAATGCGAGAGTCACCGGTATGAATCCAGTGGCAGTCACCCCCCGGATTGATCAGGAATGCCGCCAATGTACTGTGCGGCTCCTCCTCAGAGGAAACGGCGGTTAACTTGATAACGATATGGGCTTCCTGCACCAGCTGAGCCAGCAGGGCTGCAGCATCGTCTGTTTCCGGAGCATAGCGCTCGAAGAGCTGCTTTGCTGTCATCATGACCTGATCGGATGCCTTGCGGCCTCCGCTGCGCCCACCCATGCCGTCTGCAACGATGGCAAGTACACAGCCGTTGACTCTTCTGTGTGTCAACAGGGCCACCTGATCCTGCTGGTATTCACGGTCGCCTTTGTGAATTCCGGTAGAGGCGGTTAAGCGATAGCCCTTTGTCATGATTTGTTACTCATCCAGCAAAATTTCAGTGAATTCTTATTCAGCAAGTATTATCGAGTCAACTGGTGAATCAATCCAGATTGATCCATGTTCTCTTTTGTGTGCAAATATTTCAGTGAATTCCAACCTTTATTCCCCCGAGCGGCACCTGATCAAATTGCAGATTGAGCACGTGGATCTGGAATTGCCAGGACACTGACTCGAAACGAACCTGCCTCACAAATGAATTTGCCCAGTCTGGTTCGGGATGCCTTTGCACCCGATGGCTTGCTGTCCCGTGCCGTAAATGAGTTCAAGCCCCGAGATGTGCAGGCTGATATGGCTATCGCTATCGGGCGTACCCTTGAGACGGGTGGGGTGCTGGTAGTCGAGGCCGGGACCGGGGTTGGCAAAACGTTTGCCTATCTGGTTCCCGCTTTACTCGGCGGTGAACGGGTTCTGATCTCGACGGCTACAAAAACGCTTCAGGACCAACTGTTCGGGCGGGATTTGCCCCGGCTCACCCGGGCGCTGGGTTTGCCTGTGCGCAGCGCACTGCTCAAGGGGCGTAGCAGCTATCTCTGCCTGCATCGCATGGATGTGGCGCGGCAAAGCGAGTCCTTGCCAGACCGCATGTCTGGCCGAACGCTAACCAGGATCGAACAGTGGTCGCAAGTGACCCGCTCCGGCGATCTGGCTGAGTTGCCTGGCCTGGATGAACGCTCGCCTCTTATTCCGATGGTGACGTCTTCCAGGGAAAACTGTCTGGGTGCCCAGTGTCCGAAATTTCGCAGTTGCCACGTGAATCTGGCGCGGCGTGATGCGCTCGCTGCCGACGTTGTGGTGATCAACCATCATCTGTTTTTTGCTGATCTGGCTGTTCGTGAGTCAGGTATGGCTGAATTGCTGCCAACTGTCAAAACAGTCATCTTTGACGAAGCGCACCAGCTTAACGAAACAGGTGTCCAGTTTCTGGGAATCCAGCTGACAACGGGGCAGTTGCTTGATTTTGCGCGAGATACCCTCTCGGGTGGGCTTCAATTTGCCCGGGGTTTGAAAGACTGGCAGCAGATTGCAGGACAAGTTGAGCGGGCCACTCGGGACCTGCGGCTCGCCGTGGGCAAAACCTACCCGGGCGCCAAACTTCGCTGGACCGCTCACGCGCCGGAGCAGGTTGACGGCGTTGTCTGGGACGAGGCGCTGGGCACGCTGCATCAGGCCATGAACGCTGCGGTGGATTCATTGGGAGCAGTGGGCGAGGTTTCTCCCGATATGGTCCGTTTGCACGAACGTGCGCTAGCCCTGGCCGGCCTGATTGAGGCTTTCTCCAGCGCGTGCAAGGTGGGTTCGGTGCGCTGGATGGATGCTGGAAATCAACTCAGATTGGTCGAGTCACCTCTGGATATTGCTGAAACCGTCAAGACCCGGCTGCTTGGGTCATCTGATGAAACCGGTTCCAACCGGTCATGGATCTTTACTTCGGCCACTCTTGGGGACGATCCTTCTTTGCGCTGGTTCACGGAGCCCTGTGGTCTTGAGAGTGCAGAGATTCTCAAGGTTGGCAGCCCGTTCGATTATGCTGCCCAAGCGGCTGTCTATGTGCCTCGACAGCTACCCAAACCAAATGACCCAGCCCATACGACGCAGGTAGCCCAATTTGTGGCGTCGCATGCACCATTGATACGGGGCCGTACGCTGGTGTTGACAACGACACTGCGGGCACTTCGCGGTATCAGTGAAGCCTTGCAACAGCAATTCGCCGGTTCTTCAGTGCTGGAGGTGTTGGTACAGGGGCAGCGCCCCAAGCGCGAATTGATGGAACGGTTCCGCGAGGGTGATGTCAATGGACAAACCGGTTGTATCCTGGTTGCTTCGGCTTCGTTTTGGGAAGGTGTGGATGTGCCGGGGGATGCCCTGCAAATGGTGGTGATCGACAAGCTGCCATTTCCGCCACCAAATGATCCACTGGTGGAGGCTCGCGCCAATCGGCTGGAACAGGCTGGCCGGAGTTCTTTCAACGACTATTTTCTGCCCGAGGCCGCAGTTGCGTTGAAGCAGGGTGCCGGGCGACTGATTCGCAGGGAGTCGGATACCGGAATTCTGGTGCTCTGTGACACCCGCTTGGTATCAATGGGGTATGGTCGAAGGTTGATGACGGCGTTGCCACCGATGCGCCGACTGGACTCGGAGGCCGATTTCCTTCAGGCTCTGAAGGGCCTTACCAGAATTTCCACCACGGATCCGGGTTGGACCTGAACCCGCGACTGAGGAATTCGCTCTGTGGGAAGTTCTTTTCCAGAACACGCCGGGAATCATCCCTCATATGTGCCAGCCCCAGTTCGTCATACGATTTGACCATGATGTACAAAGCCTCCTCTGTTGCTGGCACATCGCGGTAGTCAGACACTGCGAGCTGCGCACGGCTGATGGCTGCGAGATAGGCGCCGCGCTTGAAGTAGAACCGTGCTACATGTACTTCATACTCTGCCAGTGAATTGACAATGTAGGTCATGCGCTGACGCGCGTCGGGTGAGTATCGGGAGTCGGGAAAGCGGGTGATCAGCTCCTTGAAGGACTCGAACGATTCCTTGGCAGCCTTCTGATCGCGTTCGGAAAGATCCTGTCGGGTAATGAAGGAAAACATGCCCAGGTTATCGTTGAAATTGACGATGCCTTTCAGATAAAGGGCGTAGTCCACGGCCGGGCTGGCCGGGTGCAGTTTCATAAAGCGTTCAAGGGTGGCTATGGCCTGGGCCGGTTCCGAGCTTTTGTAATGTGCATAGGCCTTATCCAGCTGGGCCTGTTGTGCCAAAGGTGTGCCAGCCGCCCGTCCTTCCAGCTTTTCAAGCAGGGGAACTGCTTTCTCGTAGGAGCCGGAGTTGATCTCGTCTTTGGCTTCTGCGTAGATCTTGTTGGGGCTCATCGCGGCGGTCTTGTCAACAGGTGCAGATGAACAACCGCCCAAGAGCCATGCTGCCCCAGTCATCAGGACTGCGTAAACAAACGATAATCTGGCTTGAGGCATGAGGGCAACTTTCTTGATTCAATCCGGGGCAATTATATCGACGGACCTAGACTCGGAGGACGTCGAAGAGGGTGTTGATGCTGGCGCCGACGTGGAGTTGCGGGAACTCTTCGTTCAGGAAGGCCAGCACGGTCAGCGGCTTGACCGGGTTTTGGTGGAGATCAACCCCGAGTTTTCGCGGAGTTACCTGCAGCAACTGGTGGCTGCTGACGCTGTAACCCTGAATGGGCAATCTTCCATGAAGGTGGCCACACGCGTCAAGGCGGGTGATCGGGTCGTCCTTGAATTGCGCCCGACACCCCAGAGTCAGGCGTTCAAGCCCGAGCCCATGCCCTTGAGCGTTGTGTTTGAAGATGAACATCTTTTGGTAATCAACAAACCGGTTGGCCTGGTTGTGCATCCAGCACCTGGAAACTGGAGCGGAACGCTGCTCAATGGTTTGCTGGCCCGTTATCCCGGGGCAGCAAACGTGCCACGCGCCGGAATTGTTCATCGGCTTGACAAGGACACCAGTGGTTTGATGGTGGTCGCCAAAACCCGTGCCGCAATGGACTGCCTCGTGAACATGATTGCCTCCAGGGATGTGTCCCGGCAATATCTGGCGTTGGGTCATGCACCCTGGTTTGGACCGGTACAGCAGGAGATTGATGCGCCTGTCGGTCGGGATCCCCGAAATCGCCTTCGCATGGCGGTGGTCGATTTGAAGAAAAATGCTGGCAAAGAGGCGCGAACGACATGTCGTATGCTGGGTACCACTGAACAAGCCTGCCTGGTTTTGTGTGCCCTGCACACAGGACGAACCCATCAAATAAGGGTTCATATGGCTTTCGTCGGCCATCCGTTGCTGGCTGACAAGCTGTATGGCGGAAATGCGTGCGCCGGGATGCAACGGCAGGCTTTGCATGCACTGCGCCTTTCATTTGTCCATCCTGTGACGCAGGAAAACAAGCTCTTCATGGTTGATCCACCTGACGACTTTGCCAGCGCATTGACAATTTTGGGGCTGAGCTACAATACTGTCCAAGGTCCTTGAACCATTGGCCGGACGGGCGATCTGCCTGCGGTTTGTCTTGCGGATAACTGTCCGCCCCATGATCCCAATCCGATTCTGAATGATTTGCGCCGCAACGGTGTTTTTCCTGGAACCACAATGACATGAATACGGCTGACGCCAAGCGTGTGCTGGAAACCGCCCTGATTTGCACGCCACAACCACTGCATGTTCGTGACATGCGATCGCTGTTTGATGACAGGCTGGGCGTGGATACGATCAAACAGTTGCTGGCGGACCTGCAGGATGACTGGACCCAGCGTGGGGTTGAGCTTGTCAGCGTTGCAACAGGCTGGCGGTTTCAAAGCCGGCCTGAGATGCGTGAATACCTTGATCGGCTGCATCCAGAGAAACCCCCCCGCTACACGCGAGCTGTGCTTGAGACGCTGGCTATCATTGCTTACCGGCAGCCGGTTACACGTGGTGACATGGAAGACATTCGGGGCGTGACCATCAATTCAATGATTCTCAAGCAGCTCGAAGATCGTGGCTGGATTGAATCCATTGGTCATCGGGAGGCCCCAGGCCGGCCAGCACTGTTTGCGACAACCCGACAGTTTCTGGATGATCTGGGTCTGGAGTCCCTTGATCAGTTGCCGCTTCTGGATGGACCCGAAACGCAAATGGCGGGTGCGCTGCATAACCTGGCTACCGCAGATCAACCAGAACTGGGCATGGAAACAACAGAGATGCCGGAGCCCGCCGCTACAGGCGAAATGCCAGATCGGGGTCTTGCTGTAGAGGGCAGTGCCGACGCGCCTGATGATCTATTTTTGGATGGAATTGAACCATGATTCACAGCGTTCCTGCTTCTTCGTTATCGGGAGAGACAGAGGTAACCGTGCCTGAGGCGACTTCAGGTGTGGTTTTGACAGAAGGCGCCGTTGTCGTGAGCGCTTCCCCCGGGGACCAGTTGGGGCCTGTTGTAGCAAAACCGGACGGGCGGACTTTCGACACCATACAGTTTGACGATGTGATTTCTGGCCAGTTTGACGCGGATGAGCAGGTCGTAGATCTAGTGCCTGCCAAGCGTGTTCTTGCACCGCAGGTAGAGTCTCCAAAACTGCACAAAGTGCTGGCGCAAGCGGGAATGGGTTCGCGTCTTGAAATGGAGCAGTTGATCATGGAAGGCCGGATTACGGTCAACAATGAACCTGCCCACATTGGTCAGCGTATCCAGTTCGGAGATCACGTCAAAGTCAATGGAAAGCCGATCCGGTTCCGCATTGACCCGCCCCCGGCCCGGGTCATTGCCTATCACAAGCCGGCTGGCGAAGTCGTCACCAACGATGATCCGCAGAATCGCCCCACAGTATTTCGACGCTTGCCGAAACTTCATCAGGGGAAATGGCAGTCTGTCGGGCGACTTGACCTGAATACTGAAGGACTGTTGCTGTTCACAAGCTCCGGAGAGTTGGCCAACCGTTTGATGCACCCCAGATTCGGACTGCAACGTGAATACGCGGTGCGTGTGCTTGGTGCGCTGAGCAAGGACGAAAAACAAAAACTCCTTGATGGTGTCAATCTCGAAGACGGTGTTGCCCAGTTTGGTTCGATTGAGGATGGCGGCGGGGAAGGGTCCAACTGCTGGTATCGGGTCACCATATCGGAAGGACGTAATCGGGAGGTCCGCCGGATGTTTGAGGCAGTAGGGCACGCCGTTAGCAGGCTCATTCGCATCCGGTACGGAGCCATGATGCTGCCCCGCGGGCTCAAGCGGGGCGCCTGGCTGGAACTGGATGATGCAGATATTCGCGGCCTCATGCGGGCGGCGGGCTCCTCGCAGGACGTGCAGCAAACCGAATATGAGCATGGCCGCCAGAAGCTGCCTCGCCAGGCGCCAGGGCGAGGCCGCAACAGGGGAAATGCTGGGGGGCGTCAAAGTGGCCCAGGCAACTTTTCGAATGGAAGTCCTCCAGGGCCGGGGCGACGTGGTGGAAGCGGACAAGGCGATGCCCAAGGCATGGATGGAGGACGCAACAATCGTGGCAGCCGTACAGATCGTGCCGATCGTCCCAATACGGACGGTCAGCCGGACCCGATGAAAACCGCCTTTGGTTACATAGGCGCAGATAGCTTTACCCGGCAGCGGCAAGGTGCTGGAAATGGCCAACGTCGCGGTAGTGGTGGCGCTGGGGGTGGTGGCAACCGGCGAGGTGGTCGCAATCGTTAGTAACTACCCCGGATAGGTTGGGTAAAGCCGTCCAATTTCAACCTGTCGCCAATTCCCAAGGCACATAAGGGAACTTGGCAGCTAAAATATGAGGCTTTGCCAAAACGGCAAAAATTACTTCATTTCAGGATTTCAAATGACTATCGAACGCACACTATCCATCATCAAGCCAGACGCCGTTGCGAAAAATGTAATCGGTCAAATCTATGCTCGTTTTGAGTCTGCGGGATTGAAAATTGTTGCCGCCAAGCTGGTACAACTGTCGCGTGCCGACGCCGAAGCTTTCTATGCGGTTCACAAAGATCGGCCTTTCTTCAAGGATCTGGTGAGCTTCATGATTTCTGGCCCCGTCATGATTCAGGCTCTGGAAGGTGAAGGTGCGATTTTGAAGAACCGTGATCTGATGGGGGCGACTGATCCCAAGAAGGCTGCTCCAGGCACGATCCGTGCAGATTTTGCAGACAGCATCGATGCCAATGCTGTTCATGGATCTGATGCCGCAGAAACCGCTGCTGTGGAGATTGCTTTCTTTTTCCCCGGCATGAACATTTATTCACGATAACCGATGAGATGACGGTCAATTTACTCGATTACGACCTCGAGAGCTTGGCCGCGTTTTGTGATCGGCTGGGTGAGAAGCGCTTTCGCGCGACCCAGCTGTTCAGGTGGATACATCAAAAAGGGGCCTCCAATTTTGATGAGATGACGGACCTTGCCAAAGCCTTGCGCGACAAACTCAAGGTTTCAGCATGCGTCCAGGGTCTCGAAGTGACGGCACAACACATTTCATCGGACGGCACTATCAAGTGGCTGTTTGACGTGGGTGGTGGTAATGCCATCGAAGCAGTGTTTATTCCAGAGGACGACCGCGGCACGCTTTGTGTGTCATCTCAGGCGGGCTGTGCCGTCGCGTGCAGGTTTTGTTCAACGGGACACCAGGGTTTCAGCAGAAATCTGACAACTGGGGAAATTGTTTCCCAGTTGTGGTTTGCCGAACGTTTCCTGCGTCAACATCTGGGGCGGCAGGATCGCGTCATTTCCAATGTCGTGATGATGGGGATGGGTGAGCCGCTTCAGAACTATGCTGCGCTGGTCCCGGCCTTGCGCGTGATGCTGGATGATCATGGCTACGGCCTGTCCCGTCGACGGGTCACGGTGTCGACTTCAGGCGTGGTTCCCATGATTGATCGGCTCGCCGTGGACTGTCCGGTTGCGCTGGCTGTTTCCCTGCATGCACCCAATGATGCATTGCGCGACAACCTTGTGCCGTTGAACCGCAAATACCCCATTGCGGAGTTGCTGAATGCTTGTCATCGATATCTGGAGCACGCCCCCCGTGATTTCATTACCTTCGAGTACTGCATGCTGGATGGTGTCAACGATCAACCGGAGCATGCACGTGAGTTGATTGAACTTGTTCGCCGGCAGAACAAGGGCGCCGCGTGGTGCAAATTCAACCTGATCCCGTTCAACCCATTCCCGGCATCCGGACTGGCACGCTCATCTCCAGCTCAGGTAATTGCCTTTAGCCGGATATTGGGCGAAGCGGGGATTGTGACTACCATCCGCAAGACACGTGGTGACGACATTGACGCTGCATGTGGGCAGCTGGCGGGAGATGTTCAGGATCGTACGCGAGTTGGTGCACGTATTGCCCTACAGCGAACGGTGATGCTCCGGCCAGTGGCCGCTTTTGATACTGTCCCAGGAAAGAGTTGACCTATGAGAAGTTCCCGTTTGTCAAACTTGACCCCAATACGGCCTGGGTTCTGGCTGGGCCTGATGGCTGCGAGTCTGTTCATTTTGACGGGCTGTGCGTCTAATCAGGAGAGGGCCAATCAGGCTGCGGCGAGACCGGATCTGGTGACTGAATCGGATGAGCCGGATGTGCGCAGGAGAGCGCGTATTCGCCTGGAACTGGCTGTTGGCTATTTTGAGCAGGGCCAGACAAATATCGCTCTGGACGAGCTGAAACAATCTATCGCGACCGATCCCAATTGGTCGGAACCCTATAACCTGCGTGGGCTTGTGTATATGCGCCTCAATGAGCTGAGGCTGGCCGAAGACAGTTTTCAACGAGCACTGCAAATCAGTCCACGCGAAGGTAACTTTTTGCACAATTATGGCTGGCTGACATGCCAGCAAGGCCGGTACGCTGAATCTGCCCAGTTGTTTGGCCAGGCTTTGACCAACTCTGCCTACGTTGAACGCGCCAAAACCTGGATGGCCCAAGGCTTGTGTCAGGTAAAAGCGGGCTTTCGGGCGGAGGGAGAGGCGAGTCTGCTTCGGTCTTATGAGCTCGATCCCCGCAACCCGATCACCGGTTACAACCTGTCTCTTCTTCTTTTTCAACGGGGTGATTTGGTTAAGTCACAATTCTATGCCCGACGTTTGAACAACAGTGATCTTGCGAATGCAGAGTCTCTCTGGTTGGGTATTCGGGTGGAGCGTCGGCTGGGTAACCTCGAGGCCATGCAGCAACTTGCAGGGCAATTGAAAAGACGCTTTACACAATCGCCGGAAGCCGCGGCTTATGAACGGGGTGCATTTGATGAGTGAGAGCAGTCTCCTGATGGATGTTGATAAAGCCCACGCTGTGCCGTCTGCTCCTCAAATTTCGGCGGGAGCCCTGCTTAGGCAGGCGCGGGAGGCAGCTGGTTTGCATGTTGCCGCACTGGCGGTCGCCATTAAAGTGCCGCTCAAGAAACTGGAGGCGCTTGAGAGTGATCGACTTGACTTGTTGCCGGATGCGGTTTTTGCCCGTGCGCTTGCTTCCAGCATGTGCCGGGCTCTGAAAGTCGATCCGGTGCCAATACTGGAGCGCTTGCCGCTGAATGTGGTACCGCGTCTACAACCGGTTGAGCAGAGCATGAGTATTCCGTTTCACGCTCCGGGCGAACGGGTACACAGTTCAGCCCTGGACAAGCTGTCCAGACCAGTTGTTTTGATGGTGTTGGCCCTGCTTGTAGCTGCGTTGATCATGATCCTGTTTCCTTCGATGCAGACAGGAAAAGACATTCCTCTGGCCTCAATGCCTGGGCAGAGAGCAGTGGAGCCCGCTGTTGCGTCGGTTATTGCAGAAACTCCAGCATTGGTTTCCAGGCCATTTCTTGAAGTATCCTCGAGCTTGCCGCAGACGACCGCCAGCGTTGCTGTGGCTCTTGCTGTTGCGCCGGCGGCGGGAGTCAGTGAGGTGCCGGTTTCAGGTGCTTCGGCGGCAACACTTTTGACAACCAAGGTTGTGACCCCGATGCAGGTGAGCGGCTTGCCCGAAGGGCTGGTTGTACTGAAGGCCAAAGGAACTTCCTGGGTTGAAGTAACGGATGGACGTGGCGTTGTTCAGGTGCGCAAGACCTTGGCCGCTGGTGAGGTCATTGGAGCATCTGGCGTCCTGCCTCTGTCGGTCGTGGTGGGGCGGGCAGACAACACGGAAGTTCAGGTGCGTGGCAAAGACTATGACCTGAGCCGGATTGTCAGGGACAACGTTGCAAGGTTCGAGGTGAAGTAGTGGATTCTTGTTTCCCAATTGAGGTGGTGGCGCCCAAGGCGCGGCGCTCCAGGCAAGCTAGTGTGGCGTGGGGCTCCAGAATCGTGACTCTGGGTGGCCAGGCACCTGTTCGCGTTCAATCGATGACCAATACCGATACCGAAGATGCTGTGGGAACTGCTATTCAGGTCAAAGAACTGGCGTTGGCCGGGTCGGAGATGGTTCGTATCACGGTTAATACGCCTGAAGCTGCGCAGGCAGTTCCCTACATTCGGGAACAACTGGACAGGATGGGCATTGATGTTCCGCTGATTGGCGACTTTCACTATAACGGGCATCGCCTGCTGACCGAATTCCCTGCATGCGCTCAGGCCTTGTCCAAATACCGTATCAATCCGGGTAATGTTGGCAAAGGTGACAAGCATGATCGGCAATTTGGCCAGATGATTGATGCTGCCATGCGGTGGGAAAAACCTGTCCGTATTGGCGTGAACTGGGGAAGTCTGGATCAGGAGTTGCTGGCCAGTCTCATGGATGAAAATAGTTTGAGAGCCTTGCCTTGGGACGCCAGACAGGTCATGTATGAGGCATTGATCACATCAGCCATATCGTCGGCACGACGCGCGGAAGAAATGGGTATGGATGGAAAGCAGATCATCCTTTCATGCAAAGTAAGTGGCGTGCAGGATCTGATTTCCGTGTATCGCGAACTTGCCAGACGTTGCGACCATGCACTTCATCTAGGTCTGACCGAAGCTGGTATGGGGACCAAGGGTACGGTGGCCTCGGCGGCTGCATTGTCTGTTCTTTTGCAGGAAGGTATTGGAGATACGATAAGAGTGTCGCTGACACCCGAACCCGGCGGTGCGAGAACCCAGGAAGTTGTCATTGCATCGGAAATTCTTCAGGCCCTGGGGCTCCGGACCTTTGTGCCCAGCGTCACTGCATGCCCGGGTTGTGGAAGAACAACCAGTACAACCTTCCAGGAACTGACCAAGCAAATTGATGATTTTCTACGGGAGAAAATGCCGGTCTGGCGGGAAAAATATCCTGGCGTTGAGACGCTCAAGGTGGCGGTGATGGGTTGTATTGTCAATGGCCCTGGGGAGAGCAAACATGCTGACATCGGCATCAGCCTGCCCGGCACAGGAGAAGCACCAGCGGCCCCCGTGTTTATTGATGGAGAAAAGCGCATGACATTGCGGGGGGACTCCATCGCAACCGAATTTCACAAAATCGTCGAGAACTACATCGAGAATCGATTTGGCACGGCGGACGCTGAAGCGGGTTGAAAATTCATGAATGAAAAAAAGACTGCCGTGAGAGCAGAGCGCCTGAGTGCCGTCAAGGGCATGAACGATATTTTGCCGCCTGATTCCGCGCAATGGGAATGGTTTGAGCAGCATGTGCGTGATTTGATGGGGGCCTATGCCTACCGGAGCATCCGTACACCGATCGTCGAGTACACCCCTTTGTTTGTCAAAGGAACTGGCGATACAACCGACATCGTTGAGAAAGAGATGTACTCTTTCGAAGACCGTCTGAACGGAGAGCAGCTTACCTTGCGGCCTGAGAACACGCCTGGTGTGGTCAGGGCTGCGATCGAGCACAACCTGACTTATGACGGCGGGAAACGCCTGTTTTACATGGGCCCCATGTTCCGCCACGAGCGTCCGCAACGGGGTCGTTACCGCCAGTTCTATCAGTTGGGTGCAGAGGCGCTGGGGTTCTCTGGCCCGGAGGTGGATACAGAGTTGATGCTGGTAGCCTGGCAGTTGCTCCAGCGTCTGGGTTTGTGCAACGTGCGGGTGGAGATCAACAGTCTGGGGGTGCCTGCAGAGCGTCAGGTTCATCGGGCTGCATTGATTGCCTATTTTGAGAGGCACGCAGGTTTACTGGATGCCGATGCCCAGCGCCGTTTGCGGACTAACCCGTTGCGGATTCTCGATACCAAGAGCCCTGCCATGCAGGAAATGGTTCAGGGTGCCCCCACACTTCTAAGCTATTTGGGGGAGGCGTCCCTCAAGCACTTTGATATGGTGAAGACCCTGTTGACTTCCTGTGGCGTGGCATGGAGTGTCAATCCGAGGCAGGTCCGTGGACTGGACTACTACAGCCACACGGTATTCGAGTTCATTACCGATGAACTGGGTGCCCAGGGAACCCTTTGCGGTGGTGGTCGCTATGACGGGTTGTTCGAAGCGCTCGGCGGCAAACCCACACCTGCGGTGGGCTGGGGCATGGGTATTGAGCGGGTTCTTGAACTCGTGAAAGTGCAAAGTGGTGCTGTTGCTTCTCCCGTTCCTGACGCCTACGCTGTCATCCCTGACAGTGCCGCGCTTCCTTTGGCGCTGAAAGCGTTACAGGCTCTCCGGGGCGCAGGTCTCAGCGTGCAAATGCATGCTGCATCGGGAGAGGGCATGGGCAGCATGAAATCCCAGTTCAAACGGGCGGACAGCAGCGGTGCACGCTTTGCGGTTGTTTTTGGCCCTGACGAGCTATCCCGAAATGAAGTTGCCGTGAAGTCGCTGCGCGATGGCCGCGGCACGCAATTTATCCGTTCACTGGATAACATCCCGCATTGGGCAGCGACTCTACAATCTGCCACCTAACCGAAATACGCCATGGCAAATCATCTCGCTCTTGAAGAGCAGGAACAACTCGATTCAATCAAGCATTTCTGGAAGCAGTATGGCAATCTGACTACCTGGGTTCTCATTGCTGTTCTGGGCGCTTTTGCCAGCTGGAATTTTTACCAGTACTGGCAACGTAAGCAGGCCGCACAGGCCTCGGCCTTGTTTGACGAGGTGGAGCGTGTTGTTCAGGCGGGTGATTTGTCCAGGGTTGAACGTGCCTTTGCTGACATGCGGGACAAGTTTCCGGGGACGACGTATGCGCAACAGGCCGGTTTACTCGTTGCCAAGGTCAATTACGAGGCTGGCAAAGCGGATGCAGCTAAATCAGCGCTGACCTGGGTTGCTGAAAAGTCGCCTGATGAGGGGTATCAGGCGATTGCCCGACTTCGCCTGGCCGGCATTCTGGTTGATTCGAAAGCATACGATGAGGCGCTGACGTTGCTCGCGCGTGAATACCCCGGGCATTTTCAGGCACTCGCTGCAGATCGTCGTGGGGATATCCTGGTGTTGCAGGGGAAGCCCTCAGAGGCTAAGGCAGTCTATCTAATGGCATACAAAGGTCTGGAGGACCGGATCGAATACCGGCGATTGATCGAAGTTAAGCTCAACGCTTTGGGCGTGAACCCTCAACCTGTTGAAACGGAGCCCAGGAAGTGAAATTTTTCAACGTTCGCGGGCTTTCCAGTGTCAAGCTGGTTGCCTTCTGCCTGGTAGTCCTTGCACTGGCAGGATGTGCCAGCGGGCCGGACGGCCCCAAACCGGCAGAACTGGAATCCAACACGGCCTTGTTGGGCATCCGCCAGGCATGGTCAGCCAGAACGGGTGAAGTCAGCTTCCCTCTTGACGTCAAAGTCGTCGGTACTACAGTTACTGTTGCGAGCGCCGGTGGCATTTTGCAGTCGATTGATGCGCGTACAGGCGCGGACATCTGGCGGGCTAACCTGTCTACCGATCTGGCTGCCGGGGTTGGTGGCGATGGCGTATTTGCCGCGGTGATCAGTCGGGGTAACGAGCTCATCGTTCTGGATTCAGGTAAAGAAGCCTGGCGCCAAAAATTGGCTGCGCAGGGATTTACCGCGCCGCTGGTGGCTGGAGAGCGCGTTTTCGTGCTGCTTGCTGACCGTTCTGTAGTGGCCTTTGATGCCAGGTCAGGGCGTAAATTGTGGATTCAGCAGCGTACGGGAGATGCCTTGGTGCTGCGCCAGGCGGGGGTGCTGCTGGCCGTTGGCGACACGCTGGTGGCGGGGCTGGTCGGCCGATTGGTTGGCATGAGTCCGCAGGATGGTTCCATTCGATGGGAGGTCCCTATCGCCTCGCCGCGCGGAACCAATGAAATTGAGCGATTGGTCGATCTGGTGGCCGGTGTGGACCGCGAAGCCAATGTGGTGTGTGTTCGTGCCTTCCAGGCGGCTGTGGGATGCGTTAATGCCACTCGCGGTACTTTGCTGTGGTCGAAGCCCGCCTCTGGTGCTGTGGGTCTAAGCGGTGATGAGAAGTTTGTGTTTGGTACCGAGAGCGACGGAAAGGTGGTGGCGTGGCGGCGTACCGATGGCCAGCGTGTCTGGGCTTCTGAGCGATTACGCTACCGCGGGCTGTCTACTCCTCTTGCCATCGGGCGTTCTGTTGCTGTTGGTGACGCGTCCGGATTGGTGCATTTCCTCTCACGCGAAGATGGTTCGCCGTTGAACCGTTTGCCAACAGATGGCTCGGCCATTGTGACCGCGCCGGTTCTGGTTGGCGGCGCTCTGATTGTTGTCACCCGCAATGGCGGGATCTTTGGCTTCAAGCCTGAGTAAATTTGCTGATTGGATCTGATGAAACCCGTACTGGCCTTGGTAGGGCGCCCCAACGTAGGCAAGTCGACGCTGTTCAACCGCATGACCAAGAGTCGCGACGCCATCGTTGCTGACTATGCGGGACTGACGCGAGATCGTCACTATGGAAACGCCAGACAGGGCAAACACGAATTCATCGTTATTGACACCGGCGGATTTGAGCCCGATGCCACAAGTGGCATTTACAAGGAAATGGCCAAACAAACCCGTCAGGCTGTGGCTGAAGCTGACGTGGTTATTTTTGTCGTTGATGCACGCGCAGGTGTTTCCGCTCAGGATCACGACATTGCCAATTACCTTCGCCGGTTGGGCAAACCCTGTTTGCTGGTTGCCAACAAAGCGGAGGGTTTGCGTGAAGGCGCACAGCTAGGCGAGTTTTTTGAGTTGGGCCTGGGTGAGGTTCTACCGGTTTCTGCCGCGCACGGTGAAGGTGTTCGCTCTCTGGTTGATCTCGCGCTGGAGCAACTAAAACTGAATGAACCCGAAGACGCGGATGAAAGCGTTGACAGCGGTGTCATCAAACTCGCGGTCGCAGGGCGGCCCAACGTTGGCAAATCAACTTTGATCAACACCTGGCTGGGTGAAGAGCGTCTGGTCGCGTTCGATCTGCCGGGCACCACACGAGATGCGATTTCAGTCCCGTTCGAGCGCAACGGCCAGCGGTTTGAATTGGTGGATACGGCCGGTCTGCGGCGCCGCGGCAAGGTCTTTGAGGCGATAGAGAAGTTCTCCGTCGTCAAGACACTGCAGGCCATCGAGTCTGCCAATGTCGTCTTGCTTCTGATTGACGCCACTCAGGGCGTTACTGATCAGGATGCCCATATCGCAGGCTACATCCTGGAAAGTGGTCGCGCCGTGGTGTTGGCCATCAACAAATGGGACGCACTGGAGGATGAATATCAGCGCGAGTTGGTGAAACGTTCCATAGAAACCAGGCTCCCGTTTCTAAAGTTCGCTGCGATGCACTTTATTTCAGCGCAGAAGCGGCAAGGTTTGGGGCCTTTGTGGGCGTCCATCGCGCAGGCTTACAAGGCAGCCAACTGCAAGATGTCGACACCCATCCTCACCCGTTTGTTGCTGGAAGCCGTGCAGTTTCAGAGTCCCAAACGTTCCGGCATGTTCCGCCCCAAATTGCGCTATGCGCATCAGGGCGGCATGAATCCACCCATCATCATCATTCACGGCAACTCGCTGGAACACGTGACTGAAGCCTACAAACGTTTCCTTGAAGGGCGTTTTCGCAAGGAATTCGACCTGGTTGGCACGCCTTTGCGCATCCAGATGAAGTCGTCCCAAAACCCCTACGCCGGCAAAGATGACGACTAAGCGGTGCCCCGATTTGTCTGCGTTTTTGTCAAAATACCGCAACGGTGCAAAGTGTGTGGAGCTGCTGTGGTATCGTGACAGCTTCATCACTTCTTGAACACGGAGAATATCGTGAACAACAAAGGGCAGTTACTGCAAGACCCGTTTCTCAACACCCTGCGCAGGGAACACGTTCCGGTATCCATCTACCTGGTCAACGGAATCAAGTTGCAGGGACAGATCGAGTCGTTCGACCAGTACGTTGTATTGCTGCGCAATACCGTCACCCAAATGGTCTACAAACACGCCATTTCCACCATCGTCCCTGGGCGTGCGGTGAATTTCTCTACCGGTGAGAGCGATGCTCCCGCCGCCGCCTGACCATTGATTCCAGCTGTACTGGTTGGTGTTGATTTGGGATTGCCCCATTTCGACAAAGACCTTGAAGAGTTGGGGTTGCTGGCTCAAACCGCCGGATTGACTCCTGTTGCCCGTGTCACCTGCAAGCGAAAAGCACCCGACGCAGCGCTTTTTGTTGGCAGTGGCAAAGCTGACGAGATCAAGCTGCTTGCCATGCAGTTGGGCGCCATGGAAGTGCTTTTTGACCAGGGCCTGAGTCCGGCCCAGCAACGTAATCTGGAGCGCCATCTGGAATTGCCGGTCAATGACCGGACATTGCTGATATTGGAAATCTTCGCCCAGCGGGCCAGAAGCCATGAGGGCAAGCTGCAAGTCGAGTTGGCGCGCCTGCAATACCTGAGCACCCGTTTGGTGCGTCGCTGGTCTCACCTGGAACGTCAGACCGGCGGTGTTGGTGTGCGCGGCGGCCCTGGTGAGAAGCAGATCGAATTGGACCGCCGGATGATTGGCGAAAGCATCAAACGGACCAAGGAACGTTTGACCAAGGTCAAGCGCCAGCGCCAGACCCAGCGGCGGCAACGCGAGCGCCGGGAAGCGTTCAACATATCACTGGTCGGCTATACCAACGCTGGCAAGTCCACGCTTTTCAACGCGTTGGTCAAAGCTCGTGCCTACGCGGCTGACCAGCTGTTCGCCACGCTGGATACCACGACCCGGCAGCTGTATCTGGGTGAAGGTGCCCGCCTGGCTTCGCTGTCCGACACCGTAGGATTCATTCGTGATCTGCCTCACGGCCTGATTAATGCTTTTCAGGCGACTTTGCAGGAGGCGGTTGATGCAGACCTGCTACTGCATGTGGTGGACGCGTCCAATCCCGGCTATCCCGAGCAAATTGCCGAGGTTCAGCGTGTTCTGGCCGAAATTGGCGCTGCGGATATTCCGCAAATAATCGTCTTCAACAAGATCGACGGGCTTGAAATGGAGCGGCGACCGCTGCATCTTCAGGATATGTTTGAAACTGATGGACAACAGGTTAAGCGGGTTTTTGCCAGCGCCCGCACGGGCGAAGGCGTGCCCGCCCTGAGACAGCTTCTGGCTGATGCGGCTCGCAACGCCACCGTTATAGTTGGGGATTATTCCCCCGAGAGCCATGAGGCTGTGCCCGACTTGGGCACAATCCGGTAACGACATACAAGAGAAAAAGTGATGAAACTCCAATTCCGCACCGCTGCCTGGGGCGCGATCCCCGGCCGGATAAGGGGCATGTTTAATCTGAACGATTCCCGCTGGGGCCGTGGTGATGACAAACCATCGGATGCCAGCCAGTCTTCGCAAGAACCACCCGAGGGCGAAAAGCCTGTGCCACCGCCCCCTGACAACCGGGGACGTGACCGCAACAAGGCGCCTAACCAGGGGCCACCGGATCTGGACGAACTCTGGCGTGATTTCAATCGCAAGTTGAGTGGCCTTTTCGGCGGGTCTGGCAAATCGGGCCGTGGTTCAAGTGGCGGCGACGGCGGTAAGGGCGGCGGTTTTCAGCCCGATATGAAAAGTGCTGGTATCGGCGGTGGATTGATTGCTGCGGTGGTTTTGTTGATCTGGCTGGGTACGGGTTTCTTCATCGTGCAAGAGGGCCAGCAGGCTGTCATTACCCAGTTTGGTAAATACCGGAGCACGGTGAATGCTGGTTTCAACTGGCGCCTTCCTTATCCGATTCAGCAGCACGAATCCATTTTTGTGACACAAATCAGGTCGGTTGATGTGGGTCGTGACACCGTAATCAAAGCTACCGGTTTGCGGGAATCAGCCATGCTGACCGAAGACGAAAATATCGTCGAGATCAAGTTTGCGGTGCAGTACCGCCTGAATGATGCCCGGGCTTTTCTTTTTGAGAGCCGCAACCCCGGCGATGCCGTTGTGCAGGCAGCGGAAACGGCTGTCCGCGAGGTCGTTGGCAAAATGCGCATGGACAATGCGCTGGCCGAAGAGCGTGATCAAATTGCACCGCGCGTCAGGGCCCTGATGCAAAGTATCCTGGATCGCTACAAAGTTGGCGTCGAGGTCGTGGCGATCAATATGCAACAGGGAGGTGTGCGTCCTCCAGAGCAGGTGCAGGCTTCTTTCGATGATGTGCTCAAGGCGGGTCAGGAGCGAGAGCGGGCCAAGAACGATGCGCAGGCCTATGCCAACGACGTCGTGCCACGTGCCGTGGGTTCCGCAGCACGCCTGAAAGAAGAAGCAGATGCCTACAAATCCCGTGTGATAGCGCAGGCACAGGGCGATGCACAGCGTTTCCGGTCGGTTTTGATGGAGTACCAGAAAGCACCGCAGGTCACCCGCGACCGCATGTATCTGGACACCATGCAGGAGATCTATGCCAATACCACCAAGGTGCTGGTGGATTCGCGCCAGGGGTCGAATATGCTGTACCTCCCGCTGGACAAGATCATGCAAATGACGGCCCAGCCCGGCAGCCCGGCTAACGGCGGTGTCGGCGCAGCCCCTGCGGGTGCTGCGACAACGGCGCCTGCTGGCGTTCCCGCAACAACTTTACCCTCTGTGGATGCCCGCTCACGCGATGCCGCCCGCGGCCGTGAACGTGACCTTCGCTAGGAGCCCAGAATGAACAGGCTTGGATTTATTTTTTCTTCGTTGCTGGTGCTGCTCGCGCTGGTGAGTTCAACATTGTTTGTGGTGGACCAGCGCCAGTTCGGCGTGGTGTACGCCCTGGGGCAGATCAAGGAGGTCATCACCGAACCCGGTTTGAATTTCAAACTGCCACCTCCTTTCCAGAACGTCTCTTACATCGACAAGCGGTTGCTGACGCTCGATAGCACCGATACCGAACCCATGCTGACTGCCGAAAAGCAGCGGGTGGTGATTGACTGGTATGTGCGCTGGCGCATTTCCGAACCGACCGAATACATCCGCAACGTGGGCACTAATGAAGCAGCAGGTGCCAGCCAGCTGAATCGGGTGGTACGCAACGCGTTTCAGGAAGAAATCAACAAGCGCACCGTGAAAGAGCTCTTGTCCCTCAAGCGTGAAGATTTGATGGCCGACGTGAAAGGCGAAGTGCTGGAGAAAGTGCGCGGTGCCAAGCCCTGGGGTGTCGACGTGGTCGACGTTCGCATTACCCGCGTGGATTACGTTGAAGCCATTACGGATTCAGTCTATCGCCGTATGGAAGCTGAGCGCAAACGTGTCGCCAATGAGCTGCGCTCTACTGGCGGTGCCGAAGGTGAAAAAATTCGTGCCGATGCTGATCGCCAGCGTGAAGTAGCCATTGCCAATGCCTACCGCGATGCCCAGAAAATCAAAGGTGAGGGTGACGCGCAGGCTGCCGCCATTTACGCCGAATCGTTTGGCCGTGATCCCCAGTTTGCACAGTTTTACCGCAGCCTGGAGGCCTACAAGGCCAGCTTCAACAACAAAAGCGACGTGATGGTGCTTGACCCTTCATCCAGCGAGTTCTTCAAGGTGATGCGCGGTTCAGCTGGCTCTGCGCCGGCGCCTTCCAAAAAATAAATGGAGTAGCTGGTTTGGACAGCGATACCTTCTGGCTGGCAATGGCCCTCGTCCTGGTGATAGAGGGCCTTTTTCCATTTCTTTCACCTTCCGGCTGGCGACGCATGTTCGCGCAGATTCTTCAGCTCAATGACGGCCAGGTGCGCTTTTTCGGGCTTTGCAGCATCCTTTCAGGTGCATTTGTCATCTGGTGGCTGACCTGAGCCCCTGAGTTGGGCCTGAACCGGGTTTTTGGCCCGGTAAAATCACGGTTTTAATAGCCTGTGAAATTCCATGTCCGCCTGGGTCCTGCCGGATCACATTGCCGATGTCCTGCCCTCTGAGGCCCGTCACATCGAAGAAGTTCGTCGAGATCTGCTGGACATGGCGCGATGCTATGGCTACGAGCTCGTCATGCCCCCGTTGCTGGAGCATCTGGAATCGCTGCTTACCGGCACCGGCGAAGCGCTGGACTTGCAAACCTTCAAACTCGTTGATCAGCTCTCTGGCCGCATGATGGGCTTGCGGGCCGACAGCACGCCGCAAGTTGCCCGTATCGACGCTCATTTGCTCAATCGCAGCGGTGTCACGCGGCTTTGTTACTGTGGCCCGGTCCTTCATACCCGTCCTGCTGGTCCCCATGCCACAAGGGAGCCGTTGCAGTTTGGCGCTGAAATCTATGGCCACGCCGGGCTGGAGGCCGATCTGGAAACGCTGCTGCTCGCGCTGGACTGCCTGAAGGCTGCAAACGTGCAGTTGCCCAGCGTTGATCTGGCGGACGCCCGCATTGTGAACTCGGTGCTGGCCGGCGTGCCGGTCGATGCCGACCTGCTGCAGCGGGTGCATGTGGCTTTGGCCGCCAAGGACGCCAGCGAACTTGCCGCCCTGAGCAAAACCTTCCCCAGCGCAACACGGCAAGACCTGCTGGCACTGGTGGAGCTTTACGGTGATGAAAAGGTGCTTTTGGAGGCCGAAAAGGTGCTCCAGCCCGCACCAGCTGTTCGTGAGGCGCTATCAAATTTGAAGTGGCTGGCCAGTCACCTGAATGGCACCCATGCCACGTTTGATCTGGCCGATCTGCGGGGTTACGCTTATTACAGCGGTGCGCGGTTCTCTGTCTACGCAAAAGGTGCTGCCGACGCACTGGCGCGTGGCGGTCGCTATGACGAGGTGGGCGCTGTATTCGGTCGCAACCGCCCCGCGGTGGGGTTCAGTCTGGATGTGAAAGCGCTGGTCGGCGTGGTGGCCCCGCGGCCATTGCGGGCCGCCATCCGTGCGCCCTGGAGCGAAGCGCCTGACCTGCGCCAGGCCATTGCCTCGTTGCGTACCCGCGGTGAAACCGTGGTGTGTGTGCTGCCAGGCCACGAGAGTGAAGTTGATGAATTCCATTGTGACCGCGAGCTGATTCAGGCCGCGGGACAGTGGGTCGTGCAAGCCGTTTAAGCTATTTTGAAACATCTGAAATGAATACAACCAAAGGTCGAAACGTCGTTGTCGTCGGTACCCAGTGGGGGGATGAAGGCAAAGGCAAGCTGGTGGACTGGCTGACGGAGAGCGCGCAGGGCGTGGTCCGTTTTCAGGGGGGGCACAACGCCGGGCACACCCTGGTGATCAATGGGGTGAAAACCGCGCTGCACCTGATCCCCAGCGGCATCATGCGTCCGGGCGTGAAGTGCTACATCGGCAACGGCGTGGTGGTGTCTGCCGCCAAACTGTTTGAAGAGATCGAAGGCCTGGAAAAAGCCGGTGTAGAAGTTCGCTCGCGCCTGCGCGTCTCTGAGGCCTGCCCGCTGATCCTGCCTTTTCATGCGGCGCTGGATGTGGCGCGTGAAGCTGCCCGTGAAAAAGGCGGCAATGCCAAGATCGGCACCACCGGTCGCGGCATCGGCCCGGCCTATGAAGACAAAATTGCCCGGCGTGCACTGCGCGTGCAGGACCTGAAATACCCCGAGCGTTTTGCCTCCAAATTGCGCGAGCTGCTGGACCTGCACAACCACGTGCTCACGTCGTACCTGGGTTCTGCCGAATTCGACTTTGGCCCCACGCTCAAGCCCTACATGGCCGACGGACAGGTGTTGTTCGACGCGGTGTATGACGAAGCCATGCGCCACGCCAAACTGCTGACTCCGATGATGGCTGACGTGTCGCGCGAACTCAACGAAGCGCACGACAAGGGCGCCAACCTGCTGTTCGAAGGCGCGCAAGGCACGTTGCTCGACGTGGACCACGGCACCTACCCTTATGTGACGTCAAGCAACTGCGTGGCGGGCAATGCCGCCGCTGGCTCCGGCGTGGGCCCCGGCATGCTGCACTACATCCTGGGCATTACCAAAGCCTATTGCACCCGCGTGGGCGGCGGCCCGTTCCCGACCGAGCTGGACTGGGAGGCGCCAGGCACACCGGGTTATCACATGAGCACCGTGGGCGCTGAAAAAGGCGTCACCACCGGGCGCAGCCGTCGCTGTGGCTGGTTTGATGCCGCGCTGCTCAAACGCTCGGCGCAGGTCAATGGCCTGAGCGGCCTGTGCATCACCAAGCTGGATGTGCTGGATGGCCTCAAAGAACTGCTGCTGTGCACGGGTTATGAGCTCGATGGCGAACTGGTTGACATCCTGCCCATGGGCGCGGACGACATCGAGCGCTGCAAACCCGTTTACGAATCCATTCCCGGCTGGAGCGACAGCACCGTGGGTGTCACGCAATACGACAAGCTGCCAACCAATGCGCGCCTGTACCTGCAGCGCATCGAGCAGGTGACCGGCGTGCCGATCCACATGGTGTCCACCAGCCCGGACCGGGACCACACCATACTGATGCGTCACCCGTATCTGGCAGACTAGCATTTTTATTGATCAAATCAGGCTGTAGCCCCCGTGCTATATGTGTAACCAGCTATACATTCAGGAGCAAAATCATGTTGACAGAAGATGGCAAACACCTTTACGTGAGCTACGACGAGTACCACAACCTGATCGAAAAACTGGCGATCAAGATCCACCAGTCGGCCTGGGAATTCGACACCATTCTGTGTCTGGCCCGCGGTGGCATGCGCCCTGGTGACATCCTCTCAAGGGTGTTCGACAAACCGCTGGCCATCATGTCCACCAGTTCGTATCGCTCGGATGCCGGTACGGTGCAGGGCAATCTGGACATTGCGCGCTTCATCACTACCCCAAAAGGCGAGATTGCCGGCAAGGTGTTGCTGGTGGATGATCTGGCGGACTCCGGCCACACGCTCAAGGCTGTCATCCACCAGCTCAAGAACAACTACGCACCCATTACCGAGCTGCGCAGCGCCGTGATCTGGACCAAGGCGTTGTCCACCTTCACGCCCGACTATTCGGTGGAGTTTTTGCCCACCAACCCGTGGATTCACCAGCCGTTTGAAGGCTACGACGCCATGCGCCCGGCCCAGCTCATCCAGAAGTGGAGCGTCTGAGACAGGTACACCCCCCGGCTTCGCGCACTGCGTGTGGCCGCTTTCCCCCTTGCAGGGGGCGACACCTGTGGCTTGGCAAAGCCAGTTCCACGGTGTCCTTGATGAAGATGTCGCGGCTTCGGTACTTTGCTGGTTCCATGTGCTTTTGATGGATTGATATGCAAGACAAAATCACTGGTTTGATCCACCACCCCTACGTGCCGCCTGAAGGCTTTGCGGCGCCGCAGCCCGGTGTTTTCAAGGCCTCCACCGTCATCTTTCCCAATGTGGCGGCGATGCGTAACTTCGAGTGGAAGGACAAGTCAGCCTATACCTATGGCTTGCACGGCACACCCACCACGTACATGCTCGAAGAGCGGTTGTGTACGCTCGAAGGCGGCTTGCAGTGTCTGCTGGTGCCCAGCGGGCTCGCAGCCATTGCCAACGTGGCGCTGTCACTGCTGAAAACCGGCGATGAGGTGCTGATCCCCGACAACGCCTACGGTCCCAACAAGGTGCTGGCCGCTGGTGAGCTCAAAGCCTGGGGCATCACCCACCGCTTTTACGACCCGCTGAGCCTGCAGGATCTGGCCGCCAAAATCAGCGACAAAACGCATCTGGTCTGGCTGGAAGCGCCGGGCTCCGTGACGCTGGAATTCCCCGACCTGTGCGAGCAGGTGCGCATCTGCAAAGCCCGTGGCATAGTCACGGCGCTGGACAACACCTGGGGTTCCGGTTTGGCGTTTGCGCCGTTTGACCTGGTGCCTGGCACCAGTGCGGCGCTGGGTGTTGATATCTCGGTGCACGCGCTGACCAAATACCCCAGCGGTGGCGGCGATGTGCTGATGGGCAGTGTGATCACCCGTGACGAAGCGCTGCACATGAAGCTCAAGCTCACCCACATGCGGCTGGGCTTGGGCGTGGGTGCGAACGATGCTGAGGCCGTGTTGCGGGCCTTGCCCAGCATTGCGCTGCGTTACCGGGCGCATGACGAGGCCACACGCCAGCTGGCCGCCTGGAGCCAGAGCCGTTCAGAATTTGTGCAGGTGCTGCACCCGGCACTCCCCGATTCACCTGGCCACGCGCACTGGAAAGCCCTGTGCAAAAGCGGCCCTGGCGGTGCGGCAGGCTTGTTCAGCGTGATGATCGATCCGCGTTTCAGCCAGAGCCAGGTGGATGCTTTTTGCGACGCTCTCCAGCTTTTCAAGCTGGGCTACAGCTGGGGTGGCCCCATGAGCCTGGTGGTGCCGTATGACCTGACCACCATGCGCTGCGGCTGGCCCGCCCAGCTGAAAAAAGGCACGCTGGTGCGCTTTTCGGTCGGGCTGGAATCGGTGGCAGACCTGCAGACAGATCTGGCACAAGCGCTGAACAAGGCATTAACTTGAAGTATGCATACCATGAGTCTGTGCCGGTGGCCGGATGAAAATGTTAAAGTGACCCCAACAAACTGAAAGTGAACCTTGGCAACTCCCAACTACGGATACGAAAAGCGTCAGAAAGAACTGGCTAAGAAGAAGAAGAAAGAGGAAAAGCTCAAGCACAAAGCTGAGCGCAAGGCAGGTGATCCCCCCGAATCCGGTAACCCTGATGAAGGCGGTACTGAACCTGCATCCGGTTCGCCAGATGCACCGGCTCAGCCCTGAGCCGGTTGCCAGCCTGAATCAGGCTGGCTAAGCAATCAATTCCTGCACCAGTTCCCGCGCCACCCGGCTGAAAGCCTCTCCGGTGCGGTTGCCCGGCTGTAATTCACGGGCCCGTGAAAACCGCTGAAAGTTACGCTGCATCGACTGGATGTAAACCGGGTCGTAATGCCCTGTCAGAAGGTCCTGCACCACGGCTTCAATGTTGCCATTGCGTACCGACTCTTTCCAGCCGTCCACCACCACCTTGCCGCGAATCTCCTTGAGTGCGTCCAGCCGGTCGCAGAAAAACTCATGGTCTTTCACGAAGAAGTCGTAGTCTTCCATCAGGAGCTTCACACGCTCTTCGTCCGACAGCACCAGATTCAGGCAGGTGCCCGCACGCATGGCTTCTATCAGCGCTGTGGGCACCGCCACATTGCCCACCTTTTTGCTCTCGCTCTCCACAAACACGGGTCGTGATGCATCAAGGTGGCGCAGCTGGTCCCAGATCAGCGTGTCAAAGCGTTTCTGCGTGGGTTGGGGAACACCCGGAATGGCGCCCAGCACCGAGCTGCGGTGGTTGGCCAATGCTTCCAGGTCCAGCACCTGCCCGCCTGCCGCGGCCACGGCCTGCAGCAGGCGGGTCTTGCCCGAGCCGGTGGTGCCGCAGATCACGCGCCAGTCAAACTGGGCTGCCAGCCGGGGAATGTCTTGCACCAGCGCCGCACGAAACGCCTTGTAGCCGCCTTCCACCAGCGTCACCCGAAAGCCGATCTGGTCCAGCACGAGCGAGAGCGAACCGCTGCGCTTGCCGCCACGCCAGCAGTAGGTCAGCGGTTTCCAGTCTTTGGGTTTGTCCATCACCTCGCGTTCGATGTGGCGCGAGATGTTGCGCGCCGCGATGGCCGCGCCCATTTTCTTGGCTTCAAATGCGTTGACCTGTTTGTAGGTGGTGCCGACCCGGATGCGCTCTTCGTTGTTGAGCGTGGGCCAGTTCACGGCACCGGGCAGGTGGTCTTCGTCAAACTCGCCTTCGCTGCGGGCGTCAATGATGGTGTCAAATTCGGCCCAGCGGCGAATCACTTCGTCAGCGGGCAGGGCAGTCAGACTCATTTCAGGACCATCATTTCAGCAATTTTTTCAGTTCAGGCCACACATTGGCCAGCATCACGGGTTGTGCTTCTTCTTTGGGGTGAATGCGGTCAGCCTGGAAGTTTTTGATGGCGTCCGGCACATCGGCCACGCCTTTCAGGAAAAACGGCACCAAAGCGGCCTTGTTCGTGGCGGCCACCGTTTTGAAGGTGGCGGCAAAGCGGGCGGAATAGTCCGCACCATAGTTGGGCGGCACTTCCATACCCACCAGCAACACCCTGGCGCCGGCTTTTTGCGCCAGCTGTGTCATCTGGGCCAGATTGTCCTGTGTCATGGGCAGCGGCAGGCCGCGCAGGGCATCGTTGCCGCCCAGCTCCAGAATCACGTGCGTGGGCTTGTGCTGGGCCAGCAGTGCGGGCAGACGGGAGCGCCCGCCCGAGGTGTGTCGCCGCTGATGCTGGCATTCACCACTTTGGCATTGATCTTTTCAGTTTGCAGGCACTGGTCCAGCAACGCCGCCCAGCCAGTGCCGCGTTTGAGGCCATACTCGGCACTGAGCGAGT
>JBJOPS010000009.1:0-28357 GCA_046050465.1 Pseudomonadota bacterium | reverse complement strand
AGTCGGGTTCGAGCAGGTCGTTGATGCCTACGATTTCGATGTCCGAAAAGTTCTGTACGGCTGCGCGCAGCACGTTGCGCCCGATGCGGCCGAAGCCGTTGATGCCTAGTTTGATCGCCATTTTCTTTCTCCTAAAAAATGAAACCCGAAATCCGCTCACTCAGCCTGAACGGTACAGCTTGTGATCTATTTGCCCAGAACCTTCTGTACGGTATCGGCCACATTCTCGGGCGTGAACCCGAAATGCTTGAACAACACCGGGGCCGGGGCGGATTCACCATAGGTGTCGATGCCCACTACCGCAGCGCAGCCGTATTTCCACCAGCCATCGGTGACACCCATCTCGACTGCCACGCGGGGAATACCGGCGGGCAACACGGCGCTTTTGTAAGCCGCCGATTGCTTGTCAAACGTGGTGTTGCTGGGCATGGAGACCACGCGCACCGCTATCTTTTTGGTAGCTAGAAGTTCTTGCGCCTTGAGGGCTAACTGCACTTCCGAGCCCGTAGCAATGATGACGGCTTGGGCTTTTTTCTTCAGGCCCACTTCAGCTGGCTCGGCCAGCACGTAAGCGCCTTTGCTGATGGCGTCCAGACCATACGCGTCAATAGAGACGTCTGCGGCTGCGTCCGATGCTGCATCGGACTCACCCTTGGGCGCGTAGCTGATGTTCTGGCGGCTGAGCAGCAGCGCCGTGGGTCTGGATTTGTTGGCCAGCGCCACCGTCCAGGCCACGGCGGTTTCAGCCGTGTCGCCCGGACGCCAGACATCCAGATTTGGAATCAGCCGCAGTGAAGCCGCGTGCTCGATCGACTGGTGCGTGGGGCCGTCTTCGCCCAAACCAATGCTGTCGTGCGTGAATACGTGGATCACGCGAATTTTCATCAGCGCCGCCATGCGGATCGCGTTGCGGCTGTAGTCGCTGAACGTCAGGAACGTGCCGCCATAAGGGATGTAGCCACCGTGCAGCGCAATGCCATTCATGATGGCGGCCATGCCGAATTCGCGCACGCCGTAGTTGATGTGGCGGCCGCCCTTGCCCTCAGGCGTTTGCACCACGTCACCGGCCAGATCAAAGCGCAGGCTCGGCGTGGCTTTGGTGTTGGTGAGGTTGGAGCCGGTCAGGTCGGCCGAGCCGCCGAGCATCTCCGGCAGGGCGGCGGTGAACGACTCCAGCGCCAGTTGTGATGCCTTGCGACTGGCAACCGTCTCGGCCTTGGTGTGGGCCGCGATGACCGTGTCCACAGCGGTCTGCGCAAAGTTTTTCGGCAGCTCGCCTTTCATGCGGCGCACCAGCTCTTTGGCCAGCTCGGGGTGGGCAGCCTTGTACGCGGCGAACTTGTCGTTCCACGTTTTTTCGGCAGCGGCGCCAGCGGCCTTGGCATCCCAGTCGGCATACACCTCTTTGGGAATGACGAAGGGCGGGTAGTTCCAGCCCAGCGCTTCGCGCGTGAGCTTGATTTCTTCAGCACCGAGTGGCTCGCCGTGGGCCTTGGCGGTGTTGGCGCGGTTGGGTGACCCACAGCCGATGGCTGTTTTGCAGATGATCAGCGTGGGGCGCTCGGCGCTGTTTTTGGCGTCGGCAATGGCGCGCGACACGGCGGCGGCGTCCTGCCCGTCGATCGGGCCGATAACGTTCCAGCCATAGGCCACAAACCGCAGCGAGGTGTTGTCCACAAACCAGGGCGCCACATTACCGTCAATGGAGATGCCGTTGTCGTCATACAGCGCGATCAGCTTGTTCAGCTTCCACGCGCCGGCCAGAGCGGCGGCTTCGTGGCTGATGCCTTCCATCAGGCAGCCGTCGCCCAGGAACACGTAGGTGTTGTGATTGACGACTTCATGGCTTACCCCGTCAGTGGTGCGGTTGAACTCTTTGGCCAGCAACTTCTCCGCCAGCGCCATGCCCACGGCATTGGTGACGCCCTGGCCCAGCGGGCCGGTGGTGGTCTCCACGCCCGGTGTCACACCCACTTCGGGGTGGCCTGCGGTTTTGCTGTGCAGCTGGCGGAAGTTTTTCAGCTCGCTCATGGGCAACTTGTAGCCAGTGAGGTGCAGCGCGGCGTAGATAAGCATGGAGCCGTGACCGTTGGAGAGGACGAAGCGGTCACGGTCAAACCAGTTCGGGTTGGCCGGGTTGTGCTTCAAGTGACTGCCCCACAACGCAACGGCCATGTCGGCCATGCCCATGGGCGCGCCGGGGTGGCCGGAGTTGGCTTGCTGGACCGCGTCCATTGCGAGTGCGCGAATCGCGTTCGCCATTGTTTGTGTGTTGGCCATCGAAAGGGGTTTCCGGGAGATTGGGGTTGGAGATTGGGGGAAACCCGGTATTTTACCGACGCGCCCGCCGCAACCCCGATTCGCAGCTGGATTGTTTCCGTTGATAGTCTGGTTACGGCACCGTGCGCATGCCCAGGGCCGCGGCGTAGGCGAGACGCGTCCCGGGTGCCACCGAGGCCAGCACTTGCGCATAAGTTGTTTTGTGGCGCGCCTGCAGCCGGAGCGAAGCCACCGCTCTGGATTTGCAGAACCAGTGGCAGGTGTGCTGCATCAAAAAAAGCTCGGCCGAAAGGGTATAGGCCCGGTCTTTGGGCGAGCGGCTCTGACTGTTTTCCACGGCCTTCATGATGCCCTGGGCGTGGATGGCAAACACCTCGCGCACGTCGAACGTGGCAGCTGGAAACAGCTTGTCGGCGTAGGGCAGGGCAATGGGCAGTGTGCTCACGCGCGCCTGGGCTGCATCCACCCCGGCAAATCCGGCTGCAAAGCGGGTGAACTGGTCAGTCAGCGTTTTCTCCGGCGTGGCGAACAGGTCCCACACCTGCGCGCGGCGCACCGGGTCGTTCTCGCCCAGTGCGCGCAAATAGCCCTCGGTCAGGGTTTCCATCAGTTTTTCAATGCGATATTGGCTCAGATGCTTGCCAAGCAGGGCAATGCGCACCGCCTGGTCGCGGGATTTGAGCCAGTACGCGCCAACGGCGATCAGGATCAGGGGAAAGAACAGTTCCATGGTGGGGTCCAGTGTAGCCAGCGCGTGTGGCCTTTGACTTTGCCGCAATGGGTGAGTCAACTCGCTAAACTGCAGCGAACTATCCTGCAACGAACGGTCCGAGCCGCCTCCAAGCCCAACTAAAGATGCCTCTTTCCACCACCAAGGTCATGATTCTGGCCGCCGGTCGCGGCGAACGCATGCGCCCACTGACCGACACCTGCCCCAAACCCCTGCTGGAAGTGCACGGCAAGCCGCTGATGCAATGGCCACTGGAGGCGCTGGCGCGTGGCGGGTTTCATGACGTGGTGGTGAACACGGCCTGGCTGGGGGAACAGATTTCGGCTCATTTTGGGGGTGTTTTTGACCTTCAGCCCTCGCCATATATGCGTAAACAGCTATCAAATTCAGAGCAAACTCCAGAACCGCTAAAGCCAGAGCCACTGAAAATCACCTACTCCCGGGAAGGCGTCGATTTTGGCGGCGCGCTGGAAACCGCAGGCGGCATAGTGCGGGCGCTGCCGCTGCTGGGCGAGGTGTTCTGGGTGCTGGCAGGTGATGTGTTTATGCCCGACTTTGTGTTTTCGCCAAGCGCGGTAAACCGCTTCAAGGCCAGCGGCAAACTGGCCCACATCTGGCTGGTGCCCAACCCCGACCACAACCTCAAGGGCGACTTTGGCCTTTCGCCCGAAGGGCTGGCACTGAACGTACCGGCTGGCGACCCGGCGCCCAAACACACTTACAGCACCATCGGCCTGTACCGCAGCGCCCTGTTTGCGCCACCCTTTTGCAGCATTCCCCCCGGCAACCCGGCGGGCCTGAAAGCCCCGCTGGCGCCCCTGCTGCGCGCCGCGATGGACCGGGGCCTGGTTTCGGCTGAACTGTACAAAGGGCCCTGGACCGATGTGGGCACGCCCGAGCGGCTTCAGTGGTTAAATCAACTTTTTTCAGGTTAAAAATATGTCGAAATTCGAAACTTATTATTTCGAATTTCAAGGTACTATTGCGTCGCACATTTGCATCGAACATGATCAATAGAAACCTTCTGTTTCAGGTTTTGACCGACCGTCTTTCCGAGTCGCGCGCATTGGCTTTGCTTGGAGCCCGGCAGGTAGGCAAGACCACGCTGGCCCGTGCCTATGCCCAGGCCCACGATTGCGCGTACTTCGATCTGGAAGACCCCCAGTCACTGGAAAACCTGACGCAACCCCTGGCTGTGCTGGATGCGTTGCTGGCCCAG
Source organism: Pseudomonadota bacterium (assembly GCA_046050465.1). GTDB lineage: Bacteria > Pseudomonadota > Gammaproteobacteria > Burkholderiales > Burkholderiaceae_C > Egaibacter. Next base: position 24,128 of record JBJOPS010000009.1, on the reverse strand, counting down.
GGTCGCACAATCGTCATTGATGAAGTGCAGCGTCGCGTTGACCTGTTTCCCCTGCTGCGCACACTGATTGACCGGCATGCGCGCAACGCACAGTTTTTGCTGCTGGGCAGCGCGTCCCCCGTGTTGATGCAGCAATCCAGCGAGTCACTGGCGGGGCGCTTGAGCCTGCTGCCCATGAGCGGTCTGGCGCTGTCCGAGATCGACAAGTCGCGCACAACCCAGCTCTGGCTGCGGGGAGGCTACCCTCGCGCCATGCTGGCCAGCAGCCCCAGAGCCGCCATGCGCTGGCTGCGCGACTATCTGTCATTGGTGATTGAGCGCGACATGCCACTCTTGGGAATGAATGTTGCCCCACCTGTGATGCAACGGTTTTGGCGTCTGCTGGCGCATTATCACGGTCAAACGTGGAATGCCGCCGAGCCCGCCCGCAGTCTGGGTGTGAGCGAGCCCACCATACGCAAATACCTGGATTTCATGACCGGTTTACAACTGGTGCGTCAGTTGCCTCCCTGGCATGAGAATCTGGGCAAACGCCAGGTCAAAGCCCCCAAGATTTACATACGGGACAGCGGCTTGCTGCACTACCTGTGGGGCATTGCCGACGATGCTGCCTTGTGGCAGCACCCCAAAGGCGGTGCCAGCTGGGAAGGCTTTGCGCTGGAGCAGGTGCTGCATGTGGCGCAGCCTGACGAAGCCTATTTTTGGGCAACGCACGCAGGTGCTGAACTCGATTTGTTGATGTTCAAACATGGTCTGCGTGTGGGTGTCGAGTTCAAACGCGTAGATGCCCCGAAAATGACGGTTTCCATGCATATTGCCCTGCAAGATCTCAAGCTCGACGCGCTGTACGTGGTGTACCCGGGCGAGCGCCGCTACACCATCATGCCTGCGCATGGCACGCCTTCGGGTGTCCCGGTGCAAGCCATTCCCTTAAATGATCTGTCCCACATTCGTGCGGACTGGAGCTGAGCCCATGACCGCATCCACCATGAATTCTTCGATTTACGCCCAGCGCCGCGCCACCCTCGCCGCCAGAATGGGCCCGGACAGCGTCGCCATCATCCCCACCGCGCCGGAGCAGCCGCGCAACCGCGACAACGACTTCCAGTTCCGCGCGGACAGCTACTTTTATTACCTGACCGGTTTCACCGAGCCCAACGCCACGCTGGTGGTCACGGGTGACGGAAACAGCACCCTGTTTTGCGCCCCCAAAGACATGGAGCGTGAAATCTGGGACGGCTTGCGGCTGGGCCCGGATGCCGCACCCGCCGTGCTGGGCCTGGACGCTGCCTTTCCCGGCAAGGAGCTGGACACGCAGATGCCCAGGCTGCTGGACTGCCGCCAAGTGGTCTGGTACCCGTTCGCCATTCACAAGGGGCTGGAAACGAAGGTGGACGGCTGGCTGAACAGCCTGCGCGCTCGCGTGCGCATGGGCGCCATGTGCCCCGAGCAGCAGCGTGACCTGTGCGGCATTCTGGACGAGATGCGCCTGTTCAAGGACGCCAGCGAGCAGGACACCATGCGCCGCGCCGCGCAGATCAGCGCCGGCGCGCACATCCGCGCGATGCAGCTCTCGGCACGGATGCTGCGCGAAGGCAAGCAGGTTCGTGAATACCACCTGGACGCCGAGCTGCTGCACGAATTTCGCCTGCATGGCTCGCAATTCCCGGCTTACAGCTCCATCGTCGCTGCGGGTGCCAACGCCTGCGTGTTGCACTACCGGGCAGACGCCGCCCCGGTGCGGGGCGGCGAGCTGGTGCTGATCGACGCCGGTTGCGAGCTGGACGGTTATGCCAGCGACATCACCCGCACCTTCCCCGCCAACGGCAAATTCACCGGGCCGCAGCGGGCGCTGTATGACCTGGTGGTGGCCTCGCAGGAAGCGGCTGTGGCCGTCACCCAACCCGGCGCCCGCTTCACCGACCCGCACGAAGCCAGCGTGAAGGTGCTGGCACAGGGCATGCTCGACGTGGGCCTGCTGGACAAAAACAAGGTCGGCACACTGGACGACGTGATCGAGAAACGCGCGTACTTTCCCTTTTACATGCACCGCACCAGCCACTGGCTGGGCATGGATGTGCACGATTGCGGTGGGTACCTGGAGCCCTCGGAACTGGGCAAGACCACCGAGCGCAAAGACGCCGTGACGGGCGATGTCATCATCAACCGCCCGGCGCGCATCCTGCAACCCGGCATGGTGCTGACGATTGAGCCCGGCATTTACGTGCGCCCCGCAGACAGCGTGCCCGAGCAATTCCACAACATCGGCATCCGCATTGAAGACGATGCCATCGTCACGGCCACCGGCTGCGAGCTGATCAGCCGTGGTGTGCCGGTGAAGGCGGACGAGATTGAGGCATTGATGCGCTAGATTTTGCTTCTATTTTAATAGCAGTTTACCCTTATAATACAAGGGCCTATGGCCAATTTTATCTAAAATTCCGAGCATGAAAAACGCCAGCACCGCCGAACGCACTGCGTTCTTTCAACAACACGGCATTCGCGACGTTGAATGCATCTTTCCCGACATTTCCGGCTATCCGCGCGGCAAGCTGATGCCCGCCAGCACCTTCGCTGCCGGTGGCGAGCTGCGCATCTGTCAGGCCATTGCGATGCAGGCGGTGACGGGTGACTACTCGTACAACCCGATCTTCCCCGACTCGGACCCCGACGTGCGGCTGGTGCCCGACTACAACACACTGACACGCTCGCCCTGGGCCAGCGCACCGCGTGCCGTGGCCATTCACGACTGTGTGGAACTGGACGGCAAGCCCTGCGAATTTGCGCCGCGCAGCATTTTGAAAAAAGTCGTGGCGCGCTACACGGCGCAGGGTCTCACGCCCGTGGTTGCGCCCGAAATCGAGTTTTACCTGACTGCCGCCAATGCCGACCCGGCCCGGCCGCTGCAGGCACCCACGGTGCGAGGTGGCCGTGCAGAGGTGGGGCAAAGTGCCTTCAGCCTGAACATGCTCAACGAGCTCAGCACCTTTTGGGACGAGTTCCGCGACGCACTCGTCACGCTGGGCGTGCAGGCCGATACCTGGATTCACGAAGTCGGCCCCACGCAATACGAGATCAACCTGATGCATGGCGACCCCGTGGCCGTGGCCGATCAGGCGTTTTTGTTCAAGTACGCCGCTAAAGAGATTGCACTCAAGCACGGGCTCAATGCCGTCTTCATGGCCAAGCCGATGGCCGGTGCGGCAGGCAGCTCCATGCACCTGCACCAGAGCGTGGTGGACGCCAGCGGGCGCAATATTTTCAGCCTGGAAGATGGCGCCGAGGCGCCCTGCTTCCAGCAGTTCATCGCCGGGCTGCAAACGTATGTACCTGACCTGATGTTGATCTATGCGCCGTTCGTCAACTCGTTCCGGCGTTATGTATCGGGCAGCCAGGCGCCGGTGAATGTGCAATGGGGTTACGACAACCGCACCACGGGCCTGCGTGTGCCTGCCAGCGCACCTGTCGCGCGGCGGGTGGAAAACCGGCTGGCCGGGGCCGATGCCAATCCGTATCTGGCCATTGCCGCGTCACTGGCCGCTGGTCTGGCTGGCCTGGACGAGAAGCTCAAAGCCTCAGACCCGATCGCCAGTAACGGCTACAACCTGGCCCGCACGCTGCCGCGCAGCTTTGTCACGGCGTTGGAGCAGATGACCCTCAGCGCACACAGCCGCCGCCTGCTGGGCGACGATTTCGTCACCGGCTACTGCGCGGTGAAGGCGCTGGAATACGAGAGCTTCGAGAATGAAATCAGCGCGTGGGAGCGCCAGTATCTGCTGCCCCAGGTGTGAGTGCAGTGAGCGATTAGCCCCCGAGCATTCCTTTTTTGAGGCCGCCGTCCGCCGGTTTGTCACCAATCCAGATGCGCAGCACCGCGGTAAAAAACTCTTCGCCGGGAATGACTGTGCCCCGTAGCTGGCCGCCCTCGATCACACGTGTACCAATACCGGGGATGAACTCGAAAAGGATGAGCGCGCCTTTTTTGGCTTCGCCCACAGCCTTGAGGTTCGCATTCAGCGCTTCGATATGCGGCTTCATGGCGGCAAATTGTGCCTCGGTGTGGTTGTCACGCAAACCGTCATACAACGCACCGGCAAACGATTCAGCATCAACGGTGCGCAGCATGGTAATGGCCACACGGCGTGCGCCCTTTTGTGCCAGCAGTACTGAGGCATCGTTTGACTTCTGGGGTACATACAGGCCAGCCGCATAAACCTTGAAAATGGCCTTCGTTCGAAGCCCTGCGCCATTGAACACCAGCGAGGCCCCGCCCACCTGCGCCACAGGCTCGAATTTCACACCTTCAATTTCGACCAACTGCGCATTGGCAGCTATAGAAGTCACTGCCAGCAGCCAAACGGCCACCAGCCGCGCTGTCAAATTGCTCATGCTCTGTCTCCTTTGGTTTGAGAGTGCAGTATAGATATATATAAGGAAAAGAGTACCCCATTTGTGCAGCACACGCTGAAGACATGCCGATATGTCCAGGCATACGCATATCCACTTATCGGTGTTTTCCCTTGTCAAGATCTACAATCTGCAGCCCTTATGCACGCCGTGGGGTAGCCTTTAGGCCATACTCATAACAGCAGGAGACAACAATGCCCCAGACCATGGCCAACGCCCAAGAGAAACGCGCCGAGTTACGCCGTGCCGCTCTCGAATACCACCAGTTCCCGACCCCCGGCAAGATCTCCATTGCCGCGACCAAGCAATTGGTGAACCAGCATGACCTGGCACTGGCCTATTCGCCCGGTGTCGCCGCGCCTTGCGAAGAAATTGTCAAAGACCCCAACAACGCGTTTCAGTACACGGCTCGCGGCAACCTGGTGGCTGTGATCACCAATGGAACCGCCGTGCTGGGTCTGGGCGACATCGGCCCGCTGGCAGCCAAGCCAGTCATGGAAGGCAAAGGCGTCCTGTTCAAAAAGTTTGCCGGCATCGACGTGTTTGACATCGAGATCAACGAGAAGCACGACCTCGACAAGCTGGTGGACATCATTGCCTCGCTGGAGCCGACGTTTGGCGGCATCAACCTCGAAGACATCAAGGCACCCGACTGTTTTTATGTAGAGCGCAAGCTGCGCGAACGCATGAAGATACCGGTCTTCCACGACGACCAGCACGGCACCGCTATTTGCGTGGGCGCCGCCATCCTGAACGGTATCAAGGTGGTGGGCAAAGATATCAAAACCGTCAAGCTGGTGACTTCGGGCGCGGGTGCTGCGGCACTAGCCTGTCTGGGCCTGCTGGTGAAGCTGGGCCTGCCCCGTGAAAACATTTTTGTGACGGATCTGGCTGGCGTGGTTTATGAAGGTCGCACCGAGTTGATGGATGCTGACAAGATCGTGTTTGCACAGAAGACATCGGCCCGCACGCTGGGCGAAATCATTGACGGTACGGACATCTTTCTGGGTCTCTCCGCCGGTGGTGTGTTGAAAAAGGACATGGTGGCCAGGATGGCCGCCAAGCCGCTGATCTTTGCGCTGGCAAACCCGACACCGGAAATTCTTCCTGAAGAAGTGAAACTGGTGCGCCCCGATGCCATCATGGCCACGGGGCGTACTGATTATCCGAATCAGGTAAATAACGTGCTGTGTTTTCCGTACATCTTCCGCGGCGCCCTGGACGCGGGCGCCTCTACCATCACGGTCGAGATGGAGATTGCAGCCGTACACGCCATTGCCGAGCTGGCGCAAGCCGAGCAAAGCGAAGTGGTGGCGGCTGCTTATGCGGGTGAGCAATTGGCTTTTGGCCCGGAATACCTGATTCCCAAGCCGTTCGATCCGCGCCTGATGATCAAGATTGCGCCGGCGGTGGCGCAAGCAGCTGCAGACAGCGGTGTGGCGCTGCGTCCGATCAAGGACATGGCCGCTTACCGCGACAAGCTGCAAAGTTTTGTCTACGCGTCAGGCACCACGATGAAGCCCATTTATACGGCGGCCAAAAAGGCGACGAAGAAGCGGGTGGCTTATTGCGAAGGTGAAGAAGAGCGCGTGCTGCGCGCCTGCCAGATCGTGGTGGACGAAGGCCTGGCCCGGCCCACGCTGATTGGCCGCCCGGCCGTGATTGCCCAGCGCATTGAAAAATTCGGCCTGCGGCTGAAAGAAGAGCTGGACTACGACGTGGTTAACGTGGAGCAGGACCGCCGCTACCGCGACTTCTGGCAAACCTACCACCGCATGGCCGAACGCAAAGGCGTCACTGTTCAGGGCGCCAAGATCGAGATGCGCCGCCGCCTGACGCTGATTGGCTCCATGCTGCTGCACAAAGGTGATGTGGATGGCATGATTTGCGGCACGTGGGGCACAACGGCCATGCACCTGCAATACATCGATCAGGTCATCGGCAAACGGGCTGGTGGCAGCCCCAGCACACCGCAGGACGTGCAGATATACGCCTGCATGAATGGTTTGATGTTGCCTGACCGGCAAGTGTTTCTGGTTGACACCCACGTCAACTACGATCCCACCGCCGAAGAGCTGGCCGAAATCACCGTGATGGCGGCTGAGGAGATGATGCGTTTTGGTTTGCATCCAAAGGCAGCGTTACTCAGTCACTCCAACTTTGGCTCCAGCAATCAGCCAAGCGCTATCAAAATGCGCAAGACACTGGAAATCCTGCACATCCAGGCACCCTGGCTGGAGGTGGACGGCGAGATGCACGGTGACGTGGCGCTTGACGGTGCAGCGCGTGCCGCCCTGATGCCCAACAGCTCGCTGCTGGGCGATGCCAACCTGCTGGTATTGCCCAATATTGATGCGGCCAATATTGCCTACAACCTGCTCAAAACAGCTGCCGGCGGCAACATTGCGATAGGCCCCGTGCTCCTGGGCGCGGCCAAACCGGTGCATGTTTTGACAGCCAGCACCACAGTACGTCGAATTGTAAATATGACAGCGCTCACCTTAGCAGACGCAAACGCGACACGGCAAGACAGATTCGCAAGTTAATGCACACTTAACTCGCCGAATATCCGCAAGGGTTTGCCTGTTTTTTGGGCAGGCTCTTGCACTTTTTCTGCAAATCAACGACACTACACACCGTGAAATTTACGGGTTAACCCGAAATTTGGGAGCGGCGGATGGTGCAAACAAACGGCTTCAAGTTAGTGTTCACTGGCTTATTGCTGGTTGCAGTATCCATGACCAATTTGGTGCAGGCCAGAGGTTCAGCCACTGCACATGATGTGGCCACGGTATCTGTTACAGAGTTGCCCCAACAGGGCTCACAGACCTATGCCCTGATTCGTCAGGGCGGTCCGTTTCCCTACGAAAAAGATGGCGTGGTATTTGGTAACCGTGAGCGGTTGCTGCCGGCACATCAACGTGGTTACTACCGGGAATACACCGTGAAAACGCCGGGTGTGAGTCACCGGGGAGCCCGTCGCATCGTATGTGGCGGTCAACCCCGGACACCAGATGCCTGTTATTACACGGCCGATCACTATGCGAGTTTTCGCAAGATCGTGCCCTAGAGATTTGAGTATCGTCACTATGGAAAGAGAAGCGGGAATGAATATGCCACTTCATCAGGAAACATCGACACGGGCGCCCACGCGCAGTGCCGCCGAATCGCCTTTGCGCGGCGTGCGGAACAACATCGTCCAGTCGATCCGTGCTTTCAGGGTTCAGGATCTGCAGGATGCCGCCCAGGATTTGGGCCAGCACTTTCTGTATGCCAATCTGGCCAGCGCGCAAACCAAACAGGATGTGCTGGACATGATTGGCCAGCAGTTCATGCTGCCAGCACATGTGGGCAAGAATTTTGATGCGTTGTATGACAGCATGACTGACCCGGTACACAAGTCTGGCCCGCAGCCCGGCTTCATCACTGTGCTGGAGCACATTCCAGCGAATGCCAAGTTTGACAAGGAAGCGCGTGAGCAACTGCTGGACATCTTCCGGGATGCCGCGGACTACTGGGGAGACCGAAAGATACCGTTCAGGTGCTTCTATTCTTTTCTGTAGCCCGTTCTGCACACACCAGCCAAGCAGAACGGGCGAACGAGGCACCCAGCGAAACGCATAACTCCAGCACCATTGCCGGAATTGAACTCCCCACCGAGGGCGACGAGAAGATGCCAACCGACAAACTACTGGATGTGTCCCCTTTGGCGCTGCGTATGAGCAGTCCCTTTAACGCGGGTTACTGGCTGGCAGCGGCCTAGAGATAGCCCCCACGCTTGGCCACTGCCGTGTGCAGCGCTGCCCCCCCGAGGGGGTTAATTTTGCCTTCGCCGCTCCTCGAGAACCTAGGGGCGGCCCGTCGGAAAATTGCCCTCTTCTCCTGTTAAACGCATGGCCAGTTCAACATATTCGGACACCGGCACTTCTTCAGCACGGCGCTGCACATCGAATGTGCCGGCAAGCCCCTTTTCTTCCAGCCATCGGCCCAGTGTGTGTCGCAACAGCTTGCGACGCTGGCTGAACGCCACCTGAACAATTTCGCTCAGGCGATTGACATCAACCGGCGCCGGGTTGCCACGAGGCACCATGCGCACCACGGCGCTATTCACGCGCGGCGGCGGGTCAAAGCTTTCAGGCGGCACAAACAACACGTTCTCCATCTCGTACCGCCATTGCAACATGACACTCAGGCGCCCATAGTCGGACGTTGCAGGACTGGCCACCATGCGGTCGATCACTTCCTTTTGCAGCATGAAGTGCTGGTCTTCAATGACATCAACATACTCCAGCAGATGGAAGAGGATGGGCGTGGAAATGTTGTAAGGCAGATTCCCGACCACCCGTAATCTGCAAGAGTTTGCTCCTGAATTAATAGCTATCTGTGCATTTGTGACGAGGGCAAAATCCACTTTTAGCACATCAGATTCAATGACCGTGAGCTGGGAGTGGGCGCGCAAACTGGCCGCCAGGTCACGATCCAGTTCAATGACGGTGAGATGCCCCAGCCGCTCGACCAACGGCTGCGTCAAGGCGGCCAGACCGGGGCCGATTTCAACCATGGCCTGCCCGGGTCTGGGCGCTATCAGGCCAACGATGTCCTCAATGATGCCCACATCAGTCAGGAAATGCTGGCCGAATCGCTTGCGGGGGATGTGCTTCACTATTGGGGTGGCTCACGCATGTCAACATAGGCGCGCGCGCGGATATCATGCTCCCAGGTTGCATAAGCCTCTTCCAGTTTGGACTCGCGCAACATTTCCCGCACAGCTTCCCGTTCTTCGCGCGGGCTCAAGGCCACTTTACGACGCTCGGTGAGCTGGATAATGTGCACCCCAAAACGGGATGTCACGGGTGGGCTGATTTGACCGGGCGCCAGTGCGTTCATGGCTTCTTCAAACTCGGGCACAAACTGCCCAGGATTTGCCCAACCCAGATCGCCGCCCTGCGCGGCGCTGCCGTCCTGCGAGTTTTCCCGGGCTAATACCGCAAAGTCAACCTGGCCAGCCGCTACGCGTTTTCTGAAGTCTTCCAGTTTGGTGTGTACCGCAGCTTCCGTCAGTTGCGGGCTGGTTCGCAGCAAAATGTGTCTGGCCCGGCTCTGGACAACTGTCATGGCTGGCAGCCCGGCAGCCCGTTTCTCGATCACCTTGAGGACGTGAAAACCTGCGCCAGAACGCACCAGACCCGTAGCCACCTCACCGGTGCCCAGGGTTTGCGTGGCGTCAACAAACAGCTGGGGGTATCGGTTGGCACTGCGCAAGCCAAGCTGGCCGCCATTGGCCTTGTCCGAAGCATTGGACAACTCTTTTACCAGCGCTGTGAAGTCTTCTCCGGCACGGGCCCGCTCCAGAGCACGCGCTGCTTTTTCCTGCAACGATTTGACCTGATCTGCCGTGGCAGCTTCGGGAACCGCGATCAGAATCTGCGCCAGGTTGATCTCCTGATCTGCGGGGTTGGCACCGCTTTTCTGGCTCTGGATGTATTGGTCCACTTCCGTGTCAGAGACGCGCAGTTTGGCGTCTACTTCGCGCTCGCGTGCCCGGGTCAGGGTGAGTTGCTCACGCAACTGCTTGCGAAACTGGTTGACGGTGATACCGTCAGCAGCCAGGCGCTTATGCATGTCAGCCACTTCAAGCTTGTTCTGGCGCGCGACGGACTGTTCGGCCTGGTCCACATCAGCCTCCGACACACGAATGCCGGACTCCGCGGCAAACTGCAAAATGGCCTTTTTGCGGATCAGGCGTTCCAGCGCCTCACTGGTCAACTCGGCCGCTGTTGGTTTGGGTGCATTTTGCTGCTGCGCCAGCTGCTGGGCCATGCGGCGGGCTTCCGCGCGCACATCGTTATTGGTCACAGGCTGGGAGTTCACCACGGCCACGATGAAATCCGCAGCTTGCTGGCCACCACTCACAACAGGTACCACGGGCTTGACAACAGCGGATGCGCCGGCCGCGGGCAGCCGCAGGCTCTGGGCCTGGGCAGGCGCAGCCCCCAATGCAGCAAAGCCAGCCAGAGTGAGAACCAGGATGCGGTGATTCATATTGCCTAATCGTAATTGCTGAAGCGGCTGGGTGAGTTGATTTGCTCACGCAGATACTGGTAACGCGGAATATTTTCCTTGAGGGTTTTCAGCGGATTGGCCCCCAGCCGGGAGAACCCGACAAACTCCAGCTGGAACATGATCCGCTGCGTAGCCGACGTCGTGCCCGTCTGCAAGCGCTCCAGCACGACCCGGCCCAGCCAGCAACAGGCATCGTACTCAAGGCCCACGATCGAGTCGACCAGCTTGCCGTCTTTCATGCTGAAGTTCAACCGCCCCACACTGTACCAGCGGCCACCGCCCTGGCCCTGCCCGGGTCCGAGGTCTTGCCCCTTGTCGCCCCAAAGGTCATTGATGGGCCATTGCCAGCCAATGTCGAGTTGCTCACTCAGGTCTTTCTGGAACCGGTATGCCGCGCTGATCACACGGTAGTTGCCTGGGCTGTAACGTGCCCCGATGGTTGAACGCTCGGAGCGTCGGGTTTTGGGATTGAACTGGACTGTTGTGTCAAACGTCCATTTGGGATCCCAATTGAGCGACGCACCCAGCAGAATATCGCTGATGCGGTCGGCCACCGGCGTGCCGCCAGGGAGCGTCACATTCTGGTTCTTGAACCGCAGTCGCTGGGCAACACCAAAACGGGCCGCTTCGGCACCCGTGTCGGGGTCCAGCAAACGCGAGGTCAAACCCAATGTCAGCAGGTTGTTATCGGAAATGCGGTCATTGCCGACAAAGGCATTCTCTGTATAGATGTTCGCAAAGTTGAAGTCGGTCGCTCCCGAATCGTAAATGGGGAGATGGGACTGATCGCGAAACGGTGTGTATACGTAAAAAGCCCTTGGCTCCAGCGTCTGGCGCAGCGCACGACCAAAGTAACTGGCATCACGCTCAAATACCAGCCCGCTATCCAGACTGAAGGTGGGAACAATGCGGCTGGCCGACATGGCGCCATTGACCAGTGGCGCATCGAACTGGTAATTTGTGGCATGCAATTGCAACTTGGGCGTGAGAAAGCCGAAGGGTGTTTGCCATGGCCGACGGGCTTGGCCCAGCATAAACGTTCGCTGTGCGTTTGGCTGACCGGTCAGCCCACTGTCGGCCCGAAACCGGGTGTAGTCTGCATTAAATGAAAAATCCAACCCGTTGGCACCTGTATGCCGGTACTGCGAGGCAACCTGAGGCAGCCGGTCATAAGGCGGCGTGATGGGTGATGCCGTGTCTTGCAAGGTCTGCCATTTCAAGATACGCACGCTGTTGGAAGTTCCGCCATTTGACCAGCTCGTGGTCAAATCGTTGGCGAGAAGCCGCTGCGTGAGCAAGGACGATACGCGGGTAAAGTCCCTCCAGTAGTTGTTGTCACTCACACGATTCAGGTTAAGGCCCAGGCTTAGCCCGCCCCCCGGAGCCATCGATCCTGTCAAGTGCGCTTGATGACCATAAGAATACCCCCATCGGGTTCGTTGGCGCAACCTGTCATCAGGCATCAAATCGAGTCTGATCTGGCCCGAATAGTCCGACTCCAGATAACGAAATTCGCTGCCCATGTTAAGCCCCCGTTTAGTCATAACGGTGGGCAGCAGTGTCGCATCGCGGTTGGGAGCAATATTCCAGTAATAAGGCAGCGTAACCTCAGCCCCGTTCACATTATCCAGGCCCAAAGTAGGTGGCAACACACCGGACTTGCGCTTGCCACTCAATGGAAAGCTCAAAATAGGTATTGGAAGGATGGGCACGCCCTTGAAGCTGAGTACCGCTCCTTTGGCCAGTCCAACATCCTCCTGGTTATCAAGGTCGATACTCGCCGCACGCAAGATCCAGTCGGGCATCCAGTTCGGCCCTGGCATGCGCTCACAGGTTGTGAAGGTGGCATTCTTGATGGCAACATGCTGATCACCGAGAAAGTCAACGCGGTGCGCCTCTCCGTGAGCGCCGTTTTTCAGAAACCGGTAGCTGGGCTGCGTAAAAAATCCTTCAAATAACTCTACCTTGAGCTCCAGCAACGGGCCTCGATATACGTTGCCTGCCTTATTGATGTAAACATTGCCCCGTGCATGCGCCAGGTCGTCAGGCTGAAAATACTCCATGCGGTCAGCACGAATAACCGTATCGCCCCGACGAAGTTCCGCATTGCCCTCCACTACGGTTTCCAGATCAGTGCGTCCAAACGTGCGATCACCCTTCAGAAAGGTTGGCAAAGGCTCATTCGTGACTGCCCCCTGTCGATCCTGCAACCCCGGACTTTCTTGAAGTCGTATGCCCGGTGCTTCCAGCGTCTGGGCGCATGCACTGCCCACTAAACCGCAAGTCACAAAAGCGATGGGCGTCAGCACCATAGTGCCTCTGCATAAGCAGGGCATTTTCCGATTCACAGGGGAGGGCAAAGGACACATCAGACTGGGAAGTAGGTCAGGGCAGACGGGTTTGTAAAATGGATTATCCATGAGCCTGCACACTGCCCCATCCCCCGCGATCAACCCCGGCACCCCGGACACCATCCTGTGGTCCAGCCCGCAGCGGGGAGCCGCCTTCCATGGCTGGTTTTCGGTGGTCGCACCCGCACATCATCTTGCGCCAGCAACGCTGCGCCTGGCATCGGCGGACGCCAGCTTTCGCCGCTATTTCCGGGTAAATCAGGGCAACGAGAGCTGCATCATCATGGACGCCCCCCCCGACAAGGAGGATTGCGCTCCTTTTGCGAAAGTTGCCTCCCTGATGATGGCGGCGGGGCTGAACGTGCCACAGGTGCTGGCGTGGGAACCCTCGCAGGGCTTCATGCTGCTCAGTGACCTGGGCCAGCAAACCATGATGCAGGTCATCAACCGTGAAAACCCTGCGGCCAACCACGGGCTCTACTTGCAGGCGCTGGACGCCTTGATCGCCTGGCAACTAGCGTCTCGACCCGATGTGCTGCCACCCTACAACGAAGCGCTGATGCGCCGCGAGCTGGAGCTGTTCCCCGAGTGGTATTTGACCCGGCACCGCAGCGTGGCGATTGACGAGCCCATGCGCCGCACGCTTGACGGCACCTTCAAGGTGATCATCGAGCAATGCCAGGCCTGGCCTGCCGTGTATGTGCATCGCGATTTCATGCCGAGAAACCTGATGATCTCGCCGGGCAAGGCGCCGCTTGGCGTGCTGGACTTTCAGGACGCGGTTTACGGCCCCGTCACCTACGATATCGCCAGCCTGATGCGCGACGCCTTTCTGAGCTGGGAAGAGGACTTCGTGCTGGACATCACCATCCGTTATTGGGAAAAAGCCCGCAAGGCCGGTTTGCCCGTGGGCGACGACTTCGGGGCTTTTTACCGGGGTGTGGAGTGGATGGGCCTGCAGCGCCACCTGAAAGTGGCCGGTATCTTTGCCCGCCTGACCCTGCGCGACGGCAAGCCACAGTACCTGGCCGATGCACCGCGCTTCATCAACTACATCCGCACGACGACAGGTCGTTACCGCGAACTCACACCTTTGCTGCGACTGATTGATCAGGTGGAAGGCACACAAGCCGTCAGTGGCTACGCTTTTGGTCGAATTTAAGTGCCAAATATGGCCTTGGCCCTCGTGTATTATGCGTAAGTAGCTACTATTTTTATAGCGCTTGCCATGCCCCGTTTCTACTGCTCTACCCCACTCGCCACCGGCCTGCAGCTTGACCTGCCCGCCGGCGCGGCGCGCCACGTGCAAGTGCTGCGCCTGCAGCCGGGCGACACGCTCACCCTGTTCAATGGCGAAGGCGGCGAATTTGAAGCCACCGTCGAGCGCATGGGCCGCAGTGATGTAGGCGTGCATATCGGCGTCCACACCCCTGTCGAGCGCGAAGCCCGGCGCGCCATCCATCTGGCCATCGGCATGCCTGCCAACGACCGCATGGACTGGCTGGTTGAAAAAGCCACCGAACTGGGCGTGGCCAGCATCCAGCCCCTGATGACCGAGCGCACCGTGCTGCGGCTGGACGGCGACCGCGCGGCCAAAAAGGCCGCCCACTGGCAAAGCGTAGCAGTAGCTGCCTGCGAACAATGTGGCCGCAACCGGGTACCTCTGATTCACCCGGTCACAAACCTCTCTACCTGGATCAAAACCACCGGGGAAGCACTTGCGCAAACGAAGTACCTGCTGTCGTTGCGGGAGGGAACGCAGCCGCTGCGTGAGCGCATGGCTAACGCAGACAGCCTGGGTTCCGACTGCGGACTGACTTTCCTGTCCGGCCCTGAAGGCGGGCTGGGCTCCGCAGAGGAGGCGCTTGCGGTTGCTGCAGGCTTCGCACCTGTCTCGCTAGGCGAACGGGTGCTTCGGGCCGAAACTGCCGCACTGGCAGCGCTTACACTGATGGCATGAACCGCAGCCTGTGGCTACTGGCAATCTGCCAGGGCCTCTTCCTCACCAACAACGTCACCTTCATCGCCATCAATGGATTGGTGGGCCTGAGTCTGGCACCGCTGGGCTGGATGGCCACACTGCCGGTCATGGGTTACGTGGTAGGGGGCGCCCTGTCCACCGGGCTGGTCGCCAAAACGCAGCATCGCTTTGGCCGCAAGGCCTCCTTCCAGCTGGGGCTGCTGGTCGCCTTGGGGTCTGCCCTGCTGTGTGCTTACGCGGCCATCCACAAGGATTTCTGGCTACTGTGTTTTGCCACCGTGGTGGCGGGTTACTACAACGCCAATGCCGGGCTGTACCGGTTTGCCGCTGCCGAGCTGAGTGAGCCCGCCTGGCGAGAAAAGGCCGTATCACTGGTGATGGCGGGTGGTCTGATTGGCGCCGTGCTCGGGCCCAACCTCGCGGCGCAAACCCGCACGCTGATGGATGCGCCTTTTGCGGGCGCCTATCTGGCACTGGCCGTCGTCGCATTGGTGTCCATGGTGGTGCTGAGTTTTGTCAGCTTTCCACCGCCGCCACCGCTCAAAAAAGGTGACGGCGGTCGTCCCCTGGGTGAAATCATGCGTCAGCCGGTATTCATCGTGGCAGCTGTTGCCGGTTCATTGGGTTACGGCGTGATGAACCTGCTGATGGCGGCCACGCCTATTGCCATGCAGCAATGCAAACTGCCGTTTTCTGACGTGGCACTGGTTTTGGAGTGGCACGTCATTGGCATGTTCGCACCCGGGTTTTTTACCGGCCATCTGATCAAGCGTTTTGGTGCGTTGCCCATCATGGGCGCAGGCGTCGTGCTCAACGCGCTGTGCATCGCGATTGCGTTGTCAGGCGTTGATTTGCACCAGTTTCTGGCTGCCCTGTTTCTGCTGGGCGTAGGGTGGAATTTCCTGTTCACCGGCAGCACCACGCTGTCTTTGCAAACCTATACCCCGGCGGAGAAAGACCGGGCTCAGGGCGCTTTGAACTTTTTCATGTTTGCCACGCTGGCCATCACCTCGTTTGCATCGGGCGTGTTGGTGACCACGCGCGGATGGACGCTGTTGAACATTGGCTCGTTGGTGCCCGTGGCGTTGACTGGTGCCGCGCTGGTATGGCTGATGCTGCGCCAGGCCCGGCCCGTGAAGGCAGCCGCACCCTAAAACCGGCTGTCCAGCCAGCGTTTGAGCTCGCCAAATACGGGCTCCGGTTTGAGCTCGTTGAAAATCTCGTGGTACATCGACTCAAAACAGCGCGAGTCCACCACTGTCCTGGGCGCGATGGTGGCAAAGGCGCGGCTTCCTGCGGGGTTGACCAGTTTGTCTTCACCCGCCCACATCAGCAAGGTGGGCACCTTCCACTGCGCAGCTGCCGCCAGAACGGGTGGGCCGGCATCCACAATGAACTTGGCCAGCCGTCCGGAAACCCGGTCATGCACCAGCGGATCTGACTTATAGGCAGCCACAACAGCCGGGTCGTGCGAAATGAGCGATGCATCCAGCCCGTTGCCCACCCGCAGATTGGGCGCAAACCGCGGCACCACATCCATCATGAATTTCTGCACACTATTCAGACCGGGGGTTAGCGCGGGCGATGACATGATCAGCCCGTCCACCGGGCGCATGCCCAGCGACACAAACCGGCTGGCGACCAGCCCGCCCATGCTGTGGCCCAGCAAAATCAGCGGCACGTCCTTGTCAAAACGTATCCAGGTGTTGTCCACAATATCGGCCAGATCATCCAGCAAACGCGTGCTGCTGGGCAATCCGCCGCGCACGCCGCCAGATTCGCCGTGGCCATATTGGTCCAGCCCACGAACAGCAAACCCCCACTCATTCAATCTCTGGGCCACACGCTCATAACGCCCGGCGTGCTCCCCCAGCCCATGAACAATGATGACAACACCACGCGGTTTGCGGCCTTTTTCAAGTGGCCAGTCCTGAATCGCGATGTTGTCGCCATCCTGGGCAACAAAGGTTGAGAGGGTTGAGTCCGTCGACATGAAGCATCCTGTAACTGATCAGGGCATCTGGGCCATCACATGGGCCACGGCAGCAGTGAGTTTCTTGGCATAGGGCACATGCAAAAACTCGTTGGGACCATGCGCGTTGCTCTTGGGGCCCAGCACGCCGCACACCATCATCTGTGCCTTGGGAAAGCCCGCAGAGAGCATGCTCATCAGGGGAATGGTACCGCCCTGGCCAATGTAGCCGCAAGGCGCGCCAAAGTGGGCATTCGATGCCGCATGCAGCGCGGACTCAAACCACGGCGTCGTGGCCGGTGCATTCCATCCTGTCGCACTGCCGCCGCCTTCAAACGTGACTTTGGCCTGGTAGGGCGCGTTGTCCTCCAGCAGTTGTTTCATTTCCTGAACGGCCTGTGCTGCATCAATCAGCGGCGGCAAACGCAGGCTCAGCTTGAATGCGGTGTACGGTCGCAACACGTTGCCAGCATCCTTGAGAGCGGGGAAGCCTTCAGCCCCGGTGACGCTCAACGTGGGCGTCCAGGTACGGCTCAACAGTGCCTGAACCGGATCATTCGTGGTGGGCAGCGTGAACACGGAGGAGCCGCCGCAGTCGTAGTGCGCCCAGGGAAACCGTTTGTGAACCTCGTCACCCAGGATCGCGGCCGTGGCGCGGGCCTGCTGCAGCCGTTCAGCCGGCACTTCGCAGTGGAAGCTGGCGGGCAACAGGCGCCCGGTGGCGCTGTCCTCCAGCCGGTCCAGCACCTGGCGCATGATGCGAAAGCTCGATGGCACCAGCCCGCTGGCGTCACCCGAGTGGATGCCCTCGGTCAGTACCTCCACCTTCAACGTGCCGCTGGCCATGCCCCGCAAACTGGTGGTCAGCCACAGCTGGTCGTAATTGCCGGCGCCCGAATCCAGGCAAATAACCAGCGCGACATCACCCAGGCGCGTGCGCAGGGCGTCGATGTAGGGTAGCAGGTCATAAGAGCCGCTTTCCTCACAGGTTTCGATCAGGCCAACAATGCGCGGGTGCGGCACATTCTGGCTTTTGAGCGCCTGAACCGCCGCAATGCTGGCATACACAGCGTAGCCGTCATCCGCACCACCACGACCATAGAGCTTGCCGTCTTCAAACTTGGGCGTCCAAGGGCCCAGGTCTGATCGCCAGCCGTTGAATTCGGGCTGTTTGTCCAGGTGGCCATACATCAGCACGGTTTGCGTGCTGTCGGCCTTTGTCGCGGGGATTTCAAAAAACAGTACTGGCGTGCGCTCTTGCAGACGAACAATTTCCAGCTTCAAGCCCTCAACCTTCTGGGCCTCGACCCAGGCTGCAGCATTTCGCAACACGGTGTCGATGTAACCGTGTTGCGCCCAATCCACATCGAAGCCGGGTGATTTGGCTGGAATGCCGATGTAATCGGTGATCTGGCGAATGATGTCGTCATCCCATTGCCGCGTCACGTCGGACAAGACACGCGTGCAATCCGGCAGGATGTGCGCAGTCTGCGGGCGAAAGAGTGCATTCATTTCAGCGCCAGGCAAACTAGGGCAGCCGTCTGGGCGTTAATGAAACGACAAGACCTTGCGGTGTGATTTGAAAACCACCCGGCGCATAACCCCAGCCATTGACCACGTCCAGATCCTTTGCACTGATTTGATGCAGTGAAAAATCATTGAGCAAGCGCTCGGCAAGAAATGGTGCCAGCCCGTTTACCAATGGGCCATATCGCTCGGGCAAACCCGTTAGCTGAAGGTGATGAACCTTGACACCAGTCAGTCGAATGGTGTTGTCTGATGGCTCAAACCGCAGGCCATAGTCCATTGACAACGACCCATGAACGGCCGAACGCAACAGGCGTTCGCTGAGGTTGAGGTCCATTTCGGTCGCGATGCGGTTGGTATCGGGCAAAAGCTTGATGCGTGGGGCCAGTGCCTGCAGATCCAGCAGTTCAGCTACCCGTTCATTGAACGGAAATCGCTTGGCAATCAATTCCAGCAACTGGGCCTGATTGATGGTGTACGAGCGCGGGCCCGGGCTAAGCGCAACACAGCCCGCCAGCGTTGACACGACCAGACACGACACAACGATTCGAATTAGGCGACTCATCGGTTTTCACTCCGCGTAACGTTGATCGGGTATGCATCATATTGCAACCCCGGCTCACAATGCCAACCTGGCCACCAGCCCTGCCAAAGCAGCGGCGGCCATCACCGAAATCACGCCCACCTTATAGCGCAACAGGGCAACAGCGGCTACGGTTGCGATCAACAGCCCCACCCAGTCCAGTCTGGACAGAAATGTGCCTGTAGCCCCCGTTATATATGCGATATGCGCTATAAAAAACAGAGCTAAACTGGCAATCACACCAACCACGGCTGCTGTAATCGCCGTTAGCGGCGCCGTGAAGTGCAGTTTGCCGTGGGTGGACTCCACCACCGGCCCTCCCGCAAGGATGAACACAAATGAAGGCAGGAAGGTGAACCAGGTTACCACCGTGGCAGCTAATGCTGCGCCCAGAAACAGCGCATCTGGCCCCAGCACCTGCTTTGTCCAGCCACCCACGAACCCGACAAACGCCACCACCATGATCAGCGGGCCGGGCGTGGTCTCGCCCAGCGCCAGACCATCAATCATCTGGGGACCGGTCAGCCAGCCAAACTGCTCGACTGCTCCCTGGTACACATACGGCAGAACGGCGTAGGCGCCGCCGAAGGTCAGTAGTGCGGCCTTGGTGAAGAACCAGCCCATTTGTGTCATTGCACCGCTCCAGCCCTGCCACGCCACCAGGGCGGCCACCGGCAGCAGCCACAGTACCGCACCGATGACGAGTACCTTGGCGAGGCGGGATTTTTTGAAGCACGCGTGTTCCGGAGTAGGCGTTTCATCATCAATCATCGCAGGCCCATAACTGGCCTTGGCAGCGCCGTGCCCACCACCACCCGAAAACTGCGCCGGGGCCCACCGGGCGCCCAGCCAGCCGATGATGGCTGCGCTCAGAACGATCAACGGGAAAGGCAGGTTAAGGAAATAGATTGCTATAAAACTCATAGCTGCTATCGCCCATAGCACGGGGGCTGATGATGGTTTCTTCAATGTTTTTGAGCCAATCCGGTGAACGGCCTGCAGCACAATGGCTGCTACCGCGGGCTTGATGCCGTAGAGCAGCCCGGCTACCCATGGCACCTGGCCAAACACCACATAAACCCAGCTCAGGGCAATCAGAATGAACAGCGAGGGCAACACAAACAGCACCCCGGCCGCAATACCGCCCCACGTGCGGTGCATCAGCCAGCCGATATAGGTGGCCAACTGCTGCGCCTCGGGGCCGGGCAACAGCATGCAGTAGTTCAGCGCATGCAAAAACCGCTTTTCGGAAATCCAGCGCTTTTGCTCCACCAGTTCACGGTGCATGATGGCAATTTGCCCTGCCGGACCACCAAAGCTGATGAAGCCCAGTTTGAACCAGAACTTCAGGGCCTCCCCGAACCTGATGGTGGGGCTGGACGTTAATGGCGCCACACCCACGCTCATACCAGCAATCATGCTTTTGCTCCGGTCATGGTTTCGGGTTTCCAGTTATGGGGCTCGTCCTGCGCGCTCACCTTGTCACAGCACCAGGCATACAACGCGTCGTACAGGGGCATGGCAGCCTCCAGCATGGCCAGATCATCGCCGGCATGCAGTCGGGAGAGCCCGAGCGACAGGGCCAGCAAGCCGGCCGACTGCGGTGCCAGATCGAGGCGGTCGGTGTCGGCGCCCCGCACGATGGTAGCCAACAGGTTCAGCGCCGGTTCTGACAGATCAAACCCCATCAAGACCGCATCAAAGCTGCAACGCTCACCTTCGTGTGACACCGGTGCACCGGGAATGTCATACGCAACGGCCCCCAGGCGCTGCGCTTGGGCAAACACCTGTGCGGTTGGCACATAGAAAAATTCAGCGCGCGGGTCAATGAAGCGGCGGATCAGCCATGGACAGGCAATGCGGTCGATCTTGGGTCGCTCGCGGGTGATCCAGCGCGAGGCGCGCTCGCCAGTCACCCCCCAGTCAGGCCGCTTGGTGATGACTGGTGCAGGTTGCGCGCGCCACCGGGCAATGTCTTTTGCAGCGTCTGCACCGTCTTCTCCACCCTCGATACCACCGGCCAGGATATGCGCGTCCCAGCCTGCGGCACGCAGTGTGGCCATGGCATCGGCGCTGACGTTGTGCCCGTAAACGCAATACACCACGACTTCACGCGGCGACCGGGCCGCTGCAAAAGCAGCCACATCGTCTGGGGCACAGCGCAGCGCGCCGGCCAGCAGGCGCGGGCTTTCACGGAATTTGGCATCGCGCCGTACATCCAGCAACAACGGTGCGTCAGCCCGGCCCAGGCGGGCCGCAAGTTGTTGCGGAGAAATGGAAAAAGAGGAATTGATAGAGGTGTCCACGGAATACTCCAAAGCGTTGTCAGCTACTGGGCTGGGCACCTTTTCTGCCCCCGGTTTAGACAAATCAGCGCGAAAACTTGAAGACTGCCGTACCCGCCATCAGGTTGGGGGCGATGCGCATCAAACGGTTGTCCTGCAAGCCAAAACTGTCGGTGATGTTGAGCCGGTTGCGCTGCGCCAGGACTTCAAAGTCCGCATAGGTTCCCACGCGGATGTTCGGTGTGTCGTACCACTGGTAGGGCAGGCGCTTGGTCACGGGCATGCGGCCCATCAGCACGGCCAGGCGGTTGGGCCAATGGCCGAAGTTGGGAAAAGCGACGATGCCGGTTTTGCCCACGCGGGCCGTTTCGCGCAACATCACCTCGGCATTGCGCAGGTGTTGCAACGTATCGATCTGCAGCACCACATCAAACGAGGCATCGTCAAACATGGCCAGGCCTTCGTCCAGGTTGAGCTGGATGACGTTGACGCCGCGCTTCACGCAGGCCAATACGTTGGCATCGTCTATCTCGATACCGTAGCCGGTGCAAGCCCGTGTCTGCTGCAAGTAGGCCAGCAGCGCACCGTCTCCACAACCCAGATCAAGCACGCGCGCGCCCTGCGGCACCAGATCGGCAATGGCTTTCATGGTGGAAGCGTCGCTCATGTGGACACCTCTGTTTCTTTCAACACGCTATCGAAATAAGAGCTAATGACGCCCATATAACGCGGGTCATCGAGCAAAAAGGCATCATGACCGTGCGGTGCGTCGATTTCGGCGTAGCTCACATCGCGGCGGTTATCGAGCAGGGCTTTCACCAGCTCCCGGCTGCGCTGGGGCGAAAAGCGCCAGTCGGTAGTGAAGCTCACCAGCAGGAATTTGCAGGTAGCGCGCGCCAGCGCCAGGCTCAGGCTGCCATCAAACTGGCGGGCCGGATCGAAGTAGTCCAGCGCGCGGGTGATGAGCAGGTAGGTGTTGGCGTCAAAGTATTCCGCAAACTTGTCGCCCTGGTAGCGCAGGTAGCTCTCGATCTGGAACTCCACCTCTTGCGTTGAGTATTTGTAAGCCCCCACGCTTGTCATTTCATGTACTGCGCTGCCCCCCGAGGGGAAGCCTTTCGCCTTGGGGCGGCCCGGCGGCGAAAGCTTGTCGACCAGTTCCGGCACCGCATCCCGCAGTTGTCTTCCAAACTTCTCGTTCATCACGTCATCACTCAGGTAAGTGATGTGACCAATCATTCGGGCGATGCGCAGGCCGCGCTTGGGTTTGGTTTCCGGCCTGTCACCGTCCGCATAAAAGTGGCCGCCATTGAAGTCCGGGTCGGTCACGATGGCGCGACGCGCTACCTCATTGAATGCAATGTTTTCAGCCGTGAGGTTGGGCGCGCTGGCGATCACCACCGCATGGCGCACGCGATCCGGAAATTGCAGCGCCCAGCTCAGTGCCTGCATGCCGCCCAGTGAGCCGCCCATCACGGCGGCCAGCGTCTGGACGCCCAGCGCATCCATCAGGCGGGCTTGCGCATTCACCCAGTCTTCCACCGTGACCACGGGGAAGTCGGCACCATAGATTCGCCCGGTGTCCGGGTTCACGTGCATCGGCCCGGTCGAGCCAAAACAGGAGCCCAGGTTGTTCACGCCAATGACAAAGAGCTTGTTCGTGTCCAGCGACTTGCCGGGCCCGATCAGGGTGTCCCACCAACCTTCTGACTTGTCCTGACCCGCATAAACACCCGCCACATGGTGCGAGGCGTTGAGCGCATGGCAGATCAGCACCGCGTTGGATTTGTCGGCATTCAGCGTACCGTAGGTCTCAAAACTCAAGTCATAGGCACGGATGGACGCGCCACTCTGCAAGGGCAGCGCATCGGCAAAGTGCATCGACTGTGGCGTGGCAATCAGCATCGGTTGAAGTCAGAAAAACAAAACCCGGCGTCGCATTCCTTCTGGCTAAGGGCGAGGCCGGGTTGGCGGGCGTCTTTAGCTGAACTTATTAAGCGCCCGCAAGCTATAGCAAATCGGCGCATCAGGCACAAGTATAAAGCCAGCCCTGAAATTCATTGCGCCACAAAACTCGCCCGCCAAATCGTGCGGGCGAGCCAACTCAGCCCCAACCTGCCACCGCCCCAGCACCCAGCACCAGAAAAATCACCGCAGATATCCGGTGTACAACACGCATCGGCAGCAAACGCGTTACCCGCTCACCCAGCCAGACTACCGGTGCATTGGCTAGCATCATGCCCAGCGTCGTGCCGACAATCACCCAGAAATAAGCATCATATTGCGCTACCAGCATCACTGTCGCTACTTGCGTCTTGTCGCCCATTTCGGCCAGAAAAAAAGCAACGACAGTGGCGCCAAAAACACCAAAACGATGTGTGACGGGCATGTCTTCTTCGCCCATTTTGTCGGGAATCAGCATCCACACCGCCATGGCAATGAATGAGCCCCCCAGCACCCAGCGCAACACGTCCGGGCCAAGCACGATGCTCACCCAGGCACCCAAAGCACCCGCTATAGCGTGGTTGGCAAGGGTGGCAACCAGAATGCCCAGCACAATAGGCCAGGGTCTGCGCAAGCGGACCGACAGGGTCAACGCGAGCAACTGGGTTTTGTCACCCATTTCGGCCAGTGCCACAATGCCGGTTGACGCGAGAAAGGCATCCATTCGTCTATCCTATACGGGCAAAATTTCATCCTGGCCATCCAATGGCCCGTGGATTTGTCTTGAAATAGGCCCATTATTGGCGCGAATATTGCTTTATTTTCCTGCGTTTTTGGAAATATCCGTTATGCGCACCAATACGAAGCAATTTACATAAAGAGGACGGTATGGATGCACTAAAACAGGGCTCGGATGCCTTGTTCATCTTGTTGGGCGGCATCATGGTGCTGGCCATGCACGCCGGTTTCGCATTTCTGGAGCTGGGCACGGTTCGCAAAAAGAACCAGGTGAATG
>JBJOPS010000008.1:0-93039 GCA_046050465.1 Pseudomonadota bacterium | reverse complement strand
CTTGAAAGTACCGGGTATTGCCTTGCCCGCCGCCACAGGCCCAAGGAGGTCCACATAAACAATGCCGTTACGGGTCTGCGCGTCCACTGTAGGCGATACCATGCGTACCTTGCCTTTAAGTTGTGCACCGCTGGGCGAAGTCACCACCACACCGGTACCTGCCGTCACACGGCCCAGTTCAACCGATGTCACTTCAGCACGCCATTCGAGCCGACCCTGACGGATCAGGCGAAATAACTCGGCTCCGTTTCCCACCACCGACCCCACGGTGGCGCTGCGTGCAGAAATAATGCCGCTATCTGGCGCCAGGACACGGGTGTGCCGCAAACGCAGTTGCTGGGAGTCCAGTTGCGCTTTCGCAGACTCCACACGCGCTTTGGCGGTCAGCTCGGCGGTCAGGTACTGATTCACCTGCTGCGCGCTCAGCGCCCCGGTGCCCTGAACGGCTCGGGCACGATCCGCATTGACGGTTGCTTCTGCAGCATTGGCGGCAGCTTCGGCCGCAGCTGCGCGGGCCAACGCCACATCAGCCTGTACGCTGTCCGCCGCGAAAGTGGCCAGTAACTGGCCTCGCTTGACGCTGTCACCCACACTGGCATGCAGCTCCTGGATACGAAGACCATTGGCTTCAGCACCCACGCTGGCTTCCTGCCAGGCCAGCACGCTGCCGTTGGCCGAGAGCTTGATGGGTAGCACACCACGGTGTGCCTGCGTGATGCTGACCGTTAGCGCCGGCTTCTGCGACACAACCGCAGCAGCGGCAGCTGGCTTGGTCGCATCCGCTGCGCTGGATCGTGAGGCATACAGGCCAATGGCTCCCGCAGTGATGACAAGGGCGGCGACCAGACCGAGGGTCAATGGTTTGAATGGAGGACGGTTCATGGTGTGCAACGTTTGGACAGTTGATGTTTGTATTGATTTATTTGGTGGTGGGCGCAGGTGCGTCTGGCGTCCATCCGCCGCCCAAGGCGCGGTAAAGCGAAACCCAGGCGCGATTGCGCTCCAGCTGCAGTGAAACCTGTGCGGATTGCGCGGCCAGCGCTGTGCGTCTGGCATCCTCCAGCTCCACAAGACTGGCCAAGCCATTGGTGTAACGAGCCTGGGTGGCGGCCAGGGATTCGTTGTAGCCAAGCGTTGAGGTCTCTGAATCCAGGCGACGCGCGTCTGTACTTTGCAGGTTGACCAACGCCTCTTCTACTTCGCGCACAGCCTGACGAACTTTGCTGTTGTACAAGGCAGCTGCTTCCACGTAGCGCGCCTTCGCCGCATCCACGTTGGCGGCACGCTGGCCGCCGTCAAACAGGGGCAGGGACAGGGCTACAGGTCCGATGGACCAGGTGGTGAGGTCCGTACTCACGCCGCCCGTGTTGTAGCGTAGCGCACCAATGGAACCACTCAGGCTCAAGCGCGGGTAACGCTGTGCCTGGGCAGCCCCCACCTGCGCGCTGGCGGCAGCAACTTCGCGCTCCGCAGCAAATACATCGGGGCGCTGAGCCACTGTTTTCGCAGGCACGCTTGCTATAGAAACAGGAGCAACTTGCGCAGGTCTGGCGAGGGCTGATGCCAGTTTTTTCCTTAAAACAGGCTCTGAAATTGCAGTCAGGGCAACCATGGCTTTGGTATCCAGATCACACAGCGCCTGCTGCTGGGTAACGCGGCTGTTGCCCTCTGCCGCACTGGCACGCGCCAGCGCAGCCACGGCTGGCGCTGTGAATCCGGCCTTGGCGCTGATATCGGACAGGCGAGCAGTCTCGCGACGGGACTGCGCATCCGCCTGGATAACCGACAGCACTTGATCACAGGTGCGCAAGCCGTAATAAAGGTTGGCCACTTCCGCCGCAACCGATACCCGGGCGTCATGCCACTGGGCCTGGCTGCCTTCAAACTGCGCTTGTGCAGCATTGCTCGCACTGCGATTGGCGCCAAACAGATCCACTTCCCACGATGCCTGCAAACCACCCTGCACAGTGGTAGCCAGTGGCACACCTGGCTGGGTCACGCCACGGCTGGCAGAAAGAGAGGCGTCCAGCCGCGGGCCCAGCGCGGCGTCTGACGCCACGCGGCTCGCGCGCGAGGTTTCAATGCGCGACAAGGACTGTGCAATCGATGGGCTGACCGTCTGCGCCGCATCAATCAGTTCCACCAGAACAGGATCACCCTGACGCTGCCACCACTGGGCCAGAGAACCCACATCGCCCTGATGGGGCAAGGGGGCCTGCCATTGTTCTGCAACAGAATCAATGAGATTGGCGAAGGGGGCCTGCGTTGCACAGGCGCTCAGTGCAAAAGATACGCAGACTGCGGTAAAAGAGGGGAGGAAGTTCATGACGATTTGTGATTTTTCGGGAAGACAAAACAGCACCGCCTCTTACAGCGCGCATACTGCCTGGAGGTAAATCCCCACTCAATATATCAACCATACGAATGCGCCAGACGACTGACCACCGTCACCAACGCAATGCCGACGAATAACCAGGCAATCTGTGCAACGGTCTCAGGAGCGGTCAATCGTTTCTGGAGTTGTGGAATCAGGTCAGCCAGCGCCACATACACAAAGCTGCTGCTGGCCACTACCAGAAAATACGGCAAATACCCCTGCAATTGGTCTACCAGCCAGAACCCGGCTAATCCACCAAGTGCCGTCACCGCGCCAGCCAACGTAACTTTAACCAACGCCATCCGTTTGTTGCTCGAACCTGCGTGCAGCACCATCAAATCACCCATGTGATGAGGGACTTCGTGAGCCAGCACGGCCAGCGATGCAATAACCCCCAACCGAATATCGGCCATGAAGGCCGAAGCAATGAGCACGCCGTCTCCAAAACAATGGACGCTGTCACCGGTAAGTATCGCCCAGCTGCCAGATCCAGTCGGCACTGCATGCGAATGGCCGCGGCCACCATCATGGTGATGCTCATGCCCATGATGCCAAAGCTCAGCTTTGTCAAGCAAGAAAAAGAACACCAGTCCGACAAGTAGCGCCAAGAACAAATCATCTGCCCCAGTCTGATTTTCAAAAGCCTCCGGCAGCAAATGCATAAAAGCAGTGGCCAGTAATGCACCTGCGGCCAGACTGAGCATGTGCTGCGTGTAGCGCGCCAACACGCCAAAGCTGAGCAACGCCGCCAGCCAGACACTGCCAATACCGGCAGCCAGAGTACCCATCACAATTGCTATTAAAATCATAGCTATTCACACATATTCAACAAGGGCTGGAGCCCTAAAACATCAATAAAAAAGCCGCCTTTCGGCGGCTCGTGGCACGAAGCGGTAGCCTTCGTCAGGCCACGCCATTCGCCTTGAACCACTCCAGGCAGCGCTTGAAGCCGTCTTCGGCCGCTTCCTTGCGGTAGCTCGGCCGGTAGTCAGCATGAAACGCATGCGGTGCATCAGGGTACACCACAAACCGGGCGGCTCTGGATGCGGCATTACCCGTGGCCAGAGCTGCTTTCATCTTATCAAGTGTGTCAAGAGGGATGCCGCCGTCCTTTTCACCATACAGACCGAGCACGGGGGCCTTCATGCTGGCAGCCAGGTCGATCGGGTTTTTCGGCATGAGGTCATTTGGCGTGCCCACCACACGACCGTACCAGGCCACACCCGCCTTGACCGGGCCTTGCGCCGCATACAGCCAGGTGATGCGCCCGCCCCAGCAAAAACCGGTTATGGCGACTTTGTCCACGTTGCCACCGTTTGCGCCGGCCCATTTCACAGCACCGTCCAGATCGCCCATCACCTGGGCATCGGGCACCTTGTTGACCACTTCGGCAATCAATTTGGCGATTTCCCCGTATTTGGTCGGGTCACCCTGACGTGCATACAACTCGGGGGCAATCGCCAGATATCCCGCTTTGGCGAAGCGGCGGCAGGTATCGGCAATGTACTCGTGCACACCAAAAATTTCCTGGACGACCAGCACCACCGGCAAATTGGTCTTGCCTTCGGGCGCGGCGAAGTAAGCGGGAACCTTGAAGCCACCGACGTCATAGCTGGTTTCACCCGTCTTCAGGCCCTCTGACGACGTTTTGATAGCGGTCTGCGCCATGATCGGCATGGCCGTGGCGGCATAGCCAACACCCAGCGCTACTTTAAGCGCCGTACGGCGCGTGGCGCCCTGCTCGGTGGTCTGGCCGGGAACCAGGGAGTTGAATTCATTTTTCAGGTCTTCGCGCAGCATGGAAAATCTCCAGAGGGTTGAAAATGCAACCGGTCTGAGTCCAGGCAAGAATAGAAGTTCTGTCGGAGCGCAGGGTTATCCATAGGGTAAACCCGTATCTCGAAGCAGCCACTCAATGGGCCTTGTCCCAGTCAGCACCCACACCCACCTCGGCGAGCAAAGGCACTTTGAGATGCGCCACGCCCGCCATCAGGCGCGGAATTTCGTGTTTCACCCAGGCCACTTCCGCATCAGGCACTTCAAAGACCAGTTCGTCGTGCACCTGCATGATCATCTTTGTGCGCTTCTTCTCGGCGTCCAGCACGTGTTGCACCTTCACCATGCTGAGCTTGATGAGGTCGGCCGCGGTGCCCTGCATGGGCGCGTTGATGGCGGCCCGTTCGGCACCACTGCGCCGCGGCCCGTTCGGTGAATTGATCTCCGGCAGGTACAGGCGGCGACCAAACACAGTTTCGACAAAACCCTGCGCCTTGGCCTGCTGGCGGGTGTTGTCCATGTAGCGTTTCACGCCGGGATAACGGTCAAAGTAACGCTCAATATAATTTTTGGCTGCCGTGTTGTCGATACCCAGGTTGCGCGCCAGCCCATAGGCACTCATGCCGTAAATCAGCCCGAAGTTGATGACCTTGGCGTAACGCCGCTGCTCGCTGGTGACCTCGCTGGTGGCAACACCAAACACCTCAGCTGCCGTCGCACGGTGCACATCCATGCCGTCGTGAAACGCCAGCAGCAACGCCGCGTCGCCACTGATGTGCGCCATGATGCGCAGTTCGATCTGGCTGTAGTCGGCGCTGGCAATCACACAGCCCGCAGGGGCCACAAAAGCTTCCCGTACGCGGCGGCCTTCTACCGTGCGGATGGGAATGTTCTGCAGATTGGGGTCGTTGCTGGAAAGCCGCCCCGTGACCGCCACCGCCTGCGCATAGTGCGTGTGTACACGCCCCGTACGCGGGTTGGCCAGTTGCGCCAGTTTGTCGGTATACGTGCCCTTGAGCTTGGCCAGACCGCGATGCTCCAGAATTTTGGCCGGCAGCGGAAAATCTTCCGCCAGTTTTTCCAGTACTTCTTCGTCGGTACTGGGCGCGCCCGTGGCGGTTTTCTTGACCACGGGCAGACCCAGCTTGGTGAAGAAAATGTCGCCAATCTGCTTCGGGCTGCTCAGGTTGAAAGGCTGGCCGGCCAGTTCATGGGCCTGCTTTTCCAGCTCCATGATGCGCTGGCCCAGTTCATGGCTTTGCGCAGCCAGCTTTGGCGCGTCGATCAGCACGCCGTTGCGCTCGATGCGGTACAACGCTTCGCTGCTGTCCATCTCCAGCTGGTAAATGAAGCCCAGCTTTTCGCTGGCCTGAATCTGCGGCCACAGTGCCAGATGCACATCCAGCGTCTGGTCGGAGTCTTCGCAGGAATACTCGGCCGCCTTGGCAATATCTACCTGGTTGAACGAAATCTGGTGCGCGCCCTTGCCGCAGAGGTCTTCAAAGCTGATGCCGCTACGCCCCAGATGGCGCTCCGCCAGGCTGCTCAGGCCGTGGGGTTTGTGCACTTCCAGCACATAACTTTGCAGCATGGTGTCGTGTGAGTAACCCTGCACCTCGATGCCGTGGTTGGCAAACACGTGGCGGTCGTATTTGACGTGTTGCCCCAGCTTCTTTCTGGCTCTGTCTTCCAGCCAGGGTTTGAGTCTGGCCAGCACCTCGTCGCGCGGCAATTGAGCGGGTGCATCGGGGTAGTCGTGGGTCAGCGGAATGTAGGCCGCTTCACCCGGGGTCACGCTGAAACTGATGCCCACGATCTCGGCACGCATCTCGTCCAGCGAGGTGGTTTCGGTGTCCAGCGCCACCAGCTCAGCCGTGCTGACCCGTTCCAGCCAGGCATCAAAGGCCTCCCAGGTCAACACGGTGTCATAGGCCAGCGACGTCGCGCGGGATACTGCTGGCGTGGTGGGTTCCTCTGGCTCGTCGAACAGCCCCGGCTCAGAACTGCGTTTGGCCGTCTTCGGCGCAACCGCATCCGGGCTGGCAGCGTCATCACTCAGTGCCTTCGCCAGCCCCTTGAACCCGTATTTCTCGTAAAAAGCCTTCAAAGCCCCCGTATCCTGTGCGCCAAAAGCTATTGAATCCATAGCAGGCAAATCGGGGACCCAGCCGTTGAGATCACAGTCGGTCTTGATGGTCAACAGCTGACGGCCCGTTGGCAGCCACGCCAAGGCTCCACGCAGGTTTTCGCCCACAGCGCCGGTGATCTTGTCGGCATTGGCCACCACGGCATCCAGCGAACCGTAGGTCTGCAGCCATTTGGCCGCCGTCTTGGAGCCCACCTTGGGCACACCGGGCACGTTGTCCACCGCGTCGCCCACCAGCGTCTGGTAGTCCACCATCAGGTGAGCGGGCACGCCAAACTCGGCTTGCACACCGGCCAGGTCGCGGCGTTTGCCGTTCATGGTGTCGATGATGGTGATGTGTTCGTTCACCAGTTGGGCCAGATCCTTGTCGCCGCTGGACACAATTACCTCGACGCCCTGCTTCGCGGCGATCACCGCGAGCGTGCCAATGACGTCATCCGCCTCCACGCCCGGCACGTCCAGCACCGACCAGCCCAAATACCGCACCACTTCGTGAATCGCCGGAATCTGCGCGCGCAGGTCATCGGGCATGGGTGAGCGATGGCCCTTGTAGTCCGGGTAAATGGCATCACGGAATGTGGGGCCTTTGGCGTCGAACACGCAGGCGGCATAGTCTGGCGGAACTTCCTTGCGCAGGCTCTGCATCATGTTGATCATGCCGCGAATGGCGCCAGTGGCCGCGCTGGCGGGGTCACCCGGCACGGCGCGCAGGTCGGGCATGGCGTGAAAAGCACGGTACAGGTAGCTGGACCCATCTACCAGCAGCAAGGTTTTCTTGGTCGTCATCGTGGCATTTTGCCTCCTCTGCTCACGACTCGGCTGGACCTACAATCGGGATATGCATATTTCGCACATCTGGTACGTCATTCTTACCCCTGTCATTTTGCTATTTGGCGTGATAAAACAGGCAGACTGATTCATGGCGGTTTATACAGCGGTCTCCTTCGAGCAGGTCAGACAATTTCTTGAACCCCTGGGTCTGGGCCAGTTGCAGACCATGGAAGGCTGTTCAGGCGGTATTGAAAACACCAACTATTTCGTGACCACCGACCAGGGCGCTTATGTGCTGACCCTGTTTGAGCGGCTGACATTCGAGCAACTGCCGTTTTACCTGCATCTGATGAAACATTTGGCCAACAGCGGCATTCCAGTGCCTGACCCGGCCGTCAGTCGCAATGGCGGCATCCTGCACAAGCTGGCAGACAAACCGGCAGCTGTGGTAAACCGGCTGCGCGGCAAAAGTGAACTGGTACCATCCGGCGATCATTGTGCTGCGGTTGCCCGCATGCTGGCGCTCATGCATCTCGCAGCACGCGATTTCGTCATGACCCAGCCCAATCTGAGAGGGCTGGCCTGGTGGAACGAGACCGTGCCTGTGGTGCTGCCATATCTGGATGCGTCTCAGGCAGTGCTACTTCAAACCGAGCTGGCTTACCAGAATCACATAGCAGCAGCAGCGGCATTCACAGCCCTGCCCGGCGGACCAATTCACGCCGACCTGTTTCGCGACAACGTCCTGTTTGAAACAGGATGTGAAGAAGTGCCGGGCAACCAAGGGCAGCCACAGCTTACCGGTTTCTTTGACTTTTACTTCGCGGGCGTAGACAAATGGCTATTCGATATTGCCGTGTGCCTGAACGACTGGTGCATAGACTGGTCCACTGGCAGCGCCGACCTCCAGCTTACAAACCGCTTCCTTTCAGCCTATCAAACGGTGCGACCACTAACCCAAGCCGAGAGACAGTTGTTGCCGGCAATGACGCGGGCGGCCGCATTACGATTCTGGATTTCGCGACTGTGGGACTTCTATTTACCGCGAGAGGCATCCATGCTCAAGGCTCACGACCCAAAACATTTTGAACGGGTACTCAGACAGCGGTTGGCCTTACCTCTCGAATTTGACCTTATCAACAAATGAAACTGCATATTGCCCCCACTCTTGAAGGCGCTCAATGGGTCAAGCTAGGCATACGCACCTTTTCCCGCCAACCACTGGCATTATCTGGCCTGTTTTTCATGTTTATGGCCATCGTTTCCGTCATGAGTATCGTGCCTTATCTGGGTAATGTCCTGGCACTCGCTCTCCTGCCGGCCTGCACATTGGGCCTGCTCGCAGCAACCCGTGAAGCAACGGCAGGAAAGTTTCCGATGCCATCCATCATGGCCAGCGCATTCCTCGGCGGCGCGGTCAAAATGCGTGCGATGCTGATACTGGGAGCTATCTATGCGTTGAGCGTGCTGGCGGTAATGGGTGCTACCGTCCTGATCGATGGAGGGCAGTTCGCCCGGCTTTATTTGCTGGGTGGATCGATTACCAGAGAAATGGTGATAGCGCCTGATTTTCAATTGGCCATGTGGATGGCTCTTGTTCTTTACACACCATTGTCAATGCTTTTCTGGCATGCACCTGCGCTGGTGTACTGGCATGACATGTCACCTGTGAAGAGCCTGTTTTTCAGTGGCGTGGCTTGTCTGAAAAATGTCAAGGCTTTTATGATGTTCGGGCTGATTTGGCTGGTGCTGTTTTTGCTGGCGGGAGTGATCGTAACGGTGTCTGCAACACTGATTGGCGGCCTGGAAATCGCCGGCATAGCCATGTTTCCAGCGGCCATGCTGATGGCCGCAATGTTTTTTACGTCAATTTACTTCACCTACCACGCCTGTTTTGAGGCACTGCCAAGCGCTGGCACAACATGATGCCTACACCGCGTTCTGGCGCCTGATTTCGGCGAACTTCAAGGCACAGCGGTCAGCTTGGCCACGCTGAGCGCCAGCCATTTCACACCATGGCGCGGGAAATTGATCTGGGCACGGGCATCATCTCCGGTGCCCTCCAGCGTCACCACGGCTCCCTCACCAAACTTGTTGTGAAACACCTTCATGCCCGCACGCAAGCCATGGGTGGGCGCTTCTTTCTGCACCGGCACCGCCGGACTGGAAAAGGTCGAAAAATCACGGCCAAATGTGCCTCCAGCCCTCATTCCATATGCATTAGTAGCTCCTGAATTCATAGCATTTGAATATCCGGACCCAAAACCCCGGGATTTGGGCGTGATCCATTTCAGCGCAGACTCCGGCAGTTCGTCAAAAAACCGGCTCTTGATGTTGTAACGGGTCTGCCCATGCAACATGCGGGTTTGCGAGTGGCTCAGGTACAGGCGTTTGCGCGCGCGCGTGATGGCCACGTACATCAGGCGGCGCTCTTCTTCAAGCCCATCGTGGTCGCTCATGGAGTTTTCATGGGGGAACAGCCCCTCTTCCATGCCGGTAATGAACACGCAGTCAAACTCCAGGCCCTTGCTGGAATGCACCGTCATCAGCTGGATAGCGTCCTGCCCGGTTTTCGCCTGGTTGTCACCCGACTCCAGCGCCGCGTGGGTCAGAAAAGCCGCCAGCGGCGACAGGGTCTCACCGGTTTCAGCATCGGGTGCTGGCGCGAGGGTTTCCAGCTCATCCACTGGCAGCGCCACGGCATCCCGGCCGAAACCTTCCTGTGTGACGAAGCTCTCTGCCGCGTTGACCAACTCTTCCAGATTTTCGATGCGGTCCGCGCCTTCCCGGTCCGCCTTGTAATGCTCAATCAGGCCACTGTGGTCCAGCACCAGATCGATGATTTCGCGCAACGTCAGCCCCTGCGTCTGCTCACGCAGCACATCTATTTTTGCAATGAAGGCACCCAGATTCGCACCCGCTTTGCCTTTGACCGCACTGGCCGCGTCGCTCAGCGAGCAGCCGCTGGCACGAGCAATATCTTGCAACTGCTCCAGGCTACGCGCGCCGATGCCACGGGGCGGGAAATTGACGACCCGCTGAAAACTGGTGTCATCGCTTGGGTTTTCCAGCAGGCGCAGGTAAGCCAGTGCATGCTTGATCTCGGCCCGCTCGAAAAACCGCAGGCCACCGTAGACCTTGTAGGGCATGGCCGCGTTGAACAGCGCCGTTTCAATCACCCGGCTTTGCGCATTGGAGCGGTACAGCACGGCAATCTCCTTGCGCTGCACATCGTCGCGTACCAGCTGTTTCATCTCGTCCACCATCCATTGCGCTTCGGCAAAGTCGCTGGTGGATTCAAAAACGCGCACCGGCTCGCCTGGGCCCTGATCGGTGCGCAGGTTTTTGCCCAGCCGTTTGCTGTTGTGGCTAATCAGCTCATTAGCCGAGTCCAGAATATTGCTGTAGCTGCGGTAGTTCTGCTCCAGCTTGATCTGGTGTTTAACGCCAAACTCGCGCACAAAATCGGCCATGTTGCCCACGCGCGCACCACGGAAAGCATAAATGCTCTGGTCATCATCGCCAACTGCCAGCACGCTGCCTGTCGGGTTGAAATTGGCTTCGTCGAGTGCGGATCCATGTGCGCCCGTGCCGGCCAGCATCTTGATCCAGGCGTATTGGAGTTTGTTGGTGTCCTGAAACTCGTCGATCAGGATGTGCCGAAAACGGCGCTGGTAGTGTTCACGGATGGGGTCGTTGTCGCGCAATACCTCGAAGCTGCGCAGCATCAGTTCACCAAAGTCGACCACACCTTCGCGCTGGCACTGGTCTTCATACAACTGGTATATCTCGATCTTCTTGCGTGTCTCGTCGTCCCGCACTTCCACCATGTTGGGCCGCAAGCCGTCCTCCTTGCAGCCACCAATAAACCATTGCATCTGCTTGGGCGGGAAGCGCTCGTCGTCAATGTTGAACTGTTTCATCAGGCGTTTGATGGCGCTCAGCTGGTCCTGCGTGTCCAGAATTTGAAAACTCTGCGGCAGGTTGGCGAGTTTGTAATGGGCACGCAAAAACCGGTTGCACAGACCATGAAAAGTGCCAATCCACATGCCGCGCACGTTGACCGGCAGCATCGCGCCCAGGCGGGTCATCATCTCCTTGGCGGCCTTGTTGGTGAAGGTAACGGCCATCACGCCACCCGGCGAGACCTGCCCGGTTTGCAGCAACCAGGCGATGCGGGTCGTCAGGACACGGGTTTTGCCCGAGCCTGCACCCGCAAGAATGAGGGCGTGCTCAGCCGGCAAAACAACCGCCGCGCGTTGTTCAGTATTGAGATTTTGCAATAGCAAGGAGTCCTGGGTACTTTCAGCGAACATGCCTGCATTGTAGAAAGCCGGAGAGGATCAGGATGGCAGTGCATTTTGCGGAGATCAAGGAGATGCCAGCAAGTCTGGCGAAGGCACGTAGCAAAAAGCGCTGCCATCCGGGTTCGCAAGGTGAGTACAATCAATCACCGGGCCCAAGCAATTGGCACCCGGTTTTTTTATGACCGGATCCAGTCCAAGCGCCCACGTTTTTTGAAATTTTTTTCTTGAAATTGACTGAGGAGCTTGGGCCATGGAAATTTTTGACTACGACAACATTCTCTTGTTGCCCCGTAAATGCCGCGTCGAGAGCCGCTCGGAGTGCGATGCCAGTGTCGAGCTGGGTGGCAGGCGCTTTCGAATCCCGGTGGTACCGGCCAACATGAAGACGGTGGTGGACGAGTCCATCTGCATCAGACTGGCGCAAAACGGCTATTTCTACGTGATGCACCGCTTTGACCTGGACAACGTGCAGTTCGTGAAAGACATGAAGGCCAAGGGCCTGTTTGCATCCATCTCACTGGGCGTGAAGAAACCGGATTACGCCACCGTAGACCAATTGCTTGGCCTGGGGTTAGTTCCCGAATACGTCACCATCGACATCGCGCACGGCCATGCCGACAGCGTGAAGGACATGATTGGCTACATCAAGGCCAGGATGCCGGCCACCTTCGTCATCGCCGGCAATGTGGCCACGCCTGAAGCGGTGATTGACCTGGAAAACTGGGGTGCTGATGCGACCAAGGTGGGAATTGGTCCCGGCAAGGTTTGCATCACCAAACTCAAGACCGGCTTTGGCACCGGCGGCTGGCAGCTCTCGGCCGTGAAGTGGTGCGCCCGCGTGGCGACCAAGCCCATCATTGCCGACGGCGGCATTCGCGACCATGGCGACATTGCCAAGAGCATCCGCTTTGGCGCCACCATGGTGATGATTGGCTCGCTGTTTGCCGGCCATGAGGAAAGCCCGGGCCAGACCGTCGAAGTGGACGGCAAGCTGTTCAAGGAATACTACGGCTCGGCCAGCGACTTCAACAAGGGTGAGTACAAGCACGTGGAAGGCAAGCGCATTCTGGAGCCCATCAAGGGCAAGCTGGCCGACACACTGGTGGAGATGGAGCAGGACGTGCAAAGCTCCATCAGCTATTCGGGAGGCAAAAAGCTGATGGACATTCGCAAGGTGAACTACGTCACACTGGGCGGCGACAACGCAGGTGAACACCTGCTGATGTAGATCACTGCACTGTCCTGGTGCTCAACGGCATTTCGGTGAGGGGCTACTACTGACTACTATCCAGGGCGTGTTAACACCCTTCAACTAACCTAACCAAACAACAAGTCGCAGGCCATGTGATGCAACAGATGGGTGGGTGCTACCAATGCCTCCAGAATACTGAAATGGTTCAAACCTGGCAAAGCCTTGCAAATGGGCACAACCTTGTCGCCCCAGGACAACTGGATTAACTGATTCTGTCGCAGAAACTCAGCACTTTCCTGCTCACCGACTACGGCATTGAGGACTCCGCGGCCAGCCACATTCGACGGGCAAAGCAACCATGCAGGGCTCGCCATCAGCACCTGTTTCGGGGTCAGATGCAGTGAACTTTGCAAGAATGGCGTATGCATGATCGACTCCAGCTCGTACAAGCCGGAGATCGACAACCCGTTTTTCACCAGATCCGTCGGCAAGTCCCTTGCATATATCGGCCACAGACATGTAAGCATCATGGCTGTCAATTGACCACCCGCCGAGTGCCCCACCACCGAAATTCGCCGTGGATCTCCGCCATACGCTGCGATGTGACGCCAGACCCAGGCCAGCGCCTTCACAATCTGCATCGTGATGTGAGGCACCGTTACAGGCTCATGGGTCGAGCCCGGACACAAGGCGTAATTTGGCACCACCACGCAAGCACCTTTTTGCACAAATGCCGGCGCCACAAAAGAGTGATCGATCTTGTCCAGACTGCGCCAATACCCTCCGTGAAGAAACACGAGCACGGGGGCTGAACCAAACCTGGTTCCGTCTTTGGCTGGAAAAATGTCAAGTTTCTCTGCGGAATCCTCCCCATAAGACACGTCCAGCATGCACGGCCATTGTCGGCGTGCCTGCTCAGAATGCCGCTGCCAGTCTTCCATATGGACGGCAAACTCCGGGACAAGTGCCCGGTTGTTGTACATCCTGTCAAGCCACTGGGGGTTATTGGTTGTCATCTTCATACCGTAATACCATCTCTTCATTCGTCGCCCGCCAAACCGGCTGCCGACCAGAAATGGTCGAAATCATCGCCCACGCCCCATCCGACGTTTTGCCCCAACTGGCGCGCCCGGTCGAGCCGGGTGAGGAATGTCGCCTGCTGCCCCTTGGGCAAGGCCAGCACGTATTTCAGCGCCTGTTCAAACACCCACGGCTCAACAATCATTGCAGCACTTCGGCAGCAGG
Organism: Pseudomonadota bacterium; assembly: GCA_046050465.1. Taxonomy (GTDB): domain Bacteria; phylum Pseudomonadota; class Gammaproteobacteria; order Burkholderiales; family Burkholderiaceae_C; genus Egaibacter. Next base: position 79,225 of record JBJOPS010000008.1, on the reverse strand, counting down.
AGTTTGGATGGCATAAAGTCGGTTTCAATCGCAAAGCTTGCAATTTATCAGGTTGCAAGCATCCATTGATGCCGTCGGCGTCACCTATTTCTTTGCTTCCTGATCAACCCGAAGAAGGATGCGCGTTACTCTTCGGAGACGCAGAAAAAGAAAAAGCCCGAACTTTTGTTCGGGCTTTTTGAATTGGTGGGATGTGCGGGGGTCGAACCCACGACAAACGGATTAAAAGTCCGCTGCTCTACCAACTGAGCTAACATCCCCTCACGATTTCACAGAAACATCTGCTTTACCGATCTGCTTTACCGATTGCAATTGCGGCTCATCGTGCTGCAAAGCCTGAGATTATAGCGTTATTTTTTGCACCTGCTGTTGATGGGGCTTGATAATTTATGCATCAACCATCCTGCAGCGCATTGACCAAAAGTAGCGGTGACACTAACAACCGAGCCGTAGCCGTGACAATTGAGTGAGCCATCGCCGTCCACCGCGCAGGATGTGTCTGGCGCCACCACCGATTCGCGACTGAATACGCAACTCACCCCGATGGTTTTCCCCTCACGCGCGGCACCAAACTCCTTGCGCATACGGTATCGCACTTGCGCAAGCAGTGGGTCGTGCGTGGTACGGCTCAGGTCTTCGATGTCCACCAGATGGGCATGCCGCTTGCCGCCTGCGGCACCACAAGAGATAAATAGACTGTCCGAACGTATCGCCCAGACCGCCATTGCAATTTTGGCCTTGACATGGTCACAGGCATCAATCACTGCGGAAACACCGTGAGGCAACAGTTCAGGCCAATTACCCGGCTCGACGAACTCTTCAATGCAGGTCACTTGGCAATCCGGATTGATTTGGACAATGCGATCACGCATGGCCAACACTTTCGCCTGACCCATCGTCGCATCAAGCGCATGAACCTGACGGTTGATATTCGATTCCGAAACATGATCAAGATCAATCAGAGTCAGTTCTCTGATACCACTGCGGGTAAGCGCTTCAGCCGCCCAGGACCCCACCCCTCCAATGCCAACCACAGCCACATGCGCATTACGTATTGCCCGAGCTCCAGACACGCCGTACAGTCGATCAAGGCCACCGAATCGTCGATTGACATCCATCATGAATGGTGAATACCGGGAACATGGTTCGCCTGAATCAGGCTACCCGCTCCAGCCGCCATATTTGGTACTTCAAACCGACCATAGCCCCCGCCATTATTGCGATTACAGCTATAAAACTTGTAGCGTGCAGTGTAGAAATTCCGCTTAACCCCTGGCCCACCGTGCAACCCATCGCTGTTACCCCACCAACACCCATCAAGACGGCGCCTGCCAGATGGTTGGCGAGATCTTCAGCCCCCCCGTTAAAGCCCTCCCAGCGAAATGTCTTGTTGACGATTGCACTTGTAGCTGAGCCGACTATCACACCCAGAACAGATGCCACTGAAAAAGTCAACACCTTGCTTTTATCGCTAAACAGTATCAGCCAGTCCAGCGTGTAAGCCATCGGGGCAACAAAGCTCATGGCTTCCATTTTCCCGGAATTGGTTGTTAGAAAAACTTCGTCGAGCGTTTCCGGATGCTCGGCAATATGGCCCAGTTGCCCACTGACCCACCACATGGCAACCACGACCAGGCCGAGTCCCAGACCGGCAAGCAAATTATCAGCCCGATTGAAATCTCTCCCCGACAAGGCCCAGATAATCAGGGATCCACCCAGAATGACGGCCGCCAACAGCCCAGCCAGTAAAGGTGTCATGCCCAGCATGCTGGCAACACCATTTCCTACCGTGGCATTGATTGAAAAATCAACCGTGATCTGATCTACCGTAGCGACTCTCAATACGGCCGCTACCCCCTTGAGCGTGGCAAATCCTGCAACACTCATGACGATCATCACGACCAGCGACTTGAGGTTGCCCCCACCAATCCTTACCAACGTCTTGCTGCCACAACCTGACGCCAGAACCATGCCAAATCCAAACAAACTACCACCCACAATGGCGGATAGCCACAGCCACTTGCCAGATGCATACACCGCTTTTGAAGGATCAATCTGGCCACTAAAGGCCAACAAGGCGTACCCAATCATTGCAACACCTGCAGCCAGTCCCCACTGACGCATCCGGGTCCAGTCTTTCATGTTGACGACATCGCTGATCGCGCCCATCGTACAAAAGTGGGTCCGTTGTGCAATCGCCCCGAATAGCACGGAGAGAATGAAGGATGCACACAAAACCAGTTGACTAAGCTCAGGGAGTTCGTTTACTTGCATCGTTCAATTTTACGGACATCCGCTTATTTGAGGCGTGTTAGGCGATCTCTGCCCGTCTGGGCGGCATCTGACTGTGGATAAGCCTGTATCAAATCGCTGAGGGTTTTCCGGGCTGATTTCAAATCCTTCAACTCAATTTGGCAGTTAGCCAAAGACAAGGCGGCTTCAGGGGCTCGGATATGCCCAGGGGCCAAAGCCAATACCTCGCGAAAATTAACGCTGGCTTGCTTGCATTCTCGAGTCGCGTATTGGGCGCTACCAAGCCAGAATAATGCAGATGGAGCATAGCCACTGCGTGTGAAGCGTTGCAAAAAATCACTGAAAGAGATTTGTGCGCCCGCAAAGTCACCCTTGCGAAATACAGCCAATGCGTCTTCGAAACCCTGTTTTTCAGTCGCATCAGCCATGAACTCGCGGCCATCAATCACCACTTTAACGGGCTCAAGCTTGCGTAACCGCACCTCCAAGCCCTGGTCAGCATCTTTTTGACGACGCTGGAGTTCGGAAACCTCCCGGGTCAACTGTTCGTTTTGACCACGCTGATCAGCCAACTCCGATCGCAAAGCCTGGATCTGGTTTTGCAAGTCAACCAGGCTTCGACGCATTTGCTCACTATCCTCGCCAGATTTGCGGCCCTCTTCGGCCAACCGCACATTCACACGCTGTTCTGACTCCACACGCATGACATCTATCTTTTGGCGCAAATCCAAAATGGCTTTACGCGCTTCATCATCATCAAAAAGCCCGGCATATGCAGTGTCAATGAGACAAATCAAGAGCAAAAAACCCGCAAAGTGGACTGAGAGCCTCATCTCACAACTGCCTCATCATTTTGATAACTCGCATTAACGATAAGAAATCTCAGCCCGGCGATTTCTTGCCATAGCTGCTTCTTCGCTACCCTGTGCCGCTGGTTTTTCTTTACCATAACTCACCGCTTCAATCTGACTATCCGGAATACCCAATAATCCCATGGCCTTGCGAACAGCTTCAGCACGTTTTTGACCTAACGCCAGGTTGTACTCACGACCTCCGCGCTCGTCGGTATGACCTTCAACCGCAACCTTACGGTTTTTATCCGCTTTGATTGCGCGCGAATGCGCTTCAATGATTGATTGATACTCCGGTTTGATAACGTAACTATCGTAATCAAAATAGATAATGCGTGAGCCGGACGCATTTATTGCGTCTTGACCCGCTTTATCCAGATCAACTCCGGTTACACCACTTTTGATTCCGGCAGCTCCTGGATTTTGCCCATCTGCCGGCAAAATTGGTTTGCCAGATTTGTCTTCAACGCGCACATCATCGAGTTTCACAGCAGAACTACAACCCGAAACCAACACGACGACGCTGATAGCTAACAAGATTTTTTTCATCGATTCACTCCTGAAATCATGGTTTTTGGAAAGGCCCCCAATCGGGCTCACGAATATCACCGCTCTGGCCACCTAAATGCGCCTTGATCTTGCCATCCAGCGTTGACGTCATCAATGCCTCCTTGCCTTGTTGCTGTGTTGCATAAACAACCAAACGGCCATTCGGTGCAAAACTAGGGTTTTCGTCGGCGATGGTGTCCGTTATTGCTGTTGTTGTACCGGAAGCAAGCTCCATCACATGAAGCCTGAACGCGCCGTTGACGCGTGAAATATAGGCCAACCAGCGTCCATCCGGGCTGATGGCAGGTGAAATGTTGTAACCACCGGTAAACGTAACGCGCTCCACATTCCCGCCCGTTGCCGATGTTCGATAAATTTGCGGCGCCCCGCCGCGATCGCTGACAAAGAAGATATTTTTCCCATCAGGAGAAAAGACCGGCTCCGTATCAATACCGCTTGACTGGAGAAGGCGACGTGGCTCGCCGCCATTGGCATCAATGGTGTACAGCTGCGACCCGCCATCGCGGCTCAGTGTCACCGCCAGGGTGCGACCGTCAGGCGACCACACCGGCGCACTGTTGGAGCCCCGGAAATTGGCAATCAACCGGCGTTTGCCCGAAGCCACATCATGGGCATAAACCACCGGCTTGCGGGACTCAAATGACACGTAGGCCAGTTGCGCTCCACTGGGCGACCAGGCCGGAGAAATAATGGGCTCCGGACTGGTCAGGGCTGTCTGTGCATTTTCACCATCCGAGTCGGCGACCCAAAGGTTGTAGCGCTGGGACACCTTCGTCACATACGCGATCCGGGTTGAGAAAATGCCCTTTTCACCGGTCAGCTTTTCATAGATGATGTCCGAGATACGATGAGCTGCCAGCCGGAGATCTCCCGCAGCCACCGGGAAACTCTGCCCCCCCAGGTCTTGCCCTTGTGCTCGCACAACGTCCCATAAACGAAAACGTACATCGTACCGACCATCCGCCAGGCGCGAGACACTACCCGTTACTAGGGAGTCCGCTCCTTTTTGGCGCCATATCGAAACCTCTGGCCGGGCCACTTCGTCAATCACCGAACTACCTGTGTCAACACTGCGAAACTGACCGCTTCGCTCCAGATCGGCTCGAATGATGGAGGCTATTTTTTGCGGAGCGGAGTCGTCACCACGAAAACTGGTCACGGCAATCGGCAACTGCGTCAGACCAACGCCCGAGACTTCCACCCGGAACTGCGCCCACGCAGAAAGACTGGAAGCCAGCAAAAAACCGACCACGCCGTGTTTGAAATAACGGGGAAACGAGAAAAATAAACTGCTATTCATCTTGGCTGGAAAACCTTGCTGAAAAAACCCCGGTACAAGCCGGATGCGTTTGAGCGTAACACGTGACCCGATGCACCTGACCTTACGCAGCACCAAGGCAAACCTCATCGCACATGCACATGATAATAGGCCAACTCAAAATCCGATCAGGACCCATGCTGAAAGTTTCATCTCCATTACCGGCGAGCCTGTTCCAGAGAATGGCTCGACTGTGGCCCTATTTCGGGCGGCCACTATCCGTATGGGCCCTGGCAATGGCGGGCACCCTCATCATGGCGCTGACAGAGCCGCTTATTCCAGCGCTGCTGCAACCGTTGCTGGACCGGGGATTCCAGCAGGGCTCCCTGCAACTGTGGGTTGTTCCTGCGACACTGATCTTGCTGTTTGCTGTGCGCGGCCTCAGCAGCTTCGTGGCGCAGCTGGCCATGACCCGGATCAGCAGCCAGGGCCTGCTGGTGCTTCGCAAGGCGATGTTCGAGAAGTTGTTGGGTGCACGCATGTCGCTGTTCGCCGACAAAAATTCCAGTGCACTGGCCAACACCATCGTTTATGAAGTTCAGACCGGGTCGGGGCTGATGGTCAGCGCACTGATGGTAACGGCCCGTAGTGCATTGACACTGCTCGCACTGGTGGGCTACCTGATGTATCTGAACTGGAAGCTCACACTCATCGTTGCCTGCCTCTTTCCGGCGGTGGCGTATGTCATGCGCACCTTGTCGAAGCGGCTTTTTCGGGTAACCCGCGACAGCCAGAACGCGACTGACCAGTTGGCTTATGTGGTTGAGGAAAATGTGCTCGCACATCGCGACATCCGGCTCCACGCTGCACAAACCGCGCAGGCAATCCGCTTTTTCGAGTTGGGTAAATCGCTGCGGCGCCTGTCCATGAAATCAACTGCCGCTTCGGCCGCCATGACACCGCTGACCCAACTGCTGGCTGCCGTTGCTTTGTCGGCCGTGCTCACGGTCGCACTGGTCCAGAGTGCTGACCGCGCCACGTCGGTTGGAAGTTTCGTGGCCTTCGTCACCGCCATGCTGATGCTGATTGCACCGCTGAAACAACTGTCTGAAGTCGCCAACACCCTCACACGAGGACTGGCGGCCATGGAGCGGGGGCTGGATTTGATGTCTCTCACACCGGACGAATCTGGCGGCAACTTTGCAATGGCCAGAGCCCAGGGAGACATCCATTTCGAACTGGTTTCCGTCACCTATGGTGATAGCCCTGCCCCAGCTCTGGACAAGGTATCGCTGGATGTCAAGGCAGGTGAGACCATTGCGCTTGTGGGCTCATCGGGGTCGGGCAAGAGCACATTGGTGAATCTTTTGCCAAGGTTTGTAGATCTCAATTCGGGAACCATCGAACTGGATGGGCATGATCTGCGGGAATGGGACCTCGTCTCCCTTCGATCACAGTTTGCACTTGTCAGCCAGCATGTACTCATGCTGAACGACTCCATCGCGGCAAACATCGCTCTGGGGCAAATCATTGATCGGGACAAGGTGACGCATTGTCTGGACGCTGCCAACCTGGGCAGCTTTATTGGCGAACTTCCAAAAGGCATGGATACCTTGGTAGGTCACAACGCAATGCAGTTATCTGGCGGACAGCGCCAGCGCCTGGCTATTGCCCGGGCGCTCTACAAGGACGCCCCCATACTGATTCTGGACGAGGCCACGTCCGCACTGGATACAGAATCGGAACGCTCAGTTCAGGAAGCCCTTGCCAGACTGATGCGGCAACGTACAACATTGGTCATCGCGCATCGGCTCTCGACCGTGCAGCATGCCAACCGCATCGTGGTGATGGAGGCTGGGCGCATTGTAGAGATGGGCACGCACGTCGAACTCATTGGACTGGACGGAGCGTATTCCCGCCTCTACCGCCTGGGCTTGCCTTCCAGCGGCTAACGCCGACCCGCCTTCAGCTACAGCAACACAATGTCGTATTGATCCTGGCCCATGGCACCCTCACTCTGCAGAGAAACGGGCTTGCCAATGAATTCGCTCAGACCAGCCAGATGCTGGCTTTCCTCATCCAGAAACAGTTCAATAACTTTCGGCGACGCTACTACCCGAAACTCTTTCGGATCGAACTGTCGTGCCTCACGCAGAATTTCCCGAAAAATATCGTAGGCCACGCTGCGGGCAGTTTTCACGATGCCTTTGCCTTCGCAGGCGGCACAGGGTTCGCACAGCATATGTGCGAGCGACTCCCTGGTACGTTTACGCGTCATCTCCACCAGACCAAGTTGTGAAAATCCGCCCGCCATGGTTTTCACGCGGTCACGCGCGAGTTGCTTGCGAAACTCCGCCAACACCGATTCGCGGTGGTCCTCGCGGCCCATATCAATGAAATCAACAATGATGATGCCGCCCAGATTGCGCAAACGCAATTGCCGCGCAATTGTCTGCGCGGCTTCCAGATTGGTCCGGAAGATGGTGTCGTCAAAATTACGTGCGCCAACAAATCCCCCGGTGTTGACATCTACCGTGGTCAGCGCTTCCGTCTGGTCAACGATCAAATATCCGCCTGATTTCAGTTCAACACGCCGTCCAAGCGCTTTGGCAATGTCATCATCGATTGAATACAGATCAAAAATGGGCCGCTCGCCTTTGTAGAGCTGCAGTTTTGCGGCGGCAGCGGGCATGAATTCCATGCCAAAACTCTGGAGCGCTTCAAACTGCTCGCGTGAGTCCACTTTGATCGATTGGGTGGATTCGCCAGAGAGGTCACGCAGAACACGCTGCAGCAAACTCAAGTCCTGATGCAGGATAGACAACGGTGGCAGCCGGACCGATGCGTCCTTGATCCGGGCCCAAGCCTTGCGCAGGTAACTCAGGTCGTCAGACAATTCGACATTGCTGGCATCTTCACCATTGGTGCGCAAAATGAACCCGCCCCCCTCAGGGCCGGCCAGTTGCTGTAATCGCGCCCGAAGTTCATCACGCTGGCTGGATGGAATTTTCTGCGACACGCCAATGTGGTCATCCTGCGGCAAAAACACCAGAAAGCGTCCCGCGATACTGATTTGCGTCGACAAGCGTGCGCCTTTGGTCCCTATAGGATCCTTGATCACCTGCACTGTCAACGCTTGTCCCTCAAATACCTGCCGTTCAATAGGAATCTGCGGTTGGGTATTGCGGGCAATGCCAGGCGGTTCACCATCCGGCTGACGGTGCCACACATCGGCCACATGCAAAAACGCGGCACGCTCCAGACCAATATCGATGAAGGCCGACTGCATACCTGGCAACACACGAACCACTTTGCCCAGGTACACATTGCCAACCAATCCACGCTCCAGCGTTCGCTCGACATGCAGCTCTTGCAACGAGCCGTTTTCAACGACGGCAACTCGGGTTTCCTGGGGTGACCAGTTGATGAGGATGTCTTCTTGCATGGTGTATGTGGCGTGAAAACGAACCCGTCAGGGCTTGAAGCCGAAGCGGGCCAATAACTGTGCCGTCTCAAACATTGGTAACCCCATGATGCCAGAGTAGCTGCCGGCAATCGTTGAAATAAACGCCGCTGCCCGGCCCTGCACCGCGTAGGCACCTGCCTTGCCCATCGGTTCTCCGGATGCCACATATTCGCGAATCTGGTGCACCCCCGTCGAGGCGAAAGTCACCCGCGACACGCTCAGCGCCTGTTCACGCCGCTTCCCCTGCCCCATCGCGACAGCAGTCAGGACGCGATGTGTCTTGCCTGACAGCTGGGCCAGCATGCGCTGCGCATCAGCGGCATCTGCCGGTTTGCCGTAAATCGTCCGCCCCATGGCTACCGTGGTATCGGCGCACAGCACGGGGGCAACGGGCAGCCCGCGTCGCTTGAGGCGTTTCAACGCGGCTTCCAGCTTCAATTGGGTAACCCGCTGCACGTAGCGGGCTGGCGCCTCGTTGGGTAACACCACTTCCAGGCTTTCAGCGTCTTCCGTGGCATCGGCCAACAGCAGTTCGTACCGGATGCCAAGCTGCTCCAGCAGTTGCCCACGACGTGGGCTTTGGGATGCGAGATAGATAAAGTCGCTCACACAAATTACTCGCGGTGATAGGGGTGATTGGCGTTGATCGACCACGCCCGGTAAAGCTGTTCGATCAGCAGCACACGCGCAAAGGCGTGCGGCAGGGTCATGTCAGACAGGCGGATTCGCTCGTGTGCAGCTTTTCTGAAAGCCGGGTCCAGCCCGTCAGGCCCGCCAATGACCAGGGCCACGTCGTCACTCTCCAGCTGCCAGGTTTTCAATCGCGTGGCAAGTGCGGCGGTTGTGAGTGTCTCGCCCCGTTCGTCCAGCGCAACGATGCGGGACCCTTTGGCAATCGCACCCTCGATCCGCGCCCGTTCTGCCGCGTAGAGCGTTTCCAGCGTTTTGGAACCCCGTGGCTCGGTCTTGACGGTCTTCAACTCCACCCGAAGCTCGTGAGGGAACCGCTTGGCATAGTCGTCCCAGGCGGTTTGCGCCCAGTCAGGAACACGCTGGCCAACCGCAACAATGACCAGCTTCACAGCCAGTACATCAGGCTTTGCGGGAAGCCGCTTTTTTGGCAGGCGCTTTCTTTGCTGGCGCCTTGGCTGCAGTCTTGGCAGCTGATTTGGCCGGGGCTTTCACCACCACGGTTTTCACCGCAGCCCGGGTGCTTTTGGCGGGGGCTTTGGCAGCAGTTGTTTTCGCTGCTGGCTTGACGCCCGTCTTGACCGCAGGTTTACGGGTCTTGGGCTTGGGCGGGTTCAACTCCAGCGCACCCTTCTTGGCAGCGCTGGATCGCTTGATATTGGGCAATCCTTTGGCGGCAGGCGCTGCGGGCACTGGCTCGGCTTTCACCAATGGTTTGGCGGAGCCAAATTTGAGACGTACCGGCTTTTCACCCCACAGCTCTTCCAGGTGGTAATAGGTGCGAAAGCTGGGCTGCATGATGTGCACCACAGCCTGGCCACAGTCCACGATGATCCACTCTCCGTTCGCTTCGCCTTCCACGCGCGGTTTGGCAAACCCTGCATCGCGCACGGCATCGCGCACACTGGTCGCCAGCGCCTTGGTTTGCCGGTTCGACGTGCCCGAGGCCACGATGACCCGCTCAAACAGGGCCGAGAGGTGTTCCGTGTCAAAGACCTGGATGTCTTGCGCCTTCACGTCCTCCAGACCATCCACGATGGCCCGCTGAAGTTTCTGGATATCTTTTTTGGCAACGGTTTCAGTAGTCATCAGGCAGTTAGGTAGAGGTGATGTTGATCAATATAACGCGCAACCGGCTCGCCAACCAGAGGGACAACGCCCTGATGACTGGCAATCCGGGACCGGATATCGGTTGCGCTGACGGAAAGCAGGGGCATCTGCAACGTGCAAAAACGTGATTTCCACGCTTTTGGGGCATTAAATTGGCCCTCAGCCCTCGTGGAATATGCGCGAGCAGCTACACAAATTATAGCAAGTTTGGGAATCTCCTGCCATTCGTGCCAGGTAGTCAATGCGCGAGCCTGATCTTCGCCGATGACCAGGAACAACTCTGCTCCGGGTTGCTCGTGTTGAATTTCGCGCAGCGTGTCCACCGTATAGCTCGGGCCGCTGCGCCGGGTTTCCCGGTCATCCAGCACCACCCGCTCCAGACCGGCGAACGCCAGATGGGCCATGGCCAGCCGGTGCGGGGCGGGGCTGAGCGTGCGGGTTTTGTGCCAGGCATGGCCGGTTGGCAGCACCCGCAGCTCATCCAGTGCCAGCTGGATGACGGCTGCCTTCACCAGCGCAACGTGGGCAGCGTGCGGTGGGTCAAAAGCACCACCAAACAGACCCACCCGGCGAGGGGTTGTGGTGGTGGTCACACCCAATCCCGGGGAGGCAAAAACCGGGTGTACAGCTCGGCTTCGGGCGAACCGATGTCCGGCACGTGCTGGTACGACCAGCTCGCCAGCGGCGGCATGGACAACAGGATGGATTCGGTCCGGCCACCGGACTGCAGCCCAAAGTGGGTGCCACGGTCCCAGACCAGGTTGAACTCGACGTAACGACCGCGACGGTACAACTGGAAATTGCGCTCGCGCTCGCCATAAACCGTGTCTTTCCGGCGGTTCAGGATGGGCAGATAAGCGTCCAGAAAAGCGTCACCGACCGAGCGCACCATCGCAAAACCACCCTCGAAACCCAGCTCGGAGAAGTCGTCAAAAAATATACCGCCAATGCCGCGCGACTCCTGGCGATGCTTCAGGTAGAAATACTCGTCACACCAGGTTTTGAAACGGGGGTATTTGTCGGCACCGGACGGGTCCAGTGCCGCTTTGCAAGTGGTATGGAAATGCTTTGCGTCGTCTTCAAACCCGTAAAACGGCGTCAAATCCATGCCGCCACCAAACCAGCAGACCTCGCGGCCCTGCTGGTCGGTTGCCGCCAGCATGCGCACATTCATGTGCACGGTTGGCACATACGGGTTGCGGGGATGAAACACCAGCGACACACCCATGGCTTCAAACGGCGCGCCTTGCAACTCCGGCCGGTGCTGGGTAGCCGAGGGGGGCAGCTTAGGGCCTGTCACATGCGAAAAGCCGCACCCCGCCCGCTCAAACACCGGGCCATCTTCCAGAATTTGTGTGATGCCGTTGCCTTGCAAGGGCTCGCCGGGGCCTTTGGCCCATGCGTCCACCCGAAAATCGCTCCCATCAACTTGCGCAATCGCTGTGGTGATGCGGTTTTGCAAACCGACCAGGTATTCGCGCACCAGCGGCACGCGGGACTGTTGGGTTTCCAGGTTGGTGGCAAGGGTCATTTCTTTTTCACAATCGTGTCAGAACGGGGTACTGACGCATCCAGCAGCCGAATGGGTGACACATTGCCGGGGACTCGGCCTTCCACACCATCGTAAGCCTGGGCGATGCGCGAGAAATCGATGGCCGGGTCGCCCGACAGTTTGATGAAGTCCCGAACCACCACCCGGCGCAGGCGGTAGTCCAGACGAACCAGCCCCACCGGCACATCGGCCTGCACCGCCACATGGTAGAACCCGCTACGCCAGCCCGGGTTGGCTTTTCTGGAGCCTTCAGGAGCCAGCCCCAGCCAGAAGTACTGCCCGGTTTCGCGCTTGTCGCGCAGCAACTGCGCCATTTGCCCGGCCACCCCTTTGGGAGAAGACCGGTCCACCGGCACGCCACCCACCCATCGCAGCCAGCGCCCAAAAAGCGGAATCTTGAACAAGGTGGATTTCCCCCAAAATTGCACCTGCACACCCAGCGACCACTTGGCCAAAATCATGACAATGAAGTCCCAGTTGCTCGTGTGGGGGTACACCACCAGCACGCCTTGTGAAACGGGTAAGCCATCAAATTCCACCTTCCAGCCAAACAGCGCCAGAATCCACCGGGCCAGCGCGCTGCCCTGAAACTGCAGCGGAAACGGTCGCGCGAAATCCGTCATCAGCTCTTGATGGCCCGAAACCCGATGTCGGTGCGGAACTGCATGCCGTCAAACGCGATGCCCTGGCCGTATTCGTAGGCCCGGTGCTGCGCCTGCTTCACACTGTCAGCCAGGGCCGTAACGCACAACACACGTCCGCCGGAGGTAACGATCTTGCCGTCTTTCATGGCTGTGCCTGCATGAAACACCATGGCATCGTCCGCTTCCTTCGGCAGCCCGTTGATCACATCGCCCGAGCGGGGCGCAGCGGGATAACCTGCGGCGGCCATCACCACACCGAGCGCGGTGCGCCGGTCCCATTTCAGTTCCACCGAGTCCAGTTGGCCCTGTGGCCCCGTTTCGGTGGCGGCCCACAACACATCCACCAGATCGGTTTTAAGGCGCATGAGAATCGGTTGCGTCTCGGGGTCGCCCATGCGGCAATTGAATTCCAGTGTCTTGATGTGGCCTTGGACATCAATCATCAGACCCGCATACAAAAACCCGGTGAACGGGATACCGTCCTGCTCCATACCCTTGATGGTCGGCAAAATCACTTCGCGCATCGCGCGGGCATGCACCTCGGGCGTGACCACCGGTGCAGGTGAATAGGCCCCCATGCCCCCGGTGTTGGGGCCTTCGTCGCCATCCAGCAGGCGTTTATGGTCCTGACTGGTGGCCAGCGCCAGCGCGTTCTTTCCGTCACACATGACGATGAAGCTGGCTTCTTCGCCCTGCAGAAATTCTTCGATCACTACCCGTGCACCACCGACGTTGTGGGAAACGCCCAGCTTGTTGTCCACCAGCATGAAGTCGATGGCGTCATGCGCCTCGGCTTCGGTCATCGCAACCACCACACCCTTGCCGGCGGCCAGGCCGTCGGCCTTCACCACAATCGGCGCACCTTTTTGGGCAACGTAGGTGTGTGCCGCCTGTGCATCCGAGAACACCTCGTAATCCGCCGTGGGAATGGCGTGGCGTTTCATGAAAGACTTGGAAAACGCTTTGGAGCTTTCCAGTTGTGCAGCCGCTTTAGTCGGACCAAACACCCGCAAGCCGTGGGCACGGAATTCATCCACCACGCCAGCCGCCAACGGTGCTTCAGGCCCCACCACGGTCAGTTCAATCTTGTTCGCAAGCGCCCAGGTGCGCAGCTCCACCACACCCGACACGTTAACGTTCTTCAGGCGAACATCCTGCGCGGTGCCACCGTTACCCGGCGCCACATAAACCATCTGCACCCGTGGCGACTGGGCCAGTTTCCAGGCCAATGCATGCTCGCGGCCACCGCCGCCAATGACGAGGATATTCATAGCGCAGCGTTGTGATAGACCGCCTGGACATCATCCAGGTCTTCCAGAATGTCCAGCAGCTTCTGCATGCGGGCCGCGTCGTCGCCTTCCAGATCAATGGTGTTTTCAGCACGCATGGTTACTTCAGCGATCCCGGGTTTGAACCCGGCCGCCTCCAGCGCGGTTTTGACTTTCTCGAACGCCACGTAGTCGGTCAGCACCTCTATGGCGCCATCGTCATCGGTGATAACGTCTTCGGCGCCTGCTTCCAGTGCGGCATCCATCAGGGCATCTTCATTCGTGCCAGGGGCAAATACCAGCTGGCCGCAGTGCTTGAACTGAAACGCTACCGAACCTTCAGTGCCCATATTGCCACCGTGTTTGCTGAACGCGTGCCGCACATCGGCCACGGTGCGCACCCGGTTGTCGGTCATCGTGTCCACCATGATGGCTGCACCACCTATTCCGTAGCCTTCGTAACGAATTTCTTCGTAATTCACACCCTCGGCGTTACCGGTAGCCTTATCGATGTTGTATTTCACCCGGTCGGCAGGCATGTTGGCCGCTTTGGCCTTGTCCACAGCCAGGCGCAGGCGCGGGTTAGCGCTCAGGTCTCCCCCACCGGCACGGGCTGCCACGGTGATTTCGCGGATGATTCGGGTCCAGATCTTGCCCCGCTTCTCATCCTGGCGCCCCTTGCGGTGCTGAATATTGGCCCATTTGCTGTGTCCTGCCACGCGAAATCCTTCAAAAATTCGTTACGCTATCGCTAGATTGTACTTTTCGAGAGTCTTATGGCCGACCCTATCCTGATTGCCCAACACGACACCACCCAGTGCTTCCTGCGGCCAGACAAGGCCAACCGGCACGGATTGATCACGGGTGCCACCGGCACCGGCAAAACCATCACGCTGCAAACCATGGCCGAGGGGTTTTCCCGCATCGGTGTGCCGGTGTTCATGGCCGACGTCAAGGGCGACCTCACCGGCATCTCTCAAGCCGGGGTTTTGTCGGAAAAACTGGGCAAAGTCCTCAAGGAACGTGCGCTGGCAGCTCCTGAATTTGTAGCATTCCCCGTGACTTTATGGGACGTTTATGGTGAGCAGGGCCATCCGGTCCGCGCCACCGTGAGCGACTTGGGCCCGCTGCTGCTGGCCCGCATGCTCAATCTGAACGAAACCCAGGCGGGTGTGCTGCAGCTGGTCTTCAAGATTGCCGACGACGATGGTCTTTTGCTGCTGGACATGAAAGACCTGCGCGCCATGTGCCAGAACGTGGGCGACAACGCATCAGATTTCACCACCGAATACGGCAACATCAGCGCCGCCAGCATTGGGGCTATCCAGCGCGGGCTGATGCAGATCGAGGCTCAGGGCGGGGACAAGTTCTTTGGTGAGCCCATGCTCAACATTGAAGACTTCATGCAGACCGATGCCAGCGGGCGTGGCCTCATCAACGTGTTGGCCGCCGACAAGCTGATGAACTCGCCGCGCATGTACGCCACGTTTTTGCTTTGGATGCTGAGCGAGCTGTTTGAGAACCTGCCCGAGGTGGGTGATCTGGACAAACCCAAAATCGTCTTTTTCTTCGACGAAGCGCACCTGTTGTTCACTGACGCCCCCAAGGCGCTGCTGGAACGCATCGAACTGGTAGTGCGCCTGGTGCGCAGCAAGGGCGTGGGTGTGTATTTCGTGACGCAAAACGCGCTGGATGTGCCCGATTCGGTGCTCGCGCAACTAGGCAACCGCGTTCAACATGCCCTGCGCGCCTTTACCCCGCGTGACCAGAAAGCAGTCAAGTCGGCTGCCGAGACGATGCGTCAAAACCCCAAATTCAGCATCGATGCGGC
Source organism: Pseudomonadota bacterium (assembly GCA_046050465.1). Classification (GTDB taxonomy): domain Bacteria; phylum Pseudomonadota; class Gammaproteobacteria; order Burkholderiales; family Burkholderiaceae_C; genus Egaibacter. Next base: position 63,732 of record JBJOPS010000008.1, on the reverse strand, counting down.
GATTACCGAGCTGGCCGTGGGCGAGGCGCTGGTGAGTTTTCTGGACGAGAAAGGCCGCCCTGGCGTCACCGAGCGTGTTTACGTGCTGCCGCCCTGCAGCCAGATTGGCCCGATAAAGCCCGAGCAGCGAAAGGTCCTGATTGCCGACTCGATCGTGGCTGGTGTTTACGAAAAAGTGGTTGATCGCGAATCGGCCTTCGAAGCCATCAAGGGCCGCACGCAGACCCGTATGGCAGACGAATCTACTGCCAAAGAGAGCGTGGACCAGATGTCCAAAACCGTCGCCAAAGACAAGGAAACTGAAGCTGGCGGCGGCATTCTGGACGGCCTGGGCAGCTTGTTGGGTGGCGGCGCGCGGCGCACCCGGGCCAGCGCAGGCGAACAGATGTTCAAAAGCGCCGCCAGTGCCATCGGGCGCGAAGTCGGCAGGCAAGTGATACGCGGGGTGCTGGGCGGCATTTTCGGCGGACGCAGGTAATCCCACCCAGCCGAAACTCAACACCACCACGGGAACACCATGATCAACACTGCAAACACATCCCGACTTCCCGATAGCCAGGTCCACCTGCTGGACCACCCGTTGGTGCAACACAAGCTCACACTGATGCGCAAAAAAGACGCCAGCACCAACAGCTTTCGCCATTTGCTCAACGAGCTGAGCATGTTGATGGCCTATGAGGTCACACGTGACATGGCCACGCAGGACGTTGAAATCGAAACCCCGCTGGAAAAGATGACGGCCAGGATGATTGATGGCAAAAAACTGGTTCTGGTGTCCATACTGCGCGCCGGCACCGGCATTCTGGATGGCATGCTGAGCGTGGTGCCCGGCGCACGTGTGGGACATATTGGCCTGTACCGCGACCCCAAAACACTGAAGGCGGTTGAGTACTACTTCAGGATGCCGCAAGAGATGACCGAGCGCGACGTGATCATCGTGGACCCCATGCTGGCCACCGGCAACTCGGCGGTTGCGGCGATTGAGCGTGTCAAGACGCTCAAACCAAAATCCATCAAATTTGTGTGCCTGCTCACCTGCCCCGAAGGCATTGCCACCATGAAGGCGGCGCACCCGGATGTGCCCATCTACACCGCAGCCATTGACCGACAGCTGAACGACCATGGTTACATCTTGCCCGGTCTGGGCGACGCGGGTGACCGGATTTTTGGAACGCAGTGAAAATTTTGAGGCGCCTTCACAGCTACCCATCCTGATGGCTGCCCTCATCAGGCAGCATCCCGCTATCGCCTCCGGGCCGACCGCACACCATCCAGCTCTGCCACCGTACCCAGCACCTTGTTCAGTCGCCCGGAATCGGTCACCTCCACTGTGAACGTCATCCAGGCCGTGCCCTTGACCGACTGGGTCTGCACACCAATCACGTTCATCTTTTCCTTGGTGAAAATTTCGGAAATATCGCGCAGCAAGCCCTGCCGGTCTGCCGCCTGAATAGCCACGTCCACGGGGTACACCGCGGAACCTTCCCCTTTGGCATACAACTTGGCTTGACCCCATTGCACATCAATCACGCGCTCGCCATTGCGGGCAATCAGCTCGGCCAGGTTGGAGCAGTCGGTGCGGTGCACGCTCACACCCTTACCCCGGGTCACAAAACCGCTGATGGCGTCCGGGGGTGCAGGTTTGCAGCACTTGGCCAACTGGGTCATCAGCGAATCAACCCCCACCACCAGCACGCCGCCACCAGCGCCCTTGTCGGCCACGCGCGGCTTCTTGAGCAGCACCATGTCTTGCTGCAGTGCAACGGGCTCCGGCGGGCGCAGCACCATCTCAATGTTGCGCAGCGAGAACTCGTCTTTGCCCACCACGGCAAACAGGTCATCAGCTGAATTGAAGCCCAGCCTGGCGGCCAGATCTTCCAGATTGATCGCGGTTTTGCCCTCGCGCTGCAGCAGTTTTTCAACCGCTTCACGGCCCCGCGCCACGGTTTCATGACTGGCCAGCGCGTTGAACCAGGCCCGCACTTTGGCCTTGGCCCGGTGGCTGGTGAGAAAACCCAGCTCGGGGTTGAGCCAGTCGCGCGACGGGCCACCTTCTTTGGCTACCGTCACCTCCACCGTCTGACCGTTTTTGAGCGGCGTATTCAGCGGCACCATCACACCGTCCACCCGCGCGCCGCGGCAGCGGTGGCCCAGGTTGGTGTGCACGCTGTAGGCAAAGTCCACCGCCGTAGCGCCCTGGGGCAGCTCCACGATGGCGGCGTCGGGCGTCAGTACATAAATCTGGTCGTCAAACACGCCACCGTGTTCGCCAGACAGGTCGCGCTCCCAGGCCAGCAACTGGCGCAGCACGGCGATCTTGGCATCGTATTCACCCGCCGCCGAAACCCCGCCATACCCCTTGACGCCCGCTTCCTTGTAGGCCCAGTGCGCCGCCACGCCATGCTCTGCATGGTCGTGCATGGCCTGCGTGCGGATTTGCACTTCGATGGGCTGGCTTGATGAGCGTCCCGCTGCCGGGCCGCCCCAAAGCGGGACAGACCCCTCGGGGGGCAGCGACCCACGCAGTGGTGGAGCGTGGGGGTCATATTCCCGCACAATGGTGTGCAGCGACTGGTAGCCATTGGCCTTGGGCTTGGCGATGTAGTCGTCGAACTCTTCGGTCACCGGCTGGAAATGGTTGTGCACCCAGCTCAAGGCGGCATAACACTCGGGGATAGACGCCACCACCACCCGCAGTGCGCGGATGTCATACACCTGATCAAACCCCAGCGACTTGCCACGCATCTTCTTGACGATGCTGTAGATGTGTTTGGGACGGCCCTGCACCATGGCGATGATGCCTTGGGCTTTCAGATCCTGCTGCACCCGAGCGCGCAGGCGCTCCACAAAGGCCTCGCGCTCAATGCGTTTTTCATCCAGCAGACCGGCTACCTGTTTGTAGGTATCGGGCTCCAGAAAGCGGAACGACAAATCCTCCAGTTCCCACTTGATTTCCCAGATGCCCAGCCGGTTGGCCAGCGGCGCAAACACCTGCAGCGACTCACCCGCCAGCGCGGGCGGCACAGGCAGCTTGGTCTGGGCAAAGTGGCGCAGCGTCTGCAGCCGGGACGCCAGACGCAGCATCACCACTCGCAGGTCGCGCGAAAACGCCAGCAGCATCTTGCGCACGTTTTCGGTCTGCGCCGCGGCGGTTTGCGCCATGGGAATGGGCGTGGCAGCCCGGTTGACCGCCCCTTGCGCAATGCGCGCCTGGCGCTGCACTTTTACCAGCTTGGTGGTCTCCATGGCCAGCGCGGCAAAGTTGTCGCCAAAGGCCTTGGCAATCACCTCCTGCGGCTTGTTCAGATGGTCACACGCATACACGAGGTAACTGGCCGCCTGCATCGCCTCGGAGCCACCAATGGCCTTCAGGATGGCCGCCACCGCATCGGCATGGGCCAGGATGTTTTCGCCGGTGTCCAGCGTCTCGCCCACCAGCAACGGCTCGGCAAACGCACGGGCCCGCGCCAGCGCATTCACCTCCACCGGCAGGCTGTGCGCGGTGGCGGCGATCAACTGCGACGGTGGCGCGCAACCGATGGGTTCAGGCGCAAGGCTTTTCATCAACTCCCCACCATCTCACGGCGCCAGCAGAAACGACGCCACGGCGTCCACCTGATCGTCCGCAATGAGTGTGGGCGCGTGGCCCACACCATCAAACTCGACCAGTTTCGCTTTGGGACCACGCTGGGTCATGGCAAACGCCGTTTGGGGCGACAGCAGATCAGACTGTGCGCCACGCACCAGCAACGTGGCCGCCTTGATGTTGTCATAAAGCTTGCACAGCATCTGCCCACCCTGTGCCGTGGACTCCTGCGTGGCCGCACCAAAGGGAATGGCGATGGCGGGGTCGTAATGCAGGGCATAACCACCCTGCGCGTCCGTCATGAGCTTCAGCATCGGCCGGGACAGCGCCAGCCACTGCTCGCGCGTGTGGGGGCCAAAACTGCTGGAAATGGCCCACATGGCCTGCGCCGCTTCGTCCACCGACGCAAAACGCCCGCTCTTGCCCAGGTATTGGCCAATGCGCTGGATGGCTTCCCACTGGATGGCCGGGCCCACATCATTCAGCACCAGGCGGCTTACCGGAACTGGCAGCGGCAAATCGGGCTGCCCGCAAATCACCATGCCAATGAGCCCGCCCATGCTGGTGCCCACCCAGTCCAGCCGGGTGGGTAACTCGCCCCCACGTTCGGCACTGCGTGTCCTCCCTGCCCCCCGAGGGGGTTGTTCCGTCTTGGGGCTGTCCTGCGGCGGAACGAGTTTGGCCAGCAGCGCCAGCATGTCCGCCGCGTAGTTGGGCACCTGGTAACCCATCGGGTCCTTCAGCCAGTCGCTTTTTCCCCGGCCCACCACGTCCGGGCACACCACGCGCACGGGGTGGTCCGCCCGTTTGCACAGCGCCTGTGCCAGCACGTCAAAGTCGCGGCCCTGCCGGCTCAGGCCGTGCACACACACGATCACGTGGGCGGCGGCGGGGTCGCCCCACTGCCAATAGGCCATGCGGTGGCCGCCGTTGGCGTCGGGGCAGGATACATCGTTCAGCGCAGGTTCAGACATGGGTGGTGAAATGAAAGGCTTGATAATGAATTGTCATGCTCCCTGCATCCTAATTCATACCCAAACCCTTTTTGTAAATCACCCTCTGGAAACCACCATGCTCAACGGAAAAACTGCACTCGTCACCGGCTCCACCAGCGGCATTGGCCTGGGCATTGCCAAGGCCCTGGCCAAACAGGGCGCCAACATCGTTTTGAACGGTTTTGGCGACGTGGAAGGCCCCAAAGCCGACATCGCCGCCGTGGCCGCGCCCGGCGTCAAGGTGGGCTACCACGGCGCCGACATGAGCAAGGCATCAGAAATTGCCGACATGATGGCCTACGCCGCCAGCACCTTCGGGCGGGTGGATATTCTGGTGAACAACGCAGGCATCCAGCACGTGGCCAAGATTGAAGACTTCCCCACCGAGAAGTGGGATGCCATCATCGCCATCAACCTCACCAGCGCCTTCCACGCCACGCGCCTGGCGCTGCCCGCCATGAAAGCCGCTGACGGCGGCAAGGGCTGGGGCCGCATCATCAACGTGGCGTCTGCCCACGGCCTGGTGGGCTCGCCCGAAAAATCAGCCTACGTGGCCGCCAAACACGGCGTGGTGGGCCTGACCAAGGTAACCGCGCTGGAAAACGCCACCACCGGCGTGACCTGCAACGCCATCTGCCCCGGCTGGGTGCTCACCCCGCTGGTGCAAAAACAGGTGGACGCCAAAGCCGCCGCGCAAGGCATCACCAACGCAGCCGCCACCAGACAACTGCTGGGCGAAAAAGAACCCTCCATGCAGTTCACCACCCCCGAAGAGCTGGGCGAACTGGCCGTGTTCTTCTGCTCCCCCGCCGGCAACAACGTGCGTGGGGTTGCATGGAACATGGATGGCGGGTGGGTGGCTCAGTAAAGGCGGAGAAACGGGCAGCGAGAGCATCACCGTGCTACCCCACAGACAAAAATCGAAGCCCACCATTTTCTCTGACATCCATGTTACGGTCGCACTTAAGATTCAAACGGTACCAACGCACCATCCGAAACCGATTTCCGTCCGGTTCATAGCACCGATGAGACTTGCAGCCGTTCAGACGATCCCATCGAAGAACAGGCGCCAGCGGCCCTGCTCCCGTACCCAATACTGACGGCGCTCGGTACTGCGTGCCTGCTTCGGGACAACCGCTGTGTAGTTGACGATGGCCACCTCTGATTGGCGTTTCCAGCGAAACATTGAAACATCACGCCACTCGGCCTGCGACTCCGTTTCACGGGTGGTGGGTGAATTTTCCGCCCCCACGGACACCTTGCGAGAGAGACTGCTGCCGCGTACGTTGTAGTCTGCCGTTTGGAGCACCTGTAGCGCGCCGCTGTCACCCCGTGCACGGGCTTGCTGCCATTGACTGAGAATAGATTCAAGGCTGCGGCGTTCTGTCACCTGGTTGGCGGGGCGAACCCAGTTCACTTCTTCCGCAACCACTACCGGCGTTCGCCTCGTTTGCAACATCTCCATGAGGTAGGCCATATCATCGTTGGCAAGTGCCACGCAGCCCTCGGTGGCGTAGGGGCTACGCGAGTAGGTGGCACGTGGCACACCATGCAACCATATGCCGCTACCGGTGCGCCCCAGGCGGCGATCGTGCTCGTTGGGGTAGTTTAGCGGCAGTGCGCCGATGCCGTACAGCTCCTCGACCTGCGAGTCGTCCAGGCGGTTGGTGATGAAATACACCCCCAACGGCGTACGCAGGTCACCTTCTACCCGCTTATCGAATCCTGCCTGGCCTATGGATGCGTAGAAACTGCGGATCAGTTGCAAACTGTTCGCCTGATGCTCAAAGACATAAACCCTGGAATGGCTGGCGTCCACCACCACCACATGACGGACGTTATGCGCAAGTTGCAGGACTTGCTCAGGGACTGTGCCAGCGGGTGGCATTTCCTGGAATGAGGCCAGTCGTCGGTGGGCTTCCGTGCGAAGCTTTTGCAGTTGCCCACGCACTTCAGGTGACCCGTCTGTGACCGTGGTGAAGCTGGGGAACGAACCGCTTCGGGCCAGCAGAAGGTCTGCGTAAACGAGTTGGCCCAGCTGGAAGCTGGGCACATCGCGCACCAGAACGGCGGCCAGCGGCAAGGCCTGTGGGTCTGCGGCGGCGATGGCGCGGTAGATCTGGATCAGCCGCGCTTCGGGCGACGAGCGCAAGCTGCCGGCCAGCGCAGCGCCGTCGATCGATGCACTGCGGACCGGCTGGGCTCTGGCGGGCTGGAAGGGCAAGGCCAGCGCCGAAACCGCGGTTGCACTGCGTGCGAGCCAGGCCCGCCGGGTGGAAGACGCATCGGAGGGCGACATCGCAGGACCATCGATGGGCAGGATGGGGGCGGGCTTTCGGGTCACTGCGCGCTGGCCATAGAGACGGAGGTGGCTGCACCGAGCTGTTCCCGCATGACCTTGGCCTCCCGCTGGAACGACGGCAGCTGGGCCAGCACCGGGGCGTTGACCGATGGCGCACCCACGATCCGGGTCGGATTGGTGCGTTGGCCTTTGACGAGGTATTCAAAGTGCAAATTTGGCCCCGTCGCTGTGCCCGTAGCGCCGACCGCACCGATGTTCTGACCTTGCTTCACGCGCTGTCCCACACGGACCGAGATGCGCTCAAGGTGAGCGTAGGCGGTGGCGGCGTTGTCGGGGTGGCGGATGACCACGTAGTTGCCGTACCCACTCTGCCGGCCGGCGAACGTCACCACACCGTCGGCGACGGTCCGGACCGGCGTTCCCGCCGGCGCCCCGTAGTCCGTTCCCTTGTGGTCTTTCTGCACGCCAAACACCGGGTGGATGCGCGGCCCGTATGAACTGGTGACCCTCGAAAACGCCAGCGGAGACGCGAGGAAGGCCCGGCGCCGACTCGTGCCATCGAGGCTGACGAACTCACCGGCCTTGCCTGGCTCTTGAAACCACATGGCCTGGTGGGTAACGGATGCGAGCTTGCCGGACGTGTCCGCCAGCAGCAGGCGCGCGGTCGCATCACGCAACAGAAAGTCCTGCGCGTCGCGGTTTTCGACACCCAGACGCTGGAGCAGCGACTGCAGGGAGTCGTCGCGCCGGGTGGTTTGCGACTGGTGAACCAGGAAGTCGGGGGTGGACGTCGTTGGCACAGAGATCATCAGTGGCGCGTCCACCGCCTCCACCACTTGCCGGGCCGGCCATCGGGCGGCGTCGGGCAAGGTGGTGGAGACGCCGAAGGCCATCATGCCGGCGCCCAGCATCAGGGCGCCGATGACCACAAGCACAGGCCGTCGGTGGTGGTGAATCTGTGCGAGCAATGCTCGCAGCGGGACGGGTTTCATGACAGGACAGTCGTTTGGCACACCGGGCGACAAGACCTCAAGCAGCAGACAAAAGAACCTGGATGTCCGACGCGATGGTGGCGGCGTCGGTTGCGTAGGCAGAGAACAAGCGAACCCGACCTTCGGTGTCAAAGATGTACTTGCCAGCCGAATGGTCCATGGTGTAGCTGGTCAGGGTGGGTCCAGGCACTTTCTTGTAGTAAATCTTGAAATCGTCCGCGACCCCTTGAAGTTCGTCGGGCTCAGGCCGCAAGGCAACAAAGCTCGAGTCGAAGCTTCTCATGTATTCCTTAAGCAAGGCTTGTGTGTCACGCTCGGGATCGACCGTGATGAAAAGCACCTGCAACAGGTCGCCCTTGGCGCCCAGCAAGCGCTTGACTTCCGTCATGGTGGTCATGGACGTGGGGCAGACATCAGGGCATTGCGCGAAGCCGAAGAAGACTACCGCGATCTTGCCCTTAAAGTCCTGCATCCTCCTCACGTTGCCATGGTGATCCTTGAGTTTGAGACCCTGGGCAAAGGAAGCGCCGGTCACATCGATGCTCTTGAAGGTTGGCTTGTCGGGTGAACACGCCAGTAGCAGTGCGGGCGCTGCACCGGCCAGCGTCAGTTGCACGAAGCGGCGGCGACCGATGGACGCCTGGTCCGAGGGAGATGAAAAACGCAGGTTCATGTCACTTCCTGGCTTTGGCCACTTCTTCTGCCACGAGGGCCATCAGTTGCTGATCGCCAAACGACGGCAGACCCCGGCCATTGACGAAGAAGGTGGGCGTCTTGGTCACTTCCAGCGCGGTCAGGTCTTCAATGTCCTGTTGCAACACCGCCTCGATGTCCGATCCCTGGGCGTCAGCCTGTGCCTTCTTGATGTCCAGGCCCGCAGCCTCTGCTGCCTGGTAGGCCAGGTCGATGTTGGGCTTGCCATGGTCGGCCCATTGCGGCTGAGCGGCCAGCAACGACTCCAGCACCGGCTGGTATTTGTTTTGTCGCTTGGCCGCCTCTAGCAGCTTGACCACCTGATCGGAGCCCGCATGGAAAGGGGCGTAGCGGATCACCAGACGAACGTCGTTCGGGTACTGCTTGAGGATGTTCTTGACGATGGGGTAGAACGCCCGGCAGGTCTCACACGCGGGGTCGAAGAACTCGACGATGGTGACTGGCGCGGCGCTGAGACCAAAGACCGGCGAATGGAAGCGAATCAACCGGTTGTCGATGGGCTTGGCCTGACTTTGGGCAGGTTGGCTGGACTGGCCGGATTGACTGATGACCTGGCTGACCTTCTCCGCCTGGGACTGTTGCACACGCTTCTGGTAAGCGTTCATGCCCAGAACAAAGAATAGCGCGACGATCACGACCAGGGCGGCGACGGTGATTTTTTTGGAGTTCATCGGGAGGACTTTCTGAGGTAAACGAAGAGCAGGAGCACCAGGGCCGTGAAGGCGGCCAGTGACAGCCACGGGATCTGGACGCCGTTGAGGATTTCGAGCTTCTGGTCCGCGCAGGACACGCCAGCGCTGCAGGGCACCCAGGCTTTGGGTATCAGACCTCCCACCAACAGGGTGTGGTAAGCCGCGATGACCAGCCCACCGAAGGACAGCCACAGGGCGTAGATCGCACCGCGGCGATCGTCCAGGTAGGCGGCGATGCCCAGCACGATGGCCAGTGGGAACATGAAGATACGCTGGTACCAGCACAGCACGCAGGGGGTCATGCCCATGACCTCACCCAGGAACAGTGCGCTCAGTGTGGCGGTGGTGGCCATCAGCCAGGCCAGCAGCAGCAAGGTCCACGGGCGGTTCACGAGGCGTCCCCTGAGGCGGTCTTGGAGGGGCGGCGCAGGGACATCAGAACCCAGGCTCCCGCCGCCGCCACAATGAACACGTCGGCCAGATTGAAGGCGGGCCAATGCAGGCCACGCCAGTGCAGGTCGAGAAAGTCGGTGACGGCGCCACTGGCGATGCGGTCGATGAGGTTGCCACTGCCGCCGGCTACGATCAACGCGCCGGCCAGTCGTTCGATCGGTTCGACCTGCCGCGCCAGGCAGACGAAGGTGATAGGCACGACCACCATCACGCCGACGGCGATGAAGAACACCCGCTGCCAGCCGCCGGCATCGGCCAGCAGCGAAAACGCGGCGCCGGTATTGAGCACATGGACCAGGTTGAACCAAGACGAAACCTCGACCGCTGTGCCCAGTGAAATGGTGGTGGCAAACCAAGCCTTGCTCAATTGGTCCAGAGTCAAGAGCAGGGCCACAGCAATGAGCCAGGCCAGACGGGGACGACCCCGCCAGGGGAAAACAGACATGAAAGAAACCCTCTGAAAAACGGACATCACCAACCACGCGGGTTGGCGCGCTTCACAGGGATCGGCGACGGCGATGGATGCCGCGAAAACGAACCCGAACCCTGGTCAGACCAAGGTGGGCCACTTGGGACGTTCGGGTCGCTCGATCAGCAAAACCTCGAGCCAGAGCTTTGGTCCCGACAGCAAGCCGGTAGTTGTGTCATTCAGACTGAAGGAGGCACTGACCGACATGACCATGGCGCCGGTGTGACAACTTCCACAATGGGGATGCTGCGCGTGGGACTCATCCATTTCGTCATCGGCCACGGCCTGTACGGGCGCATCGACCAGAACGGCATGCAGTAGCGTGCAGCGCTCGTGTGAACAGGGCGTGCCCGTGGCTACACCGGCCCACTGGGGGGGCAGGCAAAACAGCATCAGAAGGGCAAGCAGACAGGCGCGCATGAAGTCAGGATTGTAGGACAGTCAGTGCGGAAAGGGACGAGTAACCCAACAAGAACTACAGACTGATCAGTGGCAAGACGACTGAAACTGGTGGATGGTCGCCATCAGTGCAGGTGGTACCGCCATGGGCTGGAACGCACTGACACTGGCACGCCCGTTGTTGCCCAGGGGCAAGCGGCCCAGCAGGTGCCCCAGCGGCACCAGCAGCAGACGAAAGAGTTGCCCAACCCATTCGGCGAAGTCCCTTGTCCGCCAGGACAGTCCGAGCATGAGCCAGTGCGTCTGCGTGTGCGGGAGCAGGCGGGTCTGCCCGAGCACATGCATGGCTTCCAGAAGATGCCAGGCCTGCGCCACTTCACACCGGTCGAGACCGCGGCAAGCCTGCATCAAAAGCCCGAATGTGTGCGAATCGAACAACACCGTCATCACAGGCTCAGTGGGTGTGGCCATGGTGGTCTTGCCCGTCGTGGGGTGCTCCGCCGCAACCCAATTCGTCTCGCGCCTGACGCAGCACCTGCCAGCCACCGTGCAGCGCCAGGCCGGCCATCAGCGAGGCCACCAGCAGGTCGGGCCACGCGGTGCCGGTCCCGAACACCCCCAGCGCTGCCAGAAACACGGCCACATTGCCGATGGCGTCGTTGCGCGTGCACAGCCAGACGCTGCGCATGTTGGCGTCACCTTCGCGAAAAGCATAGAGTAGCCAGGCCACCGAGAGATTGGCCAGCAGCGCCAGCAAGGCCACCACCCCCATGGTGGGCGCGTCGGGCACGCGGCCGCTCCAGACCGCCCACAACACGCTGCCCAGCACGTAAACACCAAAGCCCATCATGCTGAAGGCCTTGAGCATGGCCGCCCGGGCCCGCCAGGCCAGCGCCGAGGTGAGCACCGCGAGCGAGACACCGTAGTTCAGCGCGTCGCCCGCAAAGTCGATGGCGTCGGCCAGCAGCGACAGTGAGCCCGACCAGAAGCCTGCGCCCAGTTCGGCCAAGAACATCGCGGCATTGACCAGCAAGGCCACCCACAACACGCGGCGGTAACGCGCGAGGTTGCCCATCTGGCCGGGATCGGGACTTTCGTGTTCACAGCAATGGGCTGACATGCGGACTCCTGAAGGGTGAGAATACGGGTATTGAAAACCCTGGAGCGGCTCCAGAGTCAAGCCCACTCACTATCGGAGAGACCTCATGCGCATCAAGGAACTGTCTCAAGCCACTGGTGTGGATGTAGAAACCATCCGTTACTACGAGAAACAGGCTCTGCTGCCGACACCGGCCAGGCAGGACAATGGCTATCGCAACTACGCAGACGAGCACCTGGAGCGCCTGGCCTTCATCCGCCACTGCCGTGCGCTGGAAATACCGCTGGCCGACATCCGTCGCTTGCTGGGCGCACTGGACGCCCCGGGCGCGCCGCACCCGGACGTGGACCAACTGGTACAGGAGCAGATCGAACGGGTGCGTGCACGGCTCAAGAGCATGCGCGCGCTGGAAAAACAGCTGCTGCTACTCCAGGCCAGTTGCGGGCGCTGCGACGAAGACGGTGCCGATTGCGGCATCCTCAAGGAACTCGTGTCCGCCGCACACGGCGAGGCCTGTGCCTGCCACCCCCACCTGGCCCGCTGATCTGCCATGAAGACCTTTTTGCTATACGTCGCCACCGCCCTGGCCGAACCAGAGCAGGACCAGGGTCAGAGCAGGCAGGATGCAGGATATTGGAGCTGTTTCACGCCAGCAGGTTAAAAAAGTGGTCCAAGTGGATGACATTCACCAATCAGGCGAAATTGGCTTCGGCAAAGCCCCAGTTCACCAGCTTGTCCAGGAATGTCTCGACAAACTTCGGGCGCATGTTGCGGTAGTCGATGTAGTAGGCGTGTTCCCACACATCCACTGTCAGCAGGGCCTTGTCGGCCGTGGTCAGCGGGGTGCCGGCGGCGCCGGTGTTCACGATGTCCACGGTGCCGTCCGGCTTCTTGACCAGCCAGGTCCAGCCGGAGCCGAAGTTGCCTACGGCGCTCTTGACAAACGCTTCCTTGAACGCGGCATAAGAGCCCCACTTGGCGCTGATGGCAGCGGCCAGTTTGCCGGATGGCTCGCCACCACCGGCGGGTTTCATGCAGTTCCAGAAGAAGGTGTGGTTCCAGATCTGGGCCGAGTTGTTGTACACGCCGCCGCTGGACTTCTTGATGATTTCTTCGAGCGTCATGCTCTCGAACTCGGTGCCCTTTTGCAGGTTGTTGAGGTTGACCACATAGGCGTTGTGGTGCTTGCCATGGTGGTATTCCAGCGTCTCTTTCGAGTAGTTGGGGGCCAGGGCGTCAATCGCGTACGGCAGTGCAGGCAGGGTGTGTTCCATGATTTCCTCGTGAAGGTTGTTGTTCGAACTTGTTGGGCGAACGCTGATTGTAGGAACTTTGCCTAAAACCCTGCCCGCTTCGCATCTAATGGGGTCGGGCCACGGTCAAATCCACCACGCCGTCGGCCAGCGTGGCCCGTACATCTTGCCCGGGGCGCATCTGGCTCACGCTGGTGAGGGCCTGGCCCTGCGCGGTGGCCAGCCAGGCGTAACCGCGCTGCAGCACGAGCGTAGGGTCCAGCAGGCCCAGGCGCACGGCGGCGCGGTCGAGCCGGTCACGCTGGCGCTGCAGGCGCTGCTGCAACTGGTCTGGCAACCGGGTCTGCAACTGCTGCACATCCTGCTTTTTCTGGCGCAGGAACAAGTGCGAGGCAAAGGCCAATCGCTGGGCACTGGACGCCAGTGCCAGCCGCTGGCGCGCCGCCAGTGCGGAGGGGCGCCCCAACCGCGCCGTGACGGTGTCCAGCCGCTGGCTCTGGGTATCAACGTGGCGCTGCAGGGCATCGGTCAGGCGATCCTGCATGAAATCCACCGCGCCCAGCCACACGTCGCGCGGCTGGGACACCAGCTCGGCAGCAGCGGTGGGCGTGGGGGCGCGCAGATCAGCACAGAAATCGGCAATCGTGAAATCGGTCTCATGTCCCACTCCGGCAATCACCGGTACCGGGCTTCGCACAATGGTGCGGGCAAGTTGCTCGTCGTTGAACGCCCACAGGTCTTCCATGGAACCGCCGCCGCGCACCAACAAGATGACGTCCACCACGGGCTTGTCTGATTCAGGTAAAAATTGGCCTGTTTTGGATGCCAAATCGGCCTCCAGCCCTCGTCCCTCTTGCGTGAGCAGATATAGATTTGATAGCGCCTTGACCAGTTCACCGGGTGCACCCGCCCCCTGCACCGACGCCGGTGCCACCACCACCGGGATATGGGGAACCCGCCGCTGCAGCGCGGTCACCACGTCATGCAGAGCCGCCGCGCCCAGCGAGGTGACCACACCAATGCCGCGTGGCGCCAGCGGCAGGCTGCGCTTGCGGCCGGCATCAAACAGGCCTTCGCCTTCCAGCTTTTCCTTCAGCCGCACAAACTGCTCGAACAGATTGCCTTGGCCTGCGCGACTCATGCTCTCGATGATCAGTTGCAGGTCGCCGCGCGGCTCGTACACGCCCAGGCGGCCGCGCACCTCTACCAGCTCGCCGTCACGTGGCGAAAAATCCAGCAGACTGGCGGCGCGTTTGAACATGGCGCAGCGAATCTGGCCGGTCTCGTCCTTCAGCGACAGGTAGCAGTGACCGCTGGCCGCCCGCGAAAAACCGGTGATCTCACCACGCACGGCCAGGGGGTTGAACCGTGCGTCCAGCGCATCGGCCACGGCACGGCACAGCGCACCGACCTGCCAGACGCGCGCACCCGATGTGTGAACGCTTATGCTGGACATGCACCGGTCGGGACAACACCCGCAGATTTGCCTGGCTGAGAATCTCTGGACAAATCGCCCATGGTACGCAAGCGACCAATCACCCGGCCAAAGGACTCTGGCAAGTAGGGGTACACATTGCAAGCATATGATTTCATTTGTTTTATTGCTCCAAAAGTCACCCATCTGCAGCATGTACAGCCCGGCACGAAGCCGACTCGAATGCAACCCGACTTCTGCACAAAATTATTTATAACCTCTGTGGTGAAAATCTCTGCTGATCCCGGCTGATGCCAATGCGAACTTATTGGTCGCCGCCGGTAACCACATCATGTGGGCCATAATCGCAGGGCATTTTTCATCTTGCGCGGAGACGTCCATTGTTTTCAATCATACAAGCCGCTGGCTGGCCTATTTGGCCCCTGATCGCCTGCTCAGTACTGGCGATGGCCCTCATCATTGAGCGTTTCATCAGCCTAAAGACCAGCAAAATCGCCCCTCCCAAACTCCTTGACGAGGTGCTGGGGGTTTCCCGCACTGGCATTCCGGGCACGGACATCATTGGACAGCTGGAACGCAATTCGGCCATGGGTGAAGTATTGTCCAGCGGTTTGAGGGCTATGTACGCCAACCCACGCTGTACAGAGACGGACCTGCGAGCCACGATGGAAGGCTGTGGGCGGCTGGTGGCCCATCAGCTAGAAAAATACCTCAGCGCCTTGGCAACAATTGCGTCGGCGGCTCCTTTGTTGGGTCTGTTTGGCACCGTGGTAGGAATGATCGAAATTTTCAGTGCCCAAAGTGGTACAGGTGGTGCAGCCGGTGGAAACCCGGCACAACTGGCGCATGGCATTTCGGTGGCGCTATACAACACGGCGTTTGGTTTGATCATTGCCATTCCGTCACTGATCTTCTGGCGTTATTTCCGGGCACGAGTGGACCACTACCTGCTCACTTTGGAGTTGGCATCCGAACGACTGGCACGGCATTTGGTGAACCTGCGTAAACCATGAATTTTCGTGGCACATCCTCGCGCGAAGAGCCCGAGATCAACCTGATTCCGTTCATTGACGTGCTACTGGTGGTACTGATCTTTCTTATGCTGTCCACCACCTACAGCAAGTTCACCGAACTTCAGCTCAAACTGCCGGTGGCCGATGCCGATGTGCAGCGCGATTACCCAAAGGAATTGCTGGTCTCGATCACCAGTGATGGCGCCTATGGCGTGAACAAGGCACCCGTGGCGGGCCGCGACGTGGCCTCACTGAGTGCCGCGTTGGCTGAAGGCGCCAAGGCCGGCAAGGAGACCGTGGTCGTCATCAGTGCAGATGCCAGCGCCAAGCACCAGGCAGTCGTCACGGTGATGGAGGCAGCTCGCGCGGCTGGCCTCGTGCAAATCACATTTGCCACGCAGTCAACGGCACGAGGTCGAGGAAAGTAATTTCATGGTCGGGTCGCCACGGCCAACCGTTGAACATATGCTGCTCAAAGCCTGGGGCCATCGGCGCTGGTCGGCCTGGCTGTTGTGGGCAGTCTCCCTGTTGTTTGGCCTATTGGTGCGTTTTCGCCACCTGATGTATCGGGCCGGCGTTTTCAAGGTGAAGCGAGTGGGTGTGCCAGTGATCGTTGTGGGCAACGTGGTTGCCGGCGGCTCGGGCAAAACCCCTGTCGTAATGGCGGTGGTGCGCCACCTGCAGGCCCGCGGGCTGAGCCCCGGTGTGGTGTCGCGTGGCTACGGGCGAAGCACTAAAGATTGTCGTGAAGTGCTACCAGACAGTCCGGCGCAAGAGGTGGGAGATGAGCCCGCCCTGCTCAAGAGAACGCTGTCCAACGGCACCGTGCAAACACCGGTCTTTGTGGCCGGCAGCCGCTTTGCCGCAGCCAGTGCATTGCTAATCAAATACCCGCAGACGGATGTGATCGTGTGTGACGACGGCCTGCAGCACCTGGGGCTGCACCGCGACATCAATATCTGTGTGTTTGACGACCGTGGCGTGGGCAACGGCTTCATGCTGCCTGCAGGCCCCCTGCGCGAGCCCTGGCCGCGGCCCGTCGATCTGGTGCTGCACTCCGGCGCGCATCCGGCTTTTGCCAGCGGCTACCGGGCCCGCCGTGCGCTGGCCGACCATGCGCTCACGAGCGACGGCGCCCAACTGCCGCTGGACGACCTGGCGAAATCGTCTGCACTGGAACACAAGCCTGTCCTCGCTGTTGCCGCCATCGCCCAGCCGGAAGCCTTTTTTGCCATGTTGCGCGGACGGGGGCTGCGGTTGGCAAAAACCGTTGCGCTGCCTGATCACTACACTTTTGATAGCTGGTCACGCCCATCCGACGAGGGCTACACGCTGATTTGCACCGAAAAAGACGCTGTCAAACTGTGGCCAGCCCATCCGGACGCGCTGGCCGTACCGCTGGTGTTTACACCGGAGCCCGCTTTTGTGCAGGCGCTCGACGAGTTGCTGCACGCCCTGCCCCAAAAGTTATCATCACCCCATGGACACACGACTTCTTGAACTGCTGGTCTGCCCTGTCACCAAGGGCCCGCTGCAATACGACCGCGAGCACCACGAGTTGATCTCGCGCAGCGCACGCCTGGCTTACCCGGTTCGTGACGACATTCCCATCCTGCTGGAAAACCAGGCCCGCACACTCACGGACGGGGAACTGGAGCTGTAAACCCATGCGCTTTACAGTCCTGATTCCTGCCCGGCTGGCGTCTACCCGTCTGCCCAACAAACCGCTGGCCGACATTGGCGGCTCGCCCATGATCGTTCGGGTAGCCCAACGGGTCATGTCGGGTACCGACTCCCGTGTGGTGGTCGCGGCCGACAGCGCGCAAATCATCACCGCGTGCCACGCGCATGGCATTGAAGCCGTTCTGACCCGAACTGATCACCCGTCGGGCAGTGACCGGCTGGCCGAGGCTTGCAACATCCTCGGTCTGGACGATGGCGAGATCGTGGTGAACGTGCAGGGTGATGAACCCTTGATCGACCCCGTTTTGGTGAGCGATGTGGCCCGCCTGTTGCTGCACAACCCGCAAATGAGCATGAGTACAGCCGCGCATCCGATTGAAACGCTTGCAGATTTCAACAACCCCAACATTGTCAAAGTGGTGCTGGACGCGAACAACGTGGCGCTGTACTTCAGCCGCTCGCCCATTGCCTTTGCGCGTGATTTTCCCGAACAGGCCTGGTGGCAGGACGGCGCAAAGTCAAGCCCCGGGATGGCAGATGCTGCACCACTGCGCCACATCGGCATTTACGGCTATCGCGCCGCCTTTGTGCGGCTTTTCCCGACATTGCCGCGCGCACCAATTGAAATCGCCGAGGCACTGGAGCAACTGCGCGCCATGTGGCATGGGCACCGTATCGCCGTGCATGTGACCGACCGCGCCCCGGGGCCGGGCGTGGACACACCGCAAGACCTGGAACGGGTTCGCCAACTGTTCAAGGCATAAGCCAGCGTCGCAGCCTCTGACGTAAGCGAAGCCGAAGGCGGCACGTGCTATTCTTCGTCTTAACGAAGAGGTGTGGCAACATGGGCATCGGATTCCAACCGACCGCGCACAACTGATTTTTTCGATCCGAGGAACTCCATGAGACTGATTTTGTTGGGCGCACCCGGCGCGGGCAAGGGAACGCAGGCTTCCTTTATCTGCCAGAAATACAGCATTCCGCAAATCTCAACCGGAGACATGCTGCGTGCGGCTGTCAAGGCAGGCACACCACTGGGCCAACAGGCTGACGCCGTCATGAAATCTGGTGGTCTGGTGAGCGACGATCTCATCATCAATCTGGTGAAAGAACGCATTGCACAGGCTGACTGCACCAACGGCTTCTTGTTTGATGGTTTCCCTCGTACCCTGCCCCAGGCTGATGCCATGAAGGCAGCGGGCGTCAAGCTCGACTACGTACTGGAAATCGACGTGCCGTTTGACGCGATCATCGAGCGCATGAGCGGGCGCCGCTCACACCCCGCGTCCGGCCGTACCTATCATGTCAAGTTCAACCCGCCCAAGGTGGAAGGCAAGGACGATGTGACCGGTGAGCCCCTGGTGCAGCGTCCTGACGACCAGGAAGAAACCGTCAAGAAGCGTCTGGACGTCTACAGTGCACAGACCCGCCCACTGGTGACGTATTACTCTGACTGGGCAAAGACAGCGCCCGCCGCCGCACCGAAATACCGCGCCATCAGCGGCACTGGCAGCGTGGATGAGATCACCAGCCGAGCCTTTCAGGCCCTGAGCAATTGATTCGGCCTGATATGCGACCTGCATCTAGGAATTGATAGCCAGCGTCAGCATCAAAGCAATGCGCGCCTTGACCGGCGACAGGCCACCAGAGTCAGGAAAGTGGGCATCCGGCAGTGATATGATCCGGCCCATGGGACAACGCGTAGCACGCACCACCACGACGCCGCTATTCTTTGCTTCCATCAGAGCTTTTTCCAGGTCTTGATGCACCGTGCCATTGCCGGTTGCGGCAACAACCAGGCCTTTGAGTACAGACCCATCGCCTGAAGCGCCGCCGTTTTGCCGTTGGTTGATCATGGCCTTTACCATGGTGCCACAGGCCCCGGTGTAGTTCATTACAATTTCCACCCATGGCCAGACCGCCAGGTTCACTATCTTATCGATAGCTATTGAGGCATAGCGGGTGCGGGCTGATGGCCAATTTCGCACCAATCTGATCACCCCCTCTTCTACATAGCCGATGGGGCCGGCATCCCCTGATCCGAAGGTGTCTACCCGATAAGTATGCATTTTTTGCACATCGACGGCACTGTGAATGGCGCCTGCACACACAGTTACCACGCCGCTGGCACCCGGCGCCATCGCCACAGCCACAGCATCCAGTATGTTTTGTGGACCATCCGGTGCGGCCGATGAGGCGGGGCGCATGGCGCAAGTCAACACCACTGGCTTGTCAGGAGCCAGCAGCGCGTGCAGGAAATAAGCCGTTTCTTCCAGCGTGTCGGTACCATGCGTGATGACGATGCCCTGCACATCGGACTGCGACAGCAACGTGCGCACGCGAATAGCCAATTGCTGCCACACAGCAAAGCCCATGTCCTTGCTGTCGAGTTGCGCCACCTGTTCGGTCACTACCTCACAGTGATCGACCTGAAACCCGGGAATGGCTGCAAGCAGTTGGTCCACGCCCACCTCTCCCGCCTTATAGCCAATGTTGTCAGCACCATCCCGGGCCCTGCCGGCAATGGTGCCGCCGGTTCCCAGCACCACCAACTTTTTTTTGCTATTTGGGGTCATCACTTGCATTATTTTAAAAACTGGTTAAAAATACAGTTACTGGATATTAAGACAGCTTTTCAGCAGTCCACGCCCATACCAAGGAGTCATCATGAGCGACTTGCCAGAGTTTCCGGTCAAACTGACCGCCCGCCAGCAACAGATTCTGGACCTTATCCAGAGCGCCATTGCCCGCACGGGAGCGCCGCCCACGCGTGCTGAAATTGCCTGCGAGTTAGGCTTCAAGTCGGCCAATGCAGCAGAAGAACATCTCCAGGCGCTGGCACGCAAAGGCGTGATCGAACTGGTCAGCGGCACGTCGCGCGGCATTCGCCTCAAAAGCGAAACGCTTCGTTCCATCAACGAATCACGCATCAAACAATTTTCCTTTCCGCTGCCCAGTCTGGCCCAGCTGGCACTGCCACTGATCGGGCGGGTGGCGGCAGGCTCTCCGATTCTGGCGCAAGAGCACGTGGACCAGACCTATTACGTCGAAAACAGCCTGTTTCAGCGCAAACCCGATTACCTGCTCAAGGTACGGGGCATGTCCATGCGGGACGCCGGCATTATGGACGGGGACCTGCTGGCCGTTCAGGCCACAAAAGACGCCAAAAACGGGCAGATTGTTGTCGCCCGGCTGGGTGATGAGGTCACCGTCAAGCGTTTTCGTCGCAACAAGCATCTGATTGAGCTGCATCCAGAAAACCCGGACTACCAGACCATTGTGGTGGAACCGGGTGAGTCGTTCGAGATAGAAGGACTGGCAGTTGGTCTGATTCGCAACACGATACTGATGTAAATGATTTGCAAAGAGATACGAATCATGCGCATTGCCTTGTCTGTCATTACTGAAATTTTAGCCCCCATACAGAGTCTGACCCAGTGGCTCAACGGCAAGCCTGCTGTGTGTCCTGTCGACAGGTTTACATCACCCTCCTTGGCGACTCATGCACATCCAGAGAATACTGTTGTCACTATTCAAACCTCATCTGCAACCAGTCGATTACCTTGCCCTCGCCTACGCGTGGTCCGGGTGGTAGAGTCTGATCATCAACCCGGTCAAGTCGGCCGGATGACGATCTCTGGCCGCATGTCCGATGTCTGCGCCGAATTGGAACGACTAGTCGCCTGCTCAGGTGGCGCCGCTTAAAACTCGTACTGACCTATCCACGCCGTAGTAGCACGACGATATGGCATAGGTAAGGCCTGTAGAAGCAGAGGGCCACTTTCCCCGACCGGCCGGTACCTAGCATGAAATCGGGCAGTAGATCATAAGCAAGGCACAATGTCGGCATGAACATTGTGATTCTTGATGACTATCAGGATGCAGTGCGCAAGCTCAAATGCGCCGCTAAACTGGATGCTTATCCGGCCAAGGTCTATACCAACACGGTCAAAGGAGTTGGGCAGCTATCGGTTCGCCTCAAAGATGCTGACATCGTCGTTCTCATCCGTGAACGCACTCACATCTCGCATCAATTGGTACAAAAACTTCCTAGACTCAAACTGATTGTGCAAACAGGACGAATTGGCAACCATATTGATATCGCTGCATGTACCGAACTTGGCATAGCCGTGGCTGAAGGCACCGGATCTCCCATTGCTCCTTCCGAGTTGACTTGGGCCCTGATTATGGCGGCCACCCGTCGTCTTCCACACTACATTGGCAATCTCAAGCATGGTGCCTGGCAGCAAGCAGGTTTGAAAACTGGAGCGATGCCTGCCAATTTCGGCATTGGCAGCGTACTTCATGGCAAGACATTGGGTATATGGGGGTACGGAAAAATTGGCCGCTTGGTGGCCGGATATGGAAAGGCATTTGGCATGAATGTCATGATCTGGGGAAGTGAGGCTTCTCTGGAACGTGCCGTGATGGATGGATATCACGTGTCCACGTCCAGAAGTGAGTTTTTCACCCATAGTGATGTACTCTCAGTACACCTCAGGCTCACTGATGAAACTCGAGCAATAGTGCGGCCAGAGGACCTGGCGAACATGAAGCCCACCTCATTACTGGTAAACACCTCACGCGCCGAGCTCATTGAAAGTGAGGCACTTTTAAGTGCGTTGCTCCATGGCCGGCCTGGCATGGCAGCCGTGGACGTGTACGAAGCAGAACCAATTCTTCAGGGCCACTCTCTACTGCGCCTGGAAAATTGTGTCTGTACCCCTCACATTGGCTACGTGGAGCAGGAAACCTACGAGATGTATTTTGGTGCAGCGTTTGACAACATAATCCATTTCATCTCAGGGCACCCTACCAATATCGTCAACCCTGCAGCGCTGCAGGTTCACCGATAGGGCGTGGTGTGACCATTACTTGCGGTTTTCACCGCCACTGGATTCATCTGAATTAAGATCCAGATTGACGTCAATATCGGGATAAATACTTGGCAAAGATTCCAAATGAACCAAGTCACTGCTTCCACTGGCAAGCTGGCTGGCTTTGATGTCACTTTGCCGAGTATGCACAAAGGTATCTGCATTTACCTTCCCAAATTCTGATCTAACACCTTCTCTTACGAAGGACTTGCTGGCGAAATCCGATTGGCTTTCAGAATGCGCCCCTCCCCCCCGCTGATCACTCAGGGCGATACCATACAAAAGCAACAGCTCGCGGAAAGCAGCCAAATCAAACACTTGAACTTTGTTATTTCTTGAATTATGAAAAATAAGAGTTTCAAGTACTTGCAATACCTTCTGTGAATACCATGCAGCCGAGATCTCGGCTAGCGCATCTGGATACGACTCAAGATTTTGGCCTTCTTGTTTGAAAAGTGCGAATTCTGGAATTCGGGAGTTAAACAGCAAGTTGAAGTCTTCACGATATTGACGGAAGTCGGTCTTCAAATTCAACGAGTGAAACAAATGAAGCAGATCCAGATAGAGTCCGGGACTGGATCCAATATTCTCCGCAATGTGGCTTTCCAACACGCGAACCGCCTGATCAGTTTGGCCAAGAGACACGAAGAACTCTGCCTGTTGCCGTATATCGACTGAATCATCCGGGCTGACGCACCGATCGCCAGGGCTGGATAGCCCGTCCAAGACACTAGGCTTGCCACTGCGAATAGGCGCTGGTCCCGACTGCAGCAGCGTATCAAAGGTGGAAGCACTGATTTCCGAGAGATGCAGGTCCACTGAAGAAATGGGGTCATGATCCTGCGGCTCTGGTGGCTTTACCGCTCGGGCGACTTGGACATTTCTATCGAGGACATCTGGAACTGCATCGACCGCCGCTGATCCGAGCGCCGACGTCATCTCTGCTCCTGCGAGATTGACTTTTTCGGTGCTTGCCTCATCCTCTCGCCACCAATTACTCTTGGTTGCCTCCAAAGTCCGCTGCCGATTCCATAGAGTCCAAATTGAAGCCAAGCATAGCAAAATGGCAGCACTTAACGCATAAACCAACCAGTTAGCAAAACGCTCAGACTCAGCCCTTTCCAGTCGTGCTTTCATTTCCAGCAGGCTGGCTTCATTTTTCGCTGCCAGTGAAAGCAAGGTCTTCATATCGCCTTCCAATGACTGGAAACGCATCACATCCTTGACGATGTCATCGGCTGGAACCGGTACAGGAGCGGAGGCTCCTTTCGCCGCCTCTAACACGGCACCACGCTCGGCAAGAACCTCTAAAGATTCCAGCTGCAATCGGGGCTGAGGCGTTAAAGACTTGGCCAATTGCCGCTCAGATGCGACAGATTTTTCAGCTGGCGGCAAGATAGTTTTTGCGGGAGCCGCTGGCATTTTCAGTTTGCGGGCGCCAGGTGACGGTTTGATACCTACGTTTTGTTGCACTTTGGCTATCGGCTGCGCTGGACTGGGCACCTCTGCCCAAGTCGATCCAATCTTTGCCTCCGCTGCCATAGCGGCAGATACCTGCGGCGCAGCCAATGCGATCGGAGCAGATGCAGGCTCAGATGGAAAATCGGCAAGCAGAACGTAGCGGCGTGTCACTTTCTGGCCGCATCCAGCCTTCAGATAAACCGTCACCATAGGCTCATCCACCGGCTGAGAAGATTCCACCCGCACGATCGCAGTTCGCAGCGGTTGGGCAACACTAACACTTACTTTGACACGAGCAACATCCTGCCGTGTATCAGCATGAAAAATATCAGCATCCACGCAAAGTGCCGTTATGTTGTCTTCCGCATCAAACTGGACCGGAAAGCTCAAGTCCAGTGGCTGCCCAATCAGCGCCGATCCCCGAACACGCCCAAGCGTCATTGAGCTAGCACTCGCAACTGAGCACAACAGCACAGCACCCAAAACCTGTAATTTGAGTTTCAAAAAATTCCCCACGTTCTTATACTTTATTTTCTCACATTGCCCGATTCAAGCTGCTGGGTACCCCTTGACAGGACCTGATGCGCGCCATGTCGCCACCGCATGCAGCATCAATAAATCCTCAAAAGCCAGGAGATCAAAAGGCGCGCCTGGGTCGGCACTGGGTCGGCAAAAAATAAAATTTTCAAGATTCTCCAGAATCAGCTCCGATGTCCAGTCAGCTGTTATACGCGCTAACACATCAGGATAAGCTTCCAGACCTTTGCCCTTTTGATCAAACGCTCCATATTCAGGAACCCGGCCAGTAAACAGTCGATTGAATTGATCACGACACTGATTGAAGTCAATTCTACGATCCAGCCTATGCAACAACTGCATCAGATCCAAATAAACAAGCGGACTGGCTTCGCCATGCCAATCAAGGCGCTCTCGCAACACTTGAATGGCTCGGTCATATTGGCCCAGCAGTACAAAAAAATCCGCCTGCTGCCGTACATCAACCAGCTCTTCCGAATTGGTAGTGCGAAGCGAATTCACCATGCTATGCGAAAACCCCCTATCACCAGTCCAGCCTGTGGAGGAGGGAAAGAAAGACTCGCGATCACGCGGCTTGCCTCGTGAACTGGCTAATTTTGAAGGGATTTTGATCTGTTTTAAGGATGGGGCATCCGGCTTGAGTTCCAAGTTGATGTCTACAAACTCAGTACGTGTCGGCAACTCGCCAGCAACAGCTAAGCTGACGTTCGTCGCCCCTTCCGCCTCCTGACCATTTTGCCCGGTCGAAATAGCTTCAGAACTCTGCCACCAAGTATGCGATACCTGATCTTTGCGGTTCTGACGACGCCACAGAAAAAAGACGCCAGTCAGGCTGACCAGCAGCAGTGCAATAAGACCGTGCACCAATCCGTTTGCAAATCGACCGGACTCCGCAGCTCTGAGCAGTTGCTGCATTTCAAGCAGATGAGACTCATTTTTGGCCGTAACTGCACGCAAAATCTTCAGATCACCATCAAGTCCCTGCAATCTTTGCCAGTCTCTCACAATATCTTCTGGCTGCGCATTCAGAGCGCGCCACCAGGCTGCGGCAGTCGCCGCAGAATTAGAATTTTCGACAGGATCGGCTAGTAATTCCCGGGTAAATTTCAATTCCAACTCATGCAATTGACCGGCATCAAGTGAGACCAGTTCCAACTTTGACGCGGCCCGGTTTCCGGCAACCAAAATCTTGGTGCCACGGGCAGTCCGACGGGTTCGTGCTTTCGCCGTTACCGCAGAAGAAATATCAGCAGGTTTGACAGCGACTGGCTTGCTGCGTACCACTGGATCGGCATCTCGCGCAGGCAGGATCGCCCGCTCGACATCGGCCCGGGCTGATACAGCTGCTGGGGCCAAGGCACTAACCGGTAACGGCACGGCAATGGCTGCCTCACTCGGTATATCTGCAAAAAAAACAAACCGTCTAGCGATTTTCTGGGCACATCCCGCGTGCAAATTGACTGTCACCACGGGCTCATCAACAACCTGAAGTGAACGCACCTCGACCAGAGCAGTGCGCCTACTGGGACTCGAAGTTGTCAGCAATGTAGTGTGCGCGCGCGCCTGCTGCACATCGCCATAAAAAACACTGGCATCCAAGCACAGCGACAAGAAATCATCTCCCTCGTCGGTCTGTACTGGCACCGTGATACTCAGCGGTTGGCCCAAGACAATCGCGCCACGCGCTCGGCCAATCGTCAACGCAAAACAGCTTGCTGCTCCAAATAACAGCAAAATGCCAGCTGCTGACGTTTTGACAAGAAACTTCATGATTGGCCCCGATTCTGGCATAGCTTCAGGCTCTATTGGATCACTAGGCCAGTCATAATTCCAAATATGACAATTCAATTTTCGAGAATCGGCATTGTCGGGGCCGGGGCCATGGGATGTGGCATCGCCCAAATTGCTGTGCAGGCAGGCAGTCAGGTCATCCTGTTTGATAAGCGCGGCGAGGTCAGCACAGCAACCCGGGCGGCCCTCTTCTCCCAATGGGACAAGCTGGTTGTCAAGGGCAGGCTGGACGCAGTTCAGGCGAGCTGTTACAAAGGACGTGTAACTTGTGCAGATTCACTGAATGCACTAGCCAATTGCGAAATGGTTGTTGAGGCCATCATCGAACGGCTGGAGGTTAAATCCACATTATTCTCCGAGCTGGAGGACATTGTCCGCACGGATGCCGTGCTCGCCACCAACACGTCATCACTGTCTGTCACGGCCATCGCAGCACAGCTGAAACACCCGCAGCGTTTTGCCGGATTTCATTTTTTCAACCCGGTCCCCCTGATGAAAGTAGTTGAGGTGATTGGCGGACTCAAAACTGAACCGTCAGTCTGTGCGGCACTGTCTGCCTATGCCCGGCAAATCGGACACACACCGGTGCAGGCGCAGGACACACCGGGTTTCATCGTGAACCATGCCGGGCGCGGCTTTGGCACCGAGGCGTTGCGCATCGTCAGTGAAGGTGTTGCCGACTTCGCCACGATTGACCGCATTCTGAAAGACCAGGCCGGCTTCAAGCTGGGCCCCTTCGAGCTGATGGACTTGACCGCGCTGGATGTCTCCCACCCGGTAATGGAGTCTGTTTACCGCCAATACTATGAAGAGCCACGGTATCGCCCCAGCGTCATCACCGCCCAGCGTATGGCAGGAGGTGTTTTGGGCAAAAAGGTGGGCGAAGGGTTTTACCGCTATCTGGATGGGGTCGCCCAGGTTCTGCCAGAACCCGCGGCCCCACAAGTTGAAGACATGCCGCCCGTGTGGGTTTCACCCCGTGCGGCACGACGCGCCGAACTGCTGTTGCTGCTGAAGAATCTGGGCGCAACGATAGAAACCGGAGCGTCCCCATCACCCAACGCGCTGACACTGGTCGCCCCTTTGGGATTTGATGTCACAACGGTGGCTGTTGTTGAGCGGCTCGACCCGGCCCGAACCGTCGGTATCGACATGCTGGTGGATGACGCCACCACCAAGCGCAGGGTTCTGGCAACCAACCCTGCAACTCGCGTTGACATGCGTCGGGCGGCACATGCGCTCATGGCGCGTGACGGAAAAGCGGTCAGTGTTATCCGTGACAGCGGCGGCTTTGTGACGCAGCGGGTGGTTGCCACCATCGTGAATATTGCCTCGGACATGTGCCAACAGGGCATCTGCACACCCGACGACCTGGAAACCGCGGTAACGCTGGGGTTGGGCTACCCGCGCGGTCCCCTGGCGATGGGCAATCTGTATGGTCCAACCAATGTGCTGGAAGTGCTCTTCAACATGCAAACAGTCTATGGTGACCCCCGCTATCGCCCCAGCCCCTGGCTACGCAGGCGCGGCGCCATCGGCTTGAGCCTGATGCATGAAGAAGACTTCTGACGTATGCAAAGCCTGACTTCATGACCGCCACACTTCAGCAATCCCGGCAAGGCAAGGTACTGCTGCTGACCATTGCCAACGCTGAGCACCGAAACGCATTGGGGCCGGAAATCTATGCTGAAGGCATGCAGGCCCTGACCACCGCAAAAGAAGACCAGGACATTGGCTGCGTCATCATTGCAGGTGAAGGATCAATGTTCAGCGCAGGGGGCAATCTGCAGCGGTTGCAGGCCAATCGCCAGCAACCACCGTCTGTTCAGGCACAGAGCATCGATGGACTGCACGCCTGGATTGAGGCGATTGGGTCGTTCCCCAAACCGGTTATCGCCGCTGTTGAGGGCGCAGCGGCGGGTGCCGGCTTTTCGCTGGCGCTGACCTGCGATTTCATCGTGGCTGCCAGCGACGCCGTGTTTGTCATGGCTTACAGCAACATCGCCCTGTCGCCCGATGGCGGTGGCAGCTGGCACCTGACCCGCGCCCTGCCCCGCCAGCTGGTCAACGAGCTTCTGATGTGCGGCGAGCGCATCACGGCGCAGCGCCTGAAGGACCTGGGCGTCGTCAATCGTGTCACCACTCCGGGCTCGGCTCTTGCAGATGCGCTGGAATTGGGAAATATGTTGTGCGGACGGGCCACCAACGCCCTGGCCAGCGCCAAGGCGCTCGTTCGCCAGGCTGATCACGACACCTTGGCAGACCACCTGAAACTCGAGCGTGACCACTTCGTCACCAACCTGCACCATCCCAATGCCGGTATTGGCATTGCGGCATTTCTGTCAAAGCGGCGCCCCCGCTACGAATAATTGACAAATCAGTAGCAGCTCGATGACTCGTTTACGGCCAAACATCCATCTAACTGGGCAGGCCACCGGGAATGCCGGTAATCCCCCCGAATTCCACTGACCAGAGAAGTAGAACGGTTTATGCAGCCATGGCCAGATGCTGCTTTGGGGTGAAACCGCCCAGGGCCATATTCGGGCGGTCGTGATTGTAGGACCACATCCAGCGCGTGGCGAAGTCCTGAACCTCTTCAATGCTGGGCCAGTAATATAGGGATATCAGTCCGTGCCAGAACGGTGCCACTGCCAGGAAGCTAGGCATAAAAAAACCCAACTGTTTAAGTTGGGCTTTTTAGTCAGTCCTGTGTAACCTATTGATTACAAAGGACTTTTCCATTGGCGGAAACGGAGGGATTCGAACCCTCGATGAGGCTCTACACCCCATACTCCCTTAGCAGGGGAGCACCTTCGGCCACTCGGTCACGTTTCCAATAGGTCGATTATCTCACGACTACGACCAGCCGCAATGGCGGCTGCCGGTCAGGCTGGTTGCTGATCCAGGTCGAACGCCTTGTGCAGGGCGCGCACGGCCAGTTCCATGTATTTTTCGTCAATCACCACCGAGGTTTTGATCTCGGAGGTAGAAATCATCTGGATGTTGATGCCCTCCTCGCTCAGGCTGCGGAACATCTTGCTGGCGATGCCCACGTGGCTGCGCATGCCAATGCCGACGATGGAGACTTTGCAGATTTTGGCGTCACCGGTGACTTCATTCGCGCCCAGCTTGGGCAACACGCGCTCCTTCAGGATGTCAATGGCCCTGGCGTAGTCGCCGCGGTTCACGGTGAAGCTGAAGTCGGTTTTGCCGTCCTTGCTGACGTTCTGGATGATCACGTCCACGTCGATATTGGCGTCGGCCACGGCGCCCAGAATCTGGTACGCAATGCCCGGGGTATCGGGCACACCCAGCACAGAGATTTTGGCTTCGTCGCGGTTGAACGCGATGCCTGACACGATGGCTTGTTCCATATGCTCGTCTTCCTCAAAAGTGATCAAAGTGCCTGACTTGGCTTCTTCAACAATATCAATATCCCACGGGGTGAAGCTGGAGAGCACGCGCAGCGGCACCTTGTATTTACCGGCAAACTCCACCGAGCGGATCTGCAGCACCTTGGAGCCCATGGATGCCATCTCCAGCATCTCCTCAAAGCTCACGGTGTGCAGGCGCCGCGCCTCGGGCACCACACGGGGGTCGGTGGTGTAAACGCCGTCCACATCGGTGTAGATCAGGCATTCGGCAGCTTTCATGGCAGCGGCCACGGCCACAGCCGAGGTGTCGCTGCCGCCCCGGCCCAGCGTGGTGATGTTGCCCGCTGCGTCTACACCCTGAAAACCGGTGACGATGACCACTTTGCCCGCGGCCAGATCGGCGCGCACGCGCTTGTCATCAATCGACTCGATACGGGCCTTGGTGTAGGCGCTGTTGGTCTTGATGGGCACCTGCCAGCCGGCATAACTCACCGACTCCATGCCCTCGGCCTGCAGCGCAATGGCCAGCAGCGCGCTGGATGCCTGCTCGCCGGTGGCAGCCAGCATGTCCAGCTCGCGGCTGTAGGCGTCTGTGGTTTTAGAGGGGGCCAATTCCTTGGCCAGGCCAAGCAGCCGGTTCGTCTCGCCGCTCATGGCGCTGGGAACGACCACCATTTGATGACCGGCGCGTGCCCATTTGGTAACGCGTTTGGCAACATTTCGGATGCGCTCGGGCGAGCCCATCGACGTGCCGCCGTATTTGTGAACTATCAATGCCATGGGTAAGGTTTTCTAGGCGCTTTTTCAAGCTTTTTGGAAGCAAAACCTAGGGATTGTACCAATCGAGCACGATGCCCAAGCGCCGCACAAACCCGGCGCCGGCCTTGATGTGAATGTGATGGCCACGCGTGCTGCAGGCCGCAATCTGGTCCAGCAACTCGTCCAGTTGGGCGGTGCTGGGTACGGTGTCATGCGCAGTTTTGAGCCAGTGGCGCAGGGCATTGGCCTGGCGGGCACGGGAGAGCTGGCGAACTTTCTCGATGACAGGGGCGCTGCCGTCCGACGACAACAAGGCCTGCAAGTCCTGCCGCGCCACCTCCAGCAACAGCTCCTGCGCCTGCGCAGCGTGGGCGCCACTGCGGGCAAATGTCGCACGAAAATGCGGGAACGCCGCCTCCAGCGCGGGCAGCAAACGCGCGCGGATGCGGTTGCGGGTGAATTGCTCATCGGCATTGGTCGGGTCTTCGATGAAGCCCTGGCCCAGCGGCAGGCCGGCAATCAGGCCGCGATCAGCCAGCCAGGTGCGAATGTCTGCCCCACTGACGCCCAACAGCGGCCGGTGGTAATGGATGCCGTCACGCTCCCACCGGGCAGGCATGCCGCTCAAGCCCGCCAGGCCCGCGCCACGGCTGAGCGCCAGCAAAATGGTCTCCACCTGATCATCGGCATGTTGCGCAATGGCCAGATGCATAGCTTCAGATTTTGCTATATTTTTAATAGCACTCTGCGCATATTCTACGAGGGCTAAAGCCTTAAAAGCATCATAACGGGCACGTCTTGCAGCATCTTCAGGGCTCTGACCAGGAGAATTCGCAGCATTCACCCGCTGGGTGATGAGCGGGATGTTGTGCGCGACACAGAATGCAACGCAATGCCGCTCGAAATCGTCCGCCGCTGCCTGCAAGCCGTGGTGAATGTGAACCGCCCTCACCTGCCCCGGCCATTTGTCGGCACAGGCCAGCAGCAAGGCGGTGGAGTCGGCGCCGCCGCTGTAGGCCACCCACAGGGGCAGCCCGGGCTTGAAACGGGAAACAACGTCAGCCAGTGACTGACTCATGGGTTATCCGGCAGCGAGATTATTTGCTGCTGGCCTTGGTGTCGGTGAAGCGGCCATAACTTTGCAGCCGGTCGTAACGACGCTCCAGCAGTTCCTTGACCTTCAGGTCGCTCACCTGGCGAAACGCATCGCCCAGCGCGCGCTTGAGAAAAGCCGCCATCTGCTTGTGGTCCCGGTGTGCGCCGCCCACAGGCTCGTTGACAATTTTGTCCACCAACCCCAGCGCCTTTAGGCGGTGCGCGGTGATGCCCAGCGCATCTGCAGCGTCCTGCGCCTTGTCGGAGGTTTTCCACAGAATGGAGGCACAGCCTTCGGGGCTGATGACGGAGTAAATGGAATACTGCAGCATCAGCACCTGGTCCCCCACCGAAATGGCCAGCGCGCCGCCGGAGCCGCCTTCGCCAATGATGGTGGTGATGATGGGCACTTCCAGCTGCGCCATCTCGAAAATATTGCGGCCAATGGCCTCGGACTGGCAACGCTCTTCGGCGTCAATGCCAGGGTAGGCACCCGGCGTATCAACAAACGTGAAGACGGGAATCTTGAACTTCTCGGCCGTCTTCATCAGTCGCAGGGCCTTGCGGTAGCCCTCGGGCTTGCTCATGCCGAAATTGCGCAGACGGCGCTCATTGGTATCACGCCCCTTTTGCTGGCCAATCACCATACACGGCGTGCCGTTGAAGCGGGCCAGGCCACCGACGATGCTCAGGTCGTCCGCAAAATGCCGGTCACCGTGCAGTTCAACAAAATGGGTAAAGATTTCATTGACGTAATCCAGCGTGTAGGGTCGCTCGATGTGGCGTGCAATCTTGGTGATCTGCCAGGGCGTCAGGTCGCTGTAGATGTCTTTGGTGAGCTGCTGGCTCTTTTTGCTCAGCTGGTCGATCTCGGTGGAGATATCCACCGCAGACTCGTTCTGCACGTAACGCAGCTCTTCGATCTTGCCCTCCAACTCGGCAATCGGTTGCTCAAAGTCGAGAAATGATTTTTTAGCCAACAACGTACCCCTTCTTCATGCCGTTCGTATTGAGCCCCTTTCAGGCCTCAAACCGACCGCACTGTAACACCACCCGCCTAATAAGCCACTGGCAGGGGGTCCAGAGAGCGCCAAATATACCAAGTAGCAACGCTGCAAAATGGCGTCCAGGCGGCGGCCACTTCCCGGGCATCACTGCGGCTGACCACCTCACCCGAGAAATAATTCTGGCTGATGCCGTTGATCAGCCCCACATCGTCCAGCGGCAGTACGTTGGGGCGCATCAGGTGAAAGATCAGGAACATCTCCGCCGTCCAGCGCCCGATACCGCGAATGCCCACCAGTCCGGCGATGATGGCCTCGTCATCCATGCCTTCCCACGCCTTGGCGTTGATGGCACCACTGTCAAAGTGCAGCGCCAGATCAACCAGATACTCCACCTTGCGCACGCTCAGGCCCGCGGCGCGCATGTCGTCCACCTTGAGCTTGAGCACGTTGGGCGCGGTGATTTTGCGCGGCAGCTTGGCGAAACGGTCCCACACGGTTTGCGCGGCCTTGACCGAGATCTGCTGCCCCACAATGCTGCGCGCCAGTGTGGTGAAGGCGTCGCCCCGGGTTTGCAGGCAGGCATCACCAAACTGGGGAATCAGGCGCTTCATCACCCGGTCTTTCTTGACCAGGTGTTTGCAGGCGTCCGCCCAGTAGTGCGGCGTGGACGCCGCATCTGCTATGATTTTAGTAGCTGCCATTGCACTGTTTTCGTGGGCTAAATGGCAATTTGGCTGGTATTTTTATGCATTTTTTCATTGCGCTTCCCACATGGTGCCGGTTGGCGAGTCTTTCAGCACGATACCTTGACCGAGCAGCTCCTTGCGGATGCGGTCGGCCTCGGCGAAGTTTTTGGCGGCTTTGGCGGTGGCGCGTTCGGCGATCAAACGTTCGATACTCGCTGCCCCATAAAAAACCGTCGCATCCTGTTGTTCAGTGAGATTCAGAGTCCCAGAGACAACTGTACCGCCCAATCGGCCTTGCAGAAAACTTCTGGGATCCAACTGCAACAAACCCAGGCAACCGCCAAGCGCTCTGAGCAAACCGGCAGTTTCAGAGGATTTGCTTTTGTTTACTTCCGAAGCCAGATCAAACAAAACGGCCATGGCCTCCGGCGTACCAAAATCCTCGTCCATCGCCGCCTTGAACCGCGCAGCGAATGGGTTGTTCCAGTCAATCGCCATGCCAACAGGCGGCACCAGGTCCAATGCCGTGTACAACCGCTTGAGTGACTGGCGCGCATCATCCAGATGCACATCGCTGTAATTCAGCGCGGTGCGGTAATGCGTGCGAACCAAAAAGAAACGCACCGTCTCGGCATCGTACTTCGCCAGCACCTCCCGGATGGTGAAAAAATTGCCCAGGCTCTTGGACATCTTCTCGTTGTCCACGCGCACAAAACCGTTGTGCACCCAGAATTTCGCCATTGGTTTGCCGCTGACGCCTTCGCTCTGGGCAATTTCGTTTTCGTGGTGTGGAAACTGCAGGTCCGCGCCGCCCCCGTGAATGTCAAAGGTTTCGCCCAGCGTCTGGCAGCTCATGGCCGAGCACTCGATGTGCCAGCCAGGGCGGCCCTTGCCATACGGGCTGCTCCATTTGGCGTCATCGGGCTCGGTTTCCTTGGCCGATTTCCATAAAACAAAATCCAGCGGGTCTTCCTTGCCATCCAGCACGGCCACCCGTTCACCCGCACGCAGCTCGTCCAGCGACTTGCCCGACAGCTTGCCGTAGCCGGGAAACTTGCGCACCGCATAGTTCACGTCGCCACCGGGCGCGTGGTAGGCCAGGCCTTTGGCTTCCAGCCGTTTGATCAAATCCAGCATCTGGGGCACATATTCCGTGGCGCGCGGCTCCCGCGTGGGCGTCTCGATGCCCAACAGGCCAATGTCGGCATGCATGGCCACAATCATCTCGTCGGTCAGCGCGCGAATGGTGATGCCCCTCTCCACCGCGCGCTTGATGATCTTGTCATCAATGTCCGTGATGTTGCGCACATAGGTGACCCGGTAGCCACTGCTTTTGAGCCAACGCTGCGCCACGTCAAACGCCATCATCATGCGGGCGTGCCCGATATGGCACAGGTCATAAATCGTCATGCCACACACATACATGCGCACGTGGCCTGGCTCTATCGGGGAAAACGGTTCAAGACCACGCGACAGCGTGTTGTAGATGCGCAAACTCATGAATGTGTTGGATACCGACTTTGAATGGTGCTGAGCCCGGGTTGCCACACCCCTCAGCTACAATGGAAACAGTATAAAGCCCCGATTGAAGGGCTTTCCAGACAGACCCATTCAAAGCAAGGCTTTATGATGCAAACTTGTACCCGGATTCTTAAATGTGTGCGGCTGGTTGGGCTGGCGACCTGTTTTGCCATCACACATACATATGCCCACGCTGACGAGTATGGTGACGTGGCCCAGTTGGTGCGCATCGGCAAGCTGCCGGAAGCCATGGCCAAGGCCGATCTGTATCTGGCCTCCAAGCCGCGTGATCCACAAATGCGCTTTCTCAAAGGCTTGATACAGCGTGACTCCGGCAAACCAGCAGATGCACTTGCCACGTTCACCAAGCTGACGGAGGACTATCCGGAGTTGCCAGAACCTTACAACAACCTGGCCGTACTGCATGCCAGTCAAGGCCAGTTTGACAAGGCACGCGTCGCCCTGGAGATGGCGATCCGCACCAATCCGAGCTACGCAACTGCCCATGAGAATCTGGGTGATATCTATGCCCGTCTTGCAAGTCAAGCTTATAACAAAGCATTGCAACTGGACAACAATAATTCAGCCGTGCAGCCCAAGCTGGCACTGATCCGTGAACTTTTCACTCCCAACGCAAAGGGCCAACCGCGACTGGCCACAGTGGCCACACCGTCCTCCGCACCATCTCTTGCCGTTGTTGTGCCGGTAGCCAAGCCCGGCTTGCCTGTTGTATCGCCTGCAACACCTGTTTCGGCACCCATGGCGTCAGGAGAGTCCAGCAAAGAAGCTGAGGCTGCGGTACGTGAATGGGCTGCAGCCTGGGCCCGAAAGGATATGAGTGCTTATCTGGTTGCTTACGGCAAAGCATTTGACCCACCGGGCAACCAGTCACGTGCAGCATGGGAAGAAGAGCGTCGGTCACGTATTTTGGGCAAATCCAGCATCAGCGTATCACTGGAGGACCTGTCCCTCTCGGTAACGGGTGACAAGGCTATCGCCAAATTTCGTCAGTCTTACAAAGCAGATGGTTTGGCTGTCTCTAGCCGCAAGACGCTTGATCTGGCCAAAGTGGGAGACCGTTGGGTCATCGTGCGGGAAACCACCGGTTCCTGAATGCCCAGGTGCGTGACACCAGGCCCTGTCCTGGTGTCCGGTTACTATTTTATGACACGAAGATACCTGTCAATTTTGTGCCTGGCAGTAGGAGTACTTATGACTCCCACTGCAACTCCAGCGACAAGAGGCAAACCAGTCCCGCGACTGGTGACGACCGTCGCCGGCACGGCAGAAACCCGGTTGATGGAAATTTACCGTCTGGCGGCGCACGGGGAAAATCGGAATGCCTTGTCAAAAGCCGCAAGTTTGGTGAACGACTATCCCACCTTCTTGCTGGCCCAGCTGGTATATGGCGATTTGCTGGCTGCACGTATCCGGCCACTGAACATGTTGGGAGATGTTCCTCCCGCTATCGCACAGGCAGCCGCCCCTGCATTGGCAGATCTGAGGGATGAATCGCAAATGCGGCTCAAGGCATTGCGATACCGCCCCCCTGCTGGCGGCATTCCTTCGCAGTTCCTCTCACTCTCCTCCCGGAACAAACATGCGATTGCAGTGGATCTGTCACGAGCCCGGTTGTACCTGTTTGAGAATACGGCAACGGGCTTATCACTGATAGCAGATTTTTACGTTTCCGTGGGAAAGTCTGGCGCAGAAAAATCGGTCGAAGGTGATCTGCGTACACCGCTGGGGGTGTACTTCATCACCAGCAATCTTGATCCCAAGACCCTGCGGGACTTTTACGGTTCGGGAGCGTTGCCCATCAACTATCCCAATGCGCTGGACAACAAGCGAGGAAAAACCGGGGGTGGCATCTGGCTACATGGCACCCCACCAGACCAATTCTCCAGAGCCCCTCTGGCTACTGATGGCTGCGTGGCCTTGTCCAACCCGGATCTGGACCGGATCATTCGAACCGTCGAAATCAGAACCACACCCGTAGTGATAGCCACTCATCTGCAATGGGACTCTGCTCAAACCATCCGCGCAGAAAGTAAACCTTTTGAAGACACTCTTGAAGCCTGGCGAGAAGCCAAATCAGGTGGCAACATCAACAAACTGCTGGACTTTTACACACAGGATTTCAACAGTTTCGGTAAAACGCTGCGTGAATGGTCACCCTTACTGCGCACCGAAGTCAACAAACTGGAGGGCCGTCCCGTTTTGCTCAAAAACCTCTCCTATCTGCGCTGGAAAGACACTGCTGACACCATGGTGGTGACATTCAGTGAGGTAGTCACAGGCTTGCCGGTTGGGCCTGTCAAACGCCAGTACTGGATTCGCCAGGACAACCGCTGGAAGGTATTTTTTGAAGGAGTAGTTGGATGAATTTGAGTTTTTCCTCGATCAACCGGTGTATCACCTCAATGGCGCTGGCTATCTCGCTAACTGTGTTATCGACTGGCCCGGTCATGGCGCAAGATACATTCAAAGTGAAATTCTCAACAACAGCAGGAGACTTTGTAGTAGAGCTGTATCCTGACAAAACGCCCAAGACCGTTGAGAATTTTCTTCAGTACGTGAAAGACAGACACTACGATGGGATGATTTTTCACCGCGTAATCGACAACTTCATGATTCAAGGTGGCGGTTATGACGCCAAATACGCCGAGAAGAAGACACGAGCACCTGTCGTGCATGAAGGGCGTAATGCCCTGGTCAAAGGCGGACTGCGCAATGTAACAGGCACGCTCGCAATGGCACGTACCAATGATCCCGATTCGGCATCCGCCCAGTTTTTCATCAACGTCAAGGACAATGCCTTTCTGGACCCTACACCACAAGCTTATGGCTATACCGTGTTCGGCAAAGTCACCAGTGGGATGGATGTCGTGAACAAAATAAAAAACTCACCAACAGGTGCCGGTGGCCCCTTTCCTTCGGATGTTCCGAAAACCCCCATTCTTATCAACTCAGCCACTTTGGTGAAATAAATCATGAGCAACCCACAAGTCGAACTCCACATTGCCACCCTGGGCGTCATCACGCTGGAACTGGACGCCGACAAGGCGCCCAAAACCGTGGCCAACTTTTTGAGCTACGTGAACAAGGGCCACTACAACAACACGATCTTTCACCGCGTCATCCCCGGCTTCATGGTGCAGGGCGGCGGCATGGAGCCCGGCATGAAGGAAAAGAAGGGGGACAAGCCCATCGACAACGAAGCCAACAATGGCTTGAAGAACAACAACTACACCGTGGCCATGGCGCGCACGGGTGACCCGCACTCCGCCACAGCGCAGTTTTTCATCAACGTTGCCGACAACGGTTTTCTGAACCACACCGCCATCTCCGCCCAGGGCTGGGGCTATGCGGTATTTGGCAAGGTCATCGGCGGCACGGACATCGTGGACAAGATCAAGGCTGTCAAAACCAGCCGCAAGGGCTACCACGATGACGTTCCGGTTGAAGACGTGATCATTGAAAAAGCAGTCGCGCTGTAAGCAATCTGCTCCCTGTATCGATGACCACTGCCCGACCCTGGCCGGTGCTGCGTGCCCCAGCCCACTGGCTGGCAGTGGACTTCATCTCCGATCTGCACCTGCAGCCGGGCGAGCCGGGCACGCTGCAGGCCTGGCAACGCTACATGACCAGCACGCCTGCCAACGCTGTCTTCATTCTGGGTGACCTTTTTGAAGCGTGGGTTGGTGACGATGTTGTAGTGGGCCACGCCACTGCAGACGATCAGAACCCGGGGGTTGAATCACGCTGCGTGGAAGCTTTGCATGCAGCCAGTCAGCGGCTGGATGTGTATGTGATGCACGGCAACCGCGACTTCCTCATGGGCCCTGCCCTGATGGCTCGGTGTGGCGCCCATATGCTCGATGACCCCACGACGCTGGCATTTGCAGGTCAGCAATGGCTGCTGACTCATGGCGATGCACTTTGCCTGGGTGACACGGATTACATGAAATTCAGGGCACAGGTTCGCAGCGACACCTGGCAACAAGCCTTTCTGGCCAAACCACTGGAAGAACGCCAAGCGATTGCCCGAGACCTGCGCAGCCAGAGCGAGGCGCGCAAACGCGCAAACTCAAAAGAAGATTACGCCGACGTGAATACAACCGCTGCCATTGACTGGCTGGAGTCCACCGAAGCAAAAACCATGATCCATGGCCACACCCACAAACCCGCCAATCATGATCTGGGCGCAGGCTTGCAACGCCTCGTCCTCAGCGACTGGGATACCCGAGCCAACCCGCCCCGTGCCGAGGTCCTGCGCCTGAGCACGGACCCGACGGCGCCCATACGCCGCCTGCCGTTGCAATCAGCTATCGCTTGAGCAGCACTTTGAGAACGTTTTGCAGGCGCCTCGCCTGCTCGCCGTCAAAACCGCCTGCCAACACCTTGGCCGCATCCTGACCCCAGGTCTGGGCGGGCGCCGGATCATTCCTCTTGGTCAGCAACTGCAACTGCAGCATGCGCCGGGCATTGAGGTGCTCGGCAGGTGTCGGCACTTCAGCCGCCATTTCCAGGCGCAACAGGGCGGTGTCACCCGCTCCTGCTGGCGCGCCACTCAAGGCCTGGGTCCACGCCGTTCGCACGGCAGGCGCCACGCGATTACCGAGTTCCTGCACGTTGGGCAGCAATGCCGGGTCGCGTTTCTCCCACGCGGCAAGCAACTGACCCAGTGCCTCGCCATGGGCCTGAGCCGCCAGTTTTTTGAGCGCCAGTTGGGCATGTTCCAGCGCATCACGCTGGGCGCGAAACGCCGTATCGCCCAGACGAGGTGCGTCACGCCAGGCACCCGGTGCCGGGCGCTCGGACTGATCACCGCGGCCGCCACGATCCGGGCGATCGGGCCGCCCCATGCGGTCGCCCGTGCCGGGGCCGCGTGCGGGCCGACCTGCGTCTTTGCGATCACCAAATTTGCCGCGACTGGGTGCTGCAGGCTCTTCTTTTCGCATGCCCGGGCGATCATCGCCGCGAACGGCCACCACAGGCTTGCGTGGTGCAGCCACAGGGACGGGCGCTGGCGTGGCAACCGGTTCAGCGGCTGGCGCTGACGCGCTGGCGTCCACCGGCGCATCTGCATTTGCTACAGTTTTAGTAGCTAACTGCGCACTGTTATCAGGGGCTACAGACTCATTTGATGCTGAACTTGGGTCGGAATCAGGCCCTGAAACCGGTAGTTGATCGGCTGCGGCTGGCTCGGCTTTCACAGCGGCCTGAACCACCGCCTGCGCTTGTGCCTGGCCGTGCAAAGCCGCTTCCAGCGCACTCATGGCACTGCGGATTTTTTGCGCGTCGCCACTGGCGTTGGCGGCTTCCAGTGCTTTGGCGGCATCCAGTACCACGCGGTCGCGCTCGCCCAAAGCGGCTTCGGCTT
Source organism: Pseudomonadota bacterium (assembly GCA_046050465.1). GTDB lineage: Bacteria > Pseudomonadota > Gammaproteobacteria > Burkholderiales > Burkholderiaceae_C > Egaibacter. The sequence continues at coordinate 24,153 of JBJOPS010000008.1, read as the reverse complement.
TTTCGCGCTCCTGGGTTTTGCGGTTGAACGCATCGTCAATCGGCTTGCGAAACGCATCCCACAGTTTTTGCTCGTGGCGGCGGTCCAGTGGCACCGCGTGCGCTTCGGCCTGCCAGCGCTGCTGCAGGTGTTTGACGGCATCAATGTGCAGCACCGGCGCCGCGCCAAGCACTTTGGCCTCTTCAATCATGTTGCGGCGTTGCTCCAGACTCAGCGCCTGCAGGGCTTCCAGCGGCGCAGCAGCCGCACCAATGGCGGCCAGCCACAGGGGTTGCAACTCGGCAAACACCTTCTCGCTCAAATGGCCCGAATCGCGCCACCGGTCACCAAACTGATGCAATATGCGGTTGAAACCCTTCCAGTCGTCGTCTTTGGCTTTTGCGTTGTCGACCGCCCAGGCTTTCACCTCTTCAATCAGCGCCAGGCGCTGGGCCTTGTTTTCCGCCGCTTCAGACTTGATCTTTTCCAGCCAGGCTTCGACCACCTTGTAGGCTTCGTTGCAGGCTTCATCAAAGCGCTTCCACAGGGCATGGTTGGGCACGCCGCCCTGATCGGTTTGTTTCCATTGCTCGCGCAGCGTACGCAGGTTGTCCTGCATCTTGCGCCCGCCGATGGCCTGGCCTTCGGGGCGTTTGAGCAGCCCTTCGGCCTTGGCGACCAGCTCTTCGCGCAACTGGTCTGCGCGCCAGCGCTGCCAGCCTTCCAGTTCACCGGCAGCGGCCAGCGCAGCGTGCGCCTGATTTTCCAGCTTATCGTCAATCAGACGGCCAAACTCTTTGAGCGCATTGCGCAGGGCAGCGGCGGCACCGGCGCTGGCCTTGCCGTGGCCTTCAGCAATCTCTTGCTCCAATTTTGAGAGCACCTCACGCACAGTGGACGAGGCATGAGCACGTATTTCGGGGTCAATTTTCGGCTTTTGAGGCCGTGGTATGGCTTCTACCGCCACGCCACGCGCCACGCGCAATTCATCGGCCCACACGGGCACCGGCGGCAGAGGCGCCGATCCATCTTCTGCTGCTGCAACTGCTTGAGCCAAAGCACCCTGAAATGCTTCCCACACCACCAGCAACTGGCCGCGCGAGGCGTCCAGTTGCGGGGGAAATTTCACATCCACGCTGGCCCAGCTGGCATCGGCTTGCAGTGAGGTTGCCTGAGCCTGCCAGTGCTGCACGTCGGCGCTCAGCGCATCACCAACTGCCTGCGCGTCACGCCACGACTTGGTGGACAGCACTTCAATGCGCTGAGCGAGCAGCACCGCCGCTTCGCGCTGCACCTGCACCCGGTGCTGCAGATCCTCAATCACCTTGACGCGATCAGCCAGCTGCACCTTGATGGTGGCCAGTGGCTCCTTGCTCAGAGGCGCACCGGCTTTCGCCGCGTCACGTTGCCAGGCCAGGGCGTCAGCAATGTTCAGCTTGCCCAGATCCAGCAGCGCCCGGGCTTTTTGCGCCCACTCTGCCGCCAGTGCTTCCTGCCCCTTGGCGCGCTTGATGTCATCGAGCTTTTCGCGCAGCAGCTTGGCGGCGCCCTTGTCCTTGGCGCTGAGCTCCCTGAATACTTCCTGCAGTTGCTCGGTTGCAGGGTTGGTGCTGAGCCATTCCCGGATTTTTGACGCACGCTCACCCGAGGTTGCCGCAGAGAAGGCTCCACCGGTCAATCGGTCAAGCTGTTGAATATCGTTGTGTTTGGCTGGGGCAGTCGAGGTCACGGTGGGCTTCACATTAAGTTTGGCAGGCCTGAATGCAGCCTGCAACCCGCTATTTTCGCCGGTATTTGCCCCTTGCTGAGCCCATCTGCACATTTCGCCCGATTTGCCGGTCGAAATATCCGTCTAATTTGTTGCCAGGCTCAGGTCGGCACGGGGCGTCCACTTGCCATCAGCGGCCACCGGTTTCGCGGCTCCCAGAAACAGCCGCTCCACCGGCAACTGCTTGGTGGCCAGGTAATCCTTGACCACTACGCCCCGTTGCACAGCCAGTTCGCGCATCACATCCTGCGTGACATTGATGCCGGCCAGCAGCAGTGCCTCCATTTCAGCCGGCGGGATGTCTTTGGCAATACCAATCAGGTTGCGGGGTTTGGGAATGTCGGCGCGTTTGTATACCTCTTTCAGCAATGCGGGTGCCTCTGCGTCGCCCACCGCCGCCACCGCGGCAGCGTTCTGGCCGGTCACCACCGCAGCCCGGCGCTTTTCAGCCAGCAGCAGGCTTTTGAGGCGCTCCCGTTTGTAGCCATCGCGCTCCAGTTCGAGGCTGGACGCGCCCACCACGGTCATTTTCAGCGCCGGGCGGTCACCCAGCGCCTTGGCCACCTTGTCCAGCCCAGCCTGTGCGGCAGGGGTCAATACAGCACTGCCGGGTGCAAAGCCGACCATGCTGAGCTCGTCGCCACCGCCGCCAAAAGCGCTGGCCAGCAAGCTGAAAGGCGAGGTAATGGCCTTGACGATCAGATTCACGATGACCTTGAAGATGATTGGCCCCAGGCTGAACTGCGGGTCATTCAACGAGCCGCTGATCGGCAGATTGATGTCAATCACGCCATTGCGATCGGCCAGCAGCGCCACAGCCAGCTTCACCGGCAAGCTGTTGGGCGCGCCCTCCACTTTCTCGCCGAAGGTGAGCTGATTGAGAATGATGTTGTTGCTGGCGGTGAGCATGCCGTCGGGCTGCACCAAATAGCCCACATCCACGCCGAGTTTGCCGCGCTCGATGCCGTGGCCAGCGTACTTCACGCTGTAGGGCGAGAGTGGTGGCAGTTCCAGATCACGCACCTTGCCCTTGATGTCCAGCGCCAGCGGTTTGGCCAGCGGATTGAGCTTGCCCAGAATTTCCAGCGACGCCGTTCCTTCTGCGCGCCCACGCAGCTCCAGATCGGCCAGTTGCGGCGCGCCCTGCACCGCCACGGATGAGAAGGCACTGAGCTTGCCCGTCAGTTCGCTCAGGTTGGCCGAGTAATTGGGTTTGACGAACCGGTCGGAGAAAAACACCTTGCCGCTGATCAGGCTGACCGGCCCGATGTTGATCACCGGGGCCAGACCGGCAATCTGGGGAGCACTGGCGGCTACCGCAGGTGCCACTGGCGGCACAGCACCCGCAGCCGGTTCGGACGACTTCACCAGATCCTGCAAATTGATGCGCCCCGTCTCGTTGATGATCAGACGCGCAAAAAAGTCAGTCAGCGCGGTTTCCTTCACATCCACCGTGGTGGCCGTGCCGGGCGCCAGCACCACGTCCAGACCACGCAGGCTCAGGGCTTTCCAGTTCAGCAGCTCTTCGGTGATGCGCAGATCACCCGCTCTGGGGCCTGCCGCCGCCTGCACCACAGCAACAGGGACGCTGGCGGCACCGGCCTGTACCGTTGACTCGATGGTGTTGGCACGAAACTCCTCCAGCAGCACGTCGCCACTGATTTTGGCAGTGGCGCCTAGCGCGGTGCTCAGGAAACGCACGTCCCCTTTGAAACTGGCGTCGGCCCGCAGCAGCTCGATATTGAGGGCATCGCCGAAGTACGGCTCAAACACATGTACCGGCAATTGTTTCAGCAGCAAACTACCCTGCGCCGCAACAGGCGCCCAACCCAGCGTACCTTTGTAGTCCACCTGCCCCGGTTCGCCCTGGGCCGCCTTGATGCGCGCCGACACGCTCAGGGGCGACGGCTTCTTGCCTTCTGGCGTGACGTTTTTCATCTGCAGCTTGAGGGCAGACACATCAAACGACACTGGTTTACCCGAGGTGGCCTTGTCGTCAAACGTCAAGGCACCGCCATCCAGAAAAATGTCGCTGATCAGCACAACCCATGGTTTGTCCCGCGCGGCCGATTCAACATCTCGAGCCGCCCCCTTCCCGTCATTGCCTGTCATCCAGGACTCAAACATCCAGCGCCGGTCTTCCCCCCGGGAAACTGCTACTTTGGGCTGGTTGATGGCCAACCTGCCCATGCTGACACTGCGTTTGCCCAGGTCGATGGTCGCCTCACTCATTTCCAGTTTTTTGATCGATGCGAGCGACGCTGACTTGTAGGCTGCAAGCTTGGGCCGGCCATCTTTTGACTCCAGGGCCAGATTGTTCAGGGACAGCTGCTTCACATCCAGCAATACATCGGACGCCCTCCAATTGATGCTCAGTTCAGCGTTCAGGCTACCGCCCAGCACAGGCTTCAAAAACCCGGCGAGATACGGTGCAGCAATGCCCAGCGACAAACCATCAACCGAAGCAATCGCTGTGACCATCTGATCAGTTGCCGCACCCCTAAAACTCAGCGTAGACGCGTCAGTCTGGTCAGGCACCAAAGCAATTGATCGTTTGAAACTGGGCATTGGGGCGGAACCCGGTGTGACCCTGGTATCCCTCAGGCTCACAATCCGGGTTGACCCACTGAACTGCAGTGGCTGCGCAAACGGCAGCGCGATTGCCGACGCATCAATGGAGATACCTTGCAAGGCAAGCCGAGCCGGTAACGCGAGGCTGTCGTCACTCCAATTCACCGCACCCTCGCGCAAAATCACCCTGGCCACATCAACCGTCCAAAGCGAAACAGGCGCTTTTGCCGTATCAACTGACGTGGTGGTTTGGGGGCTGCCCGCCAGTTGCTGCAAATTGAGCTGGCCAACCTTGTCGCGCCGCACATCCACCACCGGGCGTTTCAGCTCCATTTGGGAGATGCTCACGACCTGCTCCAGCGGACGCACATCCGCCAGCACAATATTCAGAGCGTCGAAGGCCGCCAGGCTCCGGCCTTGGGCATCGTTCGCTGACACCCCCAGCAAATCCACTCGCCCGCTCAGTTTGACCGACGGTTTGCTGGTTTGCTCAAATGCGACTTTGAGATCGGCATTGAGCACCGCAGCCACAGGTTTCACCGGCATACCGGCAGGGATATAGCCGAGGTAGGGCTTCAGATCGAACCCTGTGAGTTTGACTGTGGCATCCGTCTTGTGGGTCTGCGCGAACGGGGTTGCCTGTGCTGTCGAGTCAAAGACACTGCCGTTGAACTTAAACGTCAGTTCAGGCTCAGTGGTGACCTCCCGGCGGGAATCCAGATTGCTTAAAAAGGGGATATTCAAGTTCAAATCACGCAGTTCATGGGTCTTGTTGACCAGGCGATCCACGAAATCCAGCGAACCACCCCGCAACGACAAATTGAACAGAGCAAACTTGAGCGGCTTTTCCCCGGCATCGCTCAGAGATCCGGCAGGCCCCCTGCCAAAGCGTGCCAGCACGTCATCAATATCGTAGTGCCCATTGCCCAGGTGAGTCAGCTTCACCACGGGCGCATCCAGTGTGATTGCGTCCACCACCGGGGCCAGCCGGACGATGGACTGGATTTCTGCATTTATATACAGCCGCTTAAGCGCAAACTGGCTGGAATTGCCATCCTGAGTGGCCACGGTCAGATCGGACAAGGTCAACTCCATTGACCAGGGTTTGAAATCCACCGCACCCACTGTAACTTTGCGGCCCAGTTTTTCCCCCATCAACACCTGAAGCTGGCTTTTGAGCAACGGCGGCACCGCCAACCAGGCCCCAAGCCACACGGTAATCAGACAGCCCATTGCCCAGACAGCGCACCGAAACCATCGGTTATTTTTAAAAATATTGAGCGTCATTTTGTGAATTTTGATTGTCGGCGGATCAAGGTTACGCCCAGACAAAGGAAAGTATCAAACAAAAATCGAAATCCCCATTAGAACCCCCCCATTGATCATGAAAACTATCAGAAAACCATCCCGATAGAAAAAACAATACACATTAAAACACCTTAAGAAATGGAATCAACTCATTGTTTTAAATAAAAAATTTAACCAATAAAATAAATAAATCTATTAAATAGATTTCATATAGTTGACTGGAATATATCCTCTCCATAAACTTCCCGACATCACAGATGTTCAAGGGTTAACCCTGATTTGCATCAGGTCCAGTCCGTCAGCTGGCCCGAAACTTTCCAGGAGTTTTGATCATTAGCTGACAGCGTACCAACCCAGACAAGCCTTTAGCCCAACACCATGCTTACCCATGCAGCCAGGCAAGTCTTCGTGCGAGAAGGAAGAAGCTATGACAGTGTCAGAGAGAATTGGCAAAGGCCTGCGGACTTTTGCCTCAGATGTTGCACAAGGTTTTTTTGAGCTCACCCACAACAGCTTTGCTCTTGTGGGTCTGGCTGTGACCTTTGCCTGCGTTACCTTGATAGCCCGGCCAGATATTCGAAGTGCCGGCGAAATACAACTTGCCAGTTGGCTTCAATCCCGCCAACCCGACTTGCTGGACATTGCCGGAGAATCTGATGCCGTGGAGCGGGCCACCGCTACCGAGCCTGGCAATTTGCCCAAACAGCAGGCATCAGTTGCCTACTGGTTAAGCAAAAAGTACCGCGTTGCACCAGAACCACTCAGCGCCCTGGTTGCTGAAGCCTATCGCGTCGGCCGGCACACGAAGCTCGAACCAACGTTGATTCTGGCCGTCATGGCAATCGAATCAGGCTTTAACCCGTTCGCCCAGAGTTCCGTTGGCGCACAGGGGCTGATGCAGGTCATGACGCAGGTACATCAGGAAAAGTATGAGCCATTTGGGGGCAGACTTGCCGCCTTTGACCCGGTTACCAATCTGCGTGTTGGCGTAAAGGTTCTTCAGGAATGCATCTCACGAGCAGGCTCCATTGAAGGCGGACTGAAGTTCTACGTCGGCGCAGCCAATCTGGAACACGATGCCGGTTACGGCGCGAAGGTTCTGGCTGAATACCATCGTTTGCAAATAGTCGCCAATGGCCGCGCTGTCCCGTTCGTCGAGCCACGCGAAGCATCACCACCGACGGCTGACTCCATAGCCGTTTCGATGCCGGACTCCACTGCAACTTTGCCGGCTGTACCAACCCTGAGGGCACCCGTTCAGCCAGATACCGAGAAAGACAAGCCATCAGTGCCGGAAAAAATTGCCAGTGCTGGAAGCCACTGAATTCCCTCCCCAGTCGGCTAAACTCTTACCGTGCGCAACTGGCGATAGACCCGGGTAGCAAAATTCCCGGGGCGGAAGTGGGTCACCGCCGGGGAACGCACCGCAGCGGCCCGCAGGGCAGATGTGTTTAGCCGTTCGCCCCGGTAACTTTTGCCACGCACCCATTGCTCAGCAAAATTGATCGCCTCTTATTCACAATACCATGTACAACCGCAATATCCTTGTCGAACAAACCGACCCTGAACTTTGGGCAGCCATTCAAGCCGAGCATATCCGTCAGGAACACCATATTGAACTGATTGCCAGCGAGAACTATGCCTCCCCCGCCGTCATGGCTGCACAGGGCTCTCAACTGACCAACAAATATGCCGAAGGCTACCCTGGCAAACGCTACTACGGTGGCTGCGAACATGTTGATGTGGCCGAACAACTCGCACTTGACCGGGTAAAAGAACTCTTTGGCGCAGAGGCTGCCAATGTGCAACCACACTGCGGGGCCTCCGCGAATGAAGCTGTGTTCCTGGCTTTTCTCAAGCCAGGGGATACCATCATGGGAATGAGCCTGGCCGAGGGGGGACATCTGACACATGGCATGGCACTGAACATGAGTGGAAAATGGTTCAACGTTGTCAGCTACGGTCTCAACGCCAGAGAAGAAATAGACTATGACGCCATGGAACGAAAAGCCCACGAAACCCGGCCAAAACTGATAATTGCCGGCGCCAGTGCTTATTCTCTTGCTATTGATTTTGCCCGATTTGCGAAAGTTGCCCAAGAAGTTGGGGCGATTTTCATGGTTGACATGGCTCACTATGCAGGCCTGATTGCTGCCGGCCTGTATCCCAACCCGGTACCTCACGCCGATGTGGTGACCTCCACCACGCACAAAAGCCTGCGTGGCCCACGCGGTGGCATCATTTTAATGAAAACCAGGCATGAGAAAGTGATCAATAGCGCCATTTTTCCCGGGCTGCAGGGCGGACCACTCATGCACGTCATTGCGGCCAAAGCGGTAGCATTCAAGGAAGCCTTGGCCCCTCAGTTCAAAATTTACCAGCAGCAGGTCATAAAAAATGCCCAGATCATTGCGCAAACCCTGACACAGCGCGGCCTTCGCATTGTCAGCGGGGGCACGCAAAGCCACCTCATGCTGGTGGATCTTCGCTCCAAAGGCATCACTGGCAAAGAAGCAGAGGTCGTTTTGGGCAATGCCCACATGACCATCAACAAAAATGCAATTCCCAACGACCCTGAAAAACCCATGGTTACAAGTGGCGTGCGAATTGGCACACCCGCCATGACCACCCGTGGTTTCAAGGATGAAGAGGCCCGGATTACCGCAAATCTGATAGCCGACGTATTTGACAAACCACGGGATGAACACAGCATTGCCGTCGTACGTGAAAAAGTTCGGGCACTGACAGATCGATTCCCGGTTTACCGATAAGGATTGTCCGGTGAAGTGCCCCTTCTGTAGTCATTCGGAAACCCAAGTGGTCGAAACCCGGATTTCTGAAGATGGGGATTTCATCCGCCGCCGGCGTCAGTGCGGATCTTGCGAGAAACGTTTTACCACTTATGAACGGCCCGATGTCAGTTTTCCAGCCATCGTGAAAAAGGATGGCCGACGCATTGATTTTGAACCCGCAAAACTGCTTGCATCCATGAACCTGGCACTTAGAAAACGCCCGGTCAGTACCGACCAGATCGACAGCGCGATTGAACGCATTGAAGAAAAATTGCTAACCCTGGGACTGCGCGAGGTTGCATCTGCCCGCATCGGCGAACTCGTCATGCGCGAACTGAAAAAGCTCGACAAGGTGGCCTATGTCCGATTTGCCAGCGTTTACCGAAACTTCGAAGATATTGACGAGTTCAGCGCTCTGGTTGACGAGGTCCGGCGTTAAACAATATCACGCCAAGCCACAAGAAACCGGGCGTACCAATTCCTTTTAAATGACAGATCTTTGCCATTCATCGGCCTGAGACTACCGTGAAGCGCTTTGCCTGGCCCAAATCAGGTTGCAAGGGGTGTAATCCCCTGCAAGACGCCAAACCAATAGCCGATCAATGCGACTACTCCATCAAATCCTGAAGTCAACATCCCGTGAGCGAGGTTTTACCTCCATCGAACTATTGATCACGGTGACGTTGCTTGGCGTATTGCTCGCAATCGGACTACCCAGCTTTCAGTCCCTCATAGCATCCTCCCGGTTAACAACAGCCACCAACGATTTACTGGCCTCACTGGCTCAGACCCGGTCTGAGGCAGTGCGCCTGGGTAACCGGGTTTCCATCTGCAAAAGTGCCAATGGCACACAATGCGTTACAACCGGAGACTGGGAACAGGGCTGGATCATTTTTGCAGACTCAAACCGAACCACCCCCGATGCGAACAACGCCTTTGTCAATACGGGAGAAAACATCAGCTTCCTTGCCCAGGCATTACCGGGCGGAATCGTGGTCAAAGGCAATGCGACTGTTAGCCAATATGTTTCATTTTCAGCCGATGGCCAGAGCAAATCCCTGAATGGGGCGTTTCAGGCAGGCACCATTCGGGTTTGCAGCACTTCGGGCGCCTTGTCTGATGACAAGCGGGCACGTGACCTTGTCATCAACAGTGTCGGTCGTATTGCCCTGGAAAAGCCTGCCAGTGTCAGCCCCGGCTGTCCTGCGCCGGCTTCTTGAAGCCATCCGGACTTATGTGACTTTCAACAAACACCAAATGCCATGAAACGCAGTCAGTCTCAAAATGGGGCCTCGCTAATCGAAATACTGGTAGCCGTTCTGGTTCTGAGTTTCGGCTTGCTGGGAATGGCGGCCATGCAGGCGCGCGCCGTAAAAGGCAACCAAAGCAGCATGCAGCGTACGCAAGGCGTCATGCTGAGTTACTACATTCTGGATGCCATGCGCATTGATAAAAATAGCGCCAAGGCACTCAACTACAACACTGGAAGTCTGGTCGGAGATGTCATTGGTGGTATTTGCACGCCGGACGCAGTAACAGGCACTACGCTGGCCCATACCAACATGCGAGACTGGATTACTGCTTTGAAAGACAACATGGGGCAAGCGGACGACACGACCACTTGCGGAGCTGTGCTGTGCGATGCAGACGGCAACTGCCGTGTCCAGGTGCAATGGGATGACACCCGGGCGGGCGGAGTCGGCGTACAAACCATTGACACGGCAACAAAATTATGACGCCTGCCCATCATCCAAACCAGTCCTGTGGCACAGCCCGGGGTATCAATGTCTGCCCGGGACCGGGCTCCATATCGCACAGACAAACCGGTCTGTCGCTGGTTGAACTCCTGGTCTCCATGGTTCTTGGTTTGTTCCTGATTGGAGGGATACTCAATCTTTTCATTTCAAATCGGGAGAGCTTTCGGGTTAATGAAAATCTCTCCCGCATGCAGGAAAACGGGCGCGCCGCCTTTGACGTGATGTCCAGAAGTGTGCGTGAAGCCGGGGAAAATGCATGTGGAACTGCACTGGTTGCCAATGTCATTCGCAATGCATCGGGCACCGTTCCCTGGTGGGCAGACTGGAATGCGGGAACGGTTCGAGGATTTAACGGCGATCAGGATACAACCGATATTGCTGCATTTGGTACCACCAACGGCAGCAGGGTAGCCGGAACCGATGCAATATTGGTCATCCAGGCCGAGCAAGCCGAGCGCGTTGTCACCAATCATTCTGCCGCCACCAACGAAATCACCATGCAATCAGTCGATGGAATCGACGCCGACGACGTAGTGATCGCCTGCGACATGAATGGTGCTGCCATATTCCAGGTCGGGACTGTGAGCGCAAGCCTGCGCATTCTGGATTACACCGCGTCCATGACTGACCTCAACTGCGGCAATGCGCTGGGCTACCCTACCCCGGCCATTTGCACAACGGCAGGAGCAAAGGTTTTTATGCCCGGCGCCCTGGTTGCCAAACTGTCGGCAACTTTTTGGTATGTTGGATTCAATGCCAAGGGGCAGCGCACCCTTTTCCGCAGTCGCATATCCAAAGTGACTGTCGCCGGCGACACGACCGTGACACCCGTGCGGGAAGAAATGCTCACGGGCGTTCAGGACTTGCAAATCAACTACCTGACCACGAACCTGTCCAACAGTACGCTGGCCACCGCATGGGTTGATGCCAACGACTCCGTTTTCAGCGTCGGGAACAACGCATGGGCAGACACAAACCTCAATCAGGCCGTTGCTGCCCGCTTTAACCTGACACTGCAAAGTGAAGAAAACGTATCTGTTGACGGCCAGCCCATTCAGCGACGGTTGACGCACATAGTGGCTTTACGCAACCGCGACGCCCTGATTCAAAGTGCCCCATGAGACTAATAATGACAACCCCATCCCCGACACCTCACCACCAAAAAGGTGTCGCTCTCCTGGTCAGTCTGATTTTGCTGGTTGTCATGACTTTGCTGGGGCTGGCTGGTATCCGGGCCATTACCCAGGAGGAAAGAATGGCCGGACAGACATTTGACCGCAGCATTGCCTTTCAGGCCGCAGAGGCCGCCCTTCGTGAAATTGAAGCTGCTGTTGAAACCAACAAACCCTCGCCCGGTGCCGGAACCGGATGCAACCTGATAGCTGGCATCATGAGTTGCTCGCCTCCCGGCACATCCGATACCCCGCGTTGGGAAAACACCAGTTTTGCATCGTGGCAGGATGCCACCTCGGTTAGTGCGGGGGCGCTGTCTGTCACACCACAATATTTTGTGGAATACCTTGGCGACACCTTTGCCTGCCAGCCCGGGTCGTCCTCGGACCCGATGAATTGCAGGCGATACCGCATTACGGCGCGTACTGCAGGCAGTGCAGGCCGCGCCACTGTGGTGCTGCAGTCCTTGTACGCCACAGATTAATCACCGAGAAACTGGAACAGGAGGTTTGACATGAATCATTCCGGATATACGAAACCCTGGCCACACGCCATGCTCGCATTCGGCTTGGGATTGCAGTTGGCTGCAAGCATGACCCATGCCGTCACAATTCCTGATACGCCACTGGTTACCCAGATCACGGCCAAGCCCATGGTCATGTTGACCGCAGGCAAGGACCACAAACTGTTCTATGAAGCATACAACGATGCCTCTGACATCGATGGAGACGGCTCTCTGGATGTTCGCTTCAAACCCGGCATCGAATACTACGGGCTGTTTGACTCGGGACTGTGCTACACCCACACGGGGGGCAACGGCACTGGCGATCGGTTCATCCCCGCGGCCAACGCAACAAGCGGCCGGTGCACTTCAGGGCGCTGGTCGGGCAACTGGCTCAATTATGTAACCACCAGCCGCATTGATGCGCTGCGCAAAGTGCTCTACGGAGGCCACAGGGAGGTCGATGTTGTTGAAGGAGTTGCCGGCTCTACCTACACCCGCACGGTGCTGCGCCGGGCATACATTCCGCAAGACGCCCACACATGGGCCAAGGAATACACCAGCCTTGCGGTCGATGGTTACAACATCAGCGACTACACCCCGTTTTCTGCTCCGGGCTCCGGGCAGCGCCATTTCTTTGGCAATCTGACAGCGAATAAAGATGTGCACTGCTCCACGCTGGATACCTGCAGCAACATGCCGCCTTTGTTGCGTAGCCGGCTAAATGTCGGCAATGGCGCCCGTGTCTGGGAATGGGCGTCGAAAGAGCGCCCCGTTCTGGATAGCACCCTGTTCGGTGGAGCAGCATTTTCAGGAAGCTCCACCGTGGCGGACCACACCGTCCGGGTGGAGGTTTGCAGTGCCACGTTTCATAATGGCTGCAAGGAATACCCAGGCTCTGGCGGGAACACCGCGCGCATTTACAAGCCGATAGGGCTTTTACATGACTATGGCGAAAACGATTCCATGCTTTTTGGCCTGCTCAGCGGGAGCTATGACAAACATATGTCCGGCGGGCGCATGCGCAAAGTGGTGTCTTCTTTCAGGGACGAGGTCAACGCACTTACGGGGCAATTTACCGCCACGGCACGAATCGTCAACACATTCAACCGCCTGCGAATTCGCGGCTTCAACCAGACAACCAATACGTCTGAATATCTGCAAGCCGGCCCGTATGCGATGTCAGCCATGGCCCCTACAGAAGGCCAGTTTCTCGACTGGGGCAACCCGATTGGGGAAATGATGTATGAGGTGGCCCGCTACTTTGCCGGAAAAAAATCCCCTACGTCCTCATTTATGGGCAGTACCACGCATGACCAGGCCGTTGGCCTGAGCAATGTAGCCTGGGATGACCCCTATGAGAGCACCAGCGCGGCCAAGGCGCCCTGGTGTGCGCGGGCGAGTTATCTGGTTGTTTCTGACGTTAACCCGTCGTTTGACTCAGACAGCATCCCGGGGAGCTATTTTTCCAGCTTTTCAGGCGACATGTCCGGGCTGAATGCCCGCACCGAAGGCAATACCATTACAAACAATGAGCCCTCTGTTCCCGGCTCCCGGTTTATTGGTCAGTCCAATAGCACCTATGATGCGGCGCCCACTGCCAAGCCAGTTACATCTCTTGGTACTGTACGGGGGCTCGCACCAGACGAGCCGGCCAAACAAGGCAGTTATTACTCGGCCGCAGTTTCCAGCTACGCCAAACGAAACGATTTGCGGAGTGACTTGCAGGGCAAGCAGATCATTGACACCTTTGTGGTGGCACTCACCTCTCCGCTGCCCAAGATAGCGGCGCCACTGCCCAATGGACGGGTTATCACGCTGGTGCCATTTGGAAAATCTGTCAGTGGTGGATCTGGCCCGCCTAATCCAAACGGCATTAGTGCGGCAAAGGGGGCTTACCAGCCTACCGATCAAATTGTGGACTTTTATGTCGATACCATTGCCAACTCGGGCGCTGCAGATCGAAATACGGCCATCAACGGAGGTCGCTATTTCGCCAGATTTCGCATCAGCTACGAAGACGTGGAGCAAGGCGGCGACCACGACATGGATGCCATTGCCGAGTACACGGTTACAGCCAACGCCAACAATACGCTGTCTGTTCAGGTGCGTCCCATGTACGAGGCTGGTGGCATCAAACAGCATTTGGGGTACGCGATTTCCGGGACCACCCGGGACGGCACCTATCTGGTTGCCCGAGATGAGGTGTCGTCCGGAAGCTATACAGGTCAGTACTTTTTAAACGTGCCGGCCGGCCAAATTCCCGGTTATTGTGACAATGCATCTCCCAATCCCACCTGTCGAAATCTGCCAAGCATTGGCAATTCCTCTATATTTACATTCACTCCAAGCTCTACTGCCAGTGCTACGTTGCTGAAAGACCCTCTCTGGTACGCTGCAAAATGGGGTGGATTCAATGACAAGAACACCAATGACCGGCCTGACCAGATCAATGAGTGGGATCTGAACCAGGACGGGGTTCCAGATACTTATTTTCTGGTGCAAAACCCGGTGAAACTGCGTGAAACGCTGAAGAAGGCTTTTGATGAAATTTTCAAAACCAACTCCAGTGCCAGTAACGTGATTGCCAACAGCTCCAGCATCTCCACCAACTCGCGGGTATTCCAGGCTCGATTCGATGCCAGCTATTGGTCTGGTGACCTGGTTGCATATCCGGTTACGCAAACCGGTGTCAGCAGCAGTACTGAGTGGGCCGCTTCCGAGCACATTCCTGCCCCCTCAGCCCGCAAGATATTTGCCAGAACGGTCGCCGGGCAAACCCGCGAGTTTTTATGGGCACAACTCCCCTCTGCCGATCAGGCTTTGCTTGGAAATAGTGAAACGCTTGACTACATTCGGGGTGTCCGATCCAGCGAGCTACAAAATAGAGGCACGCTGCGAGATCGTGGGAACAGTGTTCTGGGCGATATCGTTCACTCATCTCCTTTTTACGTCAGCGATACGGACACCATTTATGTCGGATCTAACGATGGCATGTTGCACGCCATCAACGCAGCCAATGGTAATGAGGTGTTTGGGTTCATTCCGCGGGAAATAATGCCCCGGTTAGCCAGCTTGGCATCTGTCAGCTATTCGCACAAATATTTTATTGATGGTGATGTGACGGTGTCGTCCCGCACGGCTGAAACCAACAGCAGAAACTATCTATTTTCTGCGCTTGGTCGTGGTGGAAAGGGCTTGTTCGCGCTGGACGTAACAAACCCCACGACGTTTGGTACAGGCAATTTCCTTTGGGAATACACGCCACAGGCTAGCGCTACGGCTGCCGCTGACCCGGATCTGGGCCTTCTGCTGGGTCGGCCCATTTTTACCAAGATCAATAAGGCTTATGACAAAGGTGATGGAAACGGGATCCGAAACTACGGTTCAGCCGCTTTATTGGTCAGTAATGGATACAACAGTGCCAGTGGAAAAGCTGTCCTGTATATTTTTATCCTTGCCAGCAATGGTCAAATTGAGCAGATTCGAAAAATTGATACCCTTGCAGGCAGTGACAATGGTTTGGCTACGCCCGGGTTCATCGACACCAACGGCGACGGTACTGCCGACTACATTTATGCGGGAGACCTCAAAGGCAATGTCTGGAAATTTGATGTCAGCTCTACCGACTCAACTGAATGGGGCCTGTCATTGAATGGATCCCCCCTGTTTGTTGCTCAGGATGAGAGCAATATCCGTCAACCGATTACCAGCCAGATAACAGCGGCCGTCAATACTGTTGGCAGCGATCCTAATATTGGCAAGCGTTTTCTGTTTTTTGGCAGTGGCTCATACTTCAAGACCGGTGATCCAACTGACAGCTCTGTGCAGACCTGGTACAGCCTGATAGATGAAAATAGCGTCATTGCCGGCCGGTCGGATTTGCGCAGCAGGTCAGTTGCCTCCACAGCCATGCAGGATGGCAAACCCGTCAGGACGTTTGCAACCTCGGTAGCTGGCGATATGGTAGACAAAAAGGGTTGGTATGTTGATTGGACCAGCACAGTTGGAGAACGCATGGTTACCGAGCCGATCATTTATAAACTGGCACTCCCGGTTTTGATTGGCAGCTCAATTATTCCAGCAGCCAGTGACCCTTGTATTCCAGGTGGAACAGGCTATCTGAACGCGATTAACCCGTTTACAGGTGGTTCGCTCAGCATGGGTATTCTGGATATCAATAACAACCGGAATTACAGTGATGACACGATTTCACATGTTTATGTGGGCTCTGTTGACCTGGGTATCGGCTTGCCTAGTCGCCCAACCCTGATTGGCAATAGACTGGTAGCAGGCGGCACAAGCTCTGAAGTGGGCCGACGGGTCAGGGATGTTGGCGTCAATCTGGGTGTCGCCCCCAGAAAAGGGCGTATTTCCTGGCGTGAAATCATTAAGGATTAAGGATGAAACGTCATACACATGGGTTTTCCCTGATAGAGCTGATGATCGTTGTCGCAGTCATCGGGATATTGGCGTCCATTGCAGTACCAGGATATCAGCAGCATGTCATGCGGACCAGGCGTGCTGTGGCTGCCGGATGCCTGATGGAACTAGCGCAATTCATGGAGCGCAGGTACACCGGTTCACTGACGTATGCGGGCGCAATACTGCCAACGCTCACTTGCTCAACCGAGTCAGCCTCGTTTTATTCATTTGCATTTGCTGCGGGAGAGCCGACTGCAACGACCTTTAATATCGAGGCAATCCCAGAGAACGGTCAGGCCAATGATTCACAGTGCGCTACGCTGGGGATTTCACAAACTGGCCAAAAATCGTCTACCGGTGCAGGGACAGATTCGGAGGTGGCGGCTTGCTGGAGATGATGCCAAGCTACCAGCAAACGGCATACAGCAGGATTGATTCCAATCACCATCCCCATCTGGTCTGCACGTGACAATGCAGCCCTATCTGCTGCTTTAGATGCAGCAAGGAGCGCAATGCACGTCACCGCGCCCAATCCCAGAGTGGGTTGCGTGCTTGTATCTGACAGTGGCGACATTCTTGGCACGGGAAGCACCCAGCGGGCGGGCTTGGCTCACGCTGAAATAGTTGCACTGCAAAATGCGAAGAGCCTGCGTAATCCGGTGCAGGGTGCAACCGCTTATGTAACTCTGGAGCCTTGCGCCCATTCAGGCCGGACAGGTCCGTGCTGTGAAGCGCTAATCCAGGCCGGCATCAAGAAGGTAGTTGCAATTCATGAGGACCCCAACCCTCTGGTCAGCGGACGCGGTTTTGCACGGCTGCTAGCAGCAGGAGTCAAGGTTGAGGTCTTGCCTACCGATAGCTCTGCGGCTATTGCCGCAAGGGAGCTCAATATCGGGTTCTTTAGCCGCATGGTACGCAAAACACCTTGGGTGCGCCTTAAAGTTGCCGCATCTGTGGATGGTAAAACTGCCTTGAATAATGGTGCCAGCCAGTGGATTACTGCCGATGCAGCCAGAAAGGACGGGCATGCCTGGCGAGCCAGGTCTTGTGCTGTGCTGACAGGCATTGGGACTGTTTTGCAAGACAACCCGCGACTGGATGTGCGATTGCATGACACGCCGCGTCAGCCTCACCTGGTGATTGTTGACAGTCGTCTCCAGACGCCTCTGGATGCCCATTTATTTATACCCAACCGATCCATATATATTTACTCTGCCACTAAGGACAATGTCAAACAATCTGCCCTGCAGGCACGTGGCGCCACCGTCATCCATATGCCGGGCACCACCCATGAGACAAAGGAAAAGGTTGATTTAAAAACCATGCTGGCTGATCTGGCACTGCGTGAAATCAACGAGCTGCACGTGGAAGCTGGCAGCAAGCTCAATGGCGCCTTGCTGAGGGAAGATCTGGTCGATGAGCTTTTGATGTATCTGGCTCCAAAATTGATTGGCCAAGGGCGGGACATGGCAGACTTTGGTCCTTTGCGCGGCATTGATGATGCTTTGCCATTGATATTCAAATCCATTGAGCTTGTTGGCAACGACCTCAGAATTAGGGCCAATATTTTGGGTAAGGAACATTTTTAACAAGTAGCCACTCTCCAGCTGGCCATCCTGTTGCATTTCCCTGCGAAAATGAGGCCATGTTTACTGGAATTATCACGGCCGTGGGGCACATATCGGCAGTTCACCCGCTGGGGTCATCGGCCAGACACGGCAACCGCCTTGCTATTGATTGCCCAAGCGGATTCTTAGCCGATGTCAGCCTGGGCGACAGTATTTCACTTCATGGGGCATGCATGACGGTTGCCTTGCTGGATTTGGTCAATCATCAATTTTTTGTTGATATTTCGGTCGAATCCTTGTCAAAAACTGTCTGCTTGGGTCAGCCAGGCCGGATCAACCTGGAGAAGGCGCTGCGTGCAGGAGATCGACTGGGTGGGCATCTGGTTTCAGGGCACGTTGATGGCGTAGGGCATGTCATCAGCTTCAAACCAACGGGTGAGAGCTGGGATCTGCGGCTTGATATACCCCAGTCATTGGCCATGTATCTGGTTTACAAGGGGTCATTAACCGTCAACGGTGTGAGTCTGACTGTCAACCAGGTTCAGGATTATCCGGGTGGCTGTGAAGCACATATAAACCTGATTCCGCACACCGTACAAAGCACCACGCTGGGTGAACTGACTCATGGGGATGTTGTTAACCTTGAGGTCGACATGCTCGCTAAATATGTCGAGCGTTTATCAATTTCAAGAGGCACTTCACCTGAAATGAAAGCTTCGCAATGACACATGCAGCAACAACCACCGGTATCTCCCCGGTAGATGAGATCGTGGCAGATATTCGGGCCGGAAAAATCGTGATTCTGGTTGACGAAGAAGATCGTGAAAATGAGGGCGATCTTGTATTGGCAGCAGACCATGTCAGTGCTGAAGCTATTAATTTCATGGCTCGCTTTGGGCGAGGGCTCATCTGCCTTACTTTGACAAAAGAGCGCTGCAAACTTCTGCAGCTCACCCCGATGACCGCACGAAATGGCGACAAAAAGGGGACCGCGTTCACAGTTTCGATCGAAGCAGCTGAAGGTGTAACAACCGGGATATCTGCCGCCGATCGGGCGCGGACTGTTCAGGTAGCTGTAGCCCCCGGTGCTCGCCCGGTGGATTTGGTACAGCCAGGGCACATCTTTCCCCTTCAGGCAGTCGATGGCGGTGTTCTCATGCGTGCCGGTCACACTGAAGCGGGCTGTGATCTTGCTGCCATGGCGGGTTGCTCGCCCGCCGCTGTCATTTGCGAAATCATGAAGGACGATGGGACCATGGCACGGTTGCCTGATTTGCAGATATTTGCTGCCGAACATGGACTGAAAATTGGCACCATTGCCAGTCTGATCGAGTATCGAAGCCGAGTTGAATCACTTGTTGAGCGGCTTGGTTCCCGGCATATCCAGACCAATTGGGGAGAGTTTGTCATTCATGCGTTCAAAGACCAACCGGGTCAAGGAGTGCATTTTGCCCTGGTCAAGGGGATCTGGTCAGCTGGTGACATAGTACCGGTGCGGGTCCACGAGCCCCTTTCTGTACTGGATATGCTGGAGATAGGGCGTGGGATGCATACGTGGAGTCTGGGCGCTTCCCTCGCACGCATTGAAGAAGAAGGAAAAGGTGTGGCTGTACTGTTAAATTGTGGAGAGAGTGCTGCCCAATTGCTATCCCAGTTTGACGGGACGGCGCGTGCTAGCCATGGCCCCCAGCGGGGACGAATGGACCTGCGGACCTATGGCGTGGGAGCTCAAATCCTGCGTGAGTGCGGGGTTCATAAAATGACCTTGCTCGGAACCCCGAGGCGAATGCCAAGCATGACTGGTTATGGGCTGGAGATTGTTGGTTATATCGCCCCATCCGAGCTCATTTAAGCAGTCAACACTACAGGATATCAAGATGTTTGGAGCCAACAAAGGAACCCCTGATTTCACCGAAAGCCGCATAGACAGCAAGAGGTTGTCCATTGGGATAGTACAGGCACGTTTTAACGAACCTATCACCAATGCCCTTGCATTGGCTTGCAAGGCTGAGTTGTTGGCGTTGGGGGTGCGGGAAAAGTACATTGATCACGTAATTGTCCCTGGCGCACTTGAAATTCCTGTTGCCCTTCAAGCGATGGCAGCAAAATCGAAATACGACGCACTGATCGCGTTAGGATGCATCATTCGTGGTCAAACTTACCACTTTGAATTGGTCGCCAACGAGTCTGGTGCGGGGGTGAGCCGCGTAGCACTTGACTATCAGGTGCCTGTGGCCAACGCTATCTTGACCACTGAAAACCTTGAACAAGCAATTGCACGCAAAGTGGAGAAAGGGCGCGATGCCGCCCGTGTTGCTGTGGAAATGGTTAATTTAATGGAAGCGATTTAATGAACGATGTGAAACTGGGAACAGTCTCCAGGCGCCCTCCCCGTCAGTCCCGTACCGGACTGACCAGTACCGGTGCACGGAAAGCGGCAAGCAAATCCAGTCGAAGCAGAGCCAGGGAATTTGCTTTACAGGGACTTTATCAAACACTTGTTGGACGAAATGCCATTGCTGATGTGGATGCCTTTACCCGGGATCTGGCAGGCTTCGGAAAAGCAGATGCTGTGCACTTCGATGCGTTGTTGCGTGGGTGTGTTGAACAGCGGATCGAGCTGGATGCATTAATCGTTCCTTTGCTTGATCGCAGTGTGGAAGAAATCTCACCCATTGAGCATGGCGTCATGTTGATTGGTGCTTATGAATTCAAGCATTGTCTGGATGTGCCATGGCGCGTTGTCATGAATGAGTGCATTGAACTGGCCAAGGAGTTTGGTGGAACTGATGGGTATAAATATGTCAATGCCGTTCTCAACGGACTGGCTCCGGCTTTGAGAGCCGCCGAGGTTCTGAGTGACCGGCATTTCGTGGGACAGGCTCTTTGACTTGAGTCATGAAGATTTCAGCAAGAGCGAGCAGGATTAGTCCTTTTTACGTGATGGAGATGGCCAAGGCAGCTGTAGCCGCGGGGCAAACTGTCTCCAACACCGATTCACCCATGGTTTTTTTGAATATTGGTGAGCCAGACTTCACAGCACCACCATTGGTTCAGGAAGCAGCTGCCAAGGCCATTTTTGACGGCGTAACTCAATACACTCCGGCACTGGGTATTCCACAATTGCGGGAACGACTTAGTGAGTGGTATGCAACCCGATTTGGGGTGTCGATCCCGGCAAGTCGAATTGTGGTAACGGCTGGCGCTTCGGCCGCCCTCCTTTTGGCTTGCATAGCACTCCTGGACGAAGGAGATGAAATGCTGGTACCCGATCCCAGCTATCCATGCAATCGGCATTTTGTGGGTGTGGCCGGGGCCACGACGGTGGCAATTCCTGTTACCGAGCAGGAGCGCTTCCAACTGGATGCCTCCAAGGTTCTCGCTGCCTGGGGTCCTCGTACCCGGGGTGTCATCCTGGCATCTCCATCCAATCCAACGGGCACGTCGATCGACCGCGCCCAGCTACGCAGCATTCATGAGTCTGTTTGCGCGCGTGGGGGCGTTACCCTCATAGATGAAATATATTTAGGACTGAGTTTTGATCCGCAATATAGCCAGACTGCCCTGGCTTTGGATGATCAGATCATCAGCATCAACAGTTTCAGCAAGTATTTCAGTATGACCGGCTGGCGCCTAGGGTGGATGGTCATTCCTGATGCGCTTGTCGGTACAGTAGAGCGTTTGGCACAAAATCTATTTATCTGTCCAAGCAGTCTGTCGCAGATGGCCGCACTTGCCTGCTTCGAGTCAGGTAGCTTGAATGAGTATGAGCGACGACGTCAAGAGTTTATGGCCCGCAGAGACTACTTCATCCCGGCCTTGCGCGCCTTGGGGCTTCATGTCCCAGTGATGCCCGATGGTGGATTTTACGCTTGGGCAGATTGCTCAACGGTTTGTCAAAAACTGGGGTTGAAGGATAGCTGGGAATTTGCATTCGAGTTAATGAAGCGTGCTCACATCGCAGTAACCCCAGGGCGAGATTTTGGCGTACACCAAACGCATCAATTCATCCGGTTTTCTACAGCAAACTCCATGTCTCAATTACAGGAATCGGTGTCAAGACTTCAAGCCCTCCTGGCCTGATCTGCTCATTACTTTTGAAAAAATGTTTGTCAACGCGCCAAAACAATTTATATGAATCAAGATCTGTCTATTCTGCATTTAGTATTGAATGCCAGTATCGTCGTTCAACTTGTGATGTTGCTGTTGCTGGTTATTTCAATAGCCAGTTGGGCTGCAATTTTTCGCAAAATCTTCGCCTTGAGAGAGATCAACTCTCTTAATGAAATATTCGAACGTGAGTTTTGGTCTGGCACAACTTTGAAAGAACTATTCGATGTGGCCACCAGAAAATCCATCAAATCAGGCTCGATGGAGCGCATTTTCGCAAGCGGTATGCGTGAATACCTCAAACTGCGAGAGCGCCGAGTCACCGACACCGGTACGCTGATGGATGGGGCGAGACGGGCCATGCGTGCAAGTTTTCAGCGAGAGCTTGATGCAGTGGAGATCAATCTGTCGTTTCTTGCCTCGGTTGGCTCAGTTTCCCCTTATGTCGGTTTGCTCGGAACAGTATGGGGAATCATGCATGCATTCACTGGTCTGGCCTCGTTACAGCAAGTAACACTGGCCACAGTGGCGCCCGGAATTGCTGAGGCATTGGTCGCGACTGCGATTGGTCTTTTCGCTGCAATACCGGCAGTGGTTGCATACAACCGGTTCGCTCGTGATATTGACCGGATAGCCAGCCGTCTGGAAACCTTTATGGAAGAGTTTTCCAACATCTTGCAGCGCAGCACCAGCGTAAGCGTACAACCGGCACCAGATCGCTGAGAGGAGAGGATTTTCATGCCATCCATGGTTAGGCGAGGTCGTGGCAGACGCACTATTAACGAAATCAACATGGTACCGTTTATTGATGTGATGCTGGTACTGCTGATCATCTTCATGGTCACGGCACCACTCATTACTCCCGGTGCGATTGACTTGCCCAGTGTCGGCAAAGCTGGCAGGCAACCTGATCAGATCATCCAGATCATCATCACCAAGCATGATGCCATTGAGCTACGAATCAAGAATCAAACCACCCTCATGCGCAGTGGCGAGGAACTGACAGCCGCAGTGAAAAAAGCACAGAGTGACTCTCTGGGCTTGGCGGTGTTAATCAGTGCCGATCGTACGATTCAATACGAGTCCGTCGTGAAAATCATGGACAACCTGCAGCGTGCAGGCGTTAAGCGAGTGGGGCTCTCTGTTCAGCTTGTTAATTGAGGGTGAACATGCGTGCGGTTGATAAGCGTTTTGAATTTGCACCGCCCAAGACCGCTGGCCTGTCGCGCGCGCTCGTCCTTGCCGTTCTGGCCCATGTTGTTTTGCTCATTGCACTGACATGGGGGACGAACTGGAAGAAGCCCACCTCCATCATTTCGATATCGGCCGAGCTATGGTCTGCAGTTCCCCAAGAAGCGGCCCCGACATTTCCGCAATCCCATCCCCCTGCATCTCCAGTGAAACCATTACCCGAAGTCGCGAATGTCAGTATCGCGATTGAGCAGGCAAAACAGCGTATTGCTCAGGAAAAACTGCAAGCCGAAGAACAGCAACTCCGACAAAAGCGCGAGATTGAGAAAAAACTGGCGCAGGACCGTCGCAACGAAGCAGAAAACGCAAAGAAGCTGGAATCCTTACGCCAGGCGAATATCGCACGCATGGCCAGACTTGCCAATGCGAATGGGGCATCTTTGGCAACAGGAACTGCTCAGCAATCGTCCGCTCCCTCGACCGGCTACGCAGAAAGAATTCAGACCCGGATCAAACAACACACCACATTTGTGAACGCAAATGCCGCTAACCCAACAGTTGTCATCATCGTCCGGACCAGTTCCAACGGAACCATCACCAGTCGCCGGATCGTCACTCCCAGCGGTAACAAAGCCTGGGACGAATCGATTCTCAGGGCGATCGACAAGATGGAATCCATCCCGCTGGACACAGACGGGAAAATCCCAAGAGTCCTCCTTCAAGACGGATTGGAACTAACCGTGAGCCTGCATTGATTTCAGGAAGCGCCAGACGCCCCCCGGATTTGAGTAGCGCTTAAGCTCCCTATACCGAGACAAGCAAGTCCGCCTCACACACAGAAATCGGACACTCCCAAGCATAGGATCAGTCAAATCTACTGTCTAATTTTTTTGATTGAGGCTGGAAAATACTTTTCTTACCCCGCTCCTGATTTTATAAAAACCACGAACAGCTACTGGTGGAGCCCACTGCCTAAAGTACTGATCCGCCTGAAACCTCCTAGCCTCAG
>JBJOPS010000007.1:0-107596 GCA_046050465.1 Pseudomonadota bacterium | reverse complement strand
CGAAATAGATGAACGACAGGATGTTTTTCTTCTGCATTTTTTGACCCAGAACCCCTGCAGCATAGGTGCCGAACACATTGAACAGGCCGATCAGTGCCAGCGCATAACTGGCAACCTGGGGTGACAGGCCCTTGTCCTTGAGGTAGCTGGGCATGTGCACGCCAATGAACACAACCTGAAACCCGCAGACAAAGTAGCCTGCCATCAACAGCTGAAAGCTGGGGTATTTGAAGGCCTCACGTAGCGCCTGGAGAATGGTTTGCTCCCGTTTGGGTGCCGCACCGCCCATGAAACCGGGCTCACGCAACCCCCAGGCCAGCGGCACGATCAACAGGGCAGCAAAGCCCAGAATCACCAATGCCTGTTGCCAGCCAAAGCTGCTGATCAGGAACCCCTCGGTCGGCACCATCAAAAACTGGCCGAAAGAGCCCGCAGCGGCCGTGATGCCCATGGCCCATGATCGCCGCTCGGCGCTGACGTTTCGGCCAATCACGCCGTACACCACGGCATAGGTGGTACCGGCCTGCGCCACGCCAATCAAAATGCCGGCACTGCCAGCAAACAGCAGTGGTGTGGGGGAGTGCGCCATGCCCATCAGGCCCAGGGCATATAACAGTGCTCCGCCCACAATGACCTTGAAAGCGCCATACCGGTCGGCCAGCATGCCGGCAAAAATGCCCGATACGCCCCAAGCCAGGTTCTGGATGGCGATAGCAAACGCGAAGGTCTCGCGCGTCCAGCCCTGTGCCTGCGTGACCGGCTGCAACCAGAGCCCGAACCCGTGCCGGATGCCCATGGATAGCGTCACGATGGCGGCGCCGCAGATCAGCACTTGGGTCATGGACAGCGTTTTGGTGTTTGAAGTCATGCGGGGAATGTAGTCATTTTGGTGATTTCTTGCAGCTTTTACCCAAAAGCATAAGGCACGGAGGCTCTTGGAGCTGTAATTGTATCCAGTGATTTTGACCTCGCCGGTCTACAATGGGCCGCTATGGCAACGAATCCTGCAGTCAAAACAACGCCCGAATATTCAGAAGGGTCCATCCGCGTTCTCAAGGGGCTGGAGCCCGTCAAGCAGCGTCCGGGCATGTACACGCGCACCGACAACCCGCTGCATGTCATCCAGGAAGTTCTGGACAACTCGGCGGACGAGGCGCTGGCCGGGCACGGCAAGAAAATCAAGGTCACGCTGCACACCGATGGCTCCATCAGTGTGGAAGACGACGGTCGCGGCATCCCGTTCGGCATGCATCCGGAAGAAAAAGCACCGGTGATCGAACTGGTGTTCACCCGATTGCACGCCGGTGGCAAGTTCGACAAGGGAAAGGGCGGCGCCTACAGTTTCTCGGGTGGTCTGCATGGCGTGGGTGTGAGCGTGACCAACGCGCTGGCCAAACGGCTGGAGGCCGTGTCTTACCGCGACGGCACCGTCGCGCGGCTGGTGTTTGAAGGCGGCGACGTCACCGAGAAGCTGCAACTGCGCAAAGCTGGTGAGGGCGACCGCAAGAGCGGCACATCCGTGCGCGTCTGGCCTGATGCCAAGTACTTCGAGACCTCCGTTTTACCCATGGCTGACCTGACGCACCTGCTGCGCAGCAAGGCGGTGCTGATGCCTGGTGTAACGGTGACCCTCACAGTTGAGAAGACCAAAGACACGCAGACCTGGGCTTACAAGGGCGGTCTGCGCGATTACCTGATGCAAACGCTGAACGCCGACCCGGTGATTCCGCTGTTTGATGGCGAAGGTTTCGCCGATGCAACCCATGACAGTTTTACCGAAGGCGAGGGCGCCCAGTGGTGTGTGGCCTTCACGGAAGACGGCAACCCGGTGCGTGAGAGTTATGTGAACCTGATTCCCACCAGCGCAGGCGGCACGCATGAGAGTGGCCTGCGTGACGGCCTGTTCACTGCGGTCAAGAGTTTTATTGAACTTCACTCTTTGCTGCCCAAGGGCGTGAAGCTTTTGCCAGAAGACGTGTTCGCCCGCGCCAGCTACGTGCTGAGCGCCAAGGTGCTGGACCCGCAGTTTCAGGGCCAGATCAAGGAGCGGCTGAACTCGCGTGATGCGGTGCGGCTGGTGTCCAGCTTTGTGCGCCCCACGCTGGAGCTGTGGCTGAACCAGCATGTGGAATACGGCAAAAAACTGGCCGAACTGGCCATCCGCGCGGCGCAAACCCGCCAGAAAGCGGGCCAGAAGGTCGAGAAGCGCAAAGGCTCCGGCGTGGCCGTGCTACCCGGCAAGCTGACCGATTGCGAGAGCCGCGATCTCGCCCACAACGAGGTGTTTCTGGTGGAGGGCGATTCGGCTGGCGGCAGCGCGAAGATGGGCCGCGACAAGGAAAGCCAGGCCATCCTGCCGCTGCGCGGCAAGGTGCTCAATACCTGGGAGGTAGACCGTGACCGGCTGTTTGCCAATACCGAAATTCACGACATCTCGGTGGCGATTGGCGTGGACCCGCATGGCCCGGACGACACGCCCGACCTGTCCGGCCTGCGCTACGGCAAGGTCTGCATCCTGAGTGATGCGGATGTGGACGGCTCGCATATCCAGGTGCTGCTGCTCACGCTGTTCTTCCGCCACTTCCCCAAACTGATCGAGACTGGGCACGTGTTTGTGGCCCGGCCGCCCCTGTTTCGGGTGGATGCGCCCGCACGTGGCAAAAAGCCGGTGTCCAAGGCCTACGCGCTGGATGACGGTGAATTGACCGCCATTCTGGACAAGCTGCGCAAAGAGGGCGTTCGCGAAAGCGCCTGGAGCATCAGCCGGTTCAAGGGGCTAGGTGAAATGAATGCGGAACAATTATGGGAAACCACACTCAATCCAGATACCCGGCGTTTGTTGCCGGTGCAGCTGGGCAGCATTGATTTCTTGCAAACCAGTAGTCTGATGACCAAACTCATGGGCAAGGGGGAAGCCTCTGCCCGTCGTGAGCTGATGGAATTGCACGGCGATAGTGTCGAGGTTGATATTTGATGGCTTTCATAAGCGTCCTGCAAAAGAGCCGGTCCTGGCTGACGGGTGCCAGGGCGCTGGCCCTGGGCATCGGCCTGCTCGCGCTGTCGCAGCAGGTCGCGCATGCAGATGTCTGGGGCTATGTGGACGAAGAAGGCGTGACGCACTTTTCGCCAGAGCGTGTGGATGAGCGGTATGCACTTTTTTATCGCGCCCCGGTAACGGGCGTGCAAGCCGGGAAAAATGCCAAAGAGGTGGAAGTAGCGGCGCCTTCGCCTGAAATTTCGGTGCTGTCGCCCAAGCTGGCCGAGTTTTTTGAATCTTCCCCCCGCTATCGGCTGGTGCAACCCCTGTTGAAAGAAGCGGCCCTGACGCATCGTATTGATTACGAATTGCTGCAGGCGCTGATCGCGACCGAGTCCGCCTTCAACGCCAGCGCTGTATCCCCTAAAGGCGCTGTCGGCCTGATGCAGATCATGCCCGACACGGGTCGACGTTTTGGACTGGGTGATGACCGATGGGGGCCCGTCGAATACAAGCTGACCGACCCCAAAACCAACATCCGGATAGGTGCCCGCTACCTGCGCTTCCTGCTGGACATGTTCCCCGGCAAGCTGGAACTGGCGCTGGCGTCTTACAACGCTGGCGAGGGCGCTGTTCAGAAGGCTGGCAACAAGATACCGAACTACCCGGAGACCCAAGCCTACGTGGCCATGGTGACGCAGATCTACACAGCGCTCAAGCCCCCGCCGCCGCAACCTGCTGAGCCGGTGAAGAGCGCAAGTCGCATTCGTGCGGAGATGTATGGTCCTGGTTTTGTGTTTTCTGCGCCAACCGAGGCCTACCGCCTGAAGATGCCTAACCCTGTGCAGGCCGCCACTCCACCCGGGGGGGCCGCCGGGCGCGGCAACATGGTGCCGCCCGTTCAGGCTAGTGCCTCTCCCGACCCGCTGATTGCAGCAGACTAACTGATTCATGACTGACCAAACGACACTTGACCTTCTTCCCCAGCCATCCGGCGGCGATGGTGACGATTCCCTCAACCTGGCAACCTACGCGCAACGCGCCTACCTTGAATACGCTTTGAGCGTCGTCAAGGGCAGGGCGTTGCCTGATGTGTGTGATGGCCTCAAGCCCGTGCAGCGGCGCATCCTGTATTCGATGTCCCGCATGGGGCTGGGCTTTGGTGGGCCGAACGGCAACAGTGGTGCCAAGCCGGTCAAAAGTGCCCGTGTTGTTGGCGATGTGCTGGGCCGGTTTCACCCGCACGGCGATCAGTCAGCTTATGACGCACTGGTGCGCATGGCGCAGGATTTCTCCCAGCGCTACCCGCTGGTCGATGGTCAGGGCAATTTCGGCAGCCGTGATGGCGATGGCGCTGCGGCTATGCGCTATACCGAGGCACGGCTGGCCAAAATCACCAGCCTGCTGATGGATGAAATCGACGAAGGCACGGTCGATTTCCAGCCCAATTACGACGGGTCTACGGAAGAGCCCAAACAACTGCCTGCGCGGTTGCCCTTCGCATTGCTCAATGGCGCCAGCGGCATTGCCGTGGGTCTGGCCACCGAAATACCCAGCCACAACCTGCGCGAAATCGCCGACGCCTGTGTGGCGCTGATCAAAACGCCGAAACTATCGGACGAAGAGCTGTTCGGCCTGATCCCCGGGCCGGACTATCCTGGCGGCGGCCAGATCATCAGCTCTGCCGGTGATATTGCTGATGCCTATCGCACCGGTCGCGGCTCACTGAAGGTTCGCGCCCGCTGGAAGATCGAAGAGCTGGCACGTGGCCAGTGGCAACTGGTGGTGACCGAACTGCCGCCCGGCGTCAGCACCCAGCGTGTGCTGGAAGAAATCGAAGAAATCACCAACCCCAAAATCAAGGCGGGAAAAAAAGCGCTGTCACAAGATCAAAACCAGCTCAAGGCGACGCTGCTGTCGGTGCTGGACCTGGTGCGTGACGAGTCCGGCAAGGAAGAGGCGGTGCGCCTGCTGTTTGAACCCAAAACCAGCCGCATCAGCCAGCAGGAGTTGATCACCACCCTGCTGGCCCACACCAGCCTGGAGACATCGTCACCCATCAATTTGACGATGGTGGGGCTGGACGGACGGCCCACGCAAAAATCTTTGCGGCAGATGCTGGTGGAGTGGATCGAGTTCCGCCAGATCACCATCCAGCGCCGCTCGCAGCATCGCCTGGACAAGGTGCTGGACCGCGTGCACATCCTGGAAGGGCGGCAGATTGTGCTGCTCAACATCGATGAGGTCATTGCCATCATCCGCCAGTCGGATGAACCCAAGGCAGCGCTGATTGCGCGCTTCAAATTGAGCGACCGGCAGGCCGAGGACATTCTTGAAATCCGGCTGCGGCAACTGGCGCGCCTGGAAGCTATCAAGATCGAGCAGGAGCTCAAGGAGCTGCGTGACGAGCAGAAAAAGCTGGAAGAGATTCTGGGCAGCCCGGCTGCACTCAAACGCCTGATGATCAAGGAGATTGAGGCCGACGCCAAAACGTTTGCCGATGCACGGCGCACCTTCATCCAGGCCGAGAAACGGGCCGTGCTGGAAGTGAAAGTGGTGGACGAGCCGGTGACGGTGGTCGTCAGCGAAAAAGGCTGGGTGCGGGCCCGCACCGGGCACGGTCATGAGGCGGGCAGTTTTACATTCAAGGCAGGCGACGGCCTTTACGGTACGTTTGAATGCCGCACGGTGGATACGCTGCTGGCCTTTGGCAACAACGGGCGGGTGTATTCAGTGGCGGTGTCGCTGCTGCCGGGCGCGCGTGGCGATGGCCAGCCCATCACCACGCTGCTGGAACTGGAAACGGGCACACAGATTCGGTACTACTTTGCCGGACCGGCCATCACCACACTGTTACTTAGCAGCTCGGGTGGCTACGGATTCCTGGCCACCGTTGACAACCTGACTTCGCGCCAGAAGGCTGGCAAGACTTTTGTGACCTGCAACGAAGGCGAGACGCTGTGCCGTCCGTCGCCCGTGTCAGGGACCGTGGGCGTGGTGGTGGGTGCTGCCGGCCCGGTCGTCACGCCACTGGTGCCGGCCACCCATGTAGCCTGCGCGTCCACAGGTGGCCGCATCCTGACGTTCGAGATCAGCGAGCTGAAAGCGATGGCCAACGGAGGCCGTGGCCTGATGCTGATTGATCTGGAGGCCAAAGACTCGCTCGCTGGCGCGGCGGCCTACACCCGCAGTGTGAAGATAGAAGGCATCGGCCGTGGCGGCAGGGAACGTGCTGAAACGCTGGAAATTCGCAGCCTGAACAATGCCCGTGCGGCGCGGGGCCGCAAAGGCAAGGCGGCGGATCTGGGATTCAAGCCGATGTCTATCTTGCGGGTGGAATAGCCCAGTGTTGCTGTTGCCTGTCGTGGATATCATTCAGATGAGTTCGCGAATGGCCGTCAGCCATATAGTTCTTGTTACTTTGATTTGTTCTCGATTGCTGTCCTGAGTCTTGGCAGGCTGGCCAGCATCGCCTGTCGGCCGGCTTCAACGGAACGTCTGCGACTGCCAAAATCGGTACTGCCAACACCCAGCAGCACAGGCCGTACCACCACATCGGCATCGCGCAATTCAAAAGTATTGATGCTTTTGCCCATGATGGCAAAGGTCTGAAGCATGACCTGCAGGGTGTCACTCGCCGGGTTGCCTTCGGGTGCACTGGAAATATCGACGGCAATCACCAGTTCGGCACCCATTTGCCGGGCCGAGCGCACCGGTACTGGCGAGACCAGGCCACCATCCACATACTCTTGACCCGCAATCTTCACCGGCTGGAATACGGCGGGCACTGCGCTCGATGCACGCACCGCAGAGCCCGTGTCACCCCGGCGGAACAAAATGGCTTCACCGCTGTTGAGGTCGGTTGCCACAATGCCCAGCGGCAGCGGCATGGCCTCAATCAGCTTGCCAGCCACTTGGGTGTTCACATACCGTGCCATGGCCTCGCCACGCAGCATGCCGCGGTTGAATAGCGGCAGCGTCCAGTCGGTCAGCATTGCCTCCTCCATGGCTTCGGAGATCTGCTGCAACTGCACACCGTTTTTGCCGCTGGCGTAAATGGCGGCGACCAGGCTGCCCGCCGAGGTGCCCGCTACCAGATCAACCTTGATCCCCGCCTCTTCCAGCACCTGAATCACCCCGACATGGGCAAACCCGCGCGCAGCACCACCACCCAGAGCCAGCCCGATTCTGGGGGGCTTCCTGGCGATGGGCTGCACCACCGCCACCGGCGGCTCGTCCGGGCGAGACGGCTCCGTGGGCTGCACAGCGCAGCCACCCAAGCCTAAGGTGACCACTAACCCTATCAGCCATCGCAGTTTCGGCCTGGCACGTGAACTCATCTCCGCGCACAGACCTGAAAGACGGAGGTGTTCTTCAGGGTCATTAATAAGAATGATTCGTGTTTGCGTTATCATTGAACTTTATTTCCACTTCCACTGTCAGAAAACCAAGGAGATTGTTATGTTGCAAAAGACCAGCTGCTTGAACGCTTGCCTGGGCGCCGCGTTGCTGCTAGGTGCCGGTGCAACGGCAGCGCAGGAGCAAGTTCTCAATTTGTATTCTGCCCGCCACTATGCCACTGACGAAGCCCTATATTCCAATTTCACCAAAACTACCGGGATCAAGATCAACCGCGTAGATGCTGATGATGCAGGTATTTTGAGCCGGCTCAAGGCCGAAGGTGCGGCGTCCCCCGCCGACCTGATTTTGCTGGTGGATGCAGCCCGCCTGACATCTGCCGACGCGCAGGGCCTGTTTCAGCCCATCAAATCCAAAGTGCTGGACGATGCCATTGCCGCCAATTTCCGCGCAGCCGCCACGCCCGATGGCGTGACCTGGACCGGCTTCTCCACCCGCGCCCGCGTGATCGTGTATGACAAGATCAAGGTTAAAAAAGACGATGTGGACACCTATGAAGAGCTGGCCGATGCCAAAAACAAGGGCAAGGTCTGCACCCGCTCGGGCTCGCACCCCTACAACCTGAGCCTGTTCTCCACGATGGTGGAGCACATGGGCGAAGCCAGGACCGAAGCCTGGCTCAAAGGCATCGTGGACAACATGGCCCGCAAGCCAGCGGGTGGCGACACCGACCAGATCAAGGGCGTGGCCTCAGGCGAATGCGCCATTGCAGTCACCAACACTTACTACCTGGCCCGCATGATGCGCTCCAGCGTGCCGGAAGACCGCGCCGCAGTTGAAAAAGTGGGCGTGGTGTTCCCCAACCAGTCCAGCTGGGGTACCCACATGAACATCGCTGGTGGCGCCGTAGCCAAATACGCCAAAAACCGCGACAACGCCATCAAGTTCATGGAATACCTGGCCAGCCCCTTCGCGCAGGATCACTTTGCCAACGGCAACAACGAATGGCCTACCGCCAAAGGCGTGGTGGTAGACAACGCCGCACTCAAGGCGATGACCGGTGGCGCATTCAAGAGCGAAACTATTCCGCTCGCCGCTGTATCAGCCAACCAGATCAAGGTTCAGCAGATGCTGGACCGCGTGGGCTACAAGTAAGCCGCCATCGGGTATTCTGGAGGGCCACGGCGTCAAACCTGCCGCCGGGATCCTCTTGAAAGCCCTGTCATGAAGATTTTCTGGTTTATCGCCTTGCTGGTCGTGGTGTTGGCCCTGGTGCTGGTGATCATCGGCCAAATGGGCCTGCTGGCAGGCAAAGCCCCCTCGCGCCTGGGTGTGACCGATGGGCGCCTGAAGCCCCCGTCCAGCACACCCAACAGCGTCTCCAGCCAGGCCAGCCTCTACCCGGACCACCCGCAACAGGCTTACGCCGCCATCGCGCCGCTGACGTTCAAGGGTGACGGCGAAGCCGCCATCAAGCAACTGGCGCAAGTGCTGACCCAGATGCCACGTACCGTCATCGTCACGCAAAACGCCGACTACCTTTACGCACAAAGCACAACAGCCCTGCTGAAGTTCACCGATGATGTGGAGTTCTGGCTGGACAAGCCGAGCCATGTCATTCAGGCCCGCTCATCCAGCCGTCTGGGCCGCAAGGACCTCGGCGTGAACCGCGCACGCGTGGAAGCGATTCGTGCGGCGTTTGCAGAGGTGAACTCGAAGACGCCTGAGTAGCTACAAAAATAGTAGCTCCTCACGCATATTGGACGAGGATCAAACCTGTATTTGATCAAAATTGTTCAATTTTTGATGCGCAAGCTCCGATGGATGATTAGGCGCAGTCTTTCCCGAAGCGGTCACAATTTCAAACAATATGGGAAAAACAGCGTTGATTGCAGGTGGTGGCATTGGTGGCCTGGCGGCGGCGTTTGCATTGGGCCGTGCAGGGTGGGGTGTTCAATTGTTCGAACGGGCCGCGGAGTTCAGCGAGGTGGGTGCCGGTATCCAGATGGGCCCCAACGTTACCCGTGTGCTTGACGGCTGGGGGTTGACCCAAGCGCTGAACCAGGTTGCCGCGTTTCCATCGCACCTGCAGGTGCGCAATGCCAGCTCTGGTCGCGAGTTGGGTGTGTTGCCGCTGGGCGACACCACCCGTCAGCGTTATGGCGCACCCTACGCCACTCTCCACCGCGCCGATATTCTGGGCTTGCTGTTGACAGCGGTGCAGCAACAGGCCGCAACCGAACTGCGGCTGGACAGTGAACTGGCCGGCTACATCCAGAACGAGCAGCGCGTGCTGGTCCGCCCCCGTGAAGGTGCAAGTATTGAAGGTGACCTGCTGGTGGGCGCTGACGGCCTGTGGAGCCCCGTGCGGCAATGGCTGCTGAACGACGGCATGCCGCGGGTTACCGGGCATCTGGCCTATCGTGCTCTGGTTTCTCAGGCCGCCTTGCCGCAAACCCTGCGCAGTCAGCACGTTACCGTCTGGCTGGGGCCGCGCCTGCATGTGGTGCAGTATCCGGTGCGCCGCGGCGAATGGCTCAACGTGGTGGCGATTGTTCATGACGAGGGCGGTAAAGCGGCATCAGACGCCACCAACTGGGATCAGAACGCGACAGTGGCCGGGCTGCGCACCTCACTGGCCGGCACCTGTAGTGCGCTGCAAGATTTGAGCAACGCCATGACCGGCTGGCGGTTGTGGGCCCTGTGTGACCGCAATCCCATGGCTGGTGCACATGAGCACGGCGCGGGCAGGGTGGTACTGGTAGGCGATGCCGCGCACCCCATGCGCCCGTATCTGGCTCAGGGTACAGGCATGGCCATTGAAGACGCGGCTGAACTGGAGCGGGTGATGAGCAGCCAACCCGGTGTTGATAATGTGCCCACTGCGCTTGGCCAGTTCGCACACGTGCGCTGGCAACGCAATGCCCGGGTGCAGGCCCGGTCCATTCGCAACGGCGAGATCTTTCATGCCAGCGGCCTGGTGCGCTGGGGGCGTGATGTGTCGTTGGGCCTGTTGGGTAAGCGCCTGCTGGATCTGCCCTGGCTGTATCGGTGAAAATAGTATCGCTTTGAACACCAAGTAGAAACCCATGACCGAAATTACCCAACGTCCCTCATTGCCCGATCACCTGTCGATTGACCCGCGCAGCCCCTTTCACATCGCTGCCGTGTTTGAGCATGACATCGGCATTCGCCTGAACGACAAGGAGCGCATGGATGTAGAGGAATACTGCATCAGCGAAGGGTGGGTCAAGGTGCCCGCAGGCAAAACGCTGGACCGCAAGGGCAAGCCGCTGCTGATCAAGCTCAAGGGCAAAGTCGAAGCGTTTTACCGGTAAGCGGGTCGGGTCAGATGTCGGGCCGCCCTCAGCCCGATTTAGCCCGCCAGGCCTACAAACACGTTTTGCACGTCGTCATTGCCATCAATGGCGGCCAGGAAGGCTTCTACCTCTTCCAGCGCCTCGGCGCTCAGGCTGGTGGGGTTTACGGGATTTTTGGGTTTGTAGCCCAGTTTGGCTGACAGCACGTTGAAGCCGTGGGTGGGCAGCGCACGGCTGACCAGGTCCAGATCGGTGGCATCGGTCAGAAACAGGGTTGTTCCCTCTTCGTCGCCAGCCTCGAAGTCCTGGGCGCCCGCCTCAATCGCAGCCACTTCAGCGTCTGCACCAGTCGCGGCCGGTTCTGCTTCAATCATGCCCACGTAGTCAAAGTCCCAGGCCACCGAGCCTGACGTGCCGAGCTGCCCCTTGCGGAACAACACGCGCATTTCAGGGGCGGTGCGGTTCACGTTGTCGGTCAGGCATTCGACCATCACCGGCACCTGGTGCGGCGCAAAACCTTCGTAAATGACGCGCTCAAAGTTGACGGCCTCGCCCGTCAGGCCCGCGCCTTTCTTGATGGCCCGGTCCAGCGTGTCTTTGGGCATGGACACCTTGCGGGCCTGCTCCACCAGCAGGCGCAAGCGTGCGTTGGCAGCGGGGTCGGCGCCACTGCGCGCCGCGATCATGATGTCTTTGGACAATTTGCCAAATACGCGTCCCTTGGCATTGGCTGCCAGTTCCTTGCCTTTTGCTTTCCACTGCGCGCCCATGTCTGAAGTTCCTTGTTATTACAGCGCCGGTATGCGCCTGACCATATTGGTGTGATTGGGAGGGACTAGGTTATACACCCACACGCCTGCCCGCCCCATTGATCCGATAAAATGCTACAAAAATAATAGCTGCTTACGCATATGCGGATAGGGCTAAGGGTCGATTTGACATGTAAATTTGGTGAATTTACTTTGTTGAAGCCAAAACTGCCCCATGTGCGGATGCTGCGTGGAGCGTTCGGTCAGTGGAACTTTCGGGCTGACCCGGTATCATTCACTTCGTGCGCCTCATCATTACGCTTATCCTGATCGCCCTGTTGCCCCTGCGCAGTTGGGCAGGAGACGTCATGTCGGTTCAGATGGCCGGGCAGGCGGTGCATCATGCCGTTGCCGCGCCCATCCCGTCATCAGCACCAGTTCAGTCAAATGTGAACTGCCATGAAATGGGTGAGCCTGTCGCTGCCGTTTTGCAGCAAGAGGTTGCCCAGGACAATGGTTCGGATGGCGATTGCGACACCTGTATCTCCTGCCAGGTGTGCTCTTCAGTTGCTGCCATAGAGCCTGCCTTCAAGCAGGATGTCATCCGCAAGTTCCCCTTTGCTGTCCCGCTGCAGGCAGCGTCTGTGTATGCCAGCGCTGAGCTCGCGCTGGGCCAAAAACCTCCCATTTCCTGATCGCAAGGCCCTAACTGGGCCTGTACTTTGCCGAACTACGCCTGACTGGCGCATTCAGCCACACCCGGCGCAGTTCAGGTATTCGTCATCATGTCCATCAGGAGTTTGAAATGTCACATTGGTCAACACAGCGCCGCGCGGTTCGAGCTGCCGCGAACAGGGGGATTGCCGCTCTGGTTTTTTGGGCGGTGGGCCTGGGTCTGGCGCAAGCCCAGGCGCCGGGAAACGTTCGTATCAATCCCGTGCCCACACTGGAGGTCAGCGCACCTGGCACGCCGGTGCCGAAAGCGCAATACCAATCAGTATTTGATGGTCTGCCCACCGGTATCGAGCAGTCAGCAGTCGACTGGCGGGCCGCCAATGCAACCGTGGGGCAATTCAAGCGAGGTCATGCCGACTTGCTGAAGTGGGAGGAAGAGCAGGTACGACAAAAACCTGTTCCCCCGGGCATGCCCGACATGCCATGCTGCAAGGGGACAAAGCCATGAGCCTGCTCATCTCGCACAACATACTTCGATCAACATTGACCAGCCTTATGCTGATGGCTGCAGCAGGCAAGGTGCTG
Source organism: Pseudomonadota bacterium (assembly GCA_046050465.1). Taxonomy (GTDB): domain Bacteria; phylum Pseudomonadota; class Gammaproteobacteria; order Burkholderiales; family Burkholderiaceae_C; genus Egaibacter. Next base: position 94,931 of record JBJOPS010000007.1, on the reverse strand, counting down.
GCAGCGCCACCGCCCGATGGGGGGCTGACCGACTTGCAGGCCAGCATGCCGGGCCTGATCATTGGCACCCAGCCTGGTACCGTGGTGCTCCCGCGCCCGACCCTGGACACCTCGGCGCAAGTGCATGCGCTATTGCAAAAGCCATTGTCGGCCGATGCCGCTGTTCGTATCGCGTTGCTCAACAATCCGGACCTTCAGATTGCCATGGGCGCCGCAGGTACGTCCATTAGTGATGCCGTTCGCTCGGACAACCCTGCCAAACTGAAGATGCGTCAAGCCATCACGGTGCTGTCTGCCCGAGCCTATAAAGCATGGGTCTCAGCGGTGGCTGCCGAGCAGTCCGTGCGGTTGCTGGAAGAGGCCAAAAATACGCTGGAGGTCAGCGCAGACCTGACACGGCGCATGACGCAGGTGGGCAATGTCAGCAAGCTGACTCAGGCCCGTGCGCAGCTGGCTTTGTCTGAGTTCGCAGTGGCATTGGCCCGATCACGCAGCAGTGCGCTGGCTGCTCGTGAAAACCTGACCATTGTTCTCGGTCTGTGGGGTGCACAAGCCCGGTATCAGCTTGAAGCCGGATTGCCGGCATTGCCGAAACAGGCGCTTGAGGTGCCTGACGTTGAAGCGCTCGCACTGCAGGCCCGTGCGGACTTGCGCGTTGCGAGGGCGCAATGGCAACTCAAGCAGGCCAGGGCGACGTCCCCGGATGCAGATGATCTCTGGGATGCGGTTGGTGATGCAGCCAGCGTTCGCTCTGTGGCTGTCAAATTGCGTAGTCGGGCACGTGAAGTTTATTTTGCATACCGCACAGCTTTTGACATTGCCCGATATTTACAGGTGGAAGTGCTGCCGCTTCGAACGTTCATTCATGATGAACTGGTGCTGCGGTACAACGGCATGTTGACCAGCATCTTTGATGTGCTCGCTGACAGTCAGTCTCGCACATTGACCTCTCAGGCTGCGGTCATGGCGCATCGGGACTTTTGGCTGGCCCAAGCCGATCTGCAGGCGCTGCTGGCAGGTGCTCCGATGGATGACCTGAAAAGTGCTGCTGGCGAATCCGCTGTTGCTGCGCCCGGCGCGGCTTCTGCGGCGCATTGATGGCTATCAGCTTACACACCCATTCAAGGAACGATTCATGAATCGACGTAATTTTTTCAATGGCGCCGCTGCCACTGTGGCCGGCGCTGTTGCCGCAGCCAGTGTCAGCCGTGTGGCCATGGCCGCACTGCCAGAACCCGTGCTGCAGGCCAGTCCAGACACCATGCCCCCACTGGTGCCTGACACCGGCCGCCCCTACAACCCGGTGGTCACGCTCAATGGCTGGACGCTGCCCTGGCGGATGAACAACGGCGTCAAGGAGTTTCATCTGGTAGCAGAACCCGTGGTGCGTGAGATGACGCCTGGATTCAAAGCCAATATGTGGGGCTACAACGGGCAGAGCCCTGGCCCCACCATTGAAGTGGTGGAAGGCGACCGGGTACGGGTCTTTGTAACCAACAAGCTGCCGGAGCACACCAGCGTGCACTGGCATGGCCAGCGTTTGCCCAACGGAATGGATGGCGTGTCCGGCCTGACGCAAAAGTCAATTGGTGTTGGCAAAACATTCGTCTATGAGTTTGTGGCCCGCCGGCCCGGTACCTTCATGTACCACCCCCATGCGGATGAAATGACGCAAATGGCCATGGGCATGATGGGTTTCTGGATAACCCACCCCAAAGTAAAAACGCCCTTCATCAGCGAGGTGGACCGTGACTTTGTGTTTCTGCTCAATGCCTATGACATTGACCCCGGCAGCATGACGCCGAAAACCATGACCATGCTGGACTTCAACCTGTGGTCGTGGAACAGCCGGGTGTTCCCCGGTATCGATACGCTCAACGTGCGCCACGGCGACAAGGTGCGCATTCGCGTGGGCAACCTCACCATGACCAACCATCCCATCCATCTGCATGGCCATGAGTTCATGGTCACGGGTAGTGATGGTGGGCCGTGGCCCCTGGCCGCGCGCGTGCCTGAGGTGACTACCGATATTGGCGTGGGTCAGATGCGCCAATTCGAGTTTTTGGCAGACGAGGAGGGTGACTGGGCATTCCATTGCCATAAGAGCCACCACACCATGAATGCCATGGGTCACAACGTCCCTACCACCATCGGTGTGGATCACCGTGGCCTGGTCAAAAAAATGCAGGAGGCCATCCCTGACTACATGGTCATGGGCGAGCGTGGCATGGCCGACATGGGGGAAATGGAAATGCAGATTCCCGACAATACAGCACCCATGATGACGGGCACAGGCCCCTTCGGTGGCGTGGAAATGGGCGGCATGTTCAGCGTTTTGAAAGTGCGCAAGACACAGAAACCGGGCGACTACAAGGACCCGGGCTGGTTCAAACATCCGGCGGGAACGGTGGCATTCGAATGGACCGGTTCACTTCCCGACCCCGCGCGTTTCAAGGCGGATACGCAGGGGTCCACACCCCTTGCCAGACCGTCACCCACGACCACCGAAGTCCAGATTCGTAAACCCTCGGGACATTCATCCCACTGATTTCACTCAAAGGAGTTAACTTGAAAAATTCAATCAAATTTGTGGCTGTATCAGCCGCGCTGGTGTTTGGCAGTGGCGCTTACGCATCTGGCAGTCATGCCGGTGGTCATGACGCCGCCAATATTGGCGCGCCTGGTGTGGCGGCCAATGTCAGCCGCACCATTGCGGTGTCCATGAACGATACGATGCGGTTCACCCCGTCGTCCATCCGCGCCAAACAGGGTGAAACAATCCGCTTCGTTATCAGGAACACAGGCAAACTGAGTCACGAGTTTGTATTGGGGACGGCCAAAGAACTTAAAGAACACTATGAAGTGATGAAGAAGAACCCGGGAATGGAGCATGCTGATGACAACATGCTGACCGTGAAGCCCGGCTCGACGGGTGAACTGCTCTGGCAATTCACGCAGGCTGGCACAGTGAGTTTTGCCTGCCTGCATGTTGGTCACTACGAAGCCGGCATGAAGGGCTCCGTGAAAGTTTCGAAAAAGTAACTATGGAAGGACATTGACATGAAGAAATTTGCACACCTGACAATTTCAGTGCTCGTGGCCGCCATGAGCCTGTGGTCAAACCATCTGTTTGCCCAATCTGCGCCGGAATTGACCGGTGCAGAGGTCCGAAAGATAGATAAGGACACTCAAAAAATCACCCTCAAGCATGGTGAAATAAAAAACTTGGACATGCCGCCCATGACCATGGTCTTCAAGGTGCTGGACCCCGTCTTGCTGGATAAAGTCAAGGCGGGAGATCAGGTCAACTTCAGCGCGGAGAAGCGTGATGGTGCATTCGTTGTGTTAACAATTGAAACTGCCAAATAGCGAAGTCGCTAACGGGATCGCTTGCTGCCAGAGGGCTTCATGGCTGTTCGAAGCGGTCCCAAAGCTCTTTCATGAGATCAGCAAATCGACCAGCAATCACTTTTTCCTGTGGATGCCTGCCGCCTGCCACCACCTGTTTCCCCGCCACATAAACCTCACGCACAGCAGAAGCGTTGGTGGCAAACACCAGCGCGTCCAGCAGGTGCGTTGGCGCAATGCCCAGCAGGCCGGGTGATTGCATGTCCAGCACCAGTGCATCGGCGCGTGCGCCGTTTGTCAGGCCCCACTTTTTGACGCCTGCCGCGCGTCGGCCGCCGTCCAGCGCGGCTTCAAACAGGCGTGCAGCGGTGGAGGGTTGCCCCAGGCCGGGCGCGGCGGCGACGTTGCGCCGCTGCAGATTCAGGCGCTGCCCGTATTCGAGCCAGCGCAGCTCTTCGGCCCAGCTGCGCGACACGTGGCTGTCTGAGCCGATGGCCATGGGCACCTGCGCGGCCAGCCACGCGGGCAGGTCGGCCAGGCCGTCGCCCAGGTTGCCTTCGGTGCTGGGGCAAATCACCATGCCTGCGCCCGCGCGCGCCACGCTGTTGATCTCGGCCGCTGTGGCGTGGGTGGCGTGCACCAGTTGCCAGCGGTGATCGGGCGCCAGCTCACGGCACAGCCATTCGATGGGGCGCGCACCGGTGGCGGCCAGGCAGTCACTCACTTCCTGCATTTGCTCGGCCACGTGGATGTGAATGGGCACGTCGTCGTCACCCACCCGCTTCATCAGCGCCGCGATGGATTCGCACGACGCTGCGCGCAGGGAATGAATGGCCACACCCGCATTCACCTTCGCGCGGCCTGACGATTGAGCTGACCGGTACAGACGGTGAATGAATTCAGGTGTGCCCGAAAACCGACGCTGGTCATCACGCAGCGTGGGCTTCGCAAAACCGGCACGCTCATACAACACGGGCAGCAGCGTCAGCCCCAGGCCTGCCTCTTCAGCAGCATCGGCCAGTGCCCAGCTCATTGTGACGGGGTCTTCATAAGGGCTGCCACCCTCGGTATGGTGCAGGTAATGAAACTCGCACACCTGTGTGTAGCCGCCCTTGAGCATTTCCACATACAACTGCGCGGCCACGGCGTGCATCTGCGCGGGCGTGATGCGCAGCGCCACGCCATACATGCGGTCGCGCCATGACCAGAAATCGTCCGACTCGGATTCGCGCCGTTCGGACAGACCGGCAAACGCACGCTGGAAGGCATGACTGTGCGCGTTGACCAGACCCGGCAACACCGGGCCAGGCAACACCGTGGCGCCCGCGGGCGGTGTGTGGATGTTCGCGGTGATGTCGGTCCACAGGCCCTGTGCATCAACGCCCATGCACACGCCGCGCTGCCACTGGCCGTCGATCCACGCGTGTGGCGCCCACAGCAGGTGATGGTTCATGCGGGCTTCCAGTCGATCATGGTTTGCACCAGTGCGCGCAGCACGGGGGTGATTCTCTGGGCGCGTTGCGGGTTGATCTGATACGAGGGCTCTTCCGCCATGTAGCAGCGCCAGCACATTTCCAGCTGCACAGCATGCACACCCAGGTCGGGCTGACCATAGCGACGTGTGATGTAACCGCCCTTGAAGCGACCATCCACCACGTGGGTGAATTCGCTTTGGGCACCCAGCACGTCGCCCAGCGCCCGTCGCAGACCAGGCGCGCAGCTTGCACCGTTCACTGTGCCCAGGTTCAGATCGGGCAGTTGCCCCTCAAACAGCCAGGGCAACGTGGACTTGATGCTGTGGCCGTCAAACAAAATGGCATGCCCGTGAATGGCCTGAATACGCGCCAGCTCGGTTTGCAGCGCGTTGTGATACGGCTGCCAGTAGGTCTGGCAACGGCGGGCAATCTCGGTTTCATCCGGCGCCTGCCCGTTCTGGTACAGGGTGTCGCCGGTGAAAAAGCGGGTAGGGCACAGCTCGGTGTTGTTGGTGCCCGCGTACATGGGGGTGTTCTCGGACGGCCGGTTCAGGTCGATCACGTAGCGCGAGTGCCTGGGCACGATCAGGCTGGCGCCCATCGCGCGGACGAAATCATAGAGTGGTTCCAGATGCCAGTCGGTGTCTTCCACCGCCAACGCGCGGGGAACGAGTTTTCCCCGGATATCGGGTGGGATGGCGGTGCCGACATGCGGCAGGCTGACCAGCAGCGGCACGGTTCCGCGGTGCAGGGTGAAGAGGGTGTCGCTCATGCTGCGCGCTCCTTTCCTCCCACCACCACGCGGCGGCAGGGGTTGTGGCCAAACCAGTAGGCCAGTTCGTTGGGGTGTTCCAGGTCCCACACGCAGAAATCTGCGCGTTGCCCGGCCGCCAGTGTGCCCCGATCGGTCAACCCCAGCGCCCGCGCACCGTTGACTGTGACGCCTCGCACCGCTTCTTCCGGCGTCATGCGAAACAGCGTGCAGGCCATGTTGATCATCAGCAGCAATGACAGGCCCGGCGACGAGCCGGGGTTGTGATCAGACGCCAGTGCAATCGGCACGCCGCTGTCGCGTAGCGCGGTAATGGGGGGCAACCTGGTTTCGCGCAAAAAGTAATAGGCGCCGGGCAGCAGCACGGCCACTGTGCCTGCGGCCTGCATGGCATGTATACCGCTGTCGCTGAGGTATTCCAGATGGTCGCCGGACAAGGCGCCATATTCGGCCGCCAGCGCCGCGCCGCCTTGATCGCTGAGTTGCTCAGCGTGCAATTTGACGGGCAAGCCCAAGGTTTTGGCTGCTTCAAAAACGCGGCGGGTTTGTGCAGGGCTGAAACCGATGTTTTCACAAAAGGCATCAACAGCGTCGATCAAGCCGCGGGCGTGGAGGGCAGGCATCCAGCTGCACACGGCGTCAATGTAGTCGTCTGCCCGGCCCTGAAACTCCGGCGGCACGGCGTGTGCGCCCAGGTAGGAGGTGCGCACGGTCAGGGGCAGCTCGGCACCTAGCTGCCTGGCTACAGCCAGACAGCGCGCTTCGTCTTGTTCCGTGAGGCCATAACCTGACTTGATCTCCAGCGTGGTCACGCCTTCCGCCATCAGCGTGCGTGCGCGCTTGCGGGCTGAAAGCAACAGCGCCTCATCGCTGGCGGCACGTGTGGCGGCGACGGTGGAGCGAATGCCACCACCCGCGCGGGCAATGTCTTCGTAGCTCGCACCCTGCAGACGCATTTCAAACTCGGCTGCGCGCTGGCCACCGTAAATGAGATGGGTGTGGCAATCCACCAAACCGGGTGTCACCAGTGCGCCGCCCAGGTCGTGTGTGCTCGTGATTTGAGATTGCAGGTGAGTGGGCAGATCAGCGTCGGCACCCACCCAAACCAGCTGATCACCCTTGACCAGTAGCCCACCGTCTTCGATCAGGCCCCAGGGCGCTTTGCCGGACAGGGTGGCCAGACGCGCGTGGCGCCAGAGGGTCAAATCGGTCATGTGCGTCGTCCTCTCAATCTGCAGCGCTTTAGCTGGGCGTGTAGCCAAGCCACCAGGCGCGCAACGGGTGCTGGGTGCTGGCGGGTTGGAACGTCCATTCGTCTGCGTTGCCGTCCGCAGCCCACAGCAGGGTGTGGGCGGACAGTGTGCGGGACTGCCTGCCAGCTTGCCATTCGCCTGCGTCCAGTGTGTAAAGGCCCCGAGCCAAAAACGGGCCGCACCAAGCTGTTTGGAGTTGAACGGGTTGCATCACACCGCTACCTTGCCGGGTCATCAAATTCAGGTCTTGCGTGGGGCCATTGAGCAAACGGCACCCCGGCGCAGCTGCGCCATCAAAAGCCAGCGGTGCGTCGCCGAAATTTAAAATGTGATCTCCATCCACAAATTGCAGCGCAACACCTGCACCTTCCAGCACGGTGAACCAGCGCTCTACGCCGGGGAAGGCGGAAAACGGACCGTCGGATTCAATGTCTGCCCGACTGATGCGAACCAGCCAGTCAGGGCCAGGGGGCCAGACCAGCAGCTCAAGCGTTTGACCGCCGCCATTGCGCCAGGGTTGGGGTGCAATGCTTGGCGCGTGGACGATGCTGAGGGTCATGGTTTGAACTGCCCGTGAATCTGGTACCGGGTGCCCGGGTGCACCAGCCGCGCCAGCGTGATGGGGACGTCGCGGTTGATGGTGCGGCGCACGATGATCAGGCAGGGGTCGCCAGGCGCAATACCCAGCAGCTCGGCCTCTTTGACGCTGGCCGGGCCGGATTCAATGGAATACTGGGCCTCCCACAGCGGCGCGACCGACAACAGGTAGTGAGTCGGGGTGATTTGCGTGAAATCGGTGGTCAGGTAGTCCGGCGCGCAGGCGGGGTTAACGTAGCGGTCTTCGCACTGCAGGGCCACACCATTTTCAAAATGAACAATGAGTGTGTGAAATACGCGCGCACCCACGGCCAGGCCGAGCTGTTGCGCCAAGCCCTCGGCGGCCCGCTCGGCCTGCACCACATGCACCTGCGCATGGTGACGGTGCCCCCGAGCTGCAATTTCTTCATGCAGATCGCGAATCGTGAGGGTGGAAGACACTGGTGCCAAATGCGCGGCAAAGGTTCCCACCCCCTGCACCCGGTTGACCAGTCCTTCCGCCTGCAACTCACGCAGGGCGCGGGTGACCGTCATGCGACTGACCAGAAACTGGCTCACCAGTTCGGACTCGGATGGCATCAGGGCGCCTGGTGTCCAGCGTCCAGCGGCTAGCCCGGCCTTCAGAAACGCTTTGACCTGGGTGTACGGCGCCCGCCCCCCGGGTGCGACCGCTGGCGTGGCAGCGGCGGAAAGACTAGGGAAAACCATTTGCAAATTCTATTTGCCTAGTCTTGTCTAGACAAGTAGTATTCCAACCTTCCTGTGCGCTTTTTTCATCGCCTGTATTTGTCAGAACCCACTATGCTCGCAAAACCCCATGCCGTGCGCTCGCCCAGAGGCACGCAGATAAGCTGCAAAAACTGGTTGATTGAGGCTGCCTACCGCATGGTTCAAAACAACCTGGATCCGGAAGTGGCCGAAAATCCGGATGCACTCGTGGTCTATGGGGGCATTGGCAAGGCGGCACGCAACTGGGATTGTTTTGAAGCCATCCTGCAAAGCCTGCGTGACCTGAAAGAAGACGAAACCCTGCTGGTGCAGTCGGGCAAGCCGGTGGGGGTCTTTCGCACTCATGTGGATGCACCAAGGGTGCTGATTGCCAACTCCAACCTGGTTCCCAAATGGGCTTCCTGGGAGCATTTTCACGAACTCGATCGCAAGGGGCTGATGATGTACGGCCAGATGACTGCAGGCTCGTGGATATACATCGGTAGCCAGGGCATTGTGCAAGGCACGTACGAGACCTTCGTGGAAGCGGGCCGCCAGCACTTCAGTGGTGACATGGCTGGCCGCTGGATTTTGACAGCGGGTTTGGGTGGCATGGGTGGTGCTCAGCCGCTGGCCGCGAGCTTTGCTGGCGCTTCGTCGCTGAACATCGAGTGCCAGCAGTCACGCATTGATTTTCGCATCAAGACCCGCTATGTGGACGAGCAGGCTGACGATCTGGACGACGCGCTGGAGCGCCTGGCGCGTTACTCTAAAGAAAAGCGTGCCGTGTCCATTGCCCTGCTGGGCAACGCGGCGGACATCCTTCCCGAGCTGGTGCGGCGAGCCCATGCAGGCGGAATTCGCCCCGATCTGGTGACGGACCAGACCTCGGCCCATGATCTGGTGAATGGCTATTTGCCCTCGGGCTGGTCCGTGGAAGGCTGGCGTGCTGCGCAGGCCGATGCAGGTCAGCATGCCTCGCTACGCGACGCAGCAGCGAAAAGCTGCGCCGTGCATGTGCAGGCCATGCTGGACTTCCAGGCCATGGGCGTTCATGTGGTCGACTATGGAAACAATATTCGTCAGGTGGCATTGGATGAAGGCGTGAAGAACGCGTTCAACTTCCCCGGCTTTGTACCCGCCTATGTAAGACCACTGTTTTGCCGTGGTAAAGGACCATTTCGCTGGGTGGCGCTGTCGGGTGACCCGCAAGATATCCGCAAGACCGACGCCAAGATGAAAGAGTTGTTCCCGCAGGATGCACACCTGCACCGCTGGCTGGACATGGCGGCCGACCGCATTGCCTTTCAGGGCTTGCCGGCGCGCATTTGCTGGATCGGCCTGGGTGAACGCCACCGCGCAGGCCTGGCTTTCAATGAGATGGTGAAAAACGGCGAGATTAAGGCGCCCATCGTCATCGGCCGTGACCACCTGGACAGTGGCTCGGTGGCGTCACCCAACCGCGAAACAGAAGCCATGAAAGACGGCAGCGACGCCGTGAGTGACTGGCCGTTGCTCAATGCGCTGCTTAACACGGCGGGCGGAGCCACATGGGTGTCTTTGCATCACGGCGGTGGTGTGGGTATGGGGTATTCGCAGCATTCGGGCGTGGTGATTGTGTGTGACGGCACCGATGCCGCTGCCAAGCGAATTGAACGTGTGTTGTGGAACGACCCGGCCACAGGCGTCATGCGCCATGCTGACGCGGGCTACAACATTGCCGTCGCCTGCGCACGTGAGCAAGGCATGCATATGCCGATGCTGGGGAACTAACATGGCCACAACCCTGCTTATCGAACCCGGTCGGTTCACGCTGGATCAGTTACAAGCTATTCATTCGAATGTGCAACAGCTGATCTTGTCGGAATCCAGCCGAACCATCATTCGCGCCAGCCAGCAGGTGGTGCAACGTGCTGCCGACGGTGACACGCCGGTATACGGCGTGAACACCGGCTTTGGCAAACTGGCCAACCAGCGCATCAGCAAGGCGCAGTTGGAGACCCTGCAGCTCAACCTGATCCGCTCGCACAGCGTGGGCGTTGGAGAACCCCTGGCCCCCGAAATTGTGCGGCTCATGCTGGCGCTCAAGACCGCCAGTCTGGCACGTGGTCATTCTGGCGTGCGCGAGGTGGTCATCGACACGCTGCTGGCTGTGCACAATGCCGGACTGGTTCCATACGTGCCGTCCCAGGGTTCGGTGGGTGCATCTGGCGATCTGGCGCCGCTGGCCCACATGACGCTGGCGCTGATCGGTGAGGGTGACATGTTGCAGAATGGCAAAGCCGTGCCCGCTTCGCTTGCCTTGAAGCAGGCTGGCATCACGCCACTCAAGCTGGGTGCCAAGGAAGGCCTGGCCTTGATCAACGGCACACAAACCTCCACGGCGCTGGCGTTGCATGCGCTGCTGAGTTTTGAGCCGGTGCTGGAAGCCGCTCTGGTGATTGGTGCGCTCACGGTCGATGCCGCCCGGGGCAGTGATGGTCCGTTTGACCCGCGTATTCACGCCTTGCGTGGCCAGCCAGGGCAGATTGACGTGGCGCAGTATTACCGTGCTCTGCTCAAGGGCAGCGAAATCCGCAACTCCCATCTCGACGGTGATGACCGAGTGCAAGATCCCTACAGTCTGCGCTGCCAGCCACAGGTGGTGGGCGCCTGTTTGGACCAGTTGCGCCACGGTGCGCTGGTGCTGGTGCGCGAGGCCAATGCCGTGACGGACAACCCGCTGGTTTTTGCCGAGGACGGCGCGATGATCTCCGGTGGCAACTTCCACGCCGAGCCGGTCGCGTTGGCGGCGGATGGCATGGCACTGGCGATTGCCGAAGTAGGTGCGATTGCCGAACGACGCATTGCCATGCTCATTGACAGTAGTGTGTCCCGCCTGCCGCCATTTTTGACTGCAGACGCGGGCCTGAACAGCGGTTTCATGATTGCGCACGTTACTGCCGCTGCGTTGGCGTCCGAAAACAAATCGCTGGCTCACCCGGCCAGCGTGGACAGCCTGCCAACCAGTGCCAATCAGGAGGACCATGTGTCCATGGCCACGTTTGCCGCGCGGCGTCTGCAGGCAATGATCAGCAATACGGCCCATATTCTGGGTATTGAGTTGTTGGCAGCGGCGCAGGGCATTGAGTTTTTACGCCCTCTCCAAAGCTCTGCGGTGCTGGAACAGGTGCACGCATTGCTGCGTCAAAAGATACTGACGATGACCCAGGATCGCTATCTGGCGCCAGACATCACGTCTGCTACCGAGCTGGTGCATGACGGATCCTTGGCGAGAATGTTGCGCTCCCTGCCTGATTTGCCCGGGCTCTGGGTTCCGGCCTGAGACCCTTCAATGTTCACCCAACCCGCAACTACTGAAAGAGGAACATCATGAAAAGATCCCTGATAACGCTGGCCGCAACCCTTCTGGTTGCCAGCATCTCGATGGCCCAGGAAACCAAGGTGGTGATTGCCATCTCTGGCTGGACCGGCTTTGCGCCACTGACATTGGCCAAGGAAGCGGGCATTTACAAAAAGCATGGCCTGGATGTCACCATCAAAAAGGTCCCGCAAAAAGACCGGCACTTGGTATTGGCTTCGGGTGACGCCCAATGTGCGGCCACGACGGTGGAAACCTGGATTGGCTGGAATGCGGCGGGCGTGGCCACCACCCAGATTTTTCAGCTCGACAAGAGTTTTGGCGCCGATGGCATGGTGGTCAAGCCCAACATCACCAGGATCAGTGACCTCAAGGGCAAGACCGTCGCGGCCGACGCACCCGGCACGGCGCCCTATTTCGGCTTGGTCTGGATGCTGAAGAAAAACGGACTGAGCATCAAGGATGTGAAGGTGGTCAACCTGTCGCCGCAAGCTGCCGCCAACGCCATGATCGCCGGCACCGATGGTGTGGATGCCGCCATGACCTATGAGCCTTACCTGGGTGCCGTGCGCGCCAAGCCCGAGGCCGGCAAGATCATTGCCACCACCCTGGACTACCCGATGGTGATGGACACTTTTGGGTGCACTCCAAAATTTCTGGCTGAAAACCCCAAAGCGGCCAAGGCACTGGCCGATGGTTACTTTGACGCCTTGGAGATGATCAAGGCCGATCCGGGCAAAAGCAACGAGATCATGGGTGCGGACGTCAAGCAATCCGGTGACGCGTTTGCCAAGAGCTCGGCCTATCTGCGCTGGCAAGATCGTGCTGCCAACCAGAAATTCTTTGCCGGGGAACACGCCCAGTTCAGCAAAGAGGCCGGCGACCTGCTGCTTGAAGTGGGTATTCTCAAGACCTTGCCCGACATGTCCAAATTGGCCGACACCCGTTTTCTGAAATAAGTAAAAGCCCGGGATCCCACCATGACACCACTCAAGCCTGTCGATCCCGGCACCCGCATCGTGCTGGGAGTTTCATTCTTTGTGATATTCATAGCCCTGTGGGCAGGCGTCACGCTTGGCGGCGTTGTGCCCAACAACTTTCTGACGGATCCTCTAACCATGGTCAAGTCTGGTTGGATGTTGCTCACTACTATGGGTTTTGGCTGGGACATTGGTTGGACCGTGTGGCGTGTATTGGGGGGTTTCTTGATTGCGACATTTATGGCGCTGCCAATAGGTGTTTTGATGGGGGTCTATAAACCGGTCGAGGCATTTTTCGAGCCTTTTATATCGTTTGCACGATATCTTCCTGCCAGTGCTTTCATTCCGTTGCTGATCTTGTGGGCAGGCATCGGGGAGGCGCAAAAATTGTCGGTGATCTTTATTGGCAGCTTCTTTCAACTCGTACTGATGATTGCTGTGGTCGTTGGCAATACACGGCGTGATTTGGTGGAGGCCGCCTACACCCTGGGCTGTACGGATGCAGGCATCGTCAAACGGGTTTTGATACGTGGTGCGGCACCTGATATTTTCGAGATATTGCGCATGGTGTTGGGTTGGGCCTGGACTTATGTGATCGTTGCAGAGCTGATTGGCGCATCAACCGGTATTGGCCACATGATTACCGACAGCCAGGCATTGCTGGCTACGGACCAGATCATATTTGGCATCATTGTTATTGGTCTTATCGGCCTTATCAGTGATCTGGGCTTCAAGTGGCTCAACCGCACCCTGTTTCCTTGGGCGCAGTTCGGGCGCTGAACTCCGGGCTCAAAGCTCCCTACGAGGTCATCAAGTCATGAGCATTTTTCTATCGATCAACGGTGTGTCTCGCAGCTTTGCATCTGTCACGGGCAGTGGATCCACGCCTGCCCTGGATGCAACCAGCATGAGCGTAGCCGAAAACGACTTTGTTACGATTCTGGGCCCATCCGGTTGTGGCAAAAGCACCTTGCTACGTATCGTGGCCGGGTTGGACCAGCAAACCTCCGGCGAGGTGTTGCTGGAAGGCAAATGTATCGCAGGTCCTGATGCGGATCGTGGCATGGTGTTTCAAAGCTATACCCTTTTCCCGTGGTTAAACGTGCGCGACAACGTGTGCTTTGGTTTGAACGAGCGCGGCCTGGCACGTCAGGAGCAGATTGACATTGCACAAGGGTTTATCAAAAAAGTTGGTCTCACCGGTTTTGAGAATCATTTTCCCAAACAACTCTCAGGTGGCATGCAGCAACGCACCGCAATTGCCCGTGCCTTGGCTAACAGGCCACGCATATTATTGATGGATGAGCCCTTTGGTGCACTGGATCATCAGACCCGTGAGTTGATGCAGGAGTTGCTGCTCAGCATTTGGGAAGCCGAGCGCAAGACGATCTTATTTGTGACGCATGATATTGACGAAGCGGTGTTCATGGGCAGCAGGACGGTAGTCATGAGTGCCCGCCCAGGCCGTATCAAGTTAGATCGTGTGGTGAGCCTTTCACACCCTCGCAGCTATGCTGTCAAAACCACACCAGCATTTATAGAATTGAAGGCAGAGTTGACCGAACAAGTGCGAATCGAAGTCCTGGCGGCACAGTCGGCACTGGTTTAAAGCACGAGCGGCGGTAGATGTCTCACTTACCGCGATCATGTCACTGCATGTTTCTGGTTGAATTCAGGCTGTTGCCATTCACCCGTTTCCAGTACCTGGTGCAGGTGTTCCACCGCATTCCACACATCTTCAAAACCGATGTACAGCGGCGTAAAACCAAAGCGCAGAATGTCCTTGTGCAGTTTGCCGTCTCCTGCGCGGAAATCACCAAGCACGCCGCGCGCAATCAGGGCCTGGACGATGGCAAAGGCACCGGAACCCTGTGCCGCGTATTCGCGCGTCAGACATACCTGTGAGCCACGCTGGGCATGGTCGCGCGGCGTGGCCAGACCAAGCCCGTAGCCCGCGCAACGCTGCAGAGCCAGTTCAATAAACAGGTCAGTCAACGCCAGCGATTTGGTGCGCAGTGCATTCATGCCACCGAGCGGCTCTGCGGCCAGCAGGGTGTCCAGCCCACAATCCAGAGCCGTCATGCTCAGAATGGGCTGCGTGCCACACAGGTAACGCGTGATGCCAGGTGCCGGGCGATAGTCCGGCGTGAATTCAAACGGCGCCGCATGTCCCCACCAGCCGGCCAGGGGTTGCCAGAAGCGTTCGGCGTGTTTGGGGTTGACCCACACAAAGGCCGGCGCGCCCGGGCCACCATTGAGGTATTTGTACCCGCAGCCGATGGAAAAGTCTGCTTGCGAACCGTTCAAATCCACCGGCACCGCGCCCGCGCTGTGGGCGAGGTCCCACACGGTCAACGCGCCGACCGAGTGTGCCGCGGCTGTGACAGCTTTCATGTTGTGCATGGCACCTGTGCGGTAGTTGACATGGGTGAGCATCAAAACGGCGAGATCAGCCGTCAGCGCGTCAGCAATCTCTTCGGGTTCGACCAGTCTGAGGCTGTAGCCACGCTCTTTGCACAACGACTCGGCGATGTAGAGGTCGGTGGGAAAGTTGCTGCGCTCGCTCACCACCACTTTGCGCTGGGGAGCATCCTGAGCGGCGATGTTCAATGCCGCGCTGAGCACCTTGTACAGGTTGATGGTGGTACTGTCTGTTGCGACCACTTCGCCAGGCGCAGCGCCAATCAGGCGGGCGACCTTATTGCCCAGATGCTGCGGCATGTCGAACCACCCGGCGGTGTTCCAGGAGCGAATCAGTCCGTTGCCCCATTCCTGGGTGACTGCATGGGCAACCCGCGCCGCAGCAGTTTTGGGCAACACGCCCAGCGAGTTGCCATCGAGGTAAATCACGCCTTCGGGCAGCACGAAGAGATCACGCAGGGGTTTGAGCGGGTCTTTGGCATCCAGTGCGCGGCAGTCGGCCAGGGTGGTCATGGTGAGTTTCCAGAAGAGGGAAGAGATAGGAGAAGGGGCAAATCAGAGTTCGCGCAGGACGGCGCGAACGGGCGATGCATCGGCCGTCATCAGCTTGAGGGGTAGGGCGATCAACTCATAGTCGCCCTCGGGCACGTCGTCAAGCACCAGGTTTTCCAGCACGCGCAGGTTCAAGCGGCGAATGATCTGATGACTGCCGAGGGTTTTGCTGTCGGCGGGGTCGATGCTGGCTGTGTCGATGCCGATCAGCAGCACCCCCAGCGCAGCCAGTCGCTGCACAGTTGCAGGTGCATAAGCCGCCAGATTGGGATCCCAGCGGTCAACAGGCATCCGGTCATAGGTGCGCACCAGCACGCGTGGTGGCAATTGCCGGGCAGCGTGTTCAATGTGGTTCCACTCAATCAGTGCACCGCAATTAAGCGCGTGGATGACGCGGCATGGCCCGAGATAAGGGAGCAGGTCCACAGCACCCGCAGTGGCCCCGGTGGGGTCGTAATGCAGCGGCGCATCGGCGTGTGCGCCGATGTGGGGGGAGAGGGTGATGGTGCTGACGTTGACCGGGCAGTCGGGCGAAATGGTCGCTACCCAATGTTGCTGATACGCTGTGTCACCGGGGAAGACCGGGGAGGCCGTGTGAATTGCTGGAGAGATGTCCCAAAGACGCTTCATAACAAGACTGAAGTTTGGTGTGGTGCGCAAAAAGCTGATATCAACCTCTGCTAGAGACGCCCCAACAACAGAAACTCCATCAATGCCTTTTGGACATGCATGCGGTTCTCGGCTTCGTCCCAGACGACCGACTGCGGGCCGTCAATTACATTGGCGTCCACCTCTTCGCCTCGATGAGCAGGCAGACAGTGCATGAACAACGCATCAGGCCGGGCGGCACGCATCATCTCGGTATCCACACGCCAGTCGGCAAAAGCCTTTTTGCGAGCTTCGTTTTCGGCTTCATAGCCCATGCTGGTCCACACGTCGGTTGTCACCAGGTCGGCTCCGGCACAGGCTTGCATGGGGTCCTTGAACACTTGATGGCTGTTGCTGGAGCGAATGCCCGCGATGGACTGGTCTACCTCGTAACCACTCGGCGTGCTCAGGTGCACCTTGAAACCCAGGAGTTCAGACGCCTGCAACCACGTGTTGGCCATGTTGTTGCCGTCACCCACCCAGGCTACGGTTTTACCGGCGATGGAACCACGGTGTTCGATGTAGGTGAAGATATCTGCGAGTATTTGACAGGGGTGAAATTCATTGGTCAGCCCGTTGATCACCGGCACACGCGAATGCTCGGCGAAGCGTTCGATCTTGTCTTGCCCGAAGGTGCGGATCATCACCAGGTCCACCATGCGGCTGATGACCTTGGCGCTGTCTTCAATGGGTTCGGCGCGGCCCAACTGGCTGTCGCCGGTAGTCAGGTGCACCACGCTGCCACCCATTTGATACATGCCCGCTTCAAAACTCACGCGCGTTCGGGTCGATGCCTTTTCGAAAATCATTGCCAGCGTGCGGTCGGCCAGTGGATGATGCTTTTCGTAAGTCTTGAATTTTTTCTTGATCAGTGCTGCGCGTGCAAATAGATAGGCGTAGTCGTCAGCGCTGAGGTCAGAAAACTGAAGGTAGTGCTTCAGGTCTGGGGTCACGTTGGCGTTCATGGTGTTTCCGACAAAAACTGCTTGATCAACGGGCACAGAATGCCCACGATTTCGTCTGCCTCGGCGATGGTCAGAATGAGAGGGGGCACCATGCGTACCACGGTGTCAGCTGTCACGCTGATCAAAAGGCCGTTCTCGGCGCATCGTTTGACCAGATCGCCGCAGGGTTTGGTGAGTTCCAGTCCGATCATCAGGCCTTGACCCCGGATTTCCTTGAAGCCGGTCACGCCTTTCAGTTCGCGCGCCAGTGAGTCGGCCAGATGCTTGCCCACCCGGGCGGCATTGGCCAGCAAACCATCTTCTTCCATGATGCGCAGCGTCTCAACTCCTGCACGCATGGCCAGCGGGTTGCCGCCAAATGTGGTGCCGTGGTTGCCTGGAGCAAATATATGGGCTGCCCTGGGGCCGGCCACGACTGCACCAATCGGCACGCCTGACCCCAGCCCTTTGGCCAGGGGCATCACGTCCGGCTTGATGTCTGCCCACTGGTGGGCAAACCACTTGCCGGTTCGGCCCATGCCACATTGCACCTCGTCAATCATCAGCAGCCAGTCCCGCTCATCGCACAGGGTACGCACGTCTTTCAGGTAATCCATGTGCATGGGGTTCACCCCTCCCTCGCCCTGAATGGCCTCGAAAAAGACGGCGACCACATTCGGGTTGTTTTCGGTCGCTTTTTTGAGCGAAGTCATGTCGTTCAGCGGCACACGAATGAAACCTTCCACCAGCGGGCCAAATCCGGCCTGCACCTTGGGGTTGCCCGTGGCGCTGAGCGTGGCAATGCTGCGGCCATGAAAAGCTTTGTCGTACACCACGATTTCCGGCCGTTCGACACCCTTGTCGTGCCCGAACTTGCGTGCCAGTTTCAGCGCGGCTTCATTCGCCTCCAGACCTGTTGAGCAGAAAAAAACGTTGGTCAAACCCGACAATTCCACCAGTTTGGCCGCCAGTTTTTCCTGATTGGGCACATGGTAGTAATTGGAGCTGTGAATGATTTTGGCGATCTGATCCTGCAGGGCAGGCACCAATTTGGGGTGGTTGTGCCCTAGCGTATTCACCGCGATGCCGCCCAGCGCGTCCAGGTATTCCTTGCCGTTCACATCCCATACGCGACAGCCTTGCCCATGCGACAGCGCAATGGGCAGGCGCCCATAGGTGTTCATCACGTGAGGGGACGATGCTTCGATAAACGTCGCGGCTGCGGTCATGTTTTCACACTCCAGGGTTGGCAAAAAGCAAGGCAGCCCTCTGCACTGTTGCGTGTTGGGCCGTAAGACAGGATTTTAGGGTCTGGGCATCCATCCTTATTGGCAATCTCACATCGCTTTAATGCACCCGGCCCGCCAATCACGACGCACCAGGCTAAAGTGCAGCGATTCCAGGTCGATATATCGGCTATGTGGCGTAATCACTCGCGTGGCGAGATATTTATCGATGAACAGTCGTTCAATCGTGCGCTCCGGTCAGATGCTGCGTTTAACATTGACCCAATGGCTTCGAATTCAGACAAAGAAATATTCATCCTGGGATTGACCCACAGCGGCAAGACTTTCCGGCCCAGCGACTGGGCTGAACGACTGGCAGGTGTCATGAGCCAGTTTCGCCCCGGTGGCCCGCAGCCGGGCAGCCATCTGGGTTATTCGCCCTGGTGCATTCCCACTGCGTATGGTGATGTGAAGTGTGTGATCGTGCACCGTGATCTGCGTGACTACGATGTGATGGCCTGGGACTTTTGCATGAACTTTGCCCGGGACAATGAGTTGCAGATGGCCAGCAAGCCACCGGGTGTTTCATAAAAGGTCATGCCATAAAAAAAGCCGTTCAATTGAACGGCTTTTTACTTTGCTGACAGCGCACCCGTTACAAACGGCAGACTGACCGGTCAGGGTCAATCCGTGCGAATTGCCTGATGAATCAGGCTGCCTTTTGAGGGGCTGCCGGGGCGAGAGCCAAAGCCTTCACCCGTGTGCTCAGGCGGCTCTTGTCGCGAGCGGCCTTGTTTTTGTGGAAGATGCCCTTGTCAGCCACGGTATCCACCACGGCCTGCATCTTGCCAAATGCTTCAGTGGCTTTGGCCTTGTCGCCAGAGGCAACGGCTTTTTCCACGTTTTTCACCGCGGTGCGGTATTTGGAACGCAGCGAGGTATTCGCAGCGTTGATTTTGACGTCCTGACGGACGCGTTTACGGCCCGACGCCAGGCGCGGGTTCTTTTTCTTGGGTTTTCCAGATGCCATATAAAGTATTCCTTGTGTCTGAGGATGATGCCAGCAAAGCCCCCCATTGTAGCAGGGTCAGGGCAGCCGGGTTGGGGCCATTCAGGGCCCCGGTTGGTCGGGCTACACTCCTGACGTGAGCCTTTTCAAATCTGCCTCGATTGTCTCCTTGCTGACCCTGGCCTCGCGCATCACGGGTCTGGTGCGCGAACTGCTGATGGCCTCGCTGTTTGGCGCCAGCGCCATGACCGATGCCTTCAACGTGGCGTTTCGCATTCCCAACCTGTTTCGCCGCCTGTTTGCCGAAGGGGCCTTCAGCCAGGCTTTTGTGCCGGTGCTGGCCACCAGCAAGCAGCAACACGGTGAGGTGGCCACCAAACAGCTGATTGACCGCGTCGCTACGCTGCTGACCGGGGTTTTGATGCTGACCTGCGTGCTGGGTGTGGCTGCAGCACCCATTCTGGTGTGGGCCATGGCCAGCGGTTTGAAGCAGGAACCCCGTGGCTTTGAAGCCGCCGTATTCCTGACGCGCTGGATGTTTCCCTACATCGGGTTCATGTCGCTGGTGGCCCTGGCGGGCGGAGTGCTCAACACCTGGAAGCGGTTTGCCCTGCCTGCTGCAACACCAGTCTTGTTGAACCTGTCCATGATCGGCGCAATGTGGTGGGGCTCGCCCTGGCTGGCCCGGCATGGTGTGGAGCCAATTTATGCGCTGGCTGCAGGCGTCATGCTGGGGGGTATGTTGCAATTGAGCGTGCAGGCTTATGGCCTCAAGCGGCTCGGGTTGTTGCCCCGCATCGGGCTGAGCCTGGGGGCCATCAGGGGTGCCTGGGCAGACCCGGCTACCCAGCGTATTGCCACGCTGATGGTGCCGGCACTGCTGGGCGTGAGTGTGGCGCAGGTTTCGCTGCTGATCAACACGCAGATTGCCTCGCACCTGACGCCCGGCAGTGTGAGCTGGCTCACCTATGCCGATCGCCTGATGGAATTCCCCACCGCCCTGCTGGGTGTGGCGCTGGGCGTGGTGCTGATGCCGCAACTGGCCGCTGCCAAAGCTGCCAATGACCCGGTGAAATATTCCGCCATGCTGGACTGGGGTCTGCGGCTGGTGGTGTTGCTGGCCGTGCCCTGTGCCGTGGCCTTGCTGACGTTCTCGCGGCCGCTGGTGGCCGTTTTGTACCACTATGGTGCGTTCACCGATCTGGATGTCCAGCAGACGACCACGGCCTTGATGGGCTATGGCACCGGGCTGATCGGTCTGGTGGCGATCAAGGTGCTGGCGCCGGGCTTTTATGCCAGCCAGGATATCCGCACGCCCGTAAAAATTGCCGTGCTGGTGCTGGTGGTTACCCAATTGCTCAACCTGGCGCTGGTGCCCGTGTTGCAGCACGCCGGGCTGGCCCTGGCCATCGGGGTGGGCGCACTCATCAACGCCTTGTTGCTGCTGGTCGGGTTGATTCGCCGGGGCAGCTACCAGTTGTCCGCAGGCTGGGGCCTGTTCCTGACGCAGGTAACCGCTGCCAGCGCGTTGCTGGCGGTGTTTTTGATGTGGTCCGCCGCTTCAGTCAACTGGACCGGGCTGCGGGCTGAAAGTTTGAAGCGAATTGGCCTGATGGCCCTCGTGTTGATTGCGTCAGCAGCTATCTATTTTATAGCGATTTGGGCGGCTGGACTGAAAGTCAGAAAGCTGTTGCAGCGCTGAGACACTATGACCTGATTCCGTTGGAAAAAGCCATGCAGCTCAGTTTTACTGCACCCACATCGCTGGAGTACTTTGCGTCGCTAGTCCAGAGCGATAAACATTTCCCGTTGCTTGAAGCTGCTGTCTCTCTGGCCCAGGATGAATATCCAGACCTTGATGTCCAACAGGTACTGGGAGATATCGACCAATTGCTGGTTCACCTGAAACGCCGGCTTGTGACTGATTCGCCTCCTTTACAGCGACTGCACACGCTGAACCAGTTTTTTTACCGGGATTGCGACTTTGGAGGCAACATCAATGATTACTACGATCCGGATAATAGCTGTTTCAATAGGGTTTTGCGAACCCGCCGTGGCATACCCATTTCGCTGGCAGTGATCTGGCTGGAACTGGCGCAGGGTCTTGGCCTGAATGCCTGCGGAGTGGCTTTTCCGGGGCATTTCATGCTCAAGGTCAACTTGCCTCGTGGGCAGGTGATACTCGATCCCCTCACGGGGCGATCACTCAGTCGCGAAGAATTGTCGGAACGACTTGAGCCTTACAAACGCCAAAGTGGGTTGGTTGACGATTTTGATGCGCCCATCGGCTTGTACCTGCAGGCGGCACCGCCCAGAGACATCATTGCCCGCATGCTTGGCAACCTGAAGGAAATTCATCGCACCCAGGAAGACTGGGCCCGTCTGATTCTCGTACAGGACCGCCTGATAACGTTGTTGCCCGAGGCTTGGGGTGAATACCGTGACCGAGGTCTGGCCCTGGCTGAGCAGGGCCAGACGGGACAAGCGATAGCAGATCTGGAGTTTTATCTGATCCATGTCGAAGAGGGGCAGGATATCGATGCCATTGCCGACAGGGTAGTCGAGCTGCGACAGGCCAAGAGTTGAGTCAGATCGACGATATGTCCGGATGCAGGCTCGCGCACATTCGGGTTTGGGAGAGTCGCCGTGTACGGACCGCTGCGTATGGTGGTCGCTGCGCGGCCGGACGACCTCATCAATATCGGAACGGTCAAACCACCGTCACACTGGCCCCTGCTCCCTTGGACGCGATGACACCAATCTCGAATACGCTTTCGCCCAGCGAACGCAGGAAGGCGGCGCAGGCTGCTGCACCCGCTGCGTCAATCACCACCACCATGCCGATACCGTTGTTGAACGTGCGGTTCATCTCGATGTCGTCAATTCCCGCAGTGGCTTGCAGCCAGGCGAAGAGTTCGGTTTGTGGCCAGCTGTCTTTTTTCAGGTGAGCGGCCATGCCTTCAGGCAGCACGCGGGGGATATTTTCCAGCAGACCGCCACCCGTAATGTGGGCCAGGGCCTTGATGCCGCCGGGTGAGGTGGCATCTTGCGAATGCGGGTGTTGTGCCAGCGCGGCCAACACGTTTTTCACGTACAGGCGGGTGGGCTCCATCAGCGCCTGTTTGAAAGGCTTGCCGTCCAGCGCAGTGGGGGCCGATGCGCCTGCACGCTCGATGCATTTACGCACCAGACTGAAACCATTGGAATGTACGCCGCTGCTGGCCAGGCCCAGCACCACGTCGCCGGGTTTCACGTCGGCGCCAGTCAAAATCCTGGACTTTTCGACCGCGCCCACGGCAAAACCGGCCAGGTCGTATTCGCCCGCGGGGTACATGCCGGGCATCTCGGCTGTTTCGCCGCCAATCAGCGCGCAGCCACTCAACTCGCAGCCTTTGGCGATGCCCCCCACTACGGCGGCAGCGGTGTCCACGTCCAGTTTGCCGCAGGCAAAGTAGTCCAGGAAGAACAGCGGCTCGGCACCCTGCACCAGCACGTCGTTCACACTCATGGCCACCAGGTCAATGCCCACGGTGTCGTGCATATTCCATTCAAACGCCAGTTTGAGCTTGGTGCCCACACCGTCGGTGCCGCTGACCAGCACAGGTTCCTTGTAGCGTTTGGGCACTTCAAACAGGGCGCCAAAGCCGCCAATACCGGCCAGAACGCCTTCGCGCATGGTTTTTTTGGCCAGGGGTTTGATGCGTTCAACCAGCGCGTCGCCAGCGTCAATGTCAACGCCAGCGTCTTTGTAGCTCAGTGGGGCAGGGGAGGAAGATGGGGTCATGAAGGGTGGCTAGCGTGTAGCCCTATAGAATTTGCCCAGATTTTAAGGGTTCACCCCCATCCACCTGTATGCAATTCACCTCCGCTCAAAAACGTGCCGCTGCCTGGAGTCTGATTGCCGCCCTCACGGCCCTGATTTTATGGCTGCTGGGGCCAGTGTTGACACCTTTTGTGGTGGCCGCGGTGCTGGCCTATGCACTCACGCCACTGGTTAACCGGGTGGATCGCCTGTTCGGCGGACGCATGCCCCGCGTGGTCGCCGTCATTCTGGTCGAAGTGCTGTTTTTGCTGACGATGCTGGCGTTGCTTCTGCTGATCGTGCCCATTCTGGTCAAGGAAATGCCCTTGCTGCGCGAGCAGGTGCCGGTGCTGTTTGACCGGCTGAATGAAACGGCCAAGCCGTTTTTGGCCCAGTTTGGCATCAAATTCGCGCTGGATGTGGGCTCCATCAAGGCATTCGTCCTGAAATACCTCAATGCCAACGTGGAAGATGCATTTGGCTCGGTGATGTCCTCCCTCAAGCTCGGTGGCAGCGTGGCGTTCGCCATTCTGGGCAATGCGGTGCTGATTCCTGTTGCACTGTTTTACCTGCTGATGGATTGGGATGGTTTTGTCGCCCGTGCGCTGGAATTCGTGCCACCCCGGTTGCGCATGTCAGTCGACAGCTTCACCCATGAGGCTGATGCCGTGCTGGGTCAATACTTGCGCGGCCAGCTACTGGTGATGCTGATTCTGGCGGTTTATTACAGCGTGGGGCTGGCACTGTTCGGGCTGGATCTGGCGCTGCCGATTGGGATATTTACCGGGCTGGCGATTTTTGTGCCGTATCTGGGTTTCGGGCTGGGGCTGCTACTGGCCATTTTGGCCGGTCTGCTGGAGTTCGCGACCCAGGCCGGGCCACTCAAGGCGGTGGTGATGGTGGCGGTGGTGTATGGCTTTGGGCAAGTGGTGGAAAGCCTATACCTGACACCGCGCCTGGTGGGTGAACGCATTGGGTTGCATCCGCTGGCGGTTATTTTTGCCTTGTTGGCATTTGGACAACTGCTGGGTTTCGTCGGGGTGCTGGTTGCGCTGCCAGCCAGCGCCGTGTTGCTGGTAGCCATCCGGCGCATCCGGACCGGCTACCTTGAGAGCAAGCTGTACAAGGGATGAAGCAAATCGCGCTTGATATCGGGCTGTTCAGCGGCCCCACACTGGCCAGTTTTTTCGCCGGACCCAATGACGCAGCTCTGAAACATATTCAACTGTGGGTTGGCAGCCCCACGCGCTCCCCTGTTCCCACCTACTTATGGGGTGCCACGGGCAGTGGCAAGACCCACCTGCTCAAGGCCGTGCGCGAAGCGTTGCGGGAGCAGGGGGCCTCTTGCGGCTGGATGGATGCCTCTGTTCTGGAACCGCCCGAGTTCAATGAGGCCTGGTCGGTGGTGCTGCTGGACGACGTGCATCTCTACACCGCCGTGCAGCAGCATGCGGCGTTCAACTGGTTTGTGAATGCCCAGACCCATCAGCGCGGGCTGCTGGCGGCGGGCGAGCTGCCACCGGCCGACCTGAAGCTGCGCGAAGACCTGCGCACCCGGCTGGGCTGGGGCCATGTGTTTGCGCTGTCGCCCCTGAGTGAGCCCGAGCGCAGGGCCGTGCTGCGCCAGCAGGCCGATGACCGGGGTGTTTTTTTGGGTGATGAGGTGATGGATTACATGCTGACGCGTTTCAGCCGCGATCTGGGCAGTTTGACCGAATTGCTCAGCCTGATCGACGGCTACTCCCTGCAGACCAAACGACCCATCACCATCGCCTTGATCAAATCCATGATGGATAACGCCTGAAATGGACGCTGTGAAACTGACACTTTTTGACCTGGACCACACCCTGCTGCCGATTGATTCGGACTACTCGTGGGGCGTTTTCACCACCACCATCGGCTGGACCGACCCGGTGGCCTTTACCCGCAAAAACGAGGCGTTTTATGCGCACTACCAGGCCGGCACGCTGGATGTGCATGACTATGTGCGTTTTGCAACGGACGCCATCCGTCTCCAGGGAACTGCAAAATCCATAGCAGCCCACGCAGATTTCATGAGGGCTGTAATCCAGCCGGCCATTAAACCCGAGGCGCTGGCGCTGGTCCGCCAGCATCAGGCCGCGGGTGACGCGGTGGTGATCGTCACGGCCACCAACGAGTTTGTCACCCGTCCCATCGCCGATGCGCTGGGTGTGCCAGACCTCATTGCCGTGGAACTGGAGCGCGACAGCACGCCCGGTGGCAGCGGCTGGATCACCGGTGAAATCAGGGGCACGCCGTCATTTCGAGCCGGCAAGGTGGATCGGGTTGAACAGTGGCTGGCCGCACGCCAGCTGGGCTGGGCCGACGCCGACATCACGTTTTACACCGACTCCATCAACGATCTGCCCCTGATGGAGAGGGTCAATCACCCGGTCGCCACCAACCCGGACGAGCGGCTGCGGGCGATTGCCACCCAGCGCGGATGGCGCATACTGAACCTGTTCTAATTCGGTATTCATGATTAAAAAATTCATCAACAAGCTGTTGGGCAAGTCTGCAGCAGGCACCGCCAAAAGCGGCAAAGTTTCATTTGGCAAGCGTCAGGAGATCACGGCTGCCGAGCACGGCATTGACCCCAAACTGGTGGACGAGCGCGCCAGCAACGTGGTGCACACCCTCAAGCAGGCCGGTTTTCAAGCCTACATTGTGGGCGGCGCCGTGCGTGATCTGCTGGTGGGCCTGCGCCCCAAGGACTTTGACGTGGCGACAGACGCCACGCCCGAGCAGGTTAAAGGCTTGTTTCGCCGTGCCTTCATCATCGGGCGGCGCTTTCGCATCGTGCACGTGGTGTATGGCCGCGGGCGCGAGCATGAGGTGATCGAGGTCTCCACCTTCCGTGCCTATCTGGACAACGCCGCCGCCGAGCAGGTGGCGGGCAACGAAAAAACCAGCAAGAGTGAGCTGGCGGGCATGAAGCATGCGGTGGACAGCACGGGCCGCGTGCTGCGCGACAACGTCTGGGGCCCGCAGGAAGAAGACGCCGTGCGGCGCGACTTCACCATCAACGCGATGTACTACGACCCCGAGACACAAATCGTGGTGGACTACCACGGCGGGATCAAGGACGCCAAGAACCGCACGCTGCGCATGATTGGTGACCCCGCCACCCGCTACCGTGAAGACCCGGTGCGCATCATCCGGGCCGTGCGGTTTGCTGCCAAGCTGAGTCCGCTGGGGTTCACGCTGGAGCCCAAAACGGCCAAACCATTGATCGCGTCGCAGTCGCTGCTGGCCGATGTGCCGCAAAGCCGCCTGTTTGACGAAATGCTCAAGCTGCTGCAAACGGGCCACTCGCTGGCGACCATTGAGCAGCTCAAAAAGCTGGGCATGGCGCGCGGCATTTACCCGCTGCTGGATGTGGTGGTGGAGCGCGCCGGCCAGCCATTTGTGAACGCTGCGCTTCAGGACACCGACCGCCGTGTGGGCGAGGGCAAACCCGTGGCGCCCAGCTTCCTGTTGGCCTGTGTGTTGTGGGCCGATGTGCGCGATGGCTGGGCCAGCCGCATGGAAGGCCGTCAGGGTCAGCGCGGCCAGCCGTCGTTCCCGGCGCTGCAGGACGCGATTGAAGATGTGTTCAACGCACGCATTGGTGACGTGTCGGGCCGCGGCAAACTGGCCGGTGACATGCGCGAGATCTGGATGATGCAGCCGCGTTTCGAAAAGCGCACTGGCAGCACCCCCTTTGGCCTGGTGGAGCAGCCACGTTTTCGCGCGGCGTTCGACTTCATGCGCCTGCGTGCCGATGCGGGCGAGATTGACGAGGTGCTGGCCGACTGGTGGCAGGAATTCAGTATGGCCGACGACAACCTGCGCCAGGACATGGTGGACGAGGTGCGTGAGGAGCAACAACAGCGTCCCCGCATGACCCGCGCACCGCGGCCTGCGAATGCTGCTTCTGCGGCACCCAGGCAAGCCGCTGCTGCTGAAACCTCAGGCCCGCAGCAGGAAGGGGGCGGACCTCGCCAGGGTGACGGCACCGTGAGTGATGTCCCCCGCAAACGCCGCCGTCGGCGTCGTTCCGGTGGCCCGCGCGAGGGGGGAGCAGCAGGGCCTGCAGCGCCAGACGCGGGCTCCTGAATTTTCCTGAATCTTCATGAGCCTGCTGAAGAGGGAGCCCGTCACCGCCTGCATCGGCCTGGGTGGTAACCTCGGGGATGCCCGTGCAGTCGTGTTGCAGGCGATAGACGATATCGCCCTGCTGCCGCAAACCACCCGCACACACCGATCATCCCTGTACGGCACGGCACCGGTTGATTCCAGCGGGCCGGACTACATCAACGCCGTGGTGGCTGTTTCAACCAGCCTGACCGCACCCGATCTGCTGTTGCACCTGCAACGGCTGGAGCAGATCGCCGGACGTGAACGGCCCTACCCAAACGCACCGCGCACGCTGGACATGGACATCCTTCTGTATGGCGCTGCACGCATTGAAAGCCCGTCTCTGGTGGTGCCGCATCCCAGAATGTTTGAACGGGCGTTTGTTCTTGTGCCACTGGCGGAGATTGCGCCTGGTCTTGTTCTGGCAGAGCAGTTGCGGGCGGTGCAGGGGCAGGGAATTCGGGTTTTTGCTGCCTAGTTTTATTGACCCGGAAAAGGGTTTGTTTTCCCCACTCACTCCCCCAGCCCCTCTCCCGCCCCGCCGGGCGGAAGAGGGGGGTCTTATTTGGTTATTGGTGTCCTGCGAGGGAAATATCGGGAGAGATCCCCACTGCTATCGGTGGGCAAGGTTTCGGGGTTTGAGTTCCGAGCGCCGGAGGCAGCGCTGGCATGAAGTGAGTTTGAAATAGCTGAAAATCCGCGCGCACCTCCGGCGCTCGGAACTGGCGCTCCGAACCCTCAACACACCAAAAGCAATCGCAACCTCTCCCGATATTTCCCAGTCCGGAGCGAAAACGCCAAATCAAAGGCCCCCTCTTCCGCCCGGCGGGGCGGGAGAGGGCGGGGGGAGTGAGTGGGGGAAACAAACCCGCTGGAAAAGCAAAAACCTAACTCAGTTCAACAATCATCTCAATCTCGACACAAGCCCCCAGCGGAATCTGCGCCACCCCAAACGCACTGCGGGCATGCGCACCTTTCTCGCCACCAAACACCTGCCCGATCAACTCGCTGGCACCGTTGGTCACCAAGTGCTGCTCGGTGAAGTCGCCCGTGGAGTTGACCAGTGACATCAGTTTGACGATGCGCTTGACGCGGTTCAGGTCGCCTACGGCGGCGTGCAGCGTGCCCATCAAATCGATGGCGATGGCGCGGGCGGCGGCCTTGCCTTCTTCGGTGCTCATGTTTTTACCGAGTTGCCCGACCCATGCCTTGCCGTCTTTCTTGGCGATGTGGCCACTCAGGAAAACCAGGTTGCCGGTTTGCACAAACGGCACATAGGCGGCGGCAGGAGTCGCTATCGGGGGCAGGGTTATGTCGAGTTCGATCAGTTTGTTGTAAATGCTCATGGATAGTCCTGTTCAGATGATGAAATTGGCAATCAGGCCTCTTGTATTATGTAGTAACAGCTATACAAATGATAGCTACCTGCATTTTGCAAACTGACTTGAACCGGATGTGTTGACGCAGTATTTGCCCGATTGATCCAGGGCGAGTGAGTGGTTGTGGGGCACAACTTCATCATGGGGATGGGTGTTTGGCGAATTTCGGCATGTACCTGAGGGCTCCTGCATGCAGTGGGCTTTTGCTCTTATCATGCCGGTTGGCGTTATTTCGATACTCATACTAAAAGGAGACATCATGGGGTTACTTGATTCTGTTTTGGGTGCCGTGATGGGTGGGCAGCAGTCGCAGACTTCTGCAACTGCACAGGGTGGTTTGGGGGGCATTCTCAGCACGGTGGCTAATAACCCGCAGTTGTTGCAGGCCATCACGGGCATGTTGAGCAATGAGGGTGCCCAGGGAGGGTTGGGAGGCCTGATGTCCAGGTTCCAGCAGGCTGGCATGGGTGATGTGATAGGTTCCTGGGTTGGCACTGGCGCCAACCAGCCAGTCTCTGGTGAGCAACTGACTCAGGTGCTGGGTGCAGATGCCATTTCCGGCATGGCCCAAAAGATGGGTGTCAGCTCTGGTGATCTGGCGGGCCAGTTGTCCCAGATGTTGCCCGGATTGATTGACCAGTTGACGCCGCAAGGCCAGGCTCCTGCCGGGGGTCTGGGCAACGCGGGTGATTTGATGGGCTTGCTGGGCGGTTTACTTAAAAAATAACTGCCCGTCTCTCGTGCGTGTCATGTAAGCATCGTGGTCATGCAGCAACCGCCCGCCACCGCTGGCGGGCTTGACGTTTCTGCTGCGCTTTTTTCATGGATGCCGGGTTTTGTGGCAGGGTGTGTGGCGCAGTTGCAGCAGGCCTATTTGTTGGAGGGCCGGATTTATGCCATTTTTGTGCTGCTCCCCTTTGTTTTACATACATTTTTTGCTATAAATAAAGTAGCAAATTGTGGCGCCAGAGTGGTGCTCTGGATGATCTTGGCGGCATCCCTGGGATTTGGTTTGACAGGCTTGCGGGCAAGCATTTTTGCCAGTCAGGCGTTAAGTCCGGCGCTGGAGGGGAAAGACCTGGTAGTGACCGGCATGGTGTCGGCCATGCCGCAGCGCAATGAGTCGGGTCTGCGATTTCGCTTGTCGGTGGAATCCGCCGCGCTGGACGGAGATGCCGTGCGCATACCGCCGCGTGTGTACCTGAGCTGGTATGTCGCCGGTGTGGTGCCGCAATCCGACTCCATGCGGTCCCTGCAACGCCAGCCGGCTGATCTGGGGGCTGGCGAACGCTGGCAGATGGCGGTGCGGCTCAAGGCGCCGCACGGCAACAGCAATCCGCACGGTTTCGATTACGAACTGTGGCTGTGGGAGCAGGGGCTGCAAGCTACCGGTTACGTGCGTGCCGGTCCCAAAGACCCCGCGCCGCAGCGTCTGGATGCAACCTGGCGCCACCCGGTGGAGCAGGTGCGTCAGCGGGTGAAAGACACCATTTATGCCCAGGTAGGCGACCGGCGCGCAGCCGGGTTGATTGCCGCACTGGTGGTGGGTGATCAAAGCGCCATCGAGCGGGCCGATTGGGATGTCTTCCGTGCAACCGGGGTCGCGCACCTGATGAGCATTTCCGGGCTGCATGTGACCATGTTTGCCTGGCTGGCCGCGTTGCTGGTGGGCTGGCTTTGGCGGCGCAGCGAGGCGCTGTGTCTGGCGTTCCCGGCGCCCAGTGCGGCGTTGCTGGGCGGGCTGCTGCTGGCCACGGCTTACGCGGTTTTCAGCGGCTGGGGCGTGCCCTCGCAGCGCACCATCTGGATGCTGGCTACCGTGGGTCTGCTACGGTTTTGGGGCAAACACTGGCCATGGCCGCATGTCTGGATGCTGGCGTGCGCGGTGGTCGTGGCGATTGACCCTTGGGCGTTGCTGCAGCCTGGTTTCTGGCTGAGCTTCTGTGCTGTGGGGGTTCTATTTGCTACAGATTCAGGAGCTGCTCGTGCTTATCCGACGAGGGCTGGAGGCCAATTTGTTTCCATGTTGAGGGAGCAATGGGTGATCACGCTGGGTTTGGCGCCGCTGACCTTGCTGCTTTTTGGTCAGGTTTCGGTGGTGGGCCTGGTTGCCAACGCAGTGGCCATTCCCTGGGTGACACTGGTGGTCACGCCACTGGCGATGCTGGGGGCGGTGTTTGGACCTGTTTGGGCAGTGGTGGTTTGGGCCATCAATGCACTTTCGTGGTGCCTTCAGCAATTTGCGGCTGTGCCGTTTGCGGTCCTGTCCGTTGCGCAGGCTCCGCTCTGGGCTGGTCTGGCTGCCGTGCTGGGGGGGGTGCTGCTGGTGTTGCGACTGCCATGGAGCGTGCGTGTGCTGGGGTTGCCGATGATGCTGCCGGTGCTGCTCTGGCAGGCGCCACGGCCCTCGGTTGGCGAGTTTGAACTGCTCGCCGCCGATATCGGGCAGGGCAACGCCGTCATCGTGCGCACGGCGAACCATGCGCTGGTGTATGACACCGGGCCGCGGTTTTCGCTGGAAAGTGATGCCGGGCACCGGGTGCTGGTGCCACTGTTGCGGGCTCTGGGTGTCACTGTGGATACGGTCATGCTCAGCCACCGCGACACCGACCACGTGGGCGGCGCGCTGGCGGTGCTGGCGATGCAGCCGCAGGCGGAGTTGATGAGTTCGATTGAAGACGGTCACGAGTTGCGTCTTGTACGCCCGGTGAAACGGTGTGTCGCCGGCCAGACCTGGACATGGGATGGTGTGCGTTTTGAAGTGCTGCACCCGCGTGCGCAAGACTACGCGGTGCCGGGACAGACAGCCCTGCCGAAATCCAACACCATGTCCTGTGTGCTGCGCATTGCCAGCCGGAACGACGCACAGGCGGCGCTGTTGACCGGAGACATTGAGGCAGCACAGGAGGCCAGGCTGGTGGCCGGCGCCGCGCCGCTGAAGTCGGACTGGCTTTTGATGCCGCACCACGGGAGCAAGACATCCAGCAGCCCCGCGTTTGTGGATGCCGTTCATCCCAAACTGGCGCTGGTTCAGGCGGGATACCGAAACCGGTTTGGCCATCCGGTTGCGCCTGTGATGGAGCGCTATCGGCAGCGCGGTATTGAGGTTGTCAATTCGGCGCGCTGCGGTGCCGCAACCTGGCGCTCGGACCACCCGCGGGCAATCGCATGTGAGCGAACAACGGGTGCCAGATACTGGCACCATCTGATGCCCTGATGTCAGTTTTGCCTTCCCCTTCGTTGTCGGATCATTGCTGTATTTGGACCTGTCGGGGTGTTTCGCGGGCAGCCGCTACTTCGTGTCCCAGATCGATGACGGCGCGAGCGTAGTAACTGCTCCAGTTGTAGCGGGTGATTACATAGAAATTCTCGGTGCCCGCGATGTAGCCGGGTTGCGCATCCCCATTTTGAACTTCCACCAGGGCCAAAGGGCCAGAATGTTGCAGGGCAGCGCCCTCCAGCACGGCGCCTTTGGCCTGAAACGCCGTCACGCTGAATGTGGGCAGGATGTCGGGTGCCAGCAGCGCCTCTTTGTCCAGCCGGGCCGGGTCAAACGTCACTGGGTAGTGTGTTGGCATGCCGGGTTGCCAGCCGAACGCCTTGAAGTAGTTGGCCACGGAGCCAATCACGTCGGCGGGGCTGGTGAAGATATCCACTTTGCCGTCACCATCAAAATCCACCGCGTATCTGGCCCAGCTGGATGGCATGAATTGCGGCATGCCCATGGCGCCTGCAAAACTGCCGCGCAGTGTGAAGGGGTCGGTGCTGGTGCGGCTGGTCAGGCTCAGAAATTGTTCGAGTTCACCCTTGAAGAACTCACTGCGCTCTGCGGCGCGCGGGTGTGATTTGGGGAAGTCAAACGTCAGCGTGGCAAGGGCGTCCATGACACGAAAGGTGCCTGTCTGCTGACCATAAATGGTTTCCACACCAATGATGCCGACAATGATCTCGGCGGGAACACCGTATTCCTGCTCGGCCCGTGCCAGTATGTCGGCATGGGTTCGCCAGAACTTCACGCCAGCGTTGATTCGCGTTGCATCAATGAAGCGGCTGCGGTAGACGCGCCAGTTTTTGGCTGTGCCTGCGGGCGGTGGCTGGATAAAGCGCGCGATCTGCGCCAGGTAATAAGACTGGCCGATGGCCTGGCGCACCCACGCGGGATCGAGGTCCCGCCGGGCGGCGATGTCGTCGGCCACCCGCATCACGTCTTCCCGCGTGGCGTAGGCCGGGCCCTGCGCGCTGGTTGATGCCTTTTTGACGGAAATGGGTGCCTTTTTAGTGTCGTTTTGGGCATTAGCCCCCGTCAGTATTGCGCAGGTAGCTATAAAAATAATAGCAATTTTGGAAGACGTAAAAGTCACTTGGGCCAGTTGATTTGGTTGAGTTCGCGCTGCAGTGTACCCAGCCGGGAGGTGTCGGGATGCGTGCTTGCAGGCGCATAGCGAAGCCGCTCCAGTCGCAGCAGCCAGTCGTGAATCGCGCGAGCCTGCGTGTGGGTCGGACCGTAGCGCTCCACCATCAGGCGTGCCATTTGCCGTGGCCCGCTGTTGGGTGGCACCACCAGGCCCAACTGTTGCATTCGCCGTGCCGCGTTTTCCAGCAGCCGCAGCCAGGGATCGTGGCGGGTACGCTCCCATAACGTCCAGGCTGCGCCCAGCAGGCTTAACGCAACGATGGTGCCGATCAGCAGATAGCCCAGGTCTTCCCAACCGGGGGATTCGAAGCCGAGGTTTTTCAGCATGTTCAGCTGTTTGCCTTGTGTGTAGTTCAGTACCCACTGGTTCCAGCCATTGTTCATGGCCTCCCACATCGCACGCATGTTCAGCGCAAAAGCCGGGCTGACCACACCCGTCAGTGCATTGGCGAGCACGCCCTGGGGAGCCTGCAGTCGCTCAAAGGTGCCGGTCCGCGAGGGCGATACGGCAGATGTCGGGTCTACGCGAACCCATCCCTGGCCGGCCACCCACACTTCAGTCCAGGCGTGGGCATCTCGCTGGCGCACGATCCACAAGCCATCGACGGCATTGGCCTCACCGCCCTGATAACCGGTGACGATACGTGCCGGTATGTCCAGCGCCCGCATCAAAATTACAAAGCTGGACGCGATGTGTTCGCAAAAACCCTCCTTGCGGTCGAACCAGAATTCATCGGCCGTATGCTGGCCAAATACGCCGGGCTCCAGTGTGTAGCGGTAACCCCCGGTGCGCAGGCGTGCCATGGCGGCGTCGATCAGCTGTGCCGCCCCGGCGGTGGCATAGCGGGGATCGCGCCGCAGCTCGCCGGCCAGCGCCAGCGTGCGGGGATTGAACCCCGGTGGCAGGTCAACAAAGTCCTGCAAACTGGCGGTCTGGCGACGCGGGCCATGGCGAAATTCAACATGGCTTTGCGCTGTGTAACGCACGATGTCGGTAATGGGTCTGTCGGTGACCCATTGCAGGTCCGGCGTCATCACCATGTTGTAGCCCATCAGCGCGGGTCTGGCCGGTGCCGCGTCCAGCAACAGCAGCCAGGGGCGGCTGTTACCTTCCAGTGTGACCTGGTAGCGCACGGCCGGGCCTGTGGTCTGCAAGTCAACCGGTGCCTGCATGCGTGACGCAAAGGCGGAGCGCAGGGGTCGCCATTCGCGCCCGTCAAACGTGGATAGCACCGGTCCTCGGAAATACAGGTCAGACTGGCGGGGTGGCGAGCCTTCAAACCGCACACGCATGGCGATGCTGTCGTCCAGCGCCAGGGTTGCGATAGTGCCGACCTGCATGCTGGCAGACAGGCCGCTGCGACCAGTCATGCCGTCACCGGGAATGCCCCACAAAGGCGCCAGCCGCGGAAACAGCAGGAACAAAACCGCCATGATGGGCGCTCCCAGCAACGCCATCCAGCCAGCTGTTTTGGCGGCCTGCACCAGAGGTGGTTTGCCCACCGGCATGTGGGTGTTGACCAGCGCGGTCAACAAGCCCAGCAGAGCGATCAGCATGGCTGCAGCCGTGAGCAGGGATTGCGAAAAAAAGAAGTTGGTGAGCATGGTGAAGAAGCTCAGAAAAAACACCACAAACGCATCGCGCCGGGCTCGCAGCTCCAGTGTCTTGAGCGTGAGGAGCACAACGATAAGCGTCACACCGGCGTCGCGCCCCAGCAGGGTACGGTGTGTAAACAGGGTTGCTGCAATCGTCAACGCGAGCAGGATGGCCAGCCACCAGCGCGAGGGCAGTGGACGTTGTGTCCAGGCCAGCCAGCTGCGCCAGAGCAACACCCCCACCGCGAGCAGGCTGCACCAGGCGGGCAGGTTGCTCATCTGCGGCAGGATGACCCAGGCGATCACCGCCAGCAAAAACAGCGTGTCCCGGCTGTCTCTGGGCAGGTTTGCCAGTCGGGCAGGTAATACGTTCATGCCAGCGCCAGTGCTTCCAGGCATTGCCGTTTGTGCGCTTCGCCATGTGAGGGCCTGATTTCCTGTGCCGGCAACCGCAGCCCGTAGTCCAGCCCCGTCTTTTCCGCCTGCAGCACCCAGGCACAAAGCCGGGACAGCTTCAATTCGGGTATGGACGTGCCGGTATGACCGTGGTCCAGCCACAGCTCCAGTCTCTGGGCATGTTGTGTATCGCGGCTCACCAGTTCATCCGCCTTGGCCGCTTTTTTCCAGACGACCAGCTTGAGCGGATCTCCCCGCTGGTAGGCCCGCACGCCTTCAAATTCTCCACTGGATTGACGCTGTGCACTGGCAGCGCCACCGGCGCGAGGTTCGCCAGGCGGCAACGGCGGCGCAAAGGCTTCTGGCGCGGGATACACCCATACCCTGGCCGCTGGCCGCCACACGGTCCACACGCGGAAGGTGCCCAGTGGGAAACGGGTCTCGGCGGTGAGTGTTGGCACCATGGGCTGACCTCGTCGCTCCGGTTTGAATGCAACGTGAACCGTGGCGCTGCCTTGTGCGGGCACATCGGTCCAGACCCAGTGGCCAGACTCCAGCACACTCAAGCCTATGCCATACCTTATGCTGCGCCGATTACTGTGAATCTGGATGCCAATTGTGGCATTAGCCCCCGTGAAACATTCATCAGGCGCTATTAAATTCATAGTAATTCCACGCAATGTGCCGTGGCAGACATGCATGCCAACGACGGCGCTGCCCGCCAGCAAAAAGGTGAGCAGATAGCCCAGATTCAACTGGTAGTTGATGGACGAAATCAGCAACACGGCCAGTGTGGCGCCCAGCATGAAACCGGGCCGGGTGGGCAAAATATAGACGTTGCGCTGGGTCAGCGTGGTGGTGTCGCGCAACGGCAGGCGGGCTTGCCACCACCGGCGAAATCGTAACTGCACCAGCGTTACGGGATTCCATACGCGGGCGCCCGTGGAACCGGCTTCGCCGGGCCACTGGGAGCGCCCACCTGGGGGGGAGGCGCCGGAGGCGCTTCGGGGGGGAGCCATGACTAGGGCAGCGGCACAGCCTCAACCATGGCGTGAACCTGCTCCACCGCCCCGCGACCTGCGTCTCCCACGGGAATGAGCCGGTGCGCCACGGTTTGCGGCAGGATGGCTTGCACATCGTCCGGGGCTACGTAATCGCGCCCGCCCAGCAGCGCCTGGGCTTTGGCTGCGCGGATCACCGCGATACCAGCGCGTGGACTCAAACCCTGCAAGAACCACTGGCCGGAGCGTGTGGCCGCGATCAGGTCCTGCACGTAATTAAGCAGTGGTGCAGCGGCGTGGACGCTCAACACCGCTTGCTGTAGATGCTGCAGTTCGCCGGGTGTCAGCAGGCCCTGCATCGCTTGCACCATGTCGCGCCGGTCAGAGCCTGTCAGCAACTCGCGCTCAGCCAGCCGATCCGGGTAGCCCAGCGAAATACGCATCAAAAACCGGTCCAGTTGGGACTCCGGCAAGGCATAAGTGCCCAGCTGGTCATGCGGATTCTGCGTGGCGATGACGAAAAAGGGTGAGGGCAGGGGGCGGGTTTCGCCTTCCACGGTGACCTGTTTCTCCTCCATGGCTTCCAGCAACGCGCTTTGGGTTTTCGGGCTGGCCCGGTTGATCTCGTCGGCCAGTAACACCTGTGCAAATATGGGGCCGGGGTGGAATACAAACGCTTCCTTGCCACGCTCGTAAATGGACACGCCGGACAGATCGCTGGGCATCAGGTCCGAGGTGAATTGAACCCGGGAAAACTGCAGGCCGAAAGTTTTCGCCAGTGCATGGGCCAGCGTGGTCTTGCCGACCCCCGGCACGTCTTCGATCAGCAGGTGGCCACCTGCGAGGAGGCAGGCCACACAGTCCTGAATCTGGGCTGATTTGCCCACAATGACCGTGTTAAGCTGATCGAGTATTGCGGTGAGCTTTTGTTGTGAGTTCATGGCGTGACGTTACCCGAAAACCTGGAGACAGAGGCTAAGCGTGTGAACAAGACCGGATACTTTACCCACCCAGACTGCCGAAAGCACGAAATGGGCCGGGGCCACCCGGAATGCCCTGAGCGGCTGGACGCCATTGAAGACCGCCTGCTGATCAGCGGCGTTGGCGATGTACTGGACCGTCGGGAGGCGCCCCTGGCTCCCCTGACGGACATTGAACTGGCCCATACCCGCAACCATGTTTATGCGATTCGCGGCATGAGCGACAGCCTGCAGGAAGACATGCAGGCCGGTGGCCCCAGCCATGTTTACGTGGACCCGGATACCGCATTGAACGCCAGCAGTTGGGATGCCTTGCTGCGCGCATCCGGTGCCGCGCTGGCTGCAACCGATGCCGTGATGGCGGGGGAGCTGGAAAACGCCTTCTGCGCGGTGCGACCGCCGGGACATCACGCCTGCCGCGACCATGCAATGGGCTTTTGCATTTTCAATAATGTAGCCATTGCCGCCAAATATGCGCTCGAACACCATGGCCTGCAGCGGGTCGCCATCGTTGATTTTGATGTGCATCACGGCAACGGCACGGAAGACATTGTGGCGGGTGACGAGCGCATCCTGATGGTGAGCTTCTTCCAACACCCGTTTTATCCTACCGGTGGCTCCCGCTCAGACGCCAGTAACCTGGTCAATTTGCCCGTTCCAGCCTATACAAAGGGCGAGACCGTGCGCGAATTGATCAATACCCATTGGTTGCCACGACTGGAAGCGCACCGGCCGGAGATGATCTTCATCAGCGCCGGGTTTGATGCGCATCGTGAGGATGACCTGGGCCAGATGGGCCTGGTGGAGCAGGATTACGCCTGGATCACCCAGCGTCTGAAAGACGTAGCCGCACGCCACGCAAAGAAGCGGATCGTTTCTTGCCTGGAAGGCGGATACAACCTGAGCGCACTCGGGCGAAGCGTGGAGGCGCATGTCCGGGTTCTGGCTGATGTTTAACGACGGGTTGATCGCATGACCGCGCCTCCTATCGAAGATTTTGGCGAGTGGCTGACGGCGCTGGGCCGTCCAACCACCTTGACTGAGCTGACTGTTCTGCTGGCATGTGTGGGGATGGCCTGGTGCGGGGTCTGGATTACCCGTCGAGCCCTCAATTTAACCAATCCAACATCCATCTGGTTTGGCCGCAAGATCATCGATGGCGTGATGTTTCCCCTGTTGTTGCTGTGTCTGGCTTATGGAGCGAAGGCTGCTCTGGTGCGTTGGGTGCCGCTGGTGGTTTTCAAGATAGCCATTCCGGTATTGGTGTCACTGGTGGTGATCCGCGTGGGCGTCAAAGTGCTTCAGGTGGCGTTCCGGGAGGCTCCGGTCGTGCGGATGCTGGAGCGCACGATTTCCTGGCTGGCGTGGCTGGCGATGGTATTGTGGGTCAGCGGGTTGCTGCCCATTTTGCTGGAGGAGCTGGATCAAATCCAGTGGAAGGTGGGCGGTTCAATGCTCTCGGTGCGCAACATCATCGAGGGTGCGCTGACGGCAGGTGCCGTACTGATCATCACACTATGGATTTCTGCAGGCATCGAGTCGCGGCTGTTGCGAACGGCGACCGGTGGGCAACTGTCGCTTCGCAAGGCCGTTAGCAACGCTACGCGTGCCTTGCTGATGTTCGTTGGTTTGTTGCTGGCTCTTTCAGCAGTGGGAATCGATCTGACTGCGCTGTCTGTGTTGGGGGGCGCTATTGGTGTGGGCATCGGCTTTGGCCTGCAAAAACTGGCCGCCAACTACGTCAGTGGTTTTGTGATTCTGGCCGAGCGCAGCGTTCGCATTGGTGACAATGTGAAAGTGGACAACTTTGAGGGCCAGATCACCGACATCAATGCCCGATACACCGTGATCCGCTCACTCACGGGTCGCGAATCCATCGTGCCCAACGAGATGTTCATCACGCAGCGGGTTGAGAACCTGTCCCTGATGGACCGGCATCTGTGGCAGTCTTGCGTTGTGGTGGTGTCTTATGACAGCGACGTTGAACTGGTCACCCGTTTGCTCGAATCAGCAGCGCTGCAGCATGACCGGGTGTTGCGTGAACCAGCGCCCAACGCGGCGTTCTCCGCTTTCGGTACGGATGGTCTGGAGTTCACCTTGGGCTATTGGATTGCAGACCCGGAAAACGGGCAGCTAAATTTACGCTCACTGGTGAACCACTCCATCCTCAAGGCATTGCGCAGTCATGGCGTCCGTATCCCCCCGCCCCAGCGACCCACGCAACCGATGATTGCAGCAACCTCCTGGAATGACTTCGTATAATAAAAGCACGACCGTTCTTTTTGTGTTTAACACTGTCAATCCAACTTGTTGCATAGTCGTCCAAGCGAATTTTGCACCTGAGGATGCCGCATAAAATTGAACGACTTTATCCTGTGACAGATGAACCATTCAATGGAGCCTGAACAATGAAGGTCTTGGTACCCGTTAAACGCGTGGTGGATTACAACGTCAAGGTGCGCGTCAAGTCTGACGGCAGCGGCGTGGACATCGCCAACGTCAAGATGAGCATGAACCCGTTTGACGAGATTGCCATTGAAGAAGCCGTTCGCCTGAAGGAAAAGGGCGTGGCGACCGAAGTCATCACGGTGTCCTGCGGTGTCACGCAGTGCCAGGAAACCCTGCGCACCGCCATGGCGATTGGTGCCGACCGCGCCATTCTGGTGGAAACCACCGAAGAGTTGCAGCCGCTGGCTGTTGCCAAGCTGCTCAAGGCGCTGGTCGAAAAAGAGCAGCCCGGCCTGATCATTCTGGGCAAGCAGGCGATTGACGACGACTGCAACCAGACTGGCCAGATGCTCGCCGCACTGTGCGACATGCCGCAAGCCACCTTCGCCAGCAAGGTTGACGTGGTGGATGGCAAGGCCAGCGTCACGCGTGAAGTCGATGGTGGTTCGGAAATCATTTCCCTGACTCTGCCCGCCGTGGTTACCACGGACTTGCGCCTGAACGAGCCGCGTTATGTGACGTTGCCCAACATCATGAAGGCCAAGAAAAAGCAGATGGACATTGTCAAGCCCTCAGATCTGGGTGTTGACGTGGCTCCGCATATCAAGACATTGAGCGTGAAAGAGCCGCCCCAGCGCAGCGCCGGCATCAAGGTGCCTGACGTGGCCACGCTGGTTATCAAACTGAAGAACGAAGCCAAAGTAATCTAGGACGACACCATGACTGCACTCGTTATTGCGGAACACGACAATTCCTCCATCAAGCCCGCCACGCTGAACGTGGTGACTGCTGCTGCCCAATGCGGCGGTGATGTGCATGTGCTGATCGCCGGGTCAAACGCAGGTGCCGCTGCAGCCGCTGCGGCGCAGATCGCGGGCGTCGCCAAAGTGCTGCACGCCGAGGACGCAGGCTTTGCGCACGGACTGGCAGAAAACATGGCCGCACAGATTCTGGCCATTGCTTCAGGTTATACCCATATCCTGTTTGCGGCCACGGCATCCGGCAAGAACATTGCGCCACGTGTCGCTGCCAAACTCGACGTGGGACAAATTTCCGACATCACCCAGGTTGACAGCCCAGACACCTTTGAGCGTCCGATTTACGCGGGTAACGCCATTGCCACCGTGCAAAGCCTGGATGCCACCAAGGTGGTGACCGTTCGCACGACCGGATTCGATCCCGCATCAGCCAGTGGCGGCGGCGCATCGGTAGAAACGCTGAGCGCCGTTGCGGCCAGCCCGAAAGCAACCTTCATGGGCAGCGAAATCGCCAGGAACGATCGTCCAGAGCTGACCGCAGCCAAGATCATCGTCAGTGGTGGTCGTGCTTTGGGTTCCAGCGAAAAATTCACCGAAGTCATCACGCCTCTGGCCGACAAACTCGGTGCTGCCATGGGTGCATCGCGTGCCGCTGTGGATGCCGGTTATGCGCCCAATGACTGGCAGGTGGGCCAGACCGGCAAGATCGTCGCGCCGCAGTTGTATGTGGCTTGCGGTATCAGCGGTGCCATCCAGCACCTGGCTGGCATGAAGGATTCCAAAGTGATCGTGGCGATCAACAAGGACCCCGAAGCGCCGATCTTCAGCGTGGCCGATTACGGTCTGGAAGCCGATCTGTTCACGGCGGTACCGGAGTTGGTGGCCGCGCTTTGATGCCACGCAGTTCACACTGAGCCTGGCCTGAGTCCATGCCGTTCCCCTTTGACATGGTTCAGGGTGAACGGCATTTTTGTATCTGGAGACACAAATGAGTTACGTTGCCCCCGTTAAAGACATGTTGTTCAACATCCGCCATCTGGCGCAGATTGACACCATCGCGCAAATGCCCGGCTTTGAAGACGCGGGCTTTGAGACGGCACAAGCGGTTCTTGAAGAAGCCGCCAAATTCAATGAGGGCGTGTTGAGCCCACTCAATTGGGAAGGTGACAAGTACCCATCGTCGTTTCACGATGGCAAGGTGACGACCACACCCGGCTTCAAGGAAGCCTTTAAACAGTTTGCTGAAGGCGGCTGGCAGGGCTTGCAACACCCGGCCGACTTTGGTGGCCAGGGCCTGCCCAAGACCATTGGTGCAGCCTGCATCGAAATGGTCAACAGCGCCAACATGAGTTTTGCGCTGTGTCCGCTGCTGTCTGATGGCGCGATTGAAGCCCTGCTCACCGCGGGCTCAGACGAGCTTAAGGCCACCTATCTTGAAAACCTGGTCAGCGGTAAATGGACCGGCACCATGAACCTGACCGAGCCACAAGCGGGCTCTGACCTGGCCATGGTGCGCAGCCGTGCCGAACCCCAGCCCGATGGCACCTACAAGGTCTTTGGCACCAAGATTTTCATCACCTACGGTGAGCACGACATGGCCGAGAACATCGTCCATCTGGTGCTGGCCCGCGCGGTGGGTGCGCCTGAGGGCGTGAAAGGCATCAGCCTGTTTGTTTGCCCGAAATTCATGGTGAACAAGGATGGCTCCCTGGGTGCGCGCAACGACGTGCATTGCGTGAGCATCGAGCACAAGATGGGCATCAAGGCCTCGCCCACGGCGGTGCTGCAATACGGTGACCACGGTGGTGCGGTGGGCTACCTCGTGGGCCAGGAAAATCGCGGCCTGGAGTACATGTTCATCATGATGAACGCGGCTCGCTACGCTG
This sequence comes from Pseudomonadota bacterium, assembly GCA_046050465.1. Taxonomy (GTDB): domain Bacteria; phylum Pseudomonadota; class Gammaproteobacteria; order Burkholderiales; family Burkholderiaceae_C; genus Egaibacter. The sequence goes on along the minus strand of JBJOPS010000007.1, from coordinate 52,837 downwards.
TGGGCATGCAGGGCATTGCCGTTGCCGAGCGTGCCTACCAGAAGGCGGCCCAATTTGCGCGCGACCGTGTGCAAAGCCGCCCTGTGGATGGCTCCATGTCAGTCAGTGCGCCCATCATTCACCACCCCGACGTGCGCCGCATGCTCATGACCATGCGTGCCTACACCGAAGGCTGCCGAGCCATGTCGTCGGTCGCCGCCGCCGCTTATGACGCAGCGCATCACCACCCCAATGCGGATGTGCGCAAACAAAACGCCGCCTTCTACGAATACATGGTCCCGCTGGTCAAGGGCTACAGCACCGAGATGAGTCTGGAAGTGACTTCGCTGGGCGTGCAGGTGCACGGTGGCATGGGCTTCATCGAAGAAACCGGTGCCGCGCAGTACTACCGTGATGCCAAGATTTTGACCATTTATGAGGGCACCACCGCCATCCAGGCGAACGACCTGGTAGGCCGCAAAACCGCGCGTGATGGTGGTCAGACCCCCAAGGCGATTGCCGTGCAGATTGAAGCCACCGAAGCCGAACTGTTGAAGGATGGCAGCGCCGATGCGCTGGCTGTTGCCAAACGCCTGAAGGCCGCACGCGAAGCCTTTATGGACGTGGTGAACTTTGTCGCCGATGGCATGAAGCCCCCTGCGGGTGCGACCAAAGCCTCGCCCAACGCCGTGTTTGCAGGCAGTGTGCCCTACCTCATGCTGGCTGGCAACCTGATGGCGGGCTGGCAACTGGCGCGTGCGCTGCTGGTGGCGCAGGACGAACTCAAGGCCGGTGTGGATGCCGGCTTCATGAAAGCCAAAATCATCACCGCACGCTTCTACGCCGACCATCTGCTCAGCAAGGCCCCCGGCATTCGAGACAGCATTATGGACGGCGCCGATAGTGTGACCGCCATGGCGCTGGATGCGTTTTGATTCACCTGTTTTATCCAGTCAATTGCTATTAAATTGATAGCTAATAACGTAATATAGACAAGGGACAAAGCCCGATTTCATTGCTAAAAACGCATCATTTTGTTGATTTTCAGGAAAGACACCATGTCCAAGCTGCCAGCACCCTTGAATAACCTGCCGCTCCCCATCATTGGCTCGCCACTCTTCATCATCAGCAACCCCAGGCTGGTGATTGCGCAGTGCATTGCCGGTGTCGTGGGCTCCATGCCCGCCCTCAACGCGCGGCCTGCCGAGCAGCTGCAAGAGTGGCTGATTGAAATCACCGAAGCGCTGGCTGCGTACAACAAGGCCCACCCCGACAAACCCGCCGCGCCTTTTGCCATCAACCAGATCGTGCACAAAAGCAATGACCGGCTGGAACACGACATGGCGATGTGTGTGAAATACAAGGTGCCCATCATCATCACATCGCTGGGCGCGCGAGAGGATATCAATGCTGCAGCGCACTCTTATGGTGGCGTGGTGCTGCACGACGTCATCAACAACAAACACGCACGCAAGGCCATCGAGAAGGGTGCTGATGGGCTGATTGCCGTGGCTGCGGGGGCCGGTGGCCACGCGGGTGTGAAGAGCCCGTTTGCACTGATTCAGGAAATCCGCCAGTGGTTTGACGGCCCCATTGCGCTGTCGGGCGCCATCTCGACGGGCGATGCTGTGCTGGCTGCGCAAGCCATGGGAGCAGACTTTGCCTACATCGGTTCCGCTTTCATCGCCACCGAAGAAGCCCGCGCGTCAGACGCCTACAAGCAAGCCATTGTGAGCAGCAACTCGGATGACATCGTTTACAGCAACCTGTTTACCGGCGTGCACGGCAACTACCTGGCACCCAGCATTCGTGCGGCCGGCATGGACCCCGACAACCTGCCCGAAGGCGATCTGAAAACCATGAATTTCGCCGGTGGCGAGGGTTCCAAGACCAAAGCCTGGAAAGACATCTGGGGTTGCGGTCAGGGCATTGGTGCGGTTGACAAAGTGCAGAGCACCGCAGCTTACGTGGCCCAGCTCAAACGTGAATACCAGACAGCCCGCACGCGGCTGGCGATCCCGGCCATTGCATAAGCAGGCGCCCGGTCCGGCTTAAACTGGGCGGGGCTCATCTGCGCTGCGTTTGGGCGCCAGCCTGGCACCAATATGCGTCTGCTGGCGACTGGCGGCCAGCGCAACCTGGCGTTGCCTTTCCCGCGCACCCTGCTTTTGCGCAGGTGTCTTGAGGTCATGGCATTTGGGACAACTGACACCCAATTCATACAGCACGGAGGTTTTGTCCTGCGCATTGACGGGCTCGCGGCATGATCGGCACAGCTCGTGGTGGCCGGGAACCAGGCCGTGGCCCACGGATACACGCTCGTCGAACACGAAGCATTCTCCCTGCCACAGGCTGTCGGCTTGCGGCACGGTCTCCAGGTATTTCAGGATGCCGCCTTCGAGGTGGTAGACCTCATCAAAACCCTGGGCGCGCAACAAGGCCGTGGATTTCTCGCAGCGAATGCCCCCTGTGCAAAACATGGCGACTTTGGGTTTTTTCCCTGATTCGCCCTGCAGGGCGCGGCTCTGGTGCACCCACTGCGGCAGTTCTGAAAAGCTTCTGATGTTCGGGTTGATGGCTCCGGCAAATGTGCCAATGGCCACTTCGTAGTCATTGCGCGTGTCGATCACCACCACATCGGGGTCTTCGATCAACGCGTTCCACTGCTCCGGTTTGACGTAGGTGCCCGCCATCAGGCCCGGATTGACTTCGGGCACACCCATGGTGACGATTTCGCGCTTCAGGCGGACCTTCATCCGGTAAAACGGGGGGGAGTTGGCAAAAGCTTCCTTGTGCGTCAAATCCGCCAGACGCGGGTCCTGCCGCAGATAGTCCAGCACCGCATGCACGCCCCGCACTGACCCGGCAATGGTGCTGTTGATACCCTCACGCGCCAGCAGGATGGTACCTTTGACACCCTGGGCTTTGCAGTGCGCGAGCAAAGGCGCCTGCAGTGCCGCGAAGTCAGGCAGATCAACAAACTTGTAAAAGGCAGCGGTCAGGAAGGGGTTCATGAAAGCAAGGGCGTTTTGGAGTGGCAAAACGCCGGTCTGCAGTGTTGCGATGCAGGGATTTTCGCTCCATTCACCAGGCTGTTTGCCGCTCTTTATTTTGACGGGCCAGGAAAGCCTGTTGTAGAGTTTTGCTGCCCAATGGGCCCTACGGGGTTAACCGGGTTTTGGCAACTTCGGCCAGAGCCTGCAAGGGGCCAAACGGGTTGGTCATTTGCTGCAGCTGGGGCTGGGCGCGCACCAGTTCCGACAGGTCCGGTGAACTCAGCACCAGCATCATCAGAATCATGACGAAGGCTGCAGCAGTCAGGCCACCATTTTGCAGCAGGTAGTGCACGGGCGACAGGCGCCGCACCGGGGTGCGCCACAACAGAACTGATGGCACAAGCGCCAGAATGAACAGGGTGGCCCACAGTTGCCAGTTCATGAGCGACGCGACGGACAGCGGGTTTTTATGTAGAGCGCGGGTGATCAGACCGCTATCTAACACCTGGTGCTCGTTGAGCATCAGGTGACAGCACAAGGCTGCTACCGTGAAAAGCAGGGTGATGAGGGGTTTGAGCAGCCGCCGAGAAGACAGGATGCTGAACACCGCGAAGAAGGTGGCCGCCATAATCACCGCAAGCCGCACAGCAGACCACAATGGGCTGGTCTGACTCAACGCACTGACCCGCAGCAACTCCTGCCACAGCGCTGCATTGCAGGCAGTGGCGAGCCACAGACTGGCCAGCAGACTGACCCAGGCCGGGTGCGCTGACATTCGCTGTGTGAACGGCGCAAACAGCGAAGACTCGGCAAACTCGGTTGAGCGGAACAATTTGAGTTTCATGGCCTCGCATTGTCCACGAAAGACCTGTTACCCGGCAATCATTTGCAACCGTACCGTGGGCCTGTAGTCGCAGGGGAATTAGCTAAAGAAGCTCTTGAGCCGGTCAGTCCAGCTGTCACCCGTCGGTGAGTGTTTGTTGCCGCCCTTTTTGAGCGACTCGTCGAGTTCACGCAGCAGCTTGCGCTGATGTTCGGTGAGCTTGACTGGAATCTCGACCGCGATGTGGCAATACAGATCACCAGGGTAGCTGGAGCGTACTCCCTTGATGCCCTTGCCCCTCAGCCGGAACTGTTTGCCGGTTTGTGTGCCTTCGGGAATGTCAATGGCCGCCTTGCCGGATAACGTGGGCACATCAATTTCACCGCCCAGCGACGCGGTTGCAATGCTGATGGGCACGGAGCAATGCAGGTCGTCGCCATCCCGTTCGAAAATATCGTGCTTCTTCAGGCGGATCTCGATGTACAGGTCGCCCGACGGGCCGCCATTGGTGCCGGGCTCACCGTTGCCCGTGCTGCGAATGCGCATGCCACCGTCGATACCGGCTGGAATCTTGACTTCCAGCGTCTTCTGCTTTTTGACCTTTCCCTGCCCGTGGCAAGCCGTGCAGGGGTCGGGAATGATCTTGCCCGCGCCACGACAGGTGGGGCAGGTCTGCTGAACACTGAAGAAGCCTTGGCGCATTTGCACCGCCCCCGAGCCGCTACAGGTTGTGCAGGTTTTCGCCTGTGTTCCTGGCTTGGCACCCGTGCCGCTGCACACCTCGCACAAGTCCCAGCTCGGGATGCGAATCTGCGCGTCCTTGCCGCGTGCGGCCTCTTCCAGGGTTATTTCCATCGCATAACTCAGGTCGTTACCCCGGTAGACTTGGCGCCCACCTGCTCGCCCGCGCTGCTGGCCAAACATGTCGCCAAACATGTCGCCAAACGCTTCTGCGAAACCGCCCATGCCTTCGGCACCCGGGCCGCCGCGCATGTTGGGGTCAACCCCTGCGTGGCCGTACTGGTCGTAGGCCGCCCGTTTTTGCGGGTCGGACAGCATTTCGTAGGCTTCCTTGGACTCCTTGAATTTCTCCTCGGCGGCTTTGGATGCGTCGCCCTGATTGCGGTCAGGGTGGTGTTTCATCGCATGTTTTCGATAAGCCTTCTTGATCTCTTCGTCTGACGCGTTTTTGGGGACGCCAAGTGTTTCGTAGTAGTCGCGTTTTGCCATGTTTTTTCTCGGGTCATTTACGCAAAACGCCGCGTTGAATATCCGTCAGGACGACTCAACGCGGCGGGGTGCGTATGTTCAAGCGGGGCAGTGTGGCCAGGATCAGTCTTTCTTCACTTCTTTCACTTCGGCATCCACCACGTCGTCATCGTTGGCTTTACCAGTTGCCTGCTCGGAACCTGCAGAGCCAGCACCGCCTTGCGCACCCGCCGCGCCTTCTGCAGCCTGCTTGGCTTGCTGGTCGGCGTACATTTTTTCGCCCAGCTTCTGGCTTGCTGTCATCAAGGCATTGCTCTTTTCTTCAATTGCCGCCTTGTCGTCGCCCTTGAGGGTGTCCTCAAGCTCCTTGATGGCTGCTTCGATTTTTTCCTTCTCGCCGGCTTCGAGCTTGTCACCGTATTCGGTCAGATTCTTCTTCACGCTGTGCACGCTGGCATCGGCCTGGTTCTTGGCCTGGACGAGTTCGATTTTCTTCTTGTCGTCGGCTGCGTTGAGCTCGGCGTCTTTCACCATTTGCTGAATTTCAGCTTCTGACAAACCAGAGTTGGCCTTGATGGTGATCTTGTTTTCCTTGCCGGTGCCCTTGTCCTTGGCGCCCACGTGCAGAATGCCGTTGGCATCAATGTCAAACGACACTTCAATTTGTGGTGTGCCACGCGCTGCAGGCGGAATACCTTCCAGATTGAACTCGCCCAGCATCTTGTTGCCGGTTGCGATTTCGCGCTCACCCTGAAACACCTTGATCGTCACCGCGGGCTGGTTGTCATCAGCCGTTGAAAAGGTCTGTGCAAACTTGGTCGGGATGGTCGTGTTCTTGGTGATCATCTTGGTCATGACGCCGCCCAGGGTTTCAATACCCAGGGAGAGTGGGGTCACGTCCAGCAGCAACACGTCCTTGCGGTCACCGGCCAGCACCTGGCCCTGGATGGCGGCGCCCACAGCCACAGCCTCATCAGGATTCACGTCCTTGCGCGGCTCTTTGCCGAACAGCTCCTTGACCTTGTCCTGCACCTTGGGCATGCGGGTCATGCCACCGACCAGAATCACGTCGTGAATATCCGAGGCGCTCACGCCGGCGTCCTTCAGGGCGGTACGGCAGGGGGCAATGGTGCGCTCGATCAGCTCTTCGACCAGACTTTCCAGCTTGGCGCGGGTGAGCTTGATGTTCAGGTGTTTCGGGCCTGAAGCATCAGCCGTCACGTATGGCAAATTGATATCAGTCTGCGCGCTGCTGGAAAGTTCAATCTTGGCCTTTTCAGCGGCTTCTTTCAGGCGTTGCAGCGCCAGTACGTCCTTGCCCAGATCAACGCCTTGCTCTTTCTTGAACTCGGTAATGATGAAGTCGATGATGCGCTGGTCGAAGTCTTCGCCACCCAGGAACGTGTCGCCGTTAGTGGAGAGCACTTCAAACTGTTTTTCGCCATCAACGTCGGCAATTTCGATGATGGACACGTCAAACGTGCCGCCACCCAGGTCATACACGGCGATCTTGCGGTCGCCCTTTTCGTTTTTGTCCAGACCGAAAGCCAGCGCGGCAGCGGTGGGTTCGTTGATGATGCGCTTGACCTCCAGGCCGGCGATGCGGCCTGCATCCTTGGTGGCTTGACGCTGGGCGTCGTTGAAGTAGGCGGGCACAGTGATCACGGCGTCGGTCACGGCTTCGCCCAGGTAGTCTTCAGCCGTTTTCTTCATCTTGCGCAGGATGTCGGCAGACACCTGCTGGGCAGAAATCTGCTTGCCGCGCACTTCGACCCAGGCGTCGCCGTTGTCGGCTGCCACGGTTTTGTAGGGCATGAGGTCGATGTCTTTCTGGACCTCTTTTTCGCCGAACTTGCGACCGATCAGGCGCTTGACTGCGTACAACGTATTTTTGGGGTTGGTGACGGCCTGACGTTTGGCCGACGCGCCCACCAGCACCTCACCATCTTCCTGGTAAGCGACGATGGACGGCGTGGTGCGGGCGCCTTCGGAGTTTTCAATGACCTTGGGGACGTTTCCCTCCATGATGGACACGCAGCTGTTGGTGGTGCCCAGATCGATACCGATGATTCTTCCCATAATTATTCTCCTGTGGGGTTTGGCAGTAGCTGTGGGCTACGCCGCGCCTGATTTACAAATTAACCTGATAACAAGGTGTGGATAACCCGAAACTTTTCAAGGCTTTAATCGCTGAAACTGCTTATTTCGGTGCCGAAACGGTGACCAGAGCCGGACGCAGCACGCGTTCGGCGATGGAATAGCCCTTTTGCAGCACGGTAACCACGGTGTTGGCCTCGTTTTCCGATGGCACCACGCTGATGGCCTGATGCTGGTGCGGGTCAAATTTGGTACCGGAAGCCGGGTTGATGGCAACCACCTTGTTGCGCTCCAGCGCGGCAGTCAGCTGGCGCAGTGTGGCCTGGGCACCTTCACGAATCTGCTCGTTGGTTGCGTCCTTGATCGTCAGGCCAGCTTCCAGGCTGTCGGCCACGGGCAGCAGGCTCTCGGCAAAGCTTTCCACCGCGAACTTGCGGGCCTTGGCAATGTCTTCCTCCGCGCGGCGGCGGGCGTTTTCCGCCTCGGCCTTGGCGCGCAGGTACTGGTCGGCCAGATCGGCGCTTTTAGCCTGCAGTGCGGCCAGCTCACCCTGCACTTTGGACAGGGCGTCTGCCTCGTGCGCAGCCTGTGCGGCGATCATTTCTTCGGTGCTGGAGTACCCGCTGGCGGGTGATGGGTTGGGATTTGGAGTGGTGTCAGACATGCGAACAGGCCAGAAAAGTCAAATTGGATGCGCAGAAATTGAGGTTGAAAGCCGGGTTTTCAAGGGCCCGGCTCTTCTGGGCACGCAGCTTTCAGCCTGCGACGCCCAGCAGTTCCACGTCAAATTTCAGCGTGGCGTTGGGCGGAATCACGCCGCCGGCACCACGTGCGCCGTAGCCCAGAGCTGCCGGGATGATCAGGGTGCGAGCGCCGCCGACCTTCATGCCCGCCACGCCTTCGTCCCAGCCGCGGATGACCATGCCGGCACCTAGCGAGAATACAAACGGGTCGTTGCGGTCTTTGCTGGAATCAAACTTGGCGCCTTGCACGCCGTCGTTGTACAGCCAGCCGGTGTAATGCACGGTCACGCTCTGGCCTTTGGTGGCCTCGGCGCCGGAGCCGGTAACGGTGTCGTCATACTGCAGGCCGGAAGCGGTGGTGTTCATGGTGAGTTCCTTGATTGCTATAAAAATAATAGCGTACTATGCATATTTCATGAGGGCTGAGGGCCAATTTGGCACCTCAAAAGTGACCATTTTGACGCACAGGGCAGCTTGGTAGCTGCCGGGCGTCGTCACGGCGCTGAATTATGCCAGCAGGCCAGAGGCGTCCTGCTGATGCCAGTCTGTCACCCGCCACCAACAAAAAAGGACAAGTCTGACTTGTCCTTTTTTGTTGGTGGCGCCATTGGCGCCAGAGTCAGTTTTTCTTCTTGGCCTGGCTGCTGGCCCACTTGGTTGCGAAGGCCGACACATCACTCATGCGTTTGAGCAAGTCAGCGCCGGAAGATGTCACCACATAGCCGTTGCTGCCATGGTTGAGCAAACCGGCCTGACGCAATTCCTTGATGCGGGTATTCAAGGTATTCGGTGTGATGCTGCCAATACTGTCCTGGAGCAAACGGAAGGTTTGCGCATGCCCATCTTTGAGGGCCCACAATACACGCATCGCGTAGCGGGATTCCAATAGGCCCAGCAGCTGATTGACGGCGGCGTTTTCCTTGGAACTCATTCGGTAATCTCCTCTGGTCTGAAGTATTTTGGTGTATGGCGTAGTGTAGGCGGGTTGCACTACGCCAACAATCGAGCAGCCGGAATGATATAGCAGTTCTCAAAATGCTACAAGTTTAGTAGCTACCGGGGCAATATTGGTGAGGGCTAATGATAAAACCATCAGCAACTTTTCAAAAATAGACTTTTTGCAACAGTCGTATCAGGGTTTTGCGTTCGGAAGTGCTCAGTCTGGGGGTGGCGTCCAGTTCCAAAGTGGTGGCAGTTTTTTCTGCATCACGCATCAGCTGATGGCCCGATGTGGTCAGATGCAGGCCCATGGCGCGACCATCACTGGGGTGGGGCCGGCGCTCGATGAGCAAGCGCTTTTCGAACTGATTGATCATGCCTACCAGATTGGGTGGCAGCATGCCCAGGACTGAACACAGTTGGCTGGAGGTAATGCCAGGGTTGTGCGTAATGAGGAGCAACACTGAAAAGTTGACGGGTCGCAGGTCATAAACCGACATGCGTTGCATGAAGAGCCCGATGATGGTCAATGCGGCCCGACGGGCGTTGTAACCCATCAGGCTTTCCAGGGGGCTCGTGTCCACCCGGTCAACTGTGGACTCAGTCAAGGTATTCAAAGAAGGTTGTCCGGGTTTGGTGGTGCCTTGTTGAGTCGATGACGATTCATTATTGGCAGCTGAAACTGGCAGCGTCGTTGACATCACCCGCCCCCCGGTAGCGGGCTTGCTGCGGATAAGGGCACAGTGGACGCGAGCGTGGCTTGCCCTGGCTGATCCAGTCTGCTGGAACATCGGGGTTCACGCCGGTACGCGCCGTGGCGACGACCTGCGCCGGTGCCTTGCCGTTTTCCACCCAGTCGACCATGGCGCTGAGCATGTCGAACTGCTCGGTTGCCGGTCCGCCCTGACAGTGGTTCATGCCGGGCACGGTGAAGAGGCGGGCAAAGGTATTGGCGTTGCCGCCATGGTTGCGGTTGAGGCCGTCATACCACCGGATGGTGTCGTTGACCGAAAACACGGGATCACTGCTGCCGTGGTACACGATGAGTTTGCCCCCGCGGGCCTTGAAAGGCGACAGGTCGGTCGCATTGGGCGGCGTCATGAATTGCACGGCAGACTCCCTGAATTGGGCGTCGGTGGCGTTGATCTTCGGCGCATCCACGTCAAAGTTGTAGTCCAGCAGGGACTGAATCAGCGCGGGCGGGTTGCCGGCAACCGGCTTGGGTGGTGTGGAAAAAATGTAGGCAACCGATCCGGCCCCGAGTGCGCCGATGATCGGCAGGTCGGCAATTGGCCCTTGCAGTTTCCAGGCGCGCCAGCTGCCAAAACCGATTTGCGATGCACCCACACCGGCATCCCATGGCCAGTCGGAATACAGCTTTTCGCCCTTGCTGTTGACGGGGCCGGCAAAGACTTTTTGCAGCGCGCCCACCTGCGGACCACTTAAGCATTGCGCGGTTTTGGTACCGGTGCATTGCAGGGCCTTCACGTCAAAAGCCGTCTGGCAGGCTGCCAGGTTGTTCACCATGCCATCGGCCAGCCCGTCCAGTGCGTCACATTTCTCCAGCACCTTGTTGGCCAGCAGCTTCATGTCAGCGGGCGGGAAGGCGGCCTTGATATCAGGGTTGACCGCGCTGAAGGCCTGAATGTCCCAGGCGTGCTGCACGGCGGCTTTGGGCAGGTTGAACCCCGGGTTGCCGGCGATGATGCCGTCAAACTCCCGGGCGTAACGTGATGCGGCGACCATGCCGTGCCGGCCACCGTTGGAGCAACCCATCATGTAGGAAGTTTTGGGGGCTTTCCCATAGTGGGTGGTGATCAGTTGCTTGGCCATGGGTGCCAGCGCACCGTTGGCCGCGTAGCCATAGTCTAGTCGGGCTTGCGGCTCCAGGCCAAACAGGTTGCCGCCTACCAGGCCCGCGGCGGCGGGTGGCAACATGGCGTGGCCCGCGTCACTGGACAGCACGGCAAACCCCTGCATCAACCCGTTGGTGGTGGGGCCACCCGACACCACGTTGCCAAAGGCCGGGGTCACCACACCGTCGTTGCCGCCGTTGGCCTGAAACAGGAAGCGCCCGTTCCAGTTGGCGGGCAGCCGCATCTCAAAACCGATGGCATAGGGTTTGCCGTCGGCGCCGGTACGCTCATTCATCCGGCCACTCACCTTGCAGTGCGCGGGCATGGGGTAGGGCTGCGCCATGGCGTTGACGGTGAGTCCAGCGGGTATGGATTCAACTGCCGTGATACGGGTGCCATTTGCTACAAATTGTGTAGCTAGTTGCGCACATTCCACGGGGGCTGAGACCTGTTTTTGTTCTGTATTGGAAGGCGGCGCCACACAGGCTGCAAGGGCAGCCAGTCCAACGCTGACCAATGTCAGCCTGACCGTGTTGAATGGTGTTGACATGGGGTTTCTCTGGTGATCAGGATTCGGCTGTGAACCCGATCTGCTTGACGATGGGGCCCCAACGGTAGTAGGCATCGCGCTGGCTCTTGTCCATTTCACGCACTGTGGAGCCACGTGCGGTCAGGCCAAACGTGGCCAGCGAGTTGATGACTGTTTTGTCCTGCAGCACCGCATTGATGGCTGCGTTGGCGTTATCGATGACGTTGCCTGGTGTCTTCGCGGGCGCGTAGAAACCAAACCATTCCTCGGTCGTGAGCTCGCCAAAGCCCTGCTCGGCAAAGGTGGGCACGTCCGGCGTGAAGGGTGATCGGGTGGGGCCAGATGTGGCGATGATGCGCAGCTTGCCCGCCTTGTGGTTGGGGATGAAATCGCCACTGGGCGTGAACATGGAGGCAATCTGGCCAGCGATCACGTCGGCAACACCGGGAACCGACCCGCGGTACGGCACGTGCTGCAGTGGCGTGTTGGTAAAGCCACTGAGCATGGCGCCCAGAAAGTGCGGGAGCGAGCCGGCAGCGGGCGAGCCGTAACTGGCCTGGCCGGGGTTTGCCTTGGCCCATGCCACATAGTCTTTCACGGTTTTCACGCTGGCAGGCACCATCGGCCCGACGGCGAGGCCATGGTGCATGACCGCCGCAATCGACACGGGCATCAGGTCCTTGAACGGGTCGTAGCTGAGCTTGCTATAGATGTGCGGATAAACCGACGTACAGGAGTAGGGCGTCAGCAGCAATGTTGAACCATCTGGGGCGGCGTTTTTGACAAAATCTACGGCAATACGCCCGCCAGCCCCAGGTTTGTTTTCTACCACAGCGGCATTCCTGGTAAGGGCCGAGCCCGCCAGTTTTTCACCAACGCGCCGACTGGTGGCGTCGGCTGTACCCCCTGCGGGGAAGCCATTGACGATTTTTACCAGATCCAGCGCCTGGGCGAAAGACGGGAGGCTGGTCAAGGAACCCAGAGCGGTGACTGCGGTGGCAGCCTGGACGAATTGGCGACGAGTGGTCATGGTGTGTCTCCTGTTGATGAAATTGATGTGCCAGGTTGGATCGTGAAGGACAAGCTGCCATCGTGCAGCGCGTCAACCAGTGTTGCGCGGTGTTTGAGCACCGCACGCTGGTTGATGGAGCCTTTGTCGGTGACTTCGCCCTTGTCAATGGATGGGGGCTCGGCCATCAGGTGCAGGCGGGTGATGCGGTTGGCGCTGCCGGTGGCGCTGGTGGCCAGTTTGTTGACCACGCCCTGGAAGTGCGACTGTACCGCCGGGCTTTCCAGCACGTCTTTCAGGCTGGCTGACGCAGGCAAACCGCTCAAGGTGCGGCACGCGGCGGTGGGGAATATCAATGCACCGACCTCTTTTAGGTTGAGACCGGTGATCACGGCGTCCTGCACGTAGGGCGCTCCGGCGGCGGCAATCCTGGCGCGCAGTGGCCCCACGCTCACGAAGGTGCCGGTGGCCAGCTTGAAGTCTTCGGCAATGCGGCCATCAAAGCGCAGACCCTGGTGGATGTCGTTCGGGTCAATCCATTGCACGGCGTCGCCCGTGCAGAAAAAGCCTTCTTCGTCAAACGCCTCTGCCGTAGCTTCCTCGCCGCGCCAATAGCCCGGGGTGATGTTGGGGCCGCGGTAGCGGATCTCAAGCTTGTCGCCCATGGGAACGAGCTTGAGTTCCAGCCCGGGGGTGGGCAGGCCCAGGTCGCCGGCTTTGGAGTGCGGCGTGGTGACGAACAGGCCAAACGGGCTGGACTCGGTCATGCCCAACCCCGCAGTCATCACCACGCGCTCGCCGTATTCCTGCTCGGCACTGGCGTACAGGCTGTCCCAGATCGGCTGCGCCAGCGCGGCACCGGCATAGAACAACTGGCGCACGCGGCTCAGAAAATTGCGGCGCAGCGCTGCGTCGGTCTGCATGGCATTGGCAATGGCCTCAAACCCGACCGGTACATTGAAATACCAGGTGGGCGCCACCTCGCGCAGGTTGCGCAGGGTCTCGCCCAGCAGGGCCGGGGTGGGCTTGCCGTCGTCGATGTAGAGGGTGCCGCCGTTGAACACCACCATGAAGAAGTTGTGGTTGCCACCAGCCGTGTGGTTCCATGGCATCCAGTCCACCAGCACCAGCGGGTCTTCGGCAATCACCGGCATCGACTGGCGCATCTGCTGCTGGTTGGCGCAGATCATGCGCTGCGTGTTGATGACGGCCTTGGGCAGCTTGGTGGAGCCACTGGTGAACAGGAACTTGACGATGGTGTCAGGGCCGGTGGCCTGCATGGCGGCATCGACAGCCGGGCTGGCTTTTGTTTGCACCAGGGCATCAAAAGAGGTTGTAGCCCTTGTGGATATTGCGTTAGAAGCTACATTTTTTATAGCAACTTCGGTGCCGGCCGGCACCACTGCTTCAATGGCCCGGCCATAACGCTTCCAGTCATCGGCATACACCAGCCCGGGTGTCAGCGTGTCCAACACGTGGCGCAGTTTGTCGAAGTCCTGGCTGATCAGCGAGTAGGCGGGTGAAACGGCACAAAAGGGCACGCCGGCGTACATTGCGCCCAAGGCCAGCATGGCGTGCTCCAGACTGTTTTCGCTCAGGATCACCAGCGGACGCTCGGCGTTCAGGCCGCGGTCCAGCAGGGCCTGGGCAATGCTGCGGGCCGCTTCGAGCGCCTGGGCGAAACTGAGGTGGCGCCATTCGCCGCCCAGCGCCGGGTCGCGCCGCGCATACAGCGTGCGGTCGGGCGTGGCGCTGGCCCAGTGCACCAAGCGGTCAGTCATGCGGTGGGGGTAGGCCTCCAGGGTCTGATCTGCCTGCAGGTAGGTATTGCTGCCTTGCTGGCTGTGCCGTGCGTGGGTCACGCCAAACTGGAAAGGGCGGAAATTGGCGCTGGCGCTCGTGCTCGTTGTTGCATGCATGCCGTTTGTCTCCGGGATACGCCGAGGCGTCAGTCGGCCTTGACCTTGGGGCCGGTGCCATCCAGGAAGGCACGTACCCGTGCCTTGGCTTGCGGGGCGGACTGCGCAATGGCCGCGAGCATGGCCTCGGTGAAAAAGCCATGGTCGGCGGGCTGCTCGGCAATGCGCGGCAGGCCGTGCATCAGGGCGTAGTTGGTCATGGGTGCGTTTTGCGCGATACGCTCGGCCAGTTCAATCGCCTTGACCAGCGCCTGACCGGCTGGCACGTGGTACTGCGCCATGCCAATGCTCACGCCCTCGGCAGCCTTGTACACCCGGCCGGTGAGCATCATGTCCATCATGCGGTGGGCGCCGACGAGCTTGGGCACCCGCACCGAGCCGCCGCCGCCGACAAAAATGCCGCGCGAGCCTTCGGGCAGCGCAAAAAACGTGGTGTCGTCGGCCACCCGGATGTGGCAGGCGCTGGCCAGCTCCAGCCCGCCACCAACCACGGCGCCATGCAGCGCGGCGACGATGGGCACCGAGCCGAATTCGATGGCGGTCAGAATCTTGTGCCATGAACGCGAATGATGCAGACCCTCTGTTGCGTCGCGGTCCTTGAGTTCGGACAAGTCCAGACCGGCGCAGAAGTGATCACCCTCACCGTCGATCACCACGGCCCGGGTGCTGGCCGGCAGTTCATCAAACCGCTGGCCGATGGCGGCCATGACCCCGTCGCTGATGGCGTTGCGCTTTTTGGGGCGACATAGACGCACAATGGAGACGGCCCCAAGGTGTTCAACTGAAACCTCAGCCAGACTGGGCTGGATATGAGCGGTTTGCAACTTGTGACCTATGCGAAATTGAAGTACATTGATAAAGTTATATTTAGTAACTAGTTGGCGCAAAGATTACGCCATACAAGGCAATTCCCACTCAGTATTTACCCGAGGTTTCCATGGACCATGCCAACCTGATTGCCATCGACATTCACACCCATGCAGAAGTGAGCTGCTGGAACCCCTTTGATAGCTACGGTGAGGCGTACGACCGCGCTGCCGACAAGTACTTCGGCAACAGCAAACGCCCCACGATTGAGGAGACGATTGCGTACTACCGTGAACGCAAGATTGGTCTGGTCATGTTCACGGTAGATGCCGAATCCAAAATGGGTCGCAGGCGCATCCCGAACGAGGAAATCTGCGAAGCCGCGCAGAAGAACGCCGACATGATGATTGCGTTTGCCAGCATCGATCCGCACAAAGGCAAGATGGGTGCGCGTGAGGCTGAACGGCTCATCAAGGACCATGGCGTGAAGGGCTTCAAGTTTCACCCGACTGTGCAGGCCTACCACCCGTACGACAAGATGGCCTGGCCGATTTATGAGGTGATCAATGCGCACAAGCTTCCCGCCATCTTTCACACCGGGCACAGTGGCATTGGCAGCGGCATGCGTTGCGGTGGCGGCTTGCGGCTGGAGTACAGCAACCCGATGCATCTGGATGACGTGGCGATTGAATTTCCTGACATGCAGATCGTCATGGCGCACCCGAGCTTTCCGTGGCAGGACGAGGCCCTGAGCGTGGCCACGCACAAACCCAACGTGTGGATTGACCTCAGTGGCTGGAGCCCCAAGTATTTTCCAAAGCAGCTGGTGCAATACGCGAACACCTTGCTCAAGGACCGCATCCTGTTTGGCAGCGACTACCCGCTCATCACGCCCGACCGCTGGATGAAAGACTTTGAAAATGCAGGTTTCAAGCCCGAGGTGATGCCCGGCATTTTGAAAGGCAACGCGGTGCGGTTGCTGGGCCTGGATAAATCGTGATGTTTAGCCTCTTGCCAGAGAGTTTGGTATCACCCTTGAGCAAACGGCCGCGAAGGATCGCTGCACCACTCGCTCCAGCTCCCCGCATACAGCGCGGTGCGGCCCAGCCCGGCCACTTCCATCGCGATGATGTTGGGCACGGCGCTGACGCCGCTGCCGCAGTGGTGCACCACGGTAGCGGGGTCGCGCCCGCCCAGCAGGGTTTCGAACTCGGCGCGCAGTTGCGCGGCGGGTTTGAACTTGCCGTCCGCGCCGATGTTTTGCGCGAACGGGCGGTTCAGCGCGCCGGGCATGTGGCCGGCCACCGGGTCCAGCGGCTCCACCTCGCCCCTGAAGCGCGGCGTGGCGCGGGCGTCGATGATGTTTTGCGCAGGTCGCCCCAGATTTTTTGCTACGGTTTCAGTAGCTACCAGCGCAGTCTTGGCGGGGGCCAGGGCGTATTTTGAGGGTGAAAAAGCAGGTGTTTCCGCGCCGGAGCTGACGGCACCGCCGCCCGCCTGCCAGGCCTGCAAGCCGCCGTCCAGAACGGCCACGTGGTCGTGGCCGGCCCACTTCAGCATCCACCACAGGCGACCGCAGTAGTTGGCGCCCTGGCGGTCATACACCACGGCTTGCATTGCGTTGGTGAAGCCCACGCTGCCCAGCCACGCGGCAAAGGTTTCGCGCGAGGGCAGGGGGTGGCGCCCGCCCGATGCGGCATCCAGCTGGCCTTTGGCGCTGAGGGCCGTGTCCAGATGCACATACACCGCGCCGGGGATGTGCGCCTCGGCGTATTGCTGCTGCCCTGCGGCGGGGTTCATCAGGTCAAAGCTGCAGTCAAAGATCATGAGATGTGGCCCCCACGTTTGGCACTGCGTGTCCTCACTGCCCCCCGGAGGGGCTAATTTCCCTTGGGGCGGCCCGGCGGGAAATTGCGCACCTTGCTGTTGCAGGGCGGACAACTGGTCAACGGAAATCAGCGTGGTGTACATAACAGTCAAAACCTTTCAGTGTTCTTCGCCCGGCGGGTTGGGCAGGGCGCGGGCGCGCAGGGCGGTGGCGGCCAGGCCGCTGACTACGATGACCACAATGCCCAGCCAGCCGATCAGCGCAATGTTGTCGCCAAACAGCAGCAAACTGTAGACGGACGCAAACACGATTCCCGAATACTGCAGGTTGGCCACCACCAGAGTGGAGCCGTGGCTGTAGGCGCGGGTCATGCACCACTGGCCCAGCGACGCCAGCACGCCAATGGGCACCAGCCAGGCGGCGGCCTGCCAGCTCACCTCGGCCCAGGGCGTGAGGTCGGTGAACAGCAGGCCGATGCCACCCGCCACCGCCGAGCCTGCCGCGAAATAAAACACCGTGCGCGCCTCGGGCTCGCCCACGCGGCCCAGCGCGGTAACCTGCAGGTAAGCCAGCGCGGCGCCCAGCCCCGACAGCAGGCCGATCACGCCCGCAAACAGCTGGTTCTGGTCGATGGTGGGGCGCAGCGTGAGCACCACGCCGGTGAACCCGGCCAGCACCGTGGCCAGCAGCGGGCCCTGGCGCTCGGGCTTGCCGTACAGAATGGCGCCGCCGACGATGAAGGCGGCAATCCACACGCCGCTCATGTAGTTCAGCGTCATGGCGGTGGCCAGCGGCAGGTGGGCAATGGCGTAAAACCAGGCCCCCAGCGACATCACGCCCACCAGGCTGCGCCAGGCCTGCATGGCGACCACGGGTGTGCGCATGGAGACACCTTGTGCGCGCATCACCACGCCCATGAAGATCATGCTGACGATGCCGCGGTACAACACCAGCTCGGTGGTGGTGAAGCTCTCTGATGCAATCTTGACGCCGACCCCCATGGTGGCGAACAGAAACGAGGCCAGAACCATCCAGAGTGCTTGCATGGGAAAAACAGGTAAAAGTGATAAATAGTACCTTTATCCCGGGGTCATTCATTTTTTATCAGCTACTAAACTCATAGCATATGGTGCGGGTTCAACTCGTGTAAGTGCTGCATGCCGTTTCCCATGGTCGCTTTGTGGCAAGGGCTCACTGCGGGTTATTTTGGAAGAGGGTACTTTGCTCACGCAGATAGAGCTTGCCGTCCAAGTGACTCAATCCGGGTGATTGGCCCTTGGCCCTTGGCCGGTTGCAGTCGAAGGAAAGTGGCCGGATTGTAGCCTTGGCAACCCTGTGTGCGCCACAGTCGCACAGTCAATTTGCCAAAGTCTAGAATGGAGCGCTTTGTACTTTCGCCAGTTTATGCCCAAGGTTTTTACTGCACCCGTTATGCCTCATCCTGATGTGCCCGTCATCTACGAGGCTGCACTGGAGGAGCTTGAAAAGCTGGTGGGCCAGCTCGAATCGGGCGACATGCCACTGGATCAGCTGCTCAGTGGTTACCAGCGTGGGGCGGAATTGCTGAAATTCTGTCGGGACAGGCTCCAGTCCGTGGAAGACCAGATCAGGGTGCTGGATTCGGGTACGGGCATGCTCAAACCATGGGCAACGGAGTGAGAGCCGATATGCCGTTTGACCTGCGCACCTGGGGTGCTGACTGCCTGAGCCGCGTGGAGCGCGCGCTGGAGCAATGGGTAACTGCAGACGCACCGGCCGCTGGTCCGGACCATGGTGCCCCTGCCGAGTTGGTGCAGGCCATGCGTTACGCGGTGCTCGACGGTGGCAAACGACTGCGTCCGCTGCTGGTGCTTGCGGCGTGTGAAGCGGTGCAGGGCAATGCGGATGGTGCGTTGCGAGCGGCCTGCGCTGTCGAACTGATCCATGCCTATTCACTGGTCCATGACGACATGCCGTGTATGGATAACGATATTTTGCGGCGTGGCAAACCCACTGTTCATATCAAATTTGGCGAGGCTACGGCTTTGCTGGCAGGTGATGCGCTGCAGGCACTGGCGTTTGAGCTGCTTACCCCGGATGACGCTGCCTTCCCTGCAGCCATGCAGGCGCAGCTATGCCGGTTGTTGGCACGTGCGGCCGGCAGCGCCGGTATGGCGGGTGGTCAGGCAATCGATCTGGCCAGTGTTGGTCAGCGCCTGAGCGAGCGCCAGTTGCGTGACATGCACGAACTTAAAACCGGGGCATTGCTTCGGGGCAGTGTCATGATGGGCGCTGCCTGCGGAAACCCCACTAGCACAGAGAAAGCAGCGTTGGAAACCTACGGTGCTGCCGTAGGGCTGGCCTTTCAGGTTGTGGATGATATTTTGGATGTCACTTCAGATTCGACGACGCTCGGCAAGACGGTGGGCAAAGACGCACTGCAGGATAAGCCGACTTACGTGTCCATACTGGGAATGGAGCGCTCACGCACGCATGCACAAGAACTGCTGACCACAGCATTGGCCGCACTGGATAACAGTGGCCTGGCGTCCAGGCGGACCCAGCCACTGCGTGCCTTGGCCGATATGGTGGTCAACCGCGCCCACTGAAAAGAATAAAGATGCCAAATACTTCCACGAAACCTTTTGCATTACTTGAGGCGATTCAAGACCCGGCAGATCTGCGCAAATTGCCACGAACGCAGTTGCGAGTTCTGGCTGACGAGTTGCGCATTTATCTACTTGACAGTGTGTCCAAAACCGGGGGCCATCTCAGTTCTAACCTTGGCACGGTGGAGCTGACTGTCGCGCTGCACTACGTTTTCGATACACCGCAAGACCGTGTAGTGTGGGATGTGGGTCACCAGACCTATCCGCACAAAATTCTTACCGGGCGGCGCGATCGAATGGCCTCTTTGCGCCAGCTGGGTGGGCTGAGCGGGTTTCCGCAGCGGGCGGAGAGCGAATACGACGCTTTTGGCACGGCGCATTCCAGTACATCCATTTCTGCTGCCCTGGGCATGGCCCTGGCCGCCAAAATCAAGGGCGAAGACCGGCGTGCGATTGCCGTCATTGGTGATGGCGCGCTGACGGCTGGCATGGCGTTTGAGGCACTGAACAACGCCGGCGTGGCAGATTGCAACCTGTTGGTAATCCTGAACGACAACGACATGAGCATCAGTCCACCAGTAGGCGCGCTCAATCGTTATCTGGCGCAGCTGATGAGCGGGCAGTTTTACGCTGCTGCCAAAAACGTTGGCAAAACTGTGCTCAAAGGCGCACCACCCTTGTTTCAACTGGCCAAGCGCATTGAAGAGCAGGCTAAAGGCATGGTAGTGCCGGCCACCCTGTTCGAAAAATTCGGTTTCAACTACGTTGGCCCGATTGATGGGCACGATCTGGATTCGCTGATTCCGACTCTGGAAAACATCAAGCATCTCAAGGGCCCCCAGTTTCTGCATGTGGTCACCAAAAAGGGGCAGGGCTATAAACTGGCGGAAGCAGATCCCGTAGCCTATCATGGCCCTGGCAAGTTTGATCCGGCTGTGGGCCTGCAAAAGCCCAGTACGCCGGCCAGGGAAACCTTTACGCAGGTATTCGGGCAGTGGCTGTGCGATATGGCCGCGCAGGATGATCGTCTGGTGGGGATCACTCCGGCCATGCGCGAAGGCTCCGGCATGGTGGAGTTTGAAAAACGCTTCCCGGGACGTTACTTCGACGTAGGTATTGCCGAGCAGCATGCCGTGACATTTGCAGCGGGTCTGGCCTGCGATGGCCTCAAGCCGGTAGTAGCGATCTACTCCACCTTTTTACAGCGCGCCTATGACCAGTTGATCCATGATGTGGCCATTCAGAACCTGCCGGTGGTATTTGCCCTGGACCGCGCCGGACTCGTGGGTGCTGATGGCGCCACACATGCTGGCGTCTATGACATCCCTTTCATGCGCTGCATCCCCAACATCAGCGTAGCCTGTCCGGCTGATGAGCAAGAGTGCCGTCAACTTCTCACCACTGCGTTTAGGCAGGAGCATCCTGTTGCTGTTCGTTATCCCCGTGGTGCCGGTGTCGGCACTCGGGTGGAGGCAAGCCTGCAGGCGCTTCCTTTTGGTAAAGGGGAGGTCAGACGAAAAGGCACAGGTCTGGCGATGCTGGTTTTTGGTACGCTGCTTTATCCGGCCCTTGAAGTCGCGCAGAGACTGGGCGCCACTGTGGTTAATATGCGCTGGGCTAAACCGCTGGATGTCGGACTGCTTTTGCAAGTAGCCGCCGATCATGAGGCGATGGTTACCCTGGAGGAAGGTGCGCTATCGGGGGGGGCTGGCAGTGCCGTGCTGGAGGCCTTGCAGGCTGCCGACGTTCTCAAGCCTGTCCTTTGTCTGGGCTTGCCGGACACTTTTATCGAGCATGGAGACCCCATCAAACTGCTGGCTTTGCAAGGGCTTGATGCTGACGGCATTGAAGCACGCGTACGCAGCCGTTTTCATGCATTGCTTGATAACCGCAGGCATGGGACCAAGGCGATGGCATGAAATAATTTCACTTGCCATGTGATGTGATTTTCAATGCTGTTTCTCAAGGGAAAACCCGCCCCGCTGCCACTCAAAAGCGTTTCTACAATTGCCTCTGACTCTTATCAGTCTTCGTGCGCCCAAAAGGCAGGCGAATTGATCAACACAACCTCTCGGAGTGAATCACATGGATCGTCGTTCCCTAATTAAAAACGCCGGCATTGCTGGTGTACTGGCAGCTGGCGTTGCGCCTGCCGTTCATGCGCAGGCCACCGCTATTCGCTGGCGTCTGGCGTCGAGCTTTCCCAAGGCGCTGGACACCATTTTTGGTGCTGCTGATACCTTTGCGAAAAAAGTTGGCGAAATGTCGGGTGGCAAGTTCACTATCACCACGCACGCAGCTGGTGAGTTGATGCCAGCTTTCGGTGTTGTAGACGGTGTCCAGAACGCCACGGTTGAAATGGCCCACACTGCACCATACTATTTTTTTGGTAAAGACGAAACTTTTGCTTTGGGTTGCGCGATTCCTTTCGGCCTGAACAGTCGTCAGATGACGGCCTGGATGTACGAAGGTAATGGCGGCAAGCTGATGGCCGAGTTTTACGCCAAATACAACATGGTCAATTTCCCAATGGGCAATACTGGCAGTCAGATGGGTGGCTGGTATCGCAAAGAGATCAAGTCGGTTAAAGACATCAAGGGCCTGAAAATGCGCCTTGGCGGTTTTGCGGGCAAAGTGTTCGAGCGCATGGGTGGTGTGCCACAAAACATTCCCGGCGGCGAAATCTATCAAGCGCTGGAAAAAGGAACGATTGATGCTGCCGAGTGGGTGGGCCCATATGACGACCAGAAGCTGGGCTTCAACAAAGTTGCCCCGTTCTATTACTACCCCGGCTGGTGGGAGGGCGGACCACAGCTCGACCTGTTTGTCAATGACAAAGCTTTTGCAGGTCTGTCTGCAGAAAACAAAGCCATCATTCAATCCGCAGCTGCTTATGCACATACGGAAATGCAGGCCAAGTACGATGCGAAAAACCCTGCTGCCCTCAAGCAACTGGTAGGTCAAAAGGTCAAGGTTTTGCCATTCCCGAAAGATGTCATGAGCCTGGCATTCAAGGAGGCCATGGCCCTTTACAGTGAGATCAGTGCCAAGAACCCGAACTGGAAAAAAGTGTACGACGACTACGCTGCTTTCCGTAAGGATCAGAATCTCTGGTTCCGATTTACCGAAGCCCGGTTCGACAGCTTCATGCAGGCACAAAAGCTGTAAGTTATTGAATGCATACAGGGGTGAAGTGCCCTGAAAAAAGAGCCCGATTGCTGCAACGCAGTCGGGCTTTCTACTTTGTACGAATCACATTTTTTACTGACCACTGGCAAAGACATCGACGTCCGCACAGGTCAAGGATCTGAGGCGCCTCGCATAAGCCTACTGGCTACGGCTGAATTTTATTCAGCCAGGTTCTCTCAGATAAACCAGATCCAGGTCATCAGGGCGAATAGTGGCACGAGAATGCCGCAGGACCACAGCATGTAGCCAAAGAAACTGGGCATCTTCACACCCCGGTCTTCGGCAATGGCCTTGACCATCATGTTGGGTGCATTTCCGATATAGGTGTTGGCACCCATGAATACCGCACCAGCCGAGATTGCTACCAGGGTGGGAGCCAGTGCAGTCATGAGAACCTGCGGGTCGCCGCCAGCGGTGTTGAAAAAAACCAGGTAGGTTGGTGCATTATCCAAAAAAGAACTCAGTGCGCCAGTGACCCAGAAATACATGGCCGGGTTGGGCGTGCCATCGGAGTTCGTCACGCCTTTGATCACCGCACCAAACGGGCCGTCAATACCAGCTTTGAGCATGGCGATCACCGGGATGATTGTCAGAAAAATGGCAGCAAATAGCCTGGCTACTTCCTGCATGGGTGCCCATGAAAACTGGTTGTTTTCATGAACGCTGCTGGGTGTCACACGCAGTGATACCAGTGTAATGACAATCAGCCCCATGTCGCGCAGCAAGCCTGGAAGGCCCACCTCGGTGCCAGCCAGATGGAACACCACGCTGGACTTCCACAGCCCACTCATCAGTACCAGAGCAGCTACTACACCCAGGAGCAGAAAATTGATTCCACCATCAAAGCCGATGTGTCTGGTATCGGGCGTCGGGTCCCTTGACAGCATTTCCTCGTGGCGGTGGTAGAACCACCAGTCGATCACGAAAAAAAGTGCCAGCAATATGCCTAACAAAAACATCGTCTCTGGGAGAATGTGGCTAAGTGTCCAGAAGAAGTCCACTCCTTTGAGAAAGCCCAGGAATAGTGGAGGATCGCCCAATGGAGTGAGTGAGCCGCCGACGTTCGACACGATGAAAATAAAGAAGACGATCAAATGCACTTGATGCCTTCTATTGTCGTTGGCACGGATCAAGGGTCTGATGAGCAGCATGGATGCGCCAGTGGTGCCCATAAAGCTCGCCAGTACCGCCCCTACGGCCAGGATTGCTGTGTTCAATGTCGGAGTGCCGCGCAGGTTGCCACGCACAAAAATACCTCCAGCTACGGTGAATAAGGCTGTAAGAAGAATAATGAACGGCAGGTATTCGGCCACTAACGCATGTACCACGCTGGTGCCAGCGGCCCCAGGCCCGATGATGACAGCAAACGGAATCAGAAAACTCATCGCCCAAGCAGCGGACACCTTTGCAAAATGGTGGTGCCAGAAGACAGGCGCCAACACGGGCATGAATGCGATTGACAGCAGAATGCCCGCAAATGGCCCGCCCCACCAAATGGATAGCTCGTTGCCATCCAGATCGGCAGCCAGCGCCGCAGCAGGCCCTAAAGCTGCAGCAAGAACCACAACCAAGGATGCCCAAAGCTTATAGTTTTTTTCAAAAGAGTGCCACCTGAATGAAAAGGTCATTTGATAGGGAATATTGGGTTGTTTCAAGGTTTTTTCTTCGTGTCTTTTTCTACCTCTTCCAGCATGGCCTTCATGGGGTCATCGGCCTCGGCTTCCTTGGCATTCGCTGGATTGGGATCGGCCAACGGATCAATGCCGACTGCGGCCCCACTGGCTGGCGTTGCTGCGGGATCGGCTGCCGCGTTGGGCATTTCCAGCTGTTGCATGATCTGGTCTGCATTCAGCGATTCAGCCTTCTGGATGCCACCGGTCACAAGAGAAGGGAACACCATCACGGCTGCCACCATGATTAGTTGCAGGATGATGAATGCGATAGAGCCTTTGTAGATTTCTGCCGTCTTGACGGAAGGAATCAATTTGCCGGTCACGCGGTCCTTGTAATCAAATTTGGCTGCAACACTTCTCAAGTAGAACAGCGCAAAGCCAAAGGGTGGTGTCAGGAAGGACGTTTGCAGATTCATGGCGATGATCACGCCAAACCAGATCATGGCCTGGTCTGGAGTCATGCCGGGTACCAGACCTGGCAGTATTTTTTCCGCTACGGGGGCCAGCAGCGGAATGATGATGAAGGCGATCTCGAAGAAGTCGATGAAGCAGCCCAGAATGAACACCAGAATGTTCACCACAATCAAAAAGCCCCAGGCGCCACCTGGCATGTCCTTGAACAGATGCTCCACCCAGATGTGACCATCGGCCGCATTGAAGGTGAAGCTGAACACGGTGGAGCCAATCAGGATGAACAGCACGAACGAGGCCAGTTTGGCGGTGTTTTCCAATGCCTGCTTGGTCAGAGCCAGGCTGAGGCGGCGTTTGCCCATGGCCAGAATCAGGGCGCCTAAAGCGCCCATGGCACCGCCTTCCGTCGGGGTTGCAACACCCAGGAAAATGGTACCCAACACCAGAAAGATAAGGATAAGCGGCGGCATCAGAACAAAGGTAACTTGCTCGGCCAGGCGAGAGAGCAAATGCAGCTTGGTAACGTGATTAAGGATTGCCAGTGCCAGGCCCGTGAGCGATGCCAGTGTCAGTGACAAGATGACGATCTCATCCCCGGCGGACGGCACGGCCCGTTCCAGCCATTGGGTCATCAGGCCATCGTGCACCTGCGACCACGCGTAACCGACGCCAATACAGATCAGCACCAGCACCAGCAAGGACCGGTGTCCGGATTTGCCGTTGTCTTCTTTGAACAGCAGTGCCTCGGGCGGAAGTGCTGGCACCATGGCGGGCTTGAAGATGGCCACGGCCACGATGAACAAAATGTAGAGCCCAACCAGCAGCAACCCGGGGATCAGCGCACCGGAGTACATGTCGCCCACTGAGCGGCCCAATTGGTCGGCCAGCACAATCAGCACCAGTGACGGAGGTATGGCCTGCGCCAGCGTGCCTGAGGCGGTGATGGTGCCGGTTGCAATGGTTCGACTGTAGCCATAGCGCAGCATGACGGGCAGCGAGATCAAACCCATGGAAATCACCGCGGCTGCCACGACACCCGTGGTTGCGGCCAGCAGCGCGCCTACCAGAATGACGGCAATTGCCACGCCGCCACGAACCGGGCCAAACACCTGGCCGACGGTTTCGAGCAAATCCTCCGCCATGCCGGATCGTTCCAGAATGATTCCCATGAAGGTGAAGAACGGAATGGCCAGCAACGTGTCGTTTTGCATGATGCCGAAGATACGCAGTGGCAAGGCCTGAAACATGGCCGATGGGAATAGGCCGGCTTCGATACCGATGAAACCAAAAGCCAGACCGGTAGCCGCCAGACCAAAAGCAACCGGAAAACCGGTCATCAATAGGGCAAACAACCCCAGGAACATGAGGGGCACAAACTGTTGTGCCAGAAAAGTGGTTTGCATTTATTTGTCTCCAGCCAGCAGGCGTGCGGTTTGGGCTTCGAGTTCTTCGAGCTTCTTTTGGTCGTCGGATTTGGCATCCTCGCTATTGAGTACGTCGGGGCCCTGGCCTCGGAGAAAAGCTCCCCGTTTGATCAACTCGGAAATCGCCTGCAGCAATAGCAGCGTGAAGCCCAAAGGAATCATTGCATAGGCGGGCCAGCGAATCAGGCCCCCGGCGTTCTGCGACATTTCCCCACTTGTGAAGGCTTGCATGAAGAATGGCCAGCTGAGCGAAATGGTGATGATGCAGAAGGGAATGAGCACCAGCACAATGCCCAGCACATCAATCCAGTTGCGGGCACGGTGACTCAGTTTGGAAGAGATAAAGTCAATACGCACATGCGAGTTCTTCAAGAAACCATAACCTGCCCCGAGCATGAAAACAGCGGCGAACAAATACCACTGAATCTCCAGCAGCCCATTAGAACTGGTGTTGAAGATTTTTCTCACCAGGGCATTGCCAGCGCTAATTAGCGTGGTGGCCAGAATCAGCCACATGGTGAATTTGCCAACACCGGTGCTGAGCTTGTCGATCAGTCGGGATAGCGAGAGTAGAAGGTTCATGTTGTTTCCATCGAATAAAGCTGGTGAGTCACAAAATCAGGCAGACATAGCCACGCCAACATGTGAACCGATTGAGGTTAACGCCTTGTGATTGAAAATTACCTGACGGTACGCTGTTTTGAGCTAGGGTAAATACCAGTGTCTTGTGGGCAGCCACGCGGGGATCATCATGCAAAAAGCGATTATCCCTTCGGTTGGCTCGTCTGTACTGCGCTGCGTCAGTGTTGATTCATTGGGCTGGTCGGTGGCTACTGTCCAAAGTGGGAGGGATAGCGGTCTTTTCAACCATTATTTTTGCCAAAATCCCACCAGGGCAGGACTTCCCTCATGGACTGTATTTCACCGCTGTGTGCTGGCGTGTAACCTGCCGTTGCGCCCAGCTGCGCCTGCCATAGCGGGCTTTTCAGCACTGTCTGCAAGGCCACGATGGCGGGCTCTTCCAGTGCGGACTTGAGGCACACGAGGTGGTAGTTTTCCTGCACCAGCGGCACGAAATCAAGTCCTTTTCGGCGCGCCGCCAGTTCGATGCCCAGGCCCACATCGGCAGTGCCAGAAGCTATCGTCTGCGCCACGGCTGTGTGGGAGGGCTCTGTGTGTTCATAACCGTTGACATCCGATGCTTGCAGGCCCGTTTGTGCCAGCAGTTCATCCAGCACCACGCGGGTGCCCGTGCCCAGGGCACGGTTGACGAAACGTGCGGACGTCCGTTTCAGGTCTGCCAGCATATGCAGGCCCAGTGGATTGCCGGGCGCGACCATCAGGCCCTGTGTACGCTGCGCAAAACCAATGATCTTGTGAAGGCCCGGTTGCAGCAGCGGCTTGTAAACGCGCTCGGCCAGTGATCCCGGCGCAGGGTGTTGCAGTGTGTGAAAGCCAGCCATCACACAGCGCCCTTCATTCAGGCCCCGGATGGCGTCCACGCTGCCACAAAACCGGATGTCCAGATGCAACCGAGCACCGCCCGGGCCAGCCGGGGGGGCGGGATCAACGGCCAAGGCGTGCTCGCGCAGTGCGGCCAGCGCGTCGTCATGGCTGGCGTACAGCGTGACCACGTGGGCGTTGGCGTCAAATGCCACGGCGAAGGCGCGTTCCAGATCACTTCGCAGTGACTCGATTTGCGGGGCCAACCGCGCTTGTGCCTGGCGCTCGGCCCACATCAGCTTGGCACCAAATTCGGTCAGGCGGGCAGACTGGCCTTTTTCCCAGATGATCAGTTCGTTGCCCAGTTCACCTTCCCAGCGTTTGAGTTCACCCCACACGTGACGGTACGACAGGCCCAGTGCGCGGGCACCGGCGGATATGGAGCCCCCGCCAGATACCGCCTGCAGCAGGTCAATCAAGGGGTTGCGAATCAGGGCGGGGCTGCTGTCGGGGCCAAAGGTGTAGTGAAACTGGAGCCTATGCACAACGCTTCATATCGCTGGGGATTAATGGAGCGCCTACGATACCTGAAGTTATGTCTACGTTTACTGAAAGCGCGGCTACAGCGCTGCAACTGATCGCATCATTCGATCCCGTCTTGCTGTCCATCGTGGGCCGCTCCATGGCTGTGAGTGCCACCGCATGCGCGCTGGCCTGCGGGGTGGGGCTGGTGCTGGGTGCCTGGCTGGGGGTAGCCCGTTTCCCTGGGCGGCTGGGTGTGCTCGCGGTGCTCAACACCCTGCTGGCTGTGCCCTCCGTGGTGGTGGGGCTGGTCGTGTATTTGTTGCTGTCACGTTCGGGTCCGCTGGGTTTTTTGGGGTGGCTGTTCAGCTTCAAGGCCATGGTGATTGCGCAGGCTTGCCTGGTTTTGCCTGTGGTGACGGCGCTGACGCGCCAGGTTGTGGAAGACGTGGAGCGCGTTCACGGCGAACAGTTGCGCTCTCTGGGTGCCGGGCCGCTGCTGCGCAGCCTGCTACTGGCCTGGGACGAGCGTTATGCGCTGCTGACCGTGCTGATAGCCTCGTTCGGCAGAGCCATCTCCGAGGTGGGTGCGGTGATGATTGTGGGCGGCAACATTGACGGATTTACCCGTGTCATGACCACCGCGATTGCATTGGAAACCAACAAAGGCGACCTGCCACTGGCGCTGGCGCTGGGGCTGATTCTGCTGGGCGTTGTGCTGGTACTCAACGCGCTCATTGCCGTGCTGCGGCGCTGGCGTGAAGACGTACAGGGCAACCTGCTGGTGGCGGCAGGGAGTGCATCCGCATGAGTGCGCTGTTTGAGTTGCAGGCTGCAGACGTCCGGTTCGGGCAAGTAGCGGCCCTGAAAGGTGTCAATCTGTCCATCCACCCCGGTGAGCGTGTGGCCTTGCTGGGCAGCAATGGCAGCGGGAAAAGTACGCTGTTGCGCCTGCTGCACGGGCTTTGCACGCCCACCGGTGGCGTGTCCCGGCGCGATGCGGCAGCACATCAAGCCATGCTGTTTCAACGGCCCTACATGTTGCGCACGTCCGCCCGGAACAACGTTGCGCTGGGGCTTTGGCTCGCCGGGCAGGCCTGGGGCGATGCGCGCACGCGTGCCGAGCGGGCGCTGGAACGGGTGGGCCTGGCGCATGTGGCCTTGCGCAACGCGCGCACGCTCTCCAGCGGGCAGCAGCAGCGGCTGGCTTTGGCGCGCGCCTGGGTGTTGCAGCCGGATGCCCTGCTGCTGGATGAACCTACTGCCAGCCTGGACCCCCACGCCAAACGGGAGGTGGAGGCGCTGATGGACGAGTTCGCCAGGGGCCACAACGCCAAACCCATGACCCTGATTTTTGCAAGCCACAACCTGGGCCAGGTGAAGCGCCTGGCCAGCCGGGTGCTCTATCTGGAGCAGGGGCGGTTGCTGGCTGATTTGCCGGTGAATGATTTTTTTAACGGCCCGCGTCTGAAAGAGGTTTCAGAGGCGGCGCATTTGTTTGTCAAAGGAGAATCAGCATGACTTTTCATATGCCTTTTATGGTCTTAGCCCTTATAAAATATGCGGTTATAGCTACTATTTCGATAGCATCCACCGTTGCATATGTGACGGTATCTGCGCAAACCATCGTGGTGGCATCGACCACCTCTACCGAGCAGTCGGGACTGTTTGCGTACCTCTTGCCCGAATTCAGGAAAGCGACGGGAATTGATGTGAAGGTGGTGGCGCTGGGCACCGGCCAGGCGCTGGACATGGCTCGCCGGGGCGACGCCGATGTGGTGTTCGTACATGACCAGGTGGCCGAGGAAAAATTTGTAGCTGAGGGTTTTGGTGTGAAGCGCCTGCCGGTGATGTACAACGACTTTGTGTTGATTGGCCCCAAGGCTGATCCGGTTGGAACAAAAGGTAAAGACATCGTGGAGGCCCTGAAGAAGGTTTCTGCGACCAACGGCAAATTTATCTCGCGCGGTGACAAGAGTGGTACCCACTCGGCGGAGTTGCGTTTCTGGAGTCAGGCTGGTCTGACGGACAAGATGGGCGTCGGCTACCAGTCATGTGGATGCGGCATGGGCCCGGCGCTCAATATTGCTTCCAGCAGCGCTGCCTACGTGCTGGCGGACCGTGGCACCTGGCTGAACTTCAAAAACAGGGGCGATCTGGCGGTGCTGGTAGAGGGCGACAACAAGCTGTTTAACCAGTATGGCGTGATGCTGGTCAACCCGGCCAAGCACCAGCAAGTCAAAGTGGCCGAGGGACAAAAATTTGTGGACTGGGTGGTGTCAGCCCCCGGCCAGGCAGCGATTGCGGGCTACAAGATTGGTGGCGAGCAGCTGTTTTTCCCGAACGCGGGGAAGTAGTCCATCGGGTTCAAGGCGGGTGGGGTTACACCCAGCCGGCCTTGCGAAACTTGCGGTACAGCAGGGCACATGAGATCACGATGGTGCCCAGCGCCAGCGGGTAGCCATAGGTCCATTTCAGTTCGGGCATGTGCTCAAAGTTCATGCCCCACAGCCCGGCGAACGCTGTACACACCGCAAAAATACTGGCCCATGCGGCCAGCCGTTTGGTGATTTCGCTCTCTTCAATCGTGGCCATGGCCAGATTCACCTGAATGGCGGTAGTAATCGTGTCGCGGATGGTGTCGATCAATGAGTTGATCCGTGAGAGATGATCGGCCACATCGCGAAAATAGTCCTGCACGCCGGAGCACATCTGGGGAACCCGGCCACCGTGCAGTTTGCTCACGCCTTCCAGCAAAGGCGCAACTGCATGCTTGAGCACCATGACGCGACGCTTGAGCTCATACAACCGCTCGATGTTCAACCGGGCCGTGCCCTTGGTGAAGATGTCTTCCTCAATGTCTTCCAGCTCGGATTCAAACTTGTCCAGGATGGGGAAGTAGCGGTCCACTACCGCGTCCATCAGCGCGTACAAAACAAAGCCGGAGCCATGACGCAGCAGCTCGGGCTCGCGCTCGCAACGCTCCCGCACACCCAGAAAGCCCTGCTGGCTGCGGTTGCGTACCGACAGCACATAGTTGCGCCCGGTGAACACATTCACCTCACCCACGCTGAGTTCTTTCAGGTTGCCGGGGACCGGCTCCACCAGGTGCAATACGGTGAACAGCGAGGCGCCATACTCTTCAATTTTGGGCCGCTGATGACCGTGGTGAGCGTCTTCCACGGCCAGCTCATGCAAACCGAACTCATGCTGCATTTCTTCCAGCTCAGCCGGGGTGGCGTCCTGCAGTGCCACCCAGACAAAAGTGTCGTCGCGCGAAATGTGGTCGCTAATTTGAGCAACCTCAATGTCAGCCAGTTTTTTGCCATCTTGGTACGCAACGCAGTTAATCAGCATCCAGCCCCCAGAAAAGGAGGTGGTTCAGTGCTGAGCAGCCAACCGCTTTGTGCGGGCCCGGATGTTCAACGCCTCAACCACCAGGGAAAACAACATGGCAGTGTAAACGTAGCCTTTTGGGACATGCACGTCAAAGGCTTCCGCGATCAGCAGCGTGCCCACCATGGTGAGGAATGACAGAGCCAATACCTTGATGGAAGGGTGCCGGTCCACAAAATCGCCAATGGGCCTGGCTGCAAACATCATCACAGCGACAGACGCGATGACGGCAGCCACCATCACGCTGATGTTGTCCACCATGCCCACGGCAGTGATGACCGAGTCCAGTGAAAACACAATGTCAACGATGCCGATCTGGACGATGGTTCCCCAAAACAGGGCGGCGCCAGTTTTCACCGTATCCGCACCAGCGCCTTCTACCTTGGTTTGATGTGCTTCAACTTCCAGAAAAATTTCGTGCGAAGCCTTGTAAAGCAAAAACAGGCCACCGCCCAGCAAGATGAGGTCCCGGCCGCTGATCTCCTGGTGCAATATGGTGAAAAGCGGGGCGGTCAGCGTCATGACCCATGAGAGGCTGAAAAGCAGCGCAATACGCGACACCATCGCAAAACCCAGCCCCAGGCGGCGTGCCAGATCCCGCTTCTCGGGCGGCAGGCGCCCCACCAGAATGCTGATAAAAATGATGTTGTCGATGCCCAACACAACTTCCAGCGCGGCGAGCATGAAAAACGCGATCCAGATGTTGGGGTCCAGCAGAAAGTCCATAGCACATTCAATCGGTCATGATCATGAAGTCTGGCAGTTTATGGGAGGGATCATGATTGACAGTTTGCAAGTTGCGGGTACCCACAGTCTGCAAAAGGCTTATTGATGAGTGGTATGACAGATAGGCTTGGCATGCACGCCACCAGTCACCAGGGGTGCCGCTTGCATTCCATCAACATCACTGCCAATTGGCGGCAATTACCGGGACGTGGTACTGGTTGCCCAAGTACCAATTGGCCAGTGCAATCAACGGGCCAGTCTCTGACAAGCCCTCGCTAGAATCGACCCATTTACGCATGGCATCACAGATGCCCCTTCCATTTCAGACTTAAACGCTCCAGCATTTGTCAATTCTAATGGCACCACCACTATGTTTGAGCGACTAGTTACATCATGGCTGATGATCCTTCTTGGGGCGGTTCCTGGCGTTTCGTTGCGTGCCGAAACAACGCTGGCAATGTCAACTGTTGCCGCTGCAGCTGACCTGAAGTTTGCCATGGAAGAACTCGCTGACCAGTTCGAGCGCGGTACCGGCTACAAGCTGCGCCTGGTGTTCGGATCTTCCGGTACGTTCTACTCCCAAATTCAGCAAGGTGCGCCTTTTCATCTGTACATGTCTGCCGACGAGGCCTTTATCTTCAAGCTCGAAAGTGCCGGACGCACGGTGAACCGGGGCCGACTGTATGCCATCGGGCGCATCGGTATCATGGTGCCATCAGGTTCCCCGCTATCGGCAGACGGTGAACTCAAGGATTTGAAGCTGGCGCTAAAAGACGGAAGGTTGCGCAAGTTCGCCATTGCCAACCCTGAGCACGCGCCGTATGGAAAGCGGGCACAAGAGGCGCTGCGCTTCGCCGGTGTTTGGGAGGCTGTCCAACCTTACTTGGTGGTGGGCGAAAACATCGCACAGGCCGCTCAATTTGCAACGTCTGGCTCTACTCAGGGTGGCATCATTGCCCAGTCTCTGGCCAAAGCACCGGCTATGGCAAAACTCGGAACATTTGTACTGATTCCCCAAGAGTGGCATCAGCCATTGATGCAGCGTATGGCGCTGCTCAAGGGGGCGCCGCCTGGGGCGCTTGCTTTTTATGACTACCTGGGTACGGCACCAGCGCGGGCTATCCTGGCTCGCTATGGCTTTGCCGTTCCCCAGGATTGAATTCGATACGGTCATCATGGACTGGCAAGCCTTGTTTCTGTCTGTGCATCTTGCGGCTGTTACCCTGGTTTTGCTGCTACCTGCAGGGCTATGGTTTGGGCGTTTACTGGCATACGCCAACTTCACCGGGAAGGCCTGGGTGGAGGCGCTGGTGGTGGTGCCACTCGTGCTTCCCCCTACCGTTTTGGGCTATTACCTGTTGGTGCTGTTGGGAGGTGCTTCGCCGGTTGGCCGCTGGGTAAATGAAACGCTGGGCATTCAGTTGACTTTCAATTTTTCTGGATTGGTGGTGGCCTCGGTGGTATTTAACGTGCCTTTCATGGTTCAACCCGTGCAACGTGCGTTTGAGGCCATCCCCCGCAATCTTGCCGAGGCTGCGGCAGTGAGCGGGCTCAGTAGCTGGCAGACATTTTGGCGGATTGAGCTTCCACTGGCATGGCCTGGCGTGTTGTCGGCAATTGTGCTTACTTTCGTGCATACACTGGGTGAGTTTGGCGTGGTGTTGATGATGGGAGGTAATATTCCTGGAGAAACAAAGACCATCGCTGTATCGATTTATGACAGCGTTCAGTCATTCGATCTTCAGAGTGCAGACCGCATGGCGTTGCTGCTGTTGTTGCTGTCACTAGCAGCTGTGGCGGCCTCGTTTTTTGCGACATCCCGTCTGTCCCGACGACGATGACAACCGCTGACAACAACGCGTTGGTGGTCGAGGTGGAGCAATCGCACCCGATGCCCTTGTCGGGAGGGTTTCGTTGTGGCGCCGGTGAACTGGTGGCGCTGGTGGGGCCTTCAGGTGCTGGCAAAACATCCATGGTACGGGTTTTGGCGGGTTTTATGCGGCCCCGACATGCCCTGGTGCAGGTGGGCGCGGAGGTCTGGAGCGACAGCGCTCGAAACATATTCTTACTGCCGCAGCAGCGGCATGTAGGGGTAGTGTTTCAAAACTACGCATTGATGCCGCACCTGTCAGCCATAGATAATGTTTCGCTGTCGCTGTTGCATTTATCGCGTGCAGATCGACAATTAAAGGCACAGGCATGGCTGGAGCATGTGCAGCTCTCGCCCGATCAGCAGACCCGTCGGCCGGCATTGTTGTCGGGTGGCCAGCAGCAGCGGGTGGCAGTGGCACGTGCGCTGGCGCGGGAGCCCCGGCTGCTGTTGCTGGACGAGCCGTTTTCGGCCGTTGACCAGATGAACCGACAGTCGCTGTACCAACTGCTGGCAGATCTGCGGCGCGAACTGTCGATCCCGATTGTGCTGATTACCCATGATTTGCACGAGGCGAGTTTGCTCGCTGACCGATTGGTTGTGATGGATGAGGGAATTGTGCTCCAGCAGGGCTTTCCGACAACGATACATCGGTCACCGCGTAATGCCCGCGTGGCTGACCTTGTTGGTATTCAGAATCGTTTTCAGGGCGTGTGGGCAGGCCCGTCAGACCAGACTGAATGGGGTTTTCTGCAGTGGACAACAGGCGATGCCGGTGCTTCTGTGGGTCCCGTTTTAAGAGTACGTGATAAAGGGAAAATTAGTGTGGGTCAGTCCGTGACCTGGGTCATTTCGAGTGACGGGATCGTATTGCTTGACCATTTGCCAGAGGCAGAAAATGAATTTGTCGCAATTGTGACCGAGGCCAGGCATTTGGGTGAAATTACGTTGGTGACACTTAAACTGAGTGATGTATCCAGCGTGTTGCTGCAGTTGACGCTTACGGGTCAGCAACGGCTTCAAATCTCTGCCGGATGCCAGCTGACGGTGCGTTTGGACTTTTCCCTTGTGCACGTCATGCCTTCCAGGTAACTGCTGTCTTCACTCAAGATCAGACCCTGAAGTTGCAGATTTGTGAAGACCGTGCCCACCGTGCCAGATCCAGCGTGCGATGCCCGCGGATTTCTGCCGGGATAATTGCACCCAATGTTGCACCCAATGCCCTTTATCTCTTCTCCTGCTGCTTCGCCCCTGAAAATTGAATTTCCCGAGTCGTTGCCCGTATCCGGGAAGCGGCAAGACATCATGGACGCCATTGCTGCGCATCAAGTGGTCATCGTCTGCGGGGAAACCGGCTCGGGCAAGACCACCCAGCTGCCCAAAATCGCGCTGACCATAGGCCGGGGCAAGCTCAATTACCCTGAAGGGCAGCGCGGCAAACTGATCGGACATACCCAGCCGCGCCGCATTGCCGCCAGCAGTGTGGCCAAGCGCATTGCCGAAGAACTAAAAACACCACTGGGCGATGTGGTGGGTTTCAAGGTGCGGTTTCAGGACCGTTTGAGCAAGGATGCCTCGGTCAAGCTGATGACCGACGGCATCTTGCTGGCTGAAACGCAGACCGACCCGCTGCTCAATGCCTACGACACCATCATCATCGACGAGGCGCATGAGCGTTCGCTGAACATCGACTTTCTACTGGGCTACCTGCGCCAGATATTGCCGCGCAGGCCCGACCTCAAAATCATTGTGACGTCGGCCACGATTGACGCGCAGCGCTTTGCCGACCATTTCAAATCGTCCAAAGGACCGGCGCCTGTGATCATGGTGTCGGGCCGTATGTTCCCGGTGGAGCAGCGCTACCGGCCGTTTGAAGAATCGCGCGAATACGACCTGAACAATGCGATTGCCGATGGCGTGGACGAGCTGTGGCGCGATCCGCACGATCAAGGCGACATCCTGGTCTTCCTGCCGGGTGAACGCGAAATCCGGGAAGCTGCGGACCATCTGCGCAAACACCTGAGCCACAGCCCGGTGATGCGCAATGCCGAAGTCTTGCCGCTGTTTGCCCGCCTGAGCCCGGCCGAGCAGGACCGTATTTTTGACGGCCACACGGGCCGGCGCATTGTGCTGGCGACCAACGTAGCCGAAACCTCGCTCACTGTGCCGGGTACCCGTTACGTCATTGACGCAGGTACAGCGCGCGTGAAGCGCTACAGTTTCCGTAGCAAGGTGGAGCAGTTGCTGGTGGAGCCCATTAGCCAAAGCTCGGCCAACCAGCGCGCCGGGCGCTGCGGCCGTGTGGCCAACGGCATCTGCATTCGCCTGTATGACCAGAAGGACTTTGACGGGCGGTCGCGTTTTACCGATCCGGAAATTTTGCGTTCCTCGTTGGCCGGCGTCATCTTGCGTATGAAGTCGCTACACCTTGGCATCGTGGA
Source organism: Pseudomonadota bacterium (assembly GCA_046050465.1). GTDB lineage: Bacteria > Pseudomonadota > Gammaproteobacteria > Burkholderiales > Burkholderiaceae_C > Egaibacter. Next base: position 16,420 of record JBJOPS010000007.1, on the reverse strand, counting down.
GGATTTTCCATTTCTGGAGCGCCCAAGCGGTCGTGCGATTGCTGACGGTTACCAGTTGCTCAATGAGCTGGGTGCGGTGGACGATGCGAATGAGTTGACGCAGCTTGGCGGCGAGTTGTCGAAACTGCCGCTGGACCCCCGCGTAGGCCGCATGTTGCTCGAAGCCCGTGGCCGTGAGGCGCTGGATGAGGCGCTGGTGATTGCCAGTGCCTTGAGCGTGCAGGACGTGCGCGACCGCCCCATGGAGGCCCAGCAGCAGGCGGACACCGCGCACCAAAAGTTTGACGACGAGAAGAGCGAGTTCACCGGCTACCTGAAGCTATGGAAGTGGATTCACGAGGCGCGGGGTGGTAGCTCGCCCCAGCTCCCGGCGACCACCAATACGCACAAACTCTCCAACCGCCAATACGAACAGCTGCTGCGCCAGAACTTCGTCAACATTCGCCGCGTGCGGGAGTGGAAAGACATCTACAGTCAGCTGCACACGGTGGTGGTCGAGCACAAATGGCGCTTGAACGCCAAGCCTGCCAGTTACGAGCAGCTGCACCTGTCCATGCTGTCCGGCCTTCTGGGCAACATCGGCTGCAAACTTGAAGAGGGACAGAACGGCGAATACCTGGGGGCGCGCAGCATCAAGTTTTTTGCCCACCCCGGCGCCCATCTGGCCAAGAAGCCCGGCAAATGGATCGTGGCGTCTGAGCTGGTGGAAACCACGCGGCTGTTTGGGCGCGGTCTTGCCCATATCGAACCGCAATGGCTGGAGCAGGTCGGCGGCCATTTGCTCAAGAAGCAGCTGCTGGACCCGCACTGGGAAAAGAAAGCGGCCGAGGTGGTGGCGCTGGAGCGGGCCACGCTGTATGGCATCGTCGTCTACAGCGGGCGCAAGGTGAACTATGGCCGCGTGGACCTGGCAGGAGCACGTGAAATCTTTATCCGCGAAGCGCTGGTGGGCAAGGAGTGGGAGACCACGCTGCCGTTCCTGGCCGCCAACCAGAAGCTGATCAAACAGGTGGAAGACCTGGAACACAAGGCGCGCCGGCAGGACGTGCTGGTGGACGATGAGCTGATCTACGCGTTTTACGACCAGCAGTTGCCCGCCGATGTGTGTAGCGGCTATAGCTTTGAGCGCTGGTACCGGGAGGAAGTGGAGAAGCAGCCGGACCTGCTGAAGCTCACCCGCGAAGAGCTGATGCGCCACGAGGCCGCGGGCATCACCACCAACGCGTTCCCCAGGACGATTCGCCTGGGCGGCGTGGACTGTGCCGCCACCTACCTGCACGAACCCGGCGACGCACGCGACGGCCTGACCGTGACGGTGCCGCTATTTGTGCTGAACCAGGTGAACGACGAGCGCTGCGAGTGGCTGGTGCCGGGCATGCTCAAAGACAAGGTGCAGGCCCTGCTCAAGACCCTGCACCAGCGCCCGCGCAGCCGCTTGGTGCCCTTGCCCGACACCGCAGCCAAGTTTGCCGAGGCTTTGAATGCGCCCGAGAAGTTTGGCACTGGTGGTCTGGTGGAGGCCGTGCTCAAGCTGGTACGTGACGCGACCAGCCTGGACATCGTCAAGGCCGATATCAAGGTGGACATGCTGAGTTCGCACTTCTTCATGAACTTGCGCGTGGTGGACGAGCATGGCCGCCAAATGGGGCAGGGGCGCAACCTGGGCGCGCTGAAGGCCGAGCTGGGCAGCCAGGCGCGTGGGGCGTTTCAGGCGCTGGCCTCGCTCAAGCTGACGCAAAACGCGTTGCCGAATCGGCTCCCAGCCCCCGTCAAATCTGCGCGAACAGCTACCGAAAATGTAGCAAAGCCCAGCATTCTGGACGGCCGCTTTACCGCCTGGACCTTTGGCGAGCTGCCCGAGTTGCTGGAAATCCGCAAGGGCGGGCAGACGCTGATTGGCTTCCCTGCGCTCATCGATGCGGGCGACGCCGTGACCGTGGAGGTGTTTGACGAACCCGAGGTGGCTGCGGCCAAACACCGCGCAGGCCTGCGCCGTCTGTGTGCCATCCAGATCAAGGACGCGCTGAAGTACCTGGAAAAGAACATCCCTGACCTGCAGAAGATGGCGGTGAGTTACATGAATGTGGGCAAGGCGGACAACGGCAAGGATGGCAGTTCCTCTGGAATGGGCGGCACCATCGAGGAACTGCGCGAGCAGATCATCGCGGTGGCGCTGGACCGGGCCTTCCTGCTGGACCCGCTGCCCACCGACGAGTTCGCCTTCAAGCGCCGCATCGAAGAGGGGCGCGGGCGCCTGACGCTGATCACCAATGAGGTGGCACGTATGGCGGCGGTCATCCTGCAGGAATACGCCACGGCAGCGCGCAAGATCAAGGACACCAAGAACGCCACGGACGCGACCACCGACGCCCAGCAGCAGTTGAACCGGTTGATTTCCAAGAAGTTTTTGCAGGCCACGCCGTGGGACCGCCTGCAGCACCTGGCCCGCTACCTCAAGGCCATCACCCTGCGGCTGGACAAATACCGCGCCGACCCCGCACGCGACACCGCCCGACTGACCGATCTGCGTCCCCAGGAGCAGCGCTATTGGCGTCTGGTGGCCGAGCGCAAGGGCGCGGTGGATGAGCGCATGGCCGAATTCCGCTGGTTGCTGGAAGAGTTGCGCGTGAGCTTTTTTGCCCAGGAGTTGCGCACGCCGCAGCCGGTGAGCGTGAAGCGGCTGGACAAGGCCTGGATACAGATAGGCTTGTAAAACACGCGTTAACCAAGATCACTTGTAGAGCTTGGTCATGTGGGTGCTAAGTGATATTGATCGTGTGAAAGGTCAATTGACCTGACCGACGGTCAGCAAAGTAGCGTTTGAGCGTTTCCCGGACAGTTCTGAAGGCAATATCATCCCAAGGGATTTCTGCCTCGGTGAATAACCGGGCCTCTATGGTCTCGTGGCCAGGATCAAATTGATCACTTAGCAGCCGGGCGGTGTAGAACAGATGGACCTGGCCCATACGGGCGACATTCAACACTGAGAACAGGTGCTCCATATCAAACCGGGCGCCCGCCTCTTCTACAGTTTCCCGGGCCGCACCCTCTTCGGTGGTTTCATGTAACTCCATGAATCCGGCAGGCAACGTCCATTTTCCCCGGCGTGGCTCAATATTGCGCTTGCATAGCAGTACTCTATTGTCCAGGTGGGGCACGGTTCCAACCACGTTGAGCGGGTTTTCATAGTGGATGGTTTGGCAGGTAGAGCACACCGCACGCTCTCTGGTATCGCCATCATCCGGGACCCGATAGACCACGACGGCACCACAGTTCCTGCAATGCTTGATGGGGCTGTGTTGCATGTGATCAGTGTAAGTTGATACGACAGGGGCGATAAAAAAGGCTCCTGCAGGAGCCTTTTACATGGGACGATCGATTCAGATTCAGGCTAAACCTTCTTGGGTGCAGCCGCCTTCGCCGGTATGGCCTGGGCTTTCGTATGTTTTTCAATCAGGGCACGAGCCGTGTCCAGCAACTTGCGGCCGTCAAAACCGCGTTTGTTCATATCTTCCATCCATTCCACTTCCACCAGAGCAGCCTTGCGACGAAATTCCTGTGCGTCGGTCGCAGGAATGGTATAGATCGTGTTCTTGCGATCAACCGCAGATTGGCGGCCGGCTATGTCACCAGCCTGTTGCGCTTTGCCAAGCCAGGCCGATGTCTCCAGCCCGGAGTTGTTGTCGATGATTTTTTTCAGGTCCGGCGGCAGCGAGTTGTACTTGGCCTTGTTCATGGCCATGACAAACGTCGTGGTATAGAGTGCACCTGCAGAGGGTTCAAATTCGCTGTGGAATTTGGTGAGCTCGTGCACTTTGACTGAAGGCACCACTTCCCAGGGAATCACGGCGCCATCGATCGTGCCTTTGGACAATGCATCTGGAATGCCTGGTAGTGGCATGCCGACCGGTGTGGCGCCGAGATAACCCAGCATTTTGGTGATTTGACGCGTCGGCCCACGCATTTTCAGGCCTTTCAGGTCAGCCGCTGTCTTGATCTGCTTTTCCTTGGTGTGAAACATGCCAGGGCCGTGGACTTGCAATGCCAGTACATGGGTGTCCTTGAACTCGTCCGTTGCTACGGTTTGCACGTATTCCCAATAGGCTTTGGAGGTGGCTTCAGCGTTGGACATCATGAATGGAAGTTCAAACACCTCCCCGCGAGGGAAGCGACCGGCCGTGTTGCCGGGGAGTGTCCAGATGATATCCACCACACCGTCCCTGGCCTGATCATAAAGTTGCACAGGTGTGCCGCCCAACTGCATGGCGGGATAAGCTTCAAACTTGATACGACCGCCTGATTCTTTTTCAACCTTGTCCATCCACGCTTTATGCATGTTCAGCCACACGTTGGACTGGGGTGCCATGAATGTGTGGAATTTGAGCGTAACGGTCTGTTGCGCGAGGCTGCTCAGGGCCGGTGCGCCCAGCGCGACGGCGGCTGTGGACTTGAGTAGCGTGCGTCTTTGAATCATGAAGGTCTCCAGTAAGTTAATAATGATGAAAAGGTAACGGAAAGCGCAAGACAAGGTTGACGGGATTAACCCTCGGTTGTCCGGTCAGGTGATGAATTTCACCAGCCATAGCGATATGCCCGGGAAGAACAGCAACAGCAATGTGCGAAACACGTCGCTGATCAAAAACGGCATGACGCCTTTGTAACTCTCGGAAATAAGGACGTCTTTGGCCATGCCGTTGACCACGTACACGTTTAGCCCAACGGGTGGTGCCAGGAGGCCAAAGCCGACGGTCATCAGCACCATGATGCCAAACCAGATGGCGACCAGATCCTTGGGCATGCCGAAGTCAAGCCCCATGATTACGGGAAAAAAGATGGGGATGGTCAACAGAATCATCGACAGCTCGTCCATCACCGCACCCAGCACCACGTAAAACAGCAAAATGGCAGACACCACCATCAGCGGCGCCAATCCCCAGCCCTGAACGACAGATGCCAGTTGGGCGGGCACCTGTGTCAGCGCCAGCGCAGAGTTCATCACATCGGCGCCAATAAAAATCATGAAGATCATGGCCGAACCTTCAGCCGTTGCGTAAAAGCAGAGTTTGAGCTTCCTGATCGTCAGTTCGCCCTTGATCAGAGCTGCCACAAAGGTGGAAGCGGCCCCTACTGCGGCGCCTTCGGTTGGCGTGAACAGGCCGCCATAAATGCCGCCAAAGACGATCAGAAAAACGATGGCAATGGGCACGATGCCCATCATGGACTGTGCGTCGATCTTCTCCGTCACCACGTCATTTTCAGGTGCGTGGCCGGGAACCAGCCGAACATAGATGGCGATGGCAATCATGTAGCCCACCATGGCAATGATGCCGGGCACCATGGCCGCGGCAAACAGTTTGGCAATGTTCTGCTCAGCCAGGATGGCATAGATTACCAACGGTACTGAGGGAGGTATCAGGATGCCCAGCGTGCCGCCAGCCGCCAGGGTGCCGGTGGACAAACGCCCTGAATAACCGTGACGTTTCATCTCCGGCAAAGCCACGGATGTGATGGTTGCAGCCGTGGCAACGGATGAGCCGCAGATGGCGCCAAATGCTGCGCTGGCCAGCACGGCCGCCATGGCCAGTCCGCCCTTGAAGCGTGACATGACTGCGCTGGCGAAGCTAAAAAGAGCTTTGGAAATGCCGCCCTGCGTAGCAAAGTGACCCATCAAAATGAACAGCGGTATCACCGACAGGTCATAACTGGCAAAGCGGGCGAAAGCCTGGGTATTGAGAAAGTTGCTCAAAGGGCCCCAGCCGGCCTGGGTCACATATCCTGCGCAGCCAGCGGTAAACATGGCGATGGCGATGGGCACCCGCACCGCCATCAGCACCAGCATGACAATAAAGATCATCAACGTCAGCATCAACGGGCTCATGGCTGCACCTCATCGCCAAAACCCGTCAGGCTCTGCCACAGCCCGATGACAGCGGTGAGGGCTATGGGTGGAGCCATGCAGACGTAAACAATCCACTCCGGGAAGCCCAGCATCATCGTGCCAGACCGGGTGTCGTATGCGTTGAGTCCGCCTACGGTGGCACGCCATGCCAGAAGGCCAAGCGCCAGAGCCAGCAGCAGCGCACCAAAGCGGTCCAGCCTGGCGTTGGTCTGATCGCCGGCTTTTGCCGTGAAAAAATCAACAATGATGTTGCCGCGACGGAGCTGGCACCAGGGCAGAAACAGCGCGATGGCCGCACCGGCGGCGACGCCAGTGAGTTCAAAGTCGCCAGCCAGGGTCACGCCAATCGTATTTCTTCCGATGAGGCTGACACAGATCATTAACGTGATGACGGTGAGCAAAACGCCCGCCAGAATGGCGCAAAACTTTGCCAGTGATTCAAGAATACGCAAAAAACCCCCCAAGTGACTCGTGCGTGCCGGAAGGCCGACCCCGCAATTCTAGATGCCGTATTTTCATGCGCCAGGCCAGTTTAGCCTGACGCAAATGAAGACTTGAAGGCTTTTACTTGACCGTCACCTTGATGGGGACCAGACCCGCAACGCTGCCTACCATGGTGTCACCTGCCACCACGGCTCCCACACCCGCTGGTGTCCCCGAGTAAATCAGGTCACCCGGTTGCAGCTCCCACGCAGATGACAAATGTTCGATGGTTTCGGCCACGTTCCAGATGAGCTTGGACACATCACTGCGCTGACGATCCTGACCATTCACCTGCAGGTAGATTTCGGCATGGTTGATGTCGCCAGCCGCCGCTACCGGCGTGATGGGCCCGATGGGCGCCGAGTGATCAAAAGCCTTGCCGATGCACCAGGGGCGACCCTGTTTTTTCATGTCGCCCTGCAGGTCGCGGCGTGTCATGTCCAGTCCGACCGCGTAGCCAAAGATGTGTTTGGCGGCGTCGGCAGCCTTAATGTTTTTCCCGCCAGTGCCAATGGCCACGACCAGCTCGATCTCATGGTGGAAATTCTGCGTCAGGCTGGGGTAGGGGATGGTTCCGGTTTGTCCGGCATCGATCACCACCACGGTGTTGGCAGGTTTCAGGAAGAAGAAGGGCGGCTCACGGCCCGTAAAACCCATTTCCCTGGCGTGTTCTTCGTAGTTGCGGCCCACGCAATAAACGCGCTGAACCGGAAAACGCGCGTCCGTGCCGACGACGGGCACCGAGACAATCGGCGCAGGTTGAAAAACATAGCTCATGGGACCCTTTCTTCCTTGTGAATGCCCAGCGCCTGATGCACCGGACGGTCTGAATAGCTGAACAGCACACAGCCGCTGCCAGACGCCAGTTTCAGAGTGTGCCATGACGGCACGACGAAATGATCGCGCGGGTCAAACGCAAATTGCGAAACGCCGCCGCGTGGGCTCTCAATGATGGCGGTGCCATGGCCTTCCACCACGCTGAACACCGCGCCGTCCGTCTGACGATAAGCCTTGCCGGAAAATCCGGCGGGCAGACGTTGCATGAAGGTCGCCATGGTGGGCATGGGCGACCCACCTGTGAGCGGGTTGATGTAGCGCAGCTTGACCCCATCCCAGTCGTCAACCGGCCCGGACTGCTCCAGTTTGTGCAGCGCTTCACGGCTGCGCGCGTAGGGGTAACTGAAAATGGGCGAGGTCTTGCCAAAGGGCGAGCCCTGATGGCTATCCACCCGCACCGGTGCCATGCTGTGCCCGTATTGCGCGTAGCTCGACCCTTCAGCACGGGTAACCGTTTGTGATGCCGCGCTGCCGTTTTCGGCAAAACCGGCATCCAGAAAACGGATCATCGGGATGTCCAGCCCATCCAGCCATACGACCGGCTCGTTTCCTTCGCAGCCATGGTCGTGCCAGGTCCAGCTGGGCGTGATGATGAAGTCACCAGGATGCATGGTGGTGCGCTCGCCGTCCACCGCCGTGTAAGCGCCCTGACCCTCCACGATGAAGCGCAATGCGCTTTGCGTGTGGCGGTGGCTGGGGGCCACCTCGCCGGGCCGGATGAGCTGCAAACCGGCGTACAAAGACTGCGTGATGGCCGACTGCCCGCGAAGAGCCGGGTTTTCCAGAATCAGGACGCGGCGCACGGCTTCTTCGGCAGAGATCAACTCGCCTGACTGCATCAGAAACGGCCGAACATGCTCATATTTCCATAGCGTCGAAACGCATGGGGACCAGGGCTGGGGTGGTACCAGAGCATGCAAAACCTCCCACAGCGGCGTCAGGTGGTGCGGGTGCAGCTCGTCATAAAATGACTTGCGCGTGGTGTGCCGGTCAGTGTTGGTCCAGGGACTGTTCATGGATGGCCTGCGACTGGAGTTGGCCGCGTGGTTTCCCTGCGTTTGTCAAAAAATCTGCAGCAAATACCGCTCGGAGCCCTCGATGCCCTGGTTGACTTTGGCGCCCTGAAAGTCTTTGGCCCGCGAAGCCACGGGGGCCAGTCCGCGCTGAATGGCCCTTCGCAGCAGGCGATTTCCAGAGTCATGGGGGTCTCCAGTAAAAGATGTTGTTGTCGGTTATTTTCAGGGATTGTCTTGTATGGTCAGTGTCTGGACCTGCCCATTGGCGTGTTTCGCAAACCGCACGCGGTCTGGCCCATGCACAGGTGCATTGTCCGGCCACGGCCAGCCGCCAAATTCTGTTCGACGGTAGTCGGCAAACGCCTGATGAATCTCTGCCTCGGTGTTCATCACGAACGGGCCGTATTGCGCCACGGGCTCGGCAATGGGTTTGCCCTGCAGCACCAGGAACTCGCTGACCTGCGGGCCATTAACCAGCTCGACATCAATGCTGGCGTTGAGTTCGATGGCGGCGTGGCTGGAAACCGTCTGCCCGCCCACCGTCACCTGCTGACCCTTGAAAAAATACAGGCTGCGCCGGGCACCGAGCGAGGCGGCAGGCAGCGTCCAGCGCGCCCCGGGTGCCATCTTGAGCGTCCAGATGGCCACATCCGCGTCGGCCTGCGAAGCCCGTGAATCGGGTGGCGGCGCCAGGGGCTTGTCCACACCGTCGATCTGGCCCGCGATGCAGCTCACCTCCGTCGTCAGGCCGGTAGCGTCAGCAAACACCTTGCCGGGCACCTGCTCAGACCAGAACATGGTGAAGTGGGGTGCCACCATCTTGTTTTTGGCAGGCAAATTCAGCCAGATCTGGAACAGCTCCAGCGGGTTGTCTTGCCGGGTGTTGAGCAGTGGGAACATTTCCGAATGCACAATGCCGCGCCCGGCGGTCAGCCACTGCACATCGCCACCACCGAAGCGGGCCGTGGCGCCCAGCGAGTCGGAGTGGTCGATCAAGCCCTTGCGCACGATGGTGACGGTCTCAAACCCGCGGTGCGGGTGCGACGGAAAGCCCGGCACCGTCATGCCGTGGTACATGCGCCAGCCGTCCTTGCCGGCGAAGTCCTGACCCATGTCACGCCCTGCCAGTGAGGCGTCCGGGCCAAAAGACCCATTACCTTTGGGATAGGCGTCATCGTGGTACGCGCAAAACAGAAAGGGGTCGATGGTGGCCCACGGAAAGCCCAGGGGTTGCAGGCTGATCAAGGCTTGGGGGGAAGAAGCAGGGTTGGCAGACATGGTGAATCCAGGTTGGCTTCAGGTTTTTCCGGAGTTTTTTAGAATTACAGGTCCGACCAGACGGCCAGCTCATAGCCATCCGGGTCGGTAAAGTGCAGGCGTCTGCCGCCGGGAAAGGCGAAGATGGGTTTGACGATCTGGCCGCCAGCCGATTCGATGCGGTGCTGCGCATCGGCCAGATCACGGGCGTACAGAATGACGAGTGGCCCGCCACCGGCCTGCACCGCGCCCAGCGTGGTGAACCCGCCTTTCATTGCGCCGTCGGAAAACTCGGCGTATTCCGGGCCGTAGTCGGTAAACGTCCAGCCGAAAGCGCTGCCGTAAAACGCCTTGGCGCGCGCCACGTTGCCCACGTTCATTTCGACGTAGTTGATGGTGAGGTTGTGGTTCGGTGTGGTGGATGACATGGGCTCTCCTGTGGCAAAGCGGGCGTGGTGCTTCGGGCTGATTATCCGTTTATGCTAACGTCCATGAAACTTTACAACTACTTCCGCTCAAGCGCCTCGTTTCGGGTGCGCATCGCGCTGGCGCTCAAGGGGCTGCCGTATGAATACGTGTCGGTGCACCTGGCGCGGGGTGACCACAAGCTGGGCGCCTACACGTCGATTTCGGCCGATGCGCTGGTGCCCATGCTGGAGCTGCAAGAGGGGGCCAGCAGCGGCGAGCGCCTGTCGCAGTCCATGGCCATCATCGAGTACCTGGATGAAACCCACCCCACGCCGGCGCTGCTGCCAGCTGACGCACTGGGCCGTGCCCGCGTGCGCGCGCTGGCGCAGTCGATTGCCTGCGAAATTCACCCGCTGAACAACCTGCGCGTACTCAAATACCTGGTGAAAGAGCTCAAGGTGAGCGAGGACGTCAAAACCACCTGGTACCGCCACTGGGTGCGTGACGGGCTGGAGAGCTTCGAGCGGCAACTGGCGCAGTTGCCGCCAGCCAGGTATTGCTATGGCAACACGCCCACAATGGCCGATTGCTGCCTGGTGCCGCAAATCTTCAATGGCAAACGCTTTGACGTGAACTTTGACGGCCTGCCGCGCACGATGGCTGCGTTTGACGCCTGCATGAAGCTGGGGGCCTTCCAGCAAGCCCAGCCTTCGAGCTGCCCGGACAACGAGGCATGACCGAATCATGACCCCACGCGAGGCTTGACCACCAGGTGACACCGCACCCCGACTGGATCGTTCCCGACTGGCCAGCCCCGGCTCACGTGCGGGCTGTTTGCACCACACGCGCTGGTGGTGTCAGCTCGCCTCCCTTTGGCAGTCTGAATCTCGGTGACCATGTGCGCGACACACCAGGCAGCGTGTCAGCCAACCGGAAGATCCTGCACGACGCGCTGGGCATTCGCCCGGTTTACCTGCAGCAAGTCCATGGCACACGTGCGCTTGCTATAGACAGCAACACGACCGACGGCGCGGTGGCAGACGCGGCTGTCTCCACGCAGCCTGGCGTGGCCTGCACGGTGATGGTGGCTGACTGCTTGCCGGTGCTGTTGACTGATAAAGCTGGCACGGTGGTGGCTGCGGCACATGCGGGCTGGCGTGGATTGCAGCAGGGCGTTCTGGAGCACACATTTGCTGCTTTTTGTGAACGTTTTAAGCCTCCAGCCCTGGTGGAATATGCGCCATCAGCTATCAATTCAATAGCAATTCCCGTTGCACCCGTCACCATGGCCTGGCTGGGTCCGTGTATCGGGCCGCAGGCGTTTGAGGTCGGGCCCGAGGTGCTGGAGGCGTTTGTGTCGCACGATCCGTCGGCCCGTGCCTGTTTTGTGCCCACGGCGAGCGGCAAGTGGCTGGCCGATCTGGCGGGTTTGGCCCGTCAGCGGTTGCAGGCGCTGGGTATTTCGCGAATCAGTGGCAATGACGGCAGCGCGGCCTGGTGCACGGTCAGCAACCCGTCACGGTTCTTTTCCCATCGGCGTGACAGCGTCGCGCTGGGCGGCAGCGGGCGCATGGCCGCCTGCATCTGGCGGGTCTGACGGCTCGCTGGCGGCCCGGGCCTCCTGGACCTCTTTCGCTTCTTTTGCCCGGATCGCCCGTTTGCGTGCGGGTGACCCCATCAGGTAAACCACCAATGTCACGGGGCCCAGTCCATAGAGTACAAAGGTGAACACGGCGCCGAGCAGTGTTCCGGTGCTGCTGATGGCTTCAACGACAGCCATCATCAGGGCCACATACACCCAGGCGATTGGAACGATATACATAGGGGTGCGATGAACAAGGATATGCTTATTTCGAAAATGTCATTTTTATAAGAGGCTAAAGCTGAGATACTAGGGTTTCTACTAATAAATGGCGATCGCGAGGAGACATCGTGAATCAGAACATACCGGAATTCTGGGCCCAATCGGCCGGGCAATTTCAGCAAACCTTCGGCGAAAGCTGGGCTAAGGCCATGCAATCCTTTCAGGGATTGAGCCCCGCAGGCGTGCCGGGAGGCTTTCCCGCGTCGGGCGCTGCCGTGCCGAATTTGCCGCCAATCGCCATCTCGCCCGCCAAAATGGAGGCGTTGCAACAGCAATACCTCAAGGAAGCGGCTGAGTTGTGGAGCCAGAGCCTGCACGCCAATCCCGTGTCCGGCGACCGGCGATTTTCTGGCGAGGCCTGGAGCAGCAACCCGATTGCCGCGTTTTCAGCCGCCACCTACCTGCTCAATGCCCGCAGCCTGATGGGGCTGGCCGACGCCGTGGAAGCCGACGAAAAAACCCGTGCCCGCGTGCGTTTTGCCGTCGAGCAATGGATGGCGGCTTCGGCGCCCAGCAATTTCCTGGCGCTGAACGCCGAAGCCCAGAAAAAAGCCATTGAAACCAAGGGCGAGAGCATTGCCAAAGGCCTGCAGAACCTGATCCATGACATGCGTCAGGGGCATGTTTCCATGACCGATGAGAGCCTGTTCGAGGTCGGCAAAAACGTGGCCACCAGCGAAGGCGCCGTGGTGTTCGAGAACGAGCTGTTCCAGCTGATCGAATACAAGCCGCTCACCGCCAAGGTCTTTGAGAAGCCGTTTTTGCTGGTGCCACCGTGCATCAACAAGTTCTACATCCTCGATTTGCAGCCCGAGAATTCGCTGATCCGCTACGCGGTGGAGCAGGGCCATCGCACGTTTGTGGTGAGCTGGAGAAATCCACCCGGCGACACCAGCGCCGCGCCCGATGGTTCGCTGAACGGCAAAACCTGGGACGACTACATCGAGCACGCTGCTATCAAAGCCATAGCGGTAACGCGAGATATCACCGGGGCCAAGACCATCAATGCCCTTGGGTTTTGCGTGGGCGGGACGATTTTGACCACCGCGATGGCGGTGCTGGCCGCACGAGGCCAAAAACCCGTGAGCAGTGCCACCTTGCTGACCACCTTGCTGGACTTCAGCGACACCGGCATTCTGGATCTGTTCATCGACGAAGCCTTCGTCAGCTACCGCGAAAAAGAAATGGGCCATGGTGGCCTGATGAAGGGCGGCGATCTGGCCTCGACCTTCTCGTTCCTGCGCCCGAATGACCTGGTGTGGAACTACGTGGTGGGCAACTACCTCAAGGGTGAAACGCCCCCTCCATTTGACCTGCTCTACTGGAACAGCGATTCCACCAACCTGCCAGGCCCGTTTTACGCCTGGTACCTGCGCAACACCTATCTGGAAAACAAGTTGGTCAAGCCGGGCAAGGCGGTGGTGTGCGGCGAGAAGATTGATTTTCGCAAGCTGGATCTGCCGGTGTATATCTACGGCTCGCGTGAAGACCACATCGTGCCGATTGGCGGCGCCTATGCGTCCACGCAGCATTTGCCGGGTAAAAAGCGGTTTGTCATGGGAGCGTCTGGCCACATTGCCGGCGTGATCAATCCGCCCGTCAAAAAGAAGCGCAGCCACTGGATTGGCCCGGCGGACAAGTTCCCGGCAAGAGTGGACGACTGGATTGCCAGCGCCAAAGAGCACCCCGGCAGCTGGTGGACCGACTGGGCTACCTGGCTCAAGGGCCACGCTGGCAAGCAAATTGCTGCGCCCAAGGCCTATGGCGGCGGGTCCGGCAAGAGCAAATACAAGGCGACAGAGCCCGCACCGGGCCGGTATGTGAAGGCAAAAGCCTGAGCAGTCGTTAGTGCAGTCGTCGTGCAGTCGGCAGTGGTTTAGAACAAGATTTTTTACTCAGGAGACATAAAAATGGAAGACATCGTCATCGTTTCAGCTGCCCGCACTGCGGTTGGCAAATTCGGCGGAACCCTCGCCAAAACCCCGGCGACCGAGCTGGGCGCGGCGATCATCGCCGAAGTGCTCAAGCGCAGCGGTCTGGCTGCCGAGCAGGTGGGCGAGGTCATCATGGGCCAGGTGCTGGCTGCCGGTGCAGGCCAAAACCCGGCCCGCCAATCCGTTATCAAGAGCGGCCTGAACCAGGGCACGCCGGGTCTGACCATCAACGCCGTGTGTGGCTCCGGCCTCAAGGCCGTGATGCTGGCCGCGCAAGCTGTGGCCTATGGCGACAGCGAAATCGTGATTGCCGGTGGCCAGGAAAACATGAGCGCCTCACCCCACGTGCTGCTGGGCAGCCGTGACGGCCAGCGCATGGGCGACTGGAAGATGATCGACTCGATGATTGTGGACGGCCTGTGGGACGTGTACAACCAGTACCACATGGGCATCACGGCTGAAAACGTGGCCAAGAAATACGGCATCAGCCGCGAAGCGCAGGACGCGCTGGCGCTGGCCAGCCAGCAAAAGGCTGCCGCCGCGCAAGAGGCGGGCAAGTTCAAGGACGAAATCATGCCGTTCAGCATCGCCCAGAAGAAGGGTGACCCCATCGTTTTTTCGGCTGACGAATTCATCAACAAGAAAACCAGTGCCGAAGCGCTGGCAGGCCTGCGCCCTGCGTTTGACAAGGCCGGTGGCGTGACCGCTGGCAACGCATCGGGCATCAACGACGGCGCTGCCGCCGTGATGGTGATGACCGCCAAGAAAGCCGCTGCGCTGGGCCTCAAACCTCTGGGCCGCATTGCCAGCTTTGCCACCAGTGGCCTGGACCCCGCCTTCATGGGCATGGGCCCCGTGCCCGCCAGCACCAAAGCACTGGCCCGTGCGGGCTGGAAAGCGGCCGACCTGGACCTGCTGGAAATCAACGAAGCCTTTGCCGCACAAGCCTGTGCCGTGAACAAGGAAATGGGTTGGGATACGTCTAAAGTCAACGTGAACGGTGGTGCCATTGCCATTGGTCACCCGATTGGTGCGTCCGGCTGCCGTATTCTGGTCACGTTGCTGCACGAAATGCAAAAGCGCGACAGCAAGCGTGGCATTGCGTCCCTGTGCATTGGCGGCGGCATGGGCGTGGCGCTCACTATTGAGCGGTGATTGGCACGTTGATCACAGGCAGGAAAACTGTCGCAAAATAAGAGTGTCTTTGGCTTCCAGCCCTTGTAAATAGGGAATTGGTAGCTATATATTTAGTAGCAATTAAAAAGAAAGAGGAACATATCATGAGTCAAAAAGTAGCTTACGTCACCGGCGGCATGGGTGGCATCGGTACCGCCATTTGCCAGCGTCTGCACAAAGAAGGCTTCAAGGTCATTGCCGGCTGCGGCCCCACGCGCGACCACGCCAAGTGGATCGCTGAGCAGGCAGCCTTGGGCTACACCTTTCACGCCTCGGTGGGCAATGTGGGTTCCTGGGAATCCACCGTGGAAGCCTTCACCAAGAGCAAAGCCGAGCATGGCTCGATCGATGTGCTGGTCAACAACGCCGGCATCACCAAAGACCGCATGTTCCTGAAAATGACGCGCGAAGATTGGGACGCCGTGATTGAAACCAACCTCAACAGCATGTTCAACGTGACCAAACAGGTTGTTGCTGATATGGTTGAAAAAGGCTGGGGCCGCATCATCAACATCAGCTCGGTCAACGGCGAAAAAGGTCAGGCCGGCCAGACCAACTACTCAGCCGCCAAGGCCGGCATGCACGGCTTTTCAATGGCGCTGGCGCAGGAAATGGCCACCAAAGGCGTGACGGTCAACACCGTGAGCCCCGGCTACATCGGCACCGACATGGTCAACGCCATCCGCGAAGACGTGCTGGCCAAGATCGTCGCCACCATCCCCGTCAAGCGCTTGGGCAAGCCCAGCGAAATCGCCTCCATCATCGCCTGGCTGGCCAGCGAAGAGGGAGGCTACACCACCGGTGCGGACTTCTCGGTCAACGGTGGCTTGCACATGGGGTGATTTGCCTTTGGCTGCATCGCGAAAGGGGCCTTCGGGCCCTTTTTCTTGTCCAGCGGGGGGCAAGGCAATCACGCCGATTGGTGAAATGGGATGCCCACAAACAGCTACTCAAACAGTAGCAACTCCAGCTCTGCTTTATGACGAGAAGATCAACTGACCCAGCATCCTGTATGGCAGGAGCGTGAATGCCCCCGCAACGCACAAGCTCGTGTAGGAACAGATCATCGCAACACGATGCCCTCGAACACGCTTCGTTCGAACGGCCCAAATGGCATAAGCCATGGAAACCAGCACTGCAACGCTGAGTGCGTGTATCACACTGAACGTGCCACGAGCCTGAATGAAGAACGAGCTGATCGCCGTGGCGAGCATGAGCAGAACCCACGTACGACCAAGAACTCGATGCGTGAAGTCCCCCTTGCGCCCTACGAGAACGAAGGCTCCCAAAGCCACCGAACACAACGCTACAGAGAGGTGGAACAGTATGTGTCCCGGAGCCTCCGTGAACGAATAGATAGCAAGAGATTGAGAAAACATAAAGAGGTTGACTACTCTGAAGAGACCTAACGAAATGTATACCGAACTAAGGATGATGTTCAAAACTATTCCGCCAAATACGTGACTGAGGCACGTAACTTGCGATCATTGACGGTATGAAACAAAAAGACCTTGGCCTTGATCTGAGCAATCGGCGCACGCGCAAG
>JBJOPS010000006.1:0-37547 GCA_046050465.1 Pseudomonadota bacterium | reverse complement strand
GTGTCGCCGCTGATGCTGGCATTCACCACTTTGGCATTGATCTTTTCAGTTTGCAGGCACTGGTCCAGCAACGCCGCCCAGCCAGTGCCGCGTTTGAGGCCATACTCGGCACTGAGCGAGTCACCCACAATCAGGATCGTGGCGGTCAGCATTGTGGTGGTTTTCGGGGCGGCTACAGGTGTTGTGGCCGCACTGGTTCCCACGCTAATCCCCACGCCGGATGCCAGCAAGCAGGTCGCGATAAAGTGTCGTCGATACAAAGAAAGTCTCATGTCTGATCCAATTATTGCCGTAGATCACGTTTTCAAGTCCGTCACAGACTCCACTGGCACCCTGGATATTCTGCGCGATATTCATTTTTCGCTGGCCCGGAGGGAAACAGCCGCCATTGTCGGCGCCTCCGGGTCCGGCAAAAGCACGCTGCTGTCCATCATCGCCGGGCTGGACACACCTACCCGCGGCTCTGTGCGCCTGGCCGGGCAGGACCTGTTTGCCATCGATGAAGATGCCCGCGCGGCTTTGCGCGCGCAGCAGGTGGGCTTTGTATTTCAGAGCTTTCAGCTGCTGGGCAACCTGACCGCGCTGGAAAACGTGATGCTGCCGCTGGAACTGGCTGGCCGCAAAGACTCCCGCAAGACTGCCGCCGACATGCTGGCCCACGTGGGCCTGTCCGAGCGTTTTGGACACTATCCCAAGGTGCTCAGTGGTGGCGAGCAGCAGCGCGTGGCGCTGGCCCGTGCCTTTGTGGTGAAACCCGCTGTGCTGCTGGCCGACGAGCCTACCGGCAGCCTGGATTTCGCTACCGGCGAGACCATCATGAGGCTGATGTTCGAGCTGAATGAAGAACTCGGCACGACGCTGGTGCTGGTGACGCACGACCGCAGCATTGCCGAGCGCTGCCAGCGGCGCATCACGATTGAGGCGGGGCAACTGGGTTGACGGGGATGCCTGCATAGATTGCAATAATTGAATGGCAATCATGCGGTGGGGCATGGGTAAAATTCAGATCATTTTCAGAGTATCCCGTGACCCTGCACATCACCCAATTTGAGGGCGGCAGCGCTCTCAGCAGCTTTCGCATCCAGCAACTGTTGCCCGGCCTGCAAGCCATTCACGACAAGATTTCCGGGGTTTCAGCCCGGTTTGTGCATCTGGTGGCCTCTGATGCGTTGCCCACAGACGCCCAAAAAGCCCAGTTAAGCGCCTTGCTGACCTATGGCGACCCGTATGCTGGCGCTCAAGAGGGTGCCTTGATCGTTGTGACCCCGCGTTTTGGCACGGTGTCGCCCTGGGCGTCCAAGGCGACCGACATTGCGCACAACTGTGGCCTGGCGCTGCGCCGGGTGGAGCGCATCACCGAATACCGGGTGTCGTTGAAATCGGGTTTGTTGAGCAAGCCCACCTTGAACGAAGCCCAACTGGCGCAAATTGCCGCGTTGCTGCATGACCGCATGACCGAAAGTGCGATGTTTGACCGTGCGCAGGCACTGGGCCTGTTCACCGAGCTGCAGGCCGCGCCGCTGGCGCATGTAGATGTGCTGGGCGCAGGCCGTGGGGCGCTGGAGGCCGCCAACACGCAGTTCGGCCTGGCACTGGCGGAGGATGAGATCGAGTACCTGGTGAACGCCTTCACCCAGCTCCAGCGCAACCCCACCGACGTGGAGCTGATGATGTTTGCGCAGGCCAACAGCGAGCATTGCCGCCACAAGATTTTCAACGCGCAGTTCACCATTGACGGCGTGGCGCAGAGCCACAGCCTGTTTGGCATGATCCGCCACACGCACCAGACGAACCCGCAGCACATGGTGGTGGCGTATTCGGATAACGCGTCGGTGATGGAAGGCTCGAACGTTGAAAGATTCATAGCCAAATCGGCCTCCAGCCCTCAAGAGCAGGGCGTGAGCAGCTATCAAAAGCAGAGCGCCTTGAGCCACGTGCTGATGAAGGTGGAAACGCATAACCACCCCACAGCCATCTCGCCGTTCCCCGGCGCGTCCACCGGCGCCGGGGGCGAGATTCGGGACGAAGGCGCTACCGGGCGTGGCTCCAAACCCAAAGCGGGTTTGACCGGTTTCACGGTATCGAAACTCTGGCCACAAGACGGCGCAGCCCCTTTCGGTAAACCCGAACACATCGCCAGCCCGCTGCAAATCATGACCGAGGGCCCACTGGGTGGCGCGGCGTTCAACAACGAGTTTGGCCGGCCCAATTTGCTGGGCTATTTCCGTGAATACGAGCAATCGGTGCCGTCCAGCGCCGACACCATTCAGCGCGGTTATCACAAGCCCATCATGATCGCGGGCGGTCTGGGCACCATCGACGCCGGGCAAACCAAAAAGATCGAGTTCCCCGCAGGCAGCCTGCTGATCCAGCTGGGCGGTCCCGGCATGCGCATCGGCATGGGCGGCAGTGCAGCCAGCTCCATGGCCACGGGCGCCAACGCCGCCGAGCTGGACTTTGATTCGGTGCAGCGCGGTAACCCCGAGATCGAGCGCCGGGCGCAGGAGGTGATCAACCAGTGCTGGATTCAAGGCGCCGGGAACCCCATCCTTGCCATTCACGATGTCGGCGCTGGTGGCCTTTCCAATGCTTTCCCCGAGCTGACCAACGATGCCGGTCGCGGTGCGCGGTTCGATTTGAACGCGGTTCCGCTGGAAGAAAGCGGTATGGCGCCCAAGGAAATTTGGTGCAACGAAAGCCAGGAGCGTTACGTGCTGGCGATTGCGCCGGAGTCGCTGCCGCTGTTCACGGCGATGTGCGAGCGTGAGCGTTGCCCGTTCTCTGTGGTGGGTGTGGCGACGCAAGAGCGCCAGCTCATCGTGGCCTATGAAGATGCGGGCGTGCGCCGCGCCGGGACGCCCCAAGCAAGCACAGACCCCTCGGGGGGCAGCGAACCACACGCAGTGGGGAGCGTGGGGGCACCAGTTCATATGCCGATGAATGTGCTGCTGGGCAAACCACCCAAGATGCACCGGGATGTGAAAACCATCCAGCGCCAGTTCAAGCCGGTTGACCTGACCGGCGTGAGCCTGCAAAAAGCAGTCATCGACGTGCTGGCCAGCCCGACGGTGGCTTCCAAACGGTTCCTCATCACCATCGGTGACCGCACGGTGGGCGGCTTGAGCCACCGCGACCAGATGGTGGGGCCGTGGCAGGTGCCGGTGGCAGATTGCGCCGTCACGCTGGCGGATTACAAGGGTTTCGCAGGCGAGGCCATGAGCATGGGCGAGCGCACGCCGCTGGCCAGCATCGACGCGCCGGCGTCGGGGCGCATGGCGGTGGCCGAAGCCATTACCAACCTGCTGGCCGCGCCGTTTGAGTTGTCGCGCGTCAAGCTGTCGGCCAACTGGATGGCGGCTTGTGGCGAGCCGGGTGAAGACGCCGCGCTGTATGAAACCGTCAAGGCCGTGGGTCTGGAGCTGTGCCCGGCGCTGGGCATTTCCATTCCGGTGGGCAAAGATTCTCTGTCCATGCGCACCGTATGGGAGGTCCCCTGCGGTAGACGGGAAGGATCTGCAGTGACCGAGCCTGTTCAGAAAAAGGTGACATCCCCCGTCAGCCTGATCGTCACCGCCTTCGCCACGCTGGCCGATGTGCGTGGCACGCTCACGCCGCAGCTCAATGCTGCCGAGCTGGAGACCACGCTGGTGCTGATCGATCTGGGCAAGGGGCAGAACCGCCTGGGCGGCAGCATGCTGGCGCAGACACTGGGGCAGGTGGGCGATACCGTGCCCGATCTGGACGATCCGCAGGATCTGATCAACCTGGTGAACGCCGTGAACGCCTTGCGCGCGCAAGGCAAGATTCTGGCGTACCACGATCGCAGCGATGGCGGCTTGATGGCCACGGCTTGCGAAATGGCGTTTGCCGGGCACGTGGGCGTGGCGTTGAATGTGGACCTGCTGGTGCTTGAGGGCGACGGCATCTCGGACAGCCGTGCCGAGCATGGCGACAGCAAAAACTGGGCGGCTCAGGTGAGTGCGCGCCGCGAAGAACTCACGCTCAAGGCCCTGTTCAGCGAAGAGCTGGGCGTGCTGCTGCAGGTGCGCACCGCCGAGCGCAGCGACGTGATGCAAACCCTGCGCGAGCATGGTTTGAGCAAACACAGCCATTTCGTTGGCAAAACGCGGCCTGCGGGCTCCACCATCGCGGCTGGCGTGGGCGAAGTGCAGGTTTGGCGCGACGCCAAAACCGTGTTCACCGCCAGGCTGCACGACCTGCATCAGGTCTGGGACAACACCAGCTGGAAGATCTGCCAGCTGCGCGACAACCCTGCCTGCGCCGATGCCGAGCATGCGGCCGCTGGTGACCCTCTGGACCCCGGTTTGCAGGCTTTTTTCCCACAAAATTGGCCTCCAGCCCTCGTGGAATATGCGCGAGCAGCTACTAATTCAGTAGCACCCGCGATCCTGAAGAACCGTCCCAAAGTGGCGGTGCTGCGCGAGCAGGGCGTCAACTCGCATGTGGAGATGGCCTACGCTTTTACCGAGGCGGGCTTTGAGGCGTTCGACGTGCACATGACCGACCTGCAGACCGGCCGCGCCAACCTGACCGACTTCAAGGGCGTGGTGGCGTGTGGCGGCTTCAGCTATGGCGACACGCTGGGCGCGGGCATCGGCTGGGCACGCTCCATCACGTTCAACGCCGTGCTGGCCGACCAATTCAAGGCCTTCTTTGCCCGTCAGGACACCTTCGGCCTGGGTGTGTGCAACGGCTGCCAGATGTTTGCCGAGCTGGCCGACATCATCCCGGGTGCTGAGAGTTGGCCGCGTTTCACCACCAACCAGAGCGAGCGTTTTGAGGCACGCCTGAGCATGGTGGAGGTGCTGGAGTCGCCCAGCCTGTTCTTCAAGGACATGGCCGGTGTGCGCCTGCCTATCGCCGTGGCGCACGGTGAGGGTTATGCGAATTTCAAGTACCGGGGCAATGCCGACAAAGCCATCGCTGCCATGCGTTTCACCGACAACTATGGTGCGGCCACAGAAACCTACCCGTTCAACCCCAACGGCAGCCCCGCGGGCTTGACTGCGGTGACCACGGCTGACGGCCGCTTCACGGCCATGATGCCGCACCCCGAGCGCGTGTTCCGCAATGTGCAGATGAGCTGGACGAATGGCGACATCAACGCGCACAGCCCGTGGATGCAGTTGTGGCACAACGCCCGCAAGTGGGTGGGTTAAAGAGTGTGAACCAGCTTAAAAAACTGTCTTACCTGGTGCCTTACGGTGCGATTGGGGCGGTTGGGTATTTCACATCAGTGTCATGGTGGGCTCTGGCCATGCTGTGTGGGGGTATTTTGTTTGTGTGGGAATGGTTGTGGGGTAACACGAGCCTGCTGGATGGACGTTTTGGTTTGCAAATGGTGGCCTTGGGTTTGATTTGCGTCGTCCTGTCCTATTTTCTTGCGAATGGCCTTGGTATTTCGCTGAGTGAATTTCAGTCGCTCAGCGAGTATCTCCCGCGTCGCAGACGCCTGCTGTACAGATTGCCAGCGGTCGGTATTGGCATGACGTTATTTGGACTGCTGATCTGGTCCGGAGCCCTGCCTGCCAGACGTAGCTGATCGCTTGATGTTTACTACCAGATCATTGACGTGAGTTTGTGGATTCCTGTGGACAGGTTTACCAGCTCAGCGGGTCCACGCAATAAAACAGCACCATTTCCCGGTACAAATCAGGGTGATCTTCCGACAGGCGCTGCGCCTGCTCAAAAAACGCTTCTGACGCCACTGCAAAAAACTCCACGGGGTCGGTGGCACCGTAGGCGTTGATGAGCGTGGGCCGTGCCGGGTTTTCAGTCTGGGTTTCGGTCTGCAGCCGCGCATAAGCTTCGCTCATCACCCGCGCCCAGCGCCTGGCGTGGTGCGGCGCCAGAATGGGTGCGCCATTGGCTGTGCCGTTTTCCTGGTCCAGCTGGTGCGCAAACTCATGGATCACCACGTTGCGGCCGTCCGACACATCGGCCGCACCTTCCACCACATCTTCCCAGGACAAAATCACCTGCCCCTCGGACCACGATTGCCCGGCCAGCACCTGGCGCTGGTCCTGCTTCACGCCCGCATGGTCGGTGTGGGTGCGGTTCACGATGAAGGGGCCGGGATAAATCAGTATCTGGCGCAGGCTGGAAAAGTAGTCGGTCGGCCGGTTGAGAATCAGCAAACAGGCCTGTGCGGCGATGGTCACGCGCATCTCGTGCGTCACCTCCAGTCCGCGGCAGCCGATAAAGGCTTTTTCGGCCAGAAATACCTGAATGTGCCCCTTGAGCTGCATCTGCAGATTGGCTGGCAGACTGCGAAAGTAGGGCACACGCTCTTTCAGCACGGTGAGCCATGCGACAGGAAAGGGCTGGCGGCGCAGCCGCGCAAAACGCCTGCGCGTGAAATACGGCTTGCCCAGCAGCCAGACCACCAGCGCGAAGGCAGCGGCGAGCAGCAGCAAAAAGGGCAAATCGGACAGCGATAACACCGGCAATTGTTTCAGCCAGTCGCTCAGGCGGTTACTGATGGTACGGCGGTCAGCGAGCCTTTGTGGGTGCGAACGGCAGTCATGATTTCATTGTATTTGGTGAAATCACTCTGCGTGGCGTGGGTGTCTGGCCCCCGTGCTCCACCGCTACGCCCGTCTTGGGGCGGCCTGGCTGCGGGAGGGCCATCGGGTTTGCGTTGCGTACACTCGCGGTATGTTCGCCAACCCATTCCAACTCGCCCCCCGATTTGACGCCGTAGACGCCCTGCGCGGCTTCGCCATGGTGTGGATGACGGCGTTTCATTTCTGCTTTGACCTGAACCAGTTTGGCTATATCAGTCAAAACTTTTATGCAGACCCGTTCTGGACCTGGCAGCGCGTGGTGATCGTCAGCCTGTTCCTGTTCTGCGCCGGTCTGGGCCAAGCCATTGCCGTCCAGCGTGGCCAAACCTGGCCGCATTTCTGGCGGCGCTGGTGGCAGATTGTGGCGTGTGCCGTGCTGGTATCGGTGAGCTCGTATGCCATGTTTCCCCACAGCTGGATTTACTTCGGTGTGCTGCACGGATTTGCTGTGATGCTGATCATCGCGCGGCTCACGGCAGGCTGGGGCAACTCGCTGTGGGCGCTGGGTGCGCTGGCGATTGCTATGAAATTTGTAGCTCATCATGCAATGGACATGAGGGCTGAGACCCAATTTTTCAACTCAAACTGGCTGAATTGGCTGGGTCTTATCACAAAAAAACCGGTAACCGAAGACTACGCACCGCTGATTCCCTGGCTGGGCGTGATGTGGTGGGGCATGGCGTCGGGTAACTGGTTGTTGCGCCACCGGCCTGCGGTTCTGGCATGGCGAATGCCGGTGGTGAGCCCGCTGCTGGCCTGGCTGGGGCGATGGAGCTTGAGCTATTACATGCTGCATCAGCCGGTGATGATTGGGGTGTTTATGGGGATTGCCTGGGCGGGGCCGCAAATCTGAAGCGCGGACCAGTATCTGTTCACGAATTGATCAGCGCTTAAGGCCAAAGGTACCCAGCATTTGCTCCTGCATTTGAGTGAATAAATGCTTGGATTTCTCCAGATTGTTGCCCATTAACTCCTGCACGATGGGTGCCTGGATGCCCATGAACTGCGCCCACATTTCTGGTGTCCAGGCTTTTGACTGTTCTTCCAGTTTGGCTTGGAAATCCACTAACGTTTGAAAATTATTTTCCAAATATCCGCCCATGAAACCTTGCATGGTATGACCATAATAGCGAATGATATTTGACAAAACAGGGGCAGTGAACATCGGCGACCCACTAGCTTCCTCTTCCAGAATGATTTGTAACAGGATACTTCTTGTCAAATCTTCTGCGCTCTTGGCGTCACGCACGACAAAAGGCTCGCTATTCATCACCAGTTGCTTCACTTCTGACAAGGTGATGTAGGTGGATGTATCCGTATCGTAGAGCCGCCTGTTCGGGTATTTTTTGATCACACGCGGCCCGCTCTTCGCGTCAGATGGTTTTTTGGCTTGCACTGCAGGACTCCTCATGGTCAGACTCATTCCGAGTCAAATACATCGCATCGCAATATATTCTATGGACGGCAATGACCCCCAAGGACTGCCCTGAGGATAACTGGCAAAGCAAATCTGGAAATTGGTAGGCGCGATTGGACTCGAACCAACGACCCCCACCATGTCAAGGTGGTGCTCTAACCAGCTGAGCTACGCGCCTAAGGATGTCCGAGAGCAGAAATTATAGCAGTAATACCGGCCAAATATAAGCCCGAGCTGCGCATCAAACCCGGAAAAAGTGCCTGGTACGGGAGAAGCCGGAGCCATTGGCGTTGGCGCTGGGCATTTGCTTTGTCGCTGGCACAGGCGGGTGACAGGCACGATGCCACCAAAGTGTTCAAGGGCTTTGGTGGAGCAGACGTGCTTGAAGTCGTGGAAGACGATGTTGGTGGCACATACCCTGAATCAACTTGAAATGAAAGGCGGATTCAAGCACCAAGTGCAACACCGGATAACCTCCCCTTACTCAACCTTCGCCTTAGCCCGCAAGTCTTCCTGGAATTTCGCCAGTTTTTGCTGTGACAGCTGCTGCGTGATCTGAGGTTTGACTTCTTCGAACTTCGGCAGCTGAGCTTCGCGCACATCGTCCAGACGGATGATGTGGTAGCCGAACTGGCTCTTCACCGGCGTCTCGGTCAGCTTGCCTTTTTCCAGCTTGGTCATGGCCGCGGAGAACTCGGGCACGTAGCTGCTGGCGTTGGCCCAGTCCAGGTCGCCGCCATTGGCGCCGGAGCCGGGGTCTTTGGATGATTTCTTGGCGATGTCTTCAAACTTGCCGCCTTTTTTCAGCTGGGCAATGATGGCTTTGGCGTCCGCTTCTTTCTCCACCAGGATGTGGCGGGCGCGGTATTCCTTGCCACTGTTGGCGGCGGCGAACTTGTCGTATTCGGCCTTGGCTTCGGCGTCGGTCACCGGGTTGTTTTTCTGGAAGTCAGCGCGCAACTGGCCAACCAAAATGGCCTGGCGCGTCAGATCCATCTGTAGCTTGAACTCTTCGGTGCCGTCCAGTCCAAGCTTTTGTGCTTCCTGTGCGGCAATTTCACGGAAGATGATTTCTTCACGGATCTGGCCTTCCATGTCTGGCGTGACCTGTTTGCCACTGCGCAAAATTTGCGTCACCAGCGCGTCCATACGGGCCTTGGGCACGGCTTTGCCGTTGACAATGGCCACGTTCTGCGCGGCCACGGGGCCCGCCAGAACGGCCAGGAATGACGCGGCAATTAGCGCGCTGCAGAGGGATGTCTTCATTGGGTTTCCTAAAAATCAAAAAGGTGACGGTGATAAAGGTGACGGTGATGATGGGTTGTGAAGATCCGCTGGATCACAGCGTTTCAATCGCGATGGCGTGAACGCTCCGGTCAATAAATTCTTGCAGGGCATCATACACAAGGCGATGCTTGGCAACACGACTCAAATTTGTAAATAAAGGTGAAGCAATCCGCACCCTGAAATGGGTTCCCCGGCCGGCGGCGTTGGCCCCTGCATGACCGGCATGGTCTGCACTTTCATCCAGCACTTCCAGCAGGGTGGGTTGCAGACGCTCCTGCAGGCGTTGCGTCAATTGACTGTCGGTGTACAGCATGGTGTGGGTGCTGGCGCGTTCAGGCTTTGGGCTCATCGGTATCGGTTTTGAGGTGGGGCGTGATGTACACACCCTGACCGATCAAAAACACCAGCGGGAACACATAGCCCCAAAGTTTGAAGCTGACCCAGGCTTCGGTGCTGTAGCAGGCCGCGACGTAACCGTTGACGAGCGCCATGAAGGCGCAATAACCAATCCAGGCAATGTTCAGGCGCCGCCAGACGGGGTCGGGCAGGCTCAACTGGCTGCCCAGCAGCATTTTCAGGAAGTTTTTCTTCATGACCCAAACTGCCACGGCCAGACCCAAGGCCATGGCTGCATACAGCACAGTGGGTTTCCACTTGATAAACCGGTCGTCATGCAGCAGCAGCGTGGCTGCGCCAAAAATTAGAATCAGCCCCAGCGTGATGCGGTGCATCATCGTCAGCTTGCGGTCCAGCGCGTAGATGATGGCCATCTGGATTGTGGTGCCAGCCATCAGTACGGCAGTAGCCACATAAATGTCGTAGAGCTTGTAGGCGCCAAAGAAAAAGGCGATTGGCAAAAAGTCGAGTAGCACTCTCATTTTTGGGGCACGAAGTCCATGGATGCCGAGTTCATGCAGTAGCGCAGGCCGGTGGGTTGCGGCCCGTCGGGGAACACATGGCCCAGGTGGGCGCCGCAATCGGCGCAGTGCACTTCGGTGCGTTTCATCCACAAAAGGCCATCGACCTTGGTGCCCACAGCGTCTTCGCTCAGGGGCTGAAAGTAGCTGGGCCAGCCGGTGCCGGAGTCGAATTTGGCGTTTGAATCAAACAGTGGTTTGCCGCAACAGATGCAGGCGTAGGTGCCCGGCAACTTGTTGTCGGCATGTTTACCGCTGAAGGCGCGCTCGGTGGCTTCGTGGCGGGTCACGTCAAACGCCATCGGCTCTGCACCTTTTTGCTGGAGCAGGGCCTTCCATTCGGCGTCGGTTTTCTGAATTTTGTAGGTCATGGTGGTATTTTCGCTGATCAGGAGGAGCAGCTGATTTCGATGCTGGAGGCCCAGTCGGGCGGAAACCCGGCATAGGCTTCAAGGCCCGGTTGCTCATCAAATGGGGCTTCCAATAGCCCAAGCAAGGTGTTGATCCCGGAAAAGTCTTTTAGTTTTGCCTTTTGAATGGCTTCTTCACCCAAATGGTTACGCAACACGTATTTTGGGTTGGTTTTAAGCATCAAATTGGCCATTGGCCCTCGTCCAATATGCCTTATTAGCTCCGAATATGATAGCAACCAGGTATCGAAGGCAGGGCGATCAATGAACAGGTTGCGCACGGTTTGAGCGTGAGGGTCAGCCCCGCCGCCGGGCCGCCCCAAGGCGGGGAGCGCCCCCTCGGGGGGCAGAGAGGACACGGAGTGCCGAACGTGGGGGCCGGCCTCCACCCATTGGCTCAGGGTGCGCCAGAAAATGGTGAAGTCCACCTTGTCCTGGGCGAGTAGTTTCAGGATGCCTTCGATCAGCGCCTTGCCCTGCGGGCGCGCTCCTGGCAGGCCCAGTTTGGCTCCCAGACGGCACTCCAGCTCGGCCGCAAACACCGTCTTGTAAGACTCCAGCGCGGCCAGCGCCAGTTCCTGCTCGCCAATCAGGGGCAGCAGTGCCTGGCCCAGGCAAAACAGGTTCCAGTAAGCGACGTTGGGCTGCTTGTTATACGCGTAGCGGCCCTGCGTGTCGGAGTGGTTGCAGATGTGGCCGGGGTTGTAGGCGTCCAGAAACTGGAACGGGCCGTAGTCGATGGTCAGGCCCAGAATGCTCATGTTGTCGGTGTTCATCACACCGTGGCAAAACCCCACGGCCTGCCACTGCGCCACCATCGCCGCCGTGCGTTCGCTCACAGCTTCCAGAAACGCGGCGTAGGGGTTGCCGGCAAAGTGGTCTGTGGTGCGGCAGGCGGGGTAAAACCGGTCGATGATGTAGTCGGCCAGTACCTTGAGCTGCTCGTGCTGGTCGTTGTACGAAAAATGCTCAAAATGACCAAAACGCACAAAGCTCGGCGCCACACGGGTCACCACGGCAGCGGTTTCGATTTCTTCGCGGCGCACGCGGACGTCGGAGCCGGTGACGCACAGTGCGCGGGTGGTGGGAATTCCCAGCCCGTACATGGCCTCGGAGCACAAAAACTCGCGGATCGAGCTGCGCAGCACCGCCCGGCCGTCGCCCATGCGCGAATACGGTGTCATGCCCGCCCCCTTGAGTTGCAGCTCAAACGCTTGCGCAGCGTGGGTTTGCACTTCCCCCAGCAAAATGGCCCGGCCGTCGCCCAACTGGCCTGCCCATTGCCCGAACTGGTGGCCGCTGTATACGCTGGCCAGTGGCTCGGAGCCCGGCATCACCACGTTGCCGGTGAAGGCTTCCAGTGCGTCTTGTGACTGCAGCATCAGCTCTTCCAGGCCCAATTCCGCGGCGAGTGAGCGGTTGGTGCCTACCCAATACGGTTCAGGCAGTGCGGTGGGTTGCAGCCGGGTAAAGAAAGCGTCGCCCAGGCCTGCAAAACTGTTGCGCCACTGTATGCGGGGGGTCACTCGTGTATCCATGACCGAATTGTCCCGCACTTGACGGCGCCCCTGCCATGTGAGGGCAATCACGGGTGTGTTGCGGGCCCGGGTTGCAGGATACTGGATGGACTTTGTAATGTAATCAAAACTACAACGGAGACACCCATGCTAGGCCTGATGCAAAACGAGCTGCTGCTGATCTCTTCCCTGATCGAGTTTGCTGACCGTCACCATGGTGACGGTGAAATTGTGTCCCACCGGGTCGAGGGCAATATTCACCGCACCAACTACAAAGCGATTGCCACTCGCTCACGCCAGGTGGCCAACGCGCTGGACGGCCTGAAGCTGGCTTTCAGTGACCGCGTGGCCACACTGGCCTGGAATGGGTATCGCCACCTGGAGCTGTATTTCGGCGTGAGCGGGTCGGGTCGTGTGTTGCACACGCTGAACCCGCGCCTGCAACCTGACCAGATCAGCTGGATTGCCAACCACGCCGAAGACCAGGTGCTGTGTTTTGACTTGACTTTTTTGCCCATCATCAAGGCCATTCATGGCAAATGCACCAGCATCAAGCACTATGTTGCGCTGTGTGAGGCAGACAGGCTGCCAACGGACACCGGTATCCCCGGCCTGATGAGTTATGAGGTGTGGATCGGCGCGCAGTCTGCCCAATACGACTGGCCGCAATTTGATGAAAATTCCGCTTCCAGCATGTGCTACACCAGTGGTACTACGGGTCATCCCAAGGCTGTGTTGTACAGTCACCGCTCGACTATGCTGCATGCTTTGGCTGGAGCTTTGCCTGACGCTTTGAATATAAGCGCCCGTGACGCGCTGCTGCCTGTGGTGCCCATGTTCCATGTCAATGCCTGGGGGTTGCCTTATTCAGCGGCCATGACGGGTGCCAAACTGGTGTTTCCAGGTGCCGCGATGGACGGTAAATCAATATTTGAGCTGATTGAAAACGAAAAGGTGACGTTCGCGGCGGGCGTGCCGACGGTATGGCACACGATGCTGGCACATATGCAGGCTGAAGGCTCAAGGTTCAGTACGCTCAAACGCACGGTCATCGGCGGTTCGGCATGTCCACCGGCCATGATCAAAGCATTTAACGATCTTTATGGCGTGGAGGTGTTGCATGCCTGGGGCATGACGGAGATGTCCCCGCTGGGGACCGTATGCACTCTCAAGAATAAGCATTTTCCTTTGTCTCAGGACGAAAAAATGAGTATCCGATTGAAACAGGGGCGAGGCATTTTTGGTGTGGACATGAAGATTGTGGATGACGATGGCAAGGAGCTTCCCTGGGATGGCAAGACCTATGGCGATTTGATGGTAAAGGGGGCGTGGATCATCAGTCAATATTTCAAGGGCGGGGAAGACCCCCCGCTTGTGAATGGCTGGTTTCCGACCGGTGACGTGGCTACGATCGATCCTGACGGTTACATGCAGATCACGGATCGCAGTAAGGACGTTATCAAATCAGGTGGCGAGTGGATCAGTTCCATCGACGTGGAAAACATTGCCATGGCGCATCCGGGAGTCTCAATGGCCGCATGCATTGGCATGAAACATCCCAAGTGGGACGAGCGGCCGATCATCGCTGTGGTGAAGAAGTCTGATGCCAGAGTTACACGTGAAGAGCTGATTGCGTTTTATGAGGGAAAAACGGCAAAATGGCAAGTCCCTGATGATGTGGTGTTCGTGGAGGCCATTCCCTTGGGGGGCACTGGCAAAATGCAAAAAACAGCACTGCGTGAAATGCTCAAAGGCTACAAACTGCCGGGAACCTGAGCCCTTTGGAATCTGAGCCCTTTGATCAGGTTCATGCCTGGCTGGCGCAGGGTCCATCGATCCATTCATCAAGCAAAGGTAAGTCAGACTCGATGGTATTTTTCATCAGCTCGATGCTTAACGGGCTTAGCTACGGATTGTTGCTATTCATGCTGAGCTCTGGGCTCACGCTGATTTTCAGCATGATGGGTGTGCTGAATTTTGCGCACGCTTCGTTTTACATGCTGGGTGCGTATGTGGGCTATACGATTTCAACCTTTACCGGGTTCTGGCCTGCGCTGGTGCTGGCGCCGTTGGTGGTGGGCGCCCTGGGGGCACTATTTGAGCGCGTGTGTTTGCGCAGGGTTCACAAATTTGGCCATGTGGCCGAGCTGCTGATCACCTTTGGCCTGGCCTATGTGGTGCTGGAACTGGTGCAGCTCATCTGGGGTCGAATTGCACTGGAATTCAAGCCGCCCGAATCTTTGCGCGGACCTGTCTTTACGCTGATCAATCATTCCGTTAACGGTTTGAACCTGGTTTTAGGCGCAGCGCCGCCCGAGTTGTGCAGCGCCGCCGACGCGGCCATTCGTGTGGTTTGTTCACCGTTCCCCGCGACACGCGGATTCATGATGCTGGTGGCCCTGGTCATGCTGGCTTCGGTCTGGTTGCTGCTCACGCACACGCGCATCGGACTGGTGATACAGGCTGCGCTGACGCATCCCGATATGGTTGAGGCGTTGGGCCACAACGTGCCACGTGTGTTCATGATGGTTTTTGGGGCTGGCACAGCCCTGGCCGGCCTTGCGGGAGTCATTGGTGGCAGCATTTTCCTGACTGAGCCGTCCATGGCTGCAACCGTGGGGTCTGTTATTTTTGTGGTGGTGGTGGTGGGTGGCATGGGCTCCCTGTCGGGCGCCTTTCTGGCATCGCTGCTCATTGGTGTGATCCAGACTTTTGCCGTCGCATTTGACTATTCGCTGGCCACACTGGCTCAGCAAATGGGCTTGTCCCTGAGTGCAGGCGTACTCAACAATACCTATATCAAGCTCACGCTGTCGCGGGTGGCGCCCATCCTGCCGTATCTGTTCCTCGTGCTTATTCTCATTTTCCGGCCCAAGGGTCTGCGCGGCAAGAGGGAGGGGTGAGTCATGGCAAGACCTTCCCGTCCAAAATCATTCAATACATTCCGGTGGATCACCTGGGGCTTGTTTGCACTGGCTCTGGCAGTTGCGCCGCTGGTGTTTCACAGTGGCCTGGGTGTCACCGTGCTATCGCAGATGGGCATTGCCATCATTGCCTGCCTGTCTTACAACATGCTGTTCGGTCAGGGTGGCATGCTGAGTTTTGGTCACGCTGTGTATACGGGTCTGGGTGCGTACCTGGCCATTCATGCCCTGAACGCGGCAACGGCCGGTTCGCTGCC
The DNA here is from genome assembly GCA_046050465.1 of Pseudomonadota bacterium. Taxonomy (GTDB): domain Bacteria; phylum Pseudomonadota; class Gammaproteobacteria; order Burkholderiales; family Burkholderiaceae_C; genus Egaibacter. The sequence continues at coordinate 22,231 of JBJOPS010000006.1, read as the reverse complement.
TTTGCCAGTAGCACTTGTTCCACTGGCTGGCGGGCTGGCTGGTCTGGGCTTTGCGGTGTTGTTTGGTTATGTGACTACCCGCAAGTCGGGCAACACATTCGCAATGATCACGCTGGGCCTGGGGGAGCTGGTGTTTGCCATGTCCCTGATGATCCCCGAGTTTTTTGGAGGCGAAGGGGGCGTGTCAGGCAACAGGGTTTCCAGCAACGCGTTTATGGGCATCACGTTTGGACCGCCCATTCAGGTGTATTACCTGATTGCGGTCTACACCTTTATCTCGGTAGTTGCCATGTTTGCATTTACACGCACGCCACTGGGACGCATGCTCAATGCGGTGCGCGACAACCCGGAGCGGGTAGAGTTTGTGGGCTACAACACGCAGCGTATCCGTTACACGGCCTTCATCATTGCCGGTTTCTTTGCTGGCATCTCGGGAGGTTTGGCTGCGCTGAATTTTGAAATCGTGACTGCAGAGGTTGTCGGGGCGGGGCGCTCGGGTGCCTATCTGGTATTCACCTTTCTCGGTGGGATCACTTTTTTCTTCGGCCCCATTTTGGGTGCCATTTTGATGGTTCTGGCGTTTGTGCTTTTCAGTGAATTCACCAAGGCCTGGTTACTGTATCTGGGGCTGATTTTCATGTTCACCGTGATGTATGCACCCGGCGGTATTGCCAGTTTGATCATGATGAATCTGCGCGTTGCCAGTTTTGGCCGCCTGCGCGAGCTGCTGACAAGCTACCTCGGGCTGGTGACGGCAATGGTCATTGGCTTGATCGGGGCCTCTGCTTTGGTGGAGATGATCTATCACCTGCAGCTCAATTCTGCGATGGGCCCCGAGCTCAATTTTCTGGGTGTTCAGCTCATGGTGAACAGTGTTGGCAGCTGGGCTGGCGCCGCGGCACTTTTGGCAATTGGCGCAGGTCTGTTTGAGGTGGTGCGACGCGGGTTTGCCCGCAAGTGGGGCGCCATCCAGATGTTTATTGAGTCGGAGATGAAGCGTCGGGAGATGGCCGGATGAACGCCCTTGAGTTGAAAGGCCTGCGCAAGAGTTTTGGCAAGACCGAAATTATTCGCGGTGTGGACCTTGCGGTGAAGGCCGGTGAGCGCATTGGTGTGATTGGCCCCAACGGTGCAGGCAAATCCACGTTGTTCAATTTGATCAGCGGGCGGCTGGAGCCCACCACCGGCGAAGTGCTGCTCAATGGCAAACGCATTGATGGCCTGAAGCCGTTTGAGATCAACCGCCTGGGCTTGTCGCGCAGTTTCCAGATCATCAATATCTTTCCCAAGCTCAGCGTGTTTGAAAACTTGCGCTGTGGCGTGTTGTGGAGCTTGGGCTACAAATACACTTTCCTGAAATTTCTGGCTGATCTGGACGATGCCAACGAACGGGCAGAGCAGTTGATGGAAATGATCAAACTCGACAAAAAGCGCGATGTGCTGGCAATGAATCTGACTTATGCCGAGCAGCGTGCACTGGAGATTGGCATCACCATCGCGGGTGACGCCAATGTCGTTTTGCTGGATGAACCCACCGCTGGCATGAGCAGGAGTGAGACGACGCGTTTCATCAGCCTGATCAAGGAGGTCACGGTGGGCAAGACCTTGCTGACTGTGGAGCACGACATGGGCGTCGTGTTTGGGCTGGCCGACAAAATTGCCGTAGTGGTGTACGGCGAGATACTCGCATTTGACACGCCGGAGGCCGTGCGAGCCAACGCTCGTGTGCAGGAGGCCTATCTGGGCTCTTCGGTGGCTGACGCGCAGGCGGGAGGACACTGACGTGTTGCTTCAAGTCAAGGATCTGAACGCCTTTTACGGCAAGAGTCATGTGCTGCATGGCGTGCATCTGGAGGTAGGCAAGGGCGAGATCGTGGCCCTACTGGGGCGCAATGGCTCGGGCCGTTCGACCACTGCCAAGGCGATCATGGGTATGGTGGACTGCAAGGGCTCAGTCCGCTGGAAGGACACCGAGACCCTTGGCCGAAAACCTTTCGAGATTGCCCACCTGGGCATCGGTTATGTGCCGGAAAACCGCGATATTTTCCCCAAGCTCACGGTTGAGCAAAACCTGCTGTTGGGGCAAAAGGGCAAAGGCGGTCGCTGGTCGTATGAAGATATGTACCAGATGTTTCCCCGCCTGAAAGAGCGGCAACACACCGAAGCCGGGGTTTTGTCGGGTGGTGAACAGCAGATGCTCACGCTGTGTCGCACGCTGATGGGCGACCCGGACCTGATCATCATTGACGAGCCCACCGAAGGCCTGGCACCCAAGATTGTGGAATTGGTGGGCGAATACCTGAAAAAACTCAAGGACCGTGGCATTTCCGTGTTGCTGATCGAGCAAAAATTGACCATCGCCATGGCCATTTCTGACCGGGCGCTGGTTATGGGGCATGGCAGCATCGTATTTGAGGGAACGCCCGCATCCCTGCGTGAAGACTCCGCTACCCGCAAGGAGTGGCTGGAGGTGTAGTTGTGTCAGTCTGGATTTGTCCCGGTCGTGACAAATCATCCAACGCGAAAAAGTGCCCCGCCATTACAATTCAAAAAAAGAACGACCGTTCTATTTTACTTTTGAGGAAGCAAGCATGACGGCTGAATACAAAGTCCACGGCGACGTGGCAGTCATTACCCTGAACAACCCTCCGGTCAATGGGCTGGGTTACGCAACGCGTGTAGGCATCACCGATGGTCTGGCCAAAGCCAATGCGGATGCGGCGGTGAAAGCCATCATCATTACTGGCGCGGGCAAGGCTTTTTCCGGTGGTGCCGACATCAAGGAGTTCGGCAGCCCGAAAGCGCTGCAGGAGCCCAACCTGCTCAGCGTCATTCTGGCGGTTGAAAACTCGGCCAAACCCGTTGTTGCAGCGGTGCATACCGTTTGTATGGGTGGCGGGTTGGAGTTGTCGCTGGGTTGCCATTACCGTATTGCAGCACCTGGCTGCAACGTGGCTTTGCCTGAAGTCAAACTGGGCCTGGTTCCCGGAGCGGGCGGCACGCAGCGCCTGCCACGGGTATTGGGCGTTGAGGTGGCTTTGAACATGATTGTCAGCGGAGAACCGGTCAAAAGTGAAATGCTGGCCATGCTGCCGGGGCAAAAACTGTTCGACAAGATGGCCACGTCGGTGGAGTCGCTGGCGCAGGAAGGGCTGGACTATGCGCGCTCTGTTGCCGATGCGCGCCCCTTGCCGCTGGTACGCAACCTGTCGTGCAAGCACCCGCTGGGAGACGCGTATTTCCAGTTTGCCCGCAACATGGTGGGTGGCATGTCCAAAAACTTCCCCGCGCCGCTGAAATGCGTGGATGTGGTGGAAGCCGCTACCAAGCAGAAGTTCGACCAGGGCATGGTCACCGAGCGCGATGCGTTCATCAACCTCATGCTCACACCGGAATCCAAAGCCTTGCGCCACGTGTTTGTGGCCGACCGTGCCACCTCAAAAATACCGGATGTCCCCGCCGATACTGCACAACGTGCTATCAACTCGATAGCAATCATTGGCGCGGGCACGATGGGTGGTGGCATCTCGATGAACTTTTTGAACGCCGGTATCCCGGTGAAGATTCTGGAGATGAAACAGGAGGCGCTGGACCGCGGCATCGCCACCATCCGAAAAAACTACGAGTCCCAGGTCAAGAAGGGCAAGCTCAAGCAGGACAAATATGACCAGCGAATGAGCCTGCTGACCACCACACTGAGCTACGACGACCTGAAAGACGCCGATATGGTGATTGAGGCCGTATTCGAAGAAATGGGTGTGAAGGAAGCCGTATTCAAGGAACTGGACCGCGTGATGAAGCCTGGTGCCATTCTCGCGTCCAACACGTCCACGCTGGACATGAACAGAATTGCCAGTTTTACCAAGCGCCCGCAAGACGTGATCGGCACCCACTTCTTCAGCCCGGCCAACGTGATGAAGCTGCTGGAAGTGGTGCGGGGTGAAAAGACCGGCAAGGATGTGCTGGCAACCGTCATGGCCCTGGGCAAAAAGATCAAGAAGACCACAGTGGTGTCTGGCGTGTGCGACGGCTTCATTGGCAACCGCATGATCGAGCAATACAGCCGCCAGGCCGGATTTTTGCTGGATGAAGGTTGCACGCCGGCTCAAGTGGACAAGGCCGTCGAAAAGTTCGGCTTTGCCATGGGCCCGTTCCGTATGGGGGACCTGGCTGGCAACGACATCGGCTGGGCCATCCGCAAGCGCCGCGCCGTCGAGCGGGCCAGCATGAAGTACAGCAAGACGGCTGATTTGCTTTGCGAACTGGGCCGTTTCGGGCAAAAGACGGGGGCCGGCTGGTACGACTATGTAGCCGGCAAACGCGATGCCATCCCCAGCGAGCTGGTGGTGAAGATGATCGAGGACTATCGCACCGCACAGGGCATCATGCCACGCAAGATTTCGGATGAAGAGATCGTTCAGCGCCTGGTCTTTGCCATGGTGAACGAAGCCGCCCACATTCTGGAAGAAGGCATTGCCTCCAAAGCCAGTGACATTGACATGGTCTATCTCACGGGTTACGGTTTCCCGCTGTTCCGTGGTGGCCCCATGAACTATGCAGACCAGGTGGGCCTGTTCAACGTGGTGCAAGCCATGAACCGCTTTGCCCAAAACCCGATGGATGATGCCCAATTCTGGCAGCCCGCACCCTTGCTGGCCCGACTGGCTGCCGAAGGCAAGACATTTAACTGAATACCGATATCAGAGAGTAAATTACCATGACATCTGCTGTAATTGTTTCTACCGCCCGTACACCTTTGACCAAAAGCTGGAAAGGTGCCTTCAACATGACCCATGGCGCCACGCTGGGCGGCCACGCAGTCGAACATGCCATCTCACGCGCAGGCATTGAAGCCAGTGAAGTGGAGGACGTGATCATGGGCTGTGCCAACCCCGAGGGGGCAACCGGTGCCAATATCGCGCGCCAGATTGCCCTGCGCGCCGGTTGCCCCGTCACGGTGTCGGGCCTGACCGTGAACCGCTTTTGCTCATCGGGCCTGCAAACCATTGCACTGGCCGCGCAACGCGTGATTGCTGGCGAGGGCGACATTTATGTGGCCGGTGGCGTGGAAAGCATCTCCTGCGTGCAGCAGGAAATGAACAAACACATGCTGGCTGACCCTGCGCTGGTGAAAAGCAAACCCGAAATTTACTGGAACATGCTGCAAACCGCCGAGCAGGTGGCCAAGCGCTACAACATTGGCCGCGAAGCCATGGATGTCTATGGCGCTGCCAGCCAGCAAAAAGCCACGGCGGCACTGGCTGCAGGCTTGTTTGACGCGGAAATTGCTCCAATCACCGTCACCATGGGTGTAGCCGACAAGGTGATGGGCCTGACCACCAAACAGGTCACCGTGAGCAAGGACGAAGGCATCCGCGAAGGCACCACCGTCGAGGGCATCAGTGGCCTGCGTTCCGCCCTGCCGGGTGGTCTGGTGTCTGCGGGCAATGCCAGCCAGTTCTCGGACGGCGGTGGCGCCTGTGTGGTGATGAGCGAAGCGGTGGCAGAACGCAAAGGTTTGAAGCCGCTGGGTCGCTTTCTGGGTTTTGCCGTGGCGGGTTGCGAGCCGGACGAAATGGGTATTGGCCCCGTGTTTGCCATTCCCAAGGTGTTGTCGCGTCTGGGCCTGAAGGTCAGCGATATCGACCTGTGGGAGCTGAACGAAGCCTTTGCCGTGCAGGTGATTTATTGCCGCGACAAGCTGGGTATTCCCGGTGACCGGTTGAACGTCAATGGTGGCGCCATTGCCGTGGGCCACCCTTACGGGGTGAGCGGCCAGCGTTTGACCGGCCATGCCCTGATTGAAGGCAAGCGCCGTGGCGCCAAGCGTGTGGTGGTCACCATGTGCATTGGTGGCGGCATGGGTGCAGCGGGTGTGTTTGAAGTGCTGTAGGTGCTCTTTAAAATTCGACCATGATGGGTACATGGACAGGGGTTGATAGACCCTTGTCACTTGATCTGTGCTGAATTTCGCAAGGAATCTTTCTAATGGCTTTTTTCAAACGGTACAACGGTACTGCCCATGTCGGGCTAATGCGTCTGGAGCGACTCATCTGGACATTGATCTATGCCGGACTGTTGGCGGTGATATTGGGTGTTTTCATGCAGAGAGACGGTGCTTCGGGAGGTCTCATGGTATCTATCGCAGGCGTGGTTGTCGTGGCGATTGGGGTGGTGCTGATTTACATAAGATCATGCCTGCGTGAAGAGAACAGCCAATGACCCGTACCGTTGAGCAATTGTTCGACCTCAAAGGCAAAACCGCGCTGGTGACCGGCGGTTCCCGCGGTTTGGGCTTGCAAATGGCGCATGCACTGGGCGAGGCCGGTGCGCGCATCATGCTCAGTTCACGCAAGGCCGAAGACCTGGAACAGGCTGCAGCGGAGTTGCAGGCTGCCGGCATTGACGCCCGCTGGATCGCCGCTGACTGCGCCAAAGAGGCTGATATTCGCCATCTGGCAGACGAGACGCTGCAGCGCATGGGTCAGGTTGATATTCTGGTCAACAACGCCGGCGCCGCCTGGGGATCACCTGCCGAAGACCACCCCGTCGAGGCATGGGACAAGGTGATGAACGTCAACATCCGTGGCTACTTCATCCTCAGCCAGCACATTGCCAAGCACGGCATGATTGCGCGTAAAAGTGGTCGCATCATCAACATCGCCTCCATCGCCGGTCTGGGCGGCAACCCGTCAGACATGCAGACCATTGCCTACAACACGTCCAAGGGCGCGGTGATTAACTTCACGCGAGCGCTGGCGGCGGAATGGGGCAAATACAGCATCAACGTCAACGCGATCTGCCCCGGCTTTTTCCCCAGCAGGATGACGGCTGGTACCTTGAAGGCTCTGGGTGAAGAGAAGCTGGCTGCTCATGCGCCACTGGGCCGTCTGGGTGATGACGAAGACCTGAAGGGGCTGACCCTGCTCTATGCTTCCGACGCTGGCAAACACATCACGGGCCAGTGGCTGGCGGTGGACGGTGGCGTTAGTATCGTGACCGGCGGCTGAAATGCCATGAACTTCGGCGTTGACATCCCGTTTGTTCATTATCTGGGCTTTGAGCTGCGGTTGTTCGGTGAGGGTGCATCGGAAATTGGCTATGAGGCCAAACCGGAACACCTCAATTCATTCGGAGTAACCCACGGTGGCGTCAGCATGACCTTGCTGGATGTCGCCATGGCGGTCGCCGCGCGCAGCGTGCAAAAGGACATGGGCGTGGTCACTATCGAAATGAAGACCAGCTTCATGCAGCCCGCTACGGGCAGGCTGACAGCCAGGGGGCAGTTGATCCACCGCACCGCCACACTGGCTTTTGCAGAAGCTACCCTCGTTGATGAAAAAGGTCGCCCATGCGCCCACGCCACGGGCACGTTCAAGTACGTGAAGCGCCTGGTGACCGGCACGAAGACCAGCAGCGGCTTGAACGTCATTTCCACGGATTAAACACATAATATTGGTGGAATCAGGACTCAGCCCTTATCCATATTGCGTAGATAGCTATTTATTTGGTGCGAATTGAAAGTCCGATGTCATGCAGCAAAACAAGCAGATTCTTCTCGACAGCCGCCCTGATGGAGAGGCAGCGGTTGGCAATTTCAAACTGGTGGCAACCCCTACGCCAGAATTGCAGGACGGCCAGGTTCTGGTGCGTCACCACTACCTGAGTCTGGACCCCTACATGCGTGGCCGCATGAGCGACAGTAAAAGTTATGCGCAGCCGCAGCCGTTGGGTGAGGTGATGATGGGCGGTACAGTGGGAGAAGTGGTAGAAAGCCGTTCACCCGGATTTGTGGTCGGTGATAAGGTGGTGGGTATGGGTGGGTGGCAGCAATTCAGTGTGGCTGACGGCAGCCAGCCAGGCATGCTGCGTAAAGTCGATGTCACGGACATACCGCTGAGCTACTATCTGGGTGCAGTCGGCATGCCCGGTGTAACCGCATGGTATGGCCTGGTCAAAATCTGCGAGCCCAAGGCCGGCGATACGGTGGTTGTCAGTGCCGCAACAGGGGCTGTGGGCAGTGCTTTCTGTGCATTAGCCAAGGCACGTGGACTGCGCGTGGTCGGTATTGCCGGTGGTTCTGACAAATGCAGGTACGCGACACACGAACTGGGTTTTAACGCCTGTGTGGACTACAAGGAGCATTCGCATTTGCGCTCATTGACCCGTGCCGTCAAAGAAGCCTGTCCAGACGGTGTGGACGGTTATTTTGAAAATGTGGGTGGCATGGTGCTCGACGCCGTGATGCCCAGCATGAACGCTCATGGCCGCATTGCGGTGTGCGGGATGATTGCTGGCTATGACGGTGTGCCGGTGTCCATGACCCATCCAACGTTGATCTTGATCAAACGGCTTAAAGTGCAGGGGTTCATTGTTAGCGAGCACCTGAATATCTGGTCGCAAGCGTTGAAAGAATTGGGCGCCTTGGTGGCTATTGGCAAACTGCGTCCAAGAGAGTCAGTTACCCAGGGTATTGAATCCGCTCCCGAAGCTTTTTTGGGCCTGCTCAAGGGCAAAAACTTTGGCAAGCAGCTCGTGAAGCTGATCTGAACTGAAACCGTCTGAGACTCGAAACCCCGCGCAGGAGGCCGCCGATGCAAGCGACGCATGAAGTCTTCAACCAGCCCGAACTGCTGGTCAACTACAACCTGTTCACCTCCAACCGGTCCCTGCAGGCGGCGCTGAAATTCAATGCCCCCGCACTGGACACGTCCTCACTCACACAACTGGGCGGGAAACTGGGCTCTGCCGAGATGCAGACCCATGCCCGGCTGGCCAATGTGCACATGCCAGCCTTGCTCAGCCACGATCGTTTCGGGCGGCGTGTGGATCAGGTGGAGTTTCACCCCAGCTACCACGCCTTGATGGCCGCATCCACCAGCGCGGGTCTGCATGGCACGCCCTGGTCTGAGGCCTCTCAAGCCAGCGGTCATGCACACCAGCTGAGAGCGGCAGGCTTCATGCTGTTCACCGAACTGGAGCCCTCCACGCTGTGCCCCATTTCCATGACCTACGCCGTGACACCGGCGCTGCGGGGCAATGCAGCGCTGAATGCCGACTGGGGCCCGAAACTCACCAGCCGCGCTTATGACCCGTCTTTGGCCCTATGGAGCAAAAAGCCGGGTGTGACGATGGGCATGGGCATGACCGAGAAGCAGGGCGGCTCGGATGTTCGTGCGAACACGACAAAGGCGGTTCTAGATGGAGCCGACAACTGGGGCCAGCGCTATGCGGTGACTGGCCACAAATGGTTTTTCTCGGCACCGATGTGTGATGCCTTCCTGATCCTCGCCCAAACCGCCAGTGGTCTGTCGTGCCTGTTCCTGCCACGTGTGTTGCCAGACGGCAGTTTGAATCAGGTGCACATCCAGCGCCTGAAAGACAAGCTGGGCAACAAAGCCAACGCCAGCTCCGAGGTGGAATTTCATGGTGCCACCGCGTGGCTGGTGGGTGACGAAGGGCGTGGCATTTCGCAGATTCTGGAGATGGGCACGATGACCCGGCTGGACTGCGCTTTAGGCACCAGTGGCCTGATGCGCCAGGCCCTGAGCCTCGCGCTGAACCACACCGCGCAGCGAAAAGCATTTGGTAAACCGTTGATGGACCAGCCGTTAATGCGCAACGTGCTGGCTGATCTTGCTATTGAAAGTGAAGCTGCATGCGCACTGTCCATGAGGCTTACACGTGCTTTTGATCACCCAAATGACCCGCACGAGCAGGCCATGGCACGGCTGCTCACGCCCATTGCCAAGTTCTGGATATGCAAGCGCGGCAGCCATTTTGCGCAGGAAGCCATGGAATGCCTCGGTGGCAATGGCTACGTGGAGGAGGGCGGGGAAGGCATCATGGCCCGCATCTACCGCGAGATGCCGCTGAACTCCATCTGGGAAGGTGCGGGCAACATCATGGCCATCGACCTGCTGCGCGCCCTGCGCAAAAGCGATGCCGCCGCACATTTGTCTCACGAACTGGCGCCGGCCGCTGGAGCCCACCCGGCGCTGGACCGGCTGGCCGAGTCACTGCCCGTGCAGGTCGAAGACATGGCCAGCGAACTGGAAGCCCGGCGGCTGGCGCAAGACGTGGCACTGGCCGTGCAGGCCGCGCTGCTGTATCAGACCGCGCCCAGCACCGTGTTCAGCGCGTTTTGCGATTCACGCCTGGGCGGCAACTGGGGTTACGCGTTTGGCACATTGGGCCAAGGCGTGGACTTTGATGCCATCATCCAGCGGGCACTGCCGCAATAAATTGACCATCACCATAACCAGAGACTCTCACCAGAGATACCACGAGAGACATCCATGAGCAACCTCATTCTTCACCATTACCCCACCTCACCGTTTTCGGAGAAAGTGCGCCTGATTCTGGGCTACAAGAAGCTGGCCTGGCAGTCGGTCATCATTCCGATGATCATGCCCAAGCCCGATGTGGTGGCGCTGACGGGTGGCTACCGCAAGACCCCGTTTTTGCAGATTGGGGCAGATATTTACTGCGACAGTGCGCTGATCTGCGACGTGCTGGAACATATCGCGCCCGCGCCCACGTTGTACCCTGAGCACAACAAGGGCATTGCCCGCGTGTTGGCGCAGTGGGGCGACACCACGCTGTTCTGGGCCGCCATGGCCTACAACTTTAGCCCCAAGGGCGCCGCCCAGATGTTTGGCGGTGCGCCGCCCGAGCATGCCAAAACCTTCGCCGATGACCGCGCGAAGATGCGCCTGGCGGTGCCCCGTTTGCCCCCGGCAGATGCGACTGCCGCCTACAAATCGTATCTGCGACGCCTGGCCAACATGCTGGAAGAGCAGCCCTTCTTGCTGGGAAGCGCTCCTTGCGTGGCAGACTTTGCGGCCTATCACCCGCTGTGGTTCACGCGGCATTGCACCTCGGTGATGGCGGGCATTCTGGACGCCACCCCCGGCGTGCTGGCCTGGATGGACCGCATGGCTGCTATCGGGACGGGCAGCATGAGCAAGTTCAACGCGGCACAAGCCATCGCGCTGGCCGCACGCTCCACGCCAGCGGTGCTGTCGGGCGAAGCCTTCCAGAATGAGCATGGCATCGCGCTGGGTAGCCGCGTGACCATTGCCAGTGACAGTTTTGGCCCCGAACCCACCGAGGGCGAACTCATCGCCGCCACCCGCACCCGCTACAGCCTGCGCCGGGTGGATGAGCGCGCGGGTGAGGTGCATGTGCATTTCCCGCGCATCGGCTATGTGCTGAAGGCGGTGCAACCGGCATGATTGCATGGAAGTTTGTTGCGTTTGACGAGTTGACGTTGCGGGAGCTGTATGAGCTGCTGCAGTTGAGAACCGAGGTGTTCACGGTCGAGCAAAACTGCGTGTTTCAGGACATTGATGGCGCCGACGATCAGGCCATGCATTTGCTGGGCACCCAAAACAACCAGCTTGTGGCCTACGCCCGTTGCTTTCCCGCAGGCGTCAAGTTTGCCGAGGCCAGCATTGGCCGCGTGGTCACGCGCAGTCTCGCACGTGGCAGTGGTTTGGGGCATTTGCTGATACAACAGGCGGTGTCGTCGGTGTGCGGGTTGTGGGGGCCGCAGCCTATCCGTATCGGTGCGCAGGCGCGGCTCAAAAAATATTACAGCGGCCACGGTTTCGTGGATGCGGGTGTGCCGTATGTCGAAGACGGCATCGACCATCTGGAAATGATCTGGACACCTTCAAGTTGATGCTGAACCCTGGAGTTTGCTGGAGAGTGCTGGGGCCGGACTTGCCTGATTATGCCAATCAGGCCACCCGATTGGCCGCCACCATGCAGGATGGGCCGTGTCAAGACGAGAGCGGTGCAGACACAGTGTGGCGAGGTTGTTCTTGGCCGCTTTAATGGCGGTGACCATGCTCACCGTGCACATGGCGGTGAGCCAGTTCTTCGGCGGATGCTGACCGAACATCGATGACAGTCAGCATGAAGCGCAGCTCCTGGCCGGCTAGTGGGTGGTTGCCGTCTACCAATACGTCGTTTCCCTTGACCTGCATCACCGTGAAGACCGTGGGGTGTTCGCCTTCTGCCCCCTTGCTCTCCAATCGCGCCCCTACTTTAGGCGCCTTGGTAAACTGGCTGCGGGGTACTGTGCGCACCAGTGATTCATCTCGATCAGGAAATGCCTCACCCGGCAGTAATGGCAGACTGGTCTGATAGCCCGGCATCCGGCCTTCCAGTGCGGCTTCAATCTTTGGCAGCGTGTTGTGATAACCGCCATGCAGGTAAACCATGGGTTTGCGGCTTTCCTCGATGGACTTGCCTTTGGCATTGGCCAGAACGTAGCGTAGGGAGACGACGGTGTCTTTTTCAATTTTCATGTTGAGATGGTCAGCAATGATCAGGTGCATATTGTCACCCAGCAGGTCGAAGGACTCATGCGGGCAAGCATAATCGGGCAGAATGAATCCGGGAACCATTTATTTAAAGACCGACAAGGGCCGGGCCGAAATCGCCCAACGCAGTGGCGGCATCTCCGCCGGTCAGCGGCGCCTGCTCATCATGGTCGACGGCAAAAAAACAGTTAACGAGCTGGGTGCGTTTGTCCGTATTGGTGAACTGGAGTCCGCGCTGGACCAGTTGCGGTTACTCGCATTGATCGAGTCAGCGGACGCGGCTGTCACCTTGCAGGAGCCGGTAGCACCCGGTTTTGTAGCTGCCGACGCGGCTGACCCTCCCCGACCGGCTACCAACCCGGAAGAATTTGCCAGGGTACGTCTGGAGGCCTCCAGCTTTGTGCGGGAGCGACTGGCCGCCGCTGCGGGCCCGATATGCACTGCCATTGATCAGTGCGGCAGTCCGGCTGAACTGCGCAAGATGCTGCGTGGCGTGGAGATATTTGTGGGTGATAAGCTCAGCGTAGACGAAGCCAAGAAGTTTGCCCGCCATTTCGGTAGTTTGTTACTGTAATTCCTGTGGCCGGTCCATGTTTGAGGTTGTGAGGGGCTTGCCGGGTGGTGGCTACCGCATTACCATGCCATGCTACGCCCCATCATGCGCGATGCATGGGGCTTGGATCGAATTCGGAGCATTTATGCCGCAACTGATTGTCTCGGTCGAAGGGGTCAGGATTCAACATGCGTACCTGCACAAAAACCGGACTACCCTCGGGCGCAAACTGCATAACGACATCGTGCTGGAAAACATGGCCGTCAGCGGTGAGCATTGCGCATTCGAGCTGCACGGCTTGATGGATGTGTATGTTGAAGACCTGCGCAGCACCAACGGCACCTACCTCAACGGCAAGATGATCGTCCGTCAGCGACTGGCGGATCAGGACGTCATCGCCATCGGCAAGTTTCGCATCCAGTATCTTTGCTCGTCGGAGCCGTCAGATTCCGGTGGTATCACCTCGACCATGAAGCTCGATGTGATCAATCCCGTGGCTGACAGCAGCCTGCGCCACGCCAGCTTCCAGGTGCTTTCGGGCTCGTCTGCCGGGCTGGAAGTGCCTGTGGTCAAGGCGGTGACCACCTTTGGCAAACCCGGTGTGGCGGTGGTGGCCGTGTCACACCGGCGCAATGGTTATTACGTTGCCCACATGGACGGCACTGCCCGGACCACGCTTAACGGGAGGCCGATAGGTACCGATGCTGTAGCGCTGGCGGACCACGATGTACTGGACCTGGCCGGCACGCGGATGCAGTTCCTGCTCAAGGAGTAGTGTGCATGGTGCAGGTGGAGTTCGCAGCGAGCCTGCGCCGACACGTGGAATGTGCGCCGCAATGGGTGACTGCCGGTAGCCTGCGCTCCGTGCTGGAGGCCGCGCTCAAAGCGGCACCTGGACTGGCGCATTACGTGTTTGATGATCAGCGCTCGGTGCGCAAACACGTGGCGGTGTTCGTGAACCGGCAAATGGTGCTGGACCGTGTCAACCTGAACCAGCAACTGGCGCCGGATGATCGGGTGCTGATTATTCAGGCGCTCACGGGTGGTTAGTCATTCGAAAAATACGGAGAAAAATCAACATGGAAACACTGCTGGTTGCCAGTCGCAAGGGCTTGTTTGTGGTTCGCGGCAGCGGCGCACAATGGGCTATCAAGTCACACAATTTCTTGGGTGAACCCGTGACGCAGGTGCTGGCCGACCCGCGTGACGGCGCCTGGTACGCCGCGTTGCGCATGGGACATTTTGGCGTGAAGTTGCGCAAGTCTCTGGATCAGGGCGCGAACTGGAAAGAGGTGGGAGCTCCCGCGTTTCCGCTGAAGCCGGAGCAGGGCTTCTGGGCAGATGACCCCACGCCGTGGAACGTGGATCTGGTTTGGGCGCTGACACCGGGTGGTGCGGACGAGCCGGGCACCCTTTGGGCCGGTTGCATGCCGGCGGGGCTGTTCAAGTCGCAGGATGGTGGTCAGACCTGGGAGTTGAACAAGTCTTTATGGGAGGAACCCCGGCGCAAGGGCTGGTTTGGCGGCGGCAACGATTATCCCGGCATGCATTCGGTGCTGGTGGACCCGCGCAATGCCCGGCACTTGACCGTGGCGGTGTCGTGCGGCGGTGTGTGGCAAACACATGATGGAGGCCAGAGCTGGTCCCTGACGGCGCACGGCATGACTGCAAATTACCTGCCTGCTGAAGCAGCCGATGACGAAAACACGCAAGACCCGCATCGACTGGTGAGTTGCCAAGTGCAGCCGGATGCCTTGTGGGTGCAGCACCACTGCGGCATTTACCGCTCGGTCAATGGCGGCTTGCAGTGGCAGGCGGTCAAGGCACCTTCGCCTTCGGGTTTTGGATTTGCTGTGGCCTGTGATCCTGGTAACCCTGATCGGGCCTGGTTTGTGCCTGCAGTGGCCGATGCCTGTCGCATCCCCGTGGATGGGCGCATGGTGGTCACACGCACCGACGATGCAGGCAAGACGTTCACTGCGTTTGGCGACGGGTTGCCGCAAAGCCATGCTTGCCATCTGGTGTACCGGCATTCGCTGGAAGTGGCGGCCAACGGCCAGACGCTGGCCATGTCGTCCACTACGGGCGGCTTGTGGATGAGTGCGAATGCCGGGGAGCAATGGCATTGCGTGTCTCGCGACCTGCCGCCGGTCGCGGCCATTCGGTTTGCCTAGGGATGGCGGTATGAATTCCAATCCCCGCATTCCCGGCCACCGACTGTTGCACTCTCCCGGGCCCAGCCACGTGCCTGATGAAGTGATCCACGCCATGAGTCGACAGCCCATGGATATGGCTGACCCTCGTCTGGCTCAGGTCATCGAAGCCTGCGAAGTGGGGCTGCGGCGGTTGCTGCAAACCGAAAATTCCGATGTGTTCATCTATGCGGCCAACGGCCATGGCGCCTGGGAGGCGGTGAACGTCAACCTGCTGGGCCCCGGCCAGACGGTGCTGGTGGCGGGCACCGGGCACTTCTCCGAGTCATGGGCGGTGCAGGTGGAAGCCACGGGTGCCAGGGTGATTCGCACGCCCTGGGTGGAAGGCTACCCGATCGACACCAACGTCGTTGAGCAGGTGCTGCGTGCAGATACGCAAAAAGAAATCGTCGCCGTGTTTGCCGTACACACCGACACCGCCAGTGGCGTGACCAGTGATTTGCGGTCTTTGCGCGCGGCCATGGATGCCGCCGATCACCCTGCGCTGTTTGTCGTGGACGTGGTGGCCTCTTTGGGTGCTGCGCCCTTTGCGATGGACGAACTCGGCGTCAACGTGGTGTTGGGCGCATCACAAAAGGGTTTGATGTGCCCGCCTGGCCTGGGCTTTGCCGCGGTAGACGAGAGGGCCATGGCGATCTGTGAACGTAACCCCACCCCCCGGTTCTATTGGGACTGGCGTTTGCGGAAAAGTGAACTCTCGTATCGCAAATTTTGTGGCACACCGCCGCAGAACCTGCTGCGGGGGCTGGAAGCCGCGCTGGCTCTGATTTTTGAAGAGGGTTTGGACAACGTGCTGGCCCGGCATGACTTGATGGCGCGTACCGTGCGTGCAGCAGTGCAAAGCTGGAGCGAAGCTGGTGCGCTGCAATTTTTTGGGCGCGTGCCCGAGTCGCGCTCATCCTCGGTGACGACGATTCTGGTGGGTGCCGGTGTGGACCCCGAAGCCATGCGTACCGTAGCCCGCGAGCGTTTTCAGGCCTCTGTTGCGGGTGGGCTGGGCCCACTGGCCGGGCGGGTATTTCGTATCGGCCATTTGGGCGACATGAATGCCGCCATGATTCTGGGTTGCCTGGGCGCGGTGGAAGCTGCCATGACGGTGCAGGGTATCGCGCATGGGCGTGACGGCCTGCAAAAGGCAATTGCGTGCCTGGCTGCCGGCTGACCTTCGGACGATGAATCGCATTGACCGACGTGAACTGCTGAGGTTGGCCGCGGCTGGTGCCTCGTGTCTGTGGTTACCGCGACGTGCGTCGGGTCAGCCGCGCTTTGCAAGCAACCCGTTCGCGCTGGGTATTGCCAGTGGATCGCCCACTTTTGACTCGGTGGTGTTGTGGACACGTTTGCTGGGTTCAAATATTGGTCGTGAGCCGATTCCGGTTGGGTGGGAGGTCGCCCATGATGATCAATTCGTGCGGATTGCGCAAAGTGGGCGGGTGATGGCATCACCTGAACTTGCGCATTCTGTACATGCTGAAGTGTCAGGGCTGGAGCCGGATCGCTGGTATTTCTACCGCTTCATGGTGGGAGATGCTGTCAGCCCCGTCGGGCGCACCCGCACCTTTGCGCGCCCCGGCGCGAAAGTGGCGCGCCTGCGGCTGGCTTATGCCTCCTGCCAGCGTTGGGAGCATGGCTACTACAGCGCCTACCGGCACATGCGCGAGGAAAGTCTCGACGCAGTGATGTTTCTGGGTGATTACATCTACGAATACCCGGGTGCTGCGAATGCCGTACGGCTGCCCAACATGACACCCAGCCTCGGGTTTGTCGTGACGCTGGACGACTACCGTGCGCGGTATGCCTTGCACAAGTCAGAACCCGATCTGCAGGCCATGCATGCAGTTTGCCCCTGGCTGATGACATGGGACGACCATGAGGTGCAAAACGACTATGCCGGTTTGCAAGCTGGCAACAGCAGTATGGCTGACATCTTTTCAAACCCGGCAGACTTCGTGCGCCGCCGCGCAGCGGCCTACCAGGCCTATTACGAGCACATGCCGATTCGCGCTGCAACCCTGACGAAGGCCCTCAACGGCTTGATCCATCATGACTCGGGCGCAGAAATGCGCATCTACAGCCGTGTGGATTTTGGCAATCTGGCCGCGCTGTACCTGCTGGATGCACGCCAGTACAAAGACCCGCAGTTATGCAGCAAAGATGGCGGCTTGGGATCCAGCCAGGTGAACCCTGCAAACTGCGCCGCCTGGAGCGATCCCCGGCGAACGATGCTGGGCCAGCAACAGGAGTCCTGGCTGGGTGCTGAATTTGGCAGGGCTGTGCAGAGCGGCCAGACCTGGAATGTGGTGGGGCAGCAAACACTGTTTGGTCAGCGCGACAACAAACCAGGCTCTGAACAGGCTTTCTTCAATGACGGCTGGGATGGCTACAGTGCCGCACGCACCCGGTTGACAGATGCGCTTCAAAAAGGCGCTGTGCGCAACCCCGTGTTTTTGGGTGGCGATGTGCATGAGAACTGGGTGGGGCATATCAAGGCGGACTATGCCCAGACACAGGCCGCTCAGTCACGCGCGGCCATTGGCGTGGAATTTTGCGGTACCAGCATCACCTCGCGCTCGGGTGGCAATGCCAAAACGGCCGAGCGATTAGCCGAGAACCCGCACTTTGTTTTTGCAGATGCGCAGCGAAAGGGTTATGGCGTAGCCGAGTTCACGCCGGGCCAGCTCACGACGACTCTGCGGGTGGTGGATGATGTAACGCGTCGGGATGCGCGCGTGGAGACGCTGGCCAGCTTTGTGGTGCAGGCCGGGCGACCCGTTGTTGAGAAAATCTGATGGACACGCCCCGTGCGGATGGTTTTGCTTTGTTCCCTGTGGTTATCGGGTATTGACCCGGTGGAAGGCGGGCTGGCCGTTTTTTTGCCAGGCTTTAGCGCAGCACTTCCAGCAGCCTGTCCAGCCCGCCGCTGTTGATGGCCACCATGGCCTGTTCACGCACTTTGGGTTTGGCATGGTAGGCCACGGATAGCCCGGCCACACCCATCATGGGCAGGTCGTTCGCTCCGTCGCCCATGGCGATTGCGTGCCGTGGGTGAATGTTGTTTTGCGCGCAGGTTTGAATCAGCATCCGGCGCTTTTCCTCGCCGTCGCAAATGTCGCCCCAGTGTTGATTGAGCAGGCGGCCCGTCAGCAGGCCGTCCTCCATCTCCAGCACATTGCTGCGCGTGCAATCAATGGCCAGCAGGTCGCGAATACGGTCCGTGAAGAAGGTAAAGCCACCACTGACGAGCAGGGTGGTCATGCCCACCTGCTTGCAGGCCGCCACCAGATCGGCCGCACCGGGGTTCAATTTCATGCGCTGGTTCAAAACCTCTTCCATGCTGGACACACTCACGCCTTTGAGCAGCGCCACGCGCTGGCGCAGGCTTTCCTTGTAGTCGGTGATTTCGCCACGCATGGCGGCTTCCGTAATGGCAGCCACTTCCGTCTTGCGGCCAGCCGCATCGGCGATCTCGTCTACACACTCGATGTTGATGAGGGTGGAGTCCATATCAAAAGCGATGAGCTTGAAATCACGCAGATTCAGGGGCGGGCTAAAGCCCTGGACTACCAGGCCGGGGGAAATTTCAACGGGTTGCATATAAAGTATTTTTACTATGTTTTTAATAGCTGCTCATGCAATGGGGACGAGGGCTGAGGCCACATTTCATTGCTAATTTGTGGTCATTTCCACTTTGGGCTGCCCCAGGTTGCGCAGCACGTCCCGCACCATCTGCGCCCGCGCTTTGGAATCTGGCAACTCGCGTTCGATGCGCAGTTTTTCGTTACCCGCGAGTTTGATGTGTTTGTTTTTCTGGATCATCTCGATGATGCGCATTGGGTCAATCGGCGGGTTCTTTTTGAACGTGATGGTGATGACGCCCGGCGCGGCGTCCACCTTCACCACACCGTAAGGACGGGCGATGACCCGCAGGCGATGCACGTCGATCAGCGTTTGTGCCTGTGGCGGCAGTTTGCCAAAACGGTCCACGATTTCTTCCAGCAGCGCGTCGATCTGGTCGGTGTTTTTGGCCGTAGCCAGTTTTTTGTAGAACGAGAGGCGCAGGTGCACGTCGCCGCAGTAGTCGTCCGGCAGCAGGGCGGGCGCGTGCAGATTGATGTCGGTTGTCACGTTCAGCGGGCTCAGCAGGTCGGGCTCGATACCGGCTTTCAGGCAACGCACGGCCTCGCTCAGCATCTCGTTGTACAGCTGAAAACCCACTTCCAGCATGTTGCCGCTCTGGTTTTCGCCCAGCACATCGCCAGCGCCGCGGATTTCCAGATCGTGCATGGCCAGGTAAAAGCCACTGCCGAGTTCTTCCATCTGCTGGATGGCTTCCAGACGCTGGCTGGCCTGCTTGGTCAGGCCTTCCAGGTCGGGCACCATCAGGTAGGCGTAGGCCTGATGGTGGCTACGGCCCACGCGGCCCCGCAACTGGTGCAGCTGCGCCAGGCCAAACTTATCGGCGCGGCTCATCACAATGGTGTTGGCGGTTGGCACGTCGATGCCGGTCTCGATGATGGTGGAGCACAGCAGCAGGTTGTAGCGCTGGGCGATGAAGTCGCGCATCACGGCTTCCAGCTGCCGCTCCGGCATCTGACCGTGGGCCACGGCAATACGGGCTTCGGGCAGCAGCTCTTCGAGCTTCTGGCGGCGGTTCTCGATGGTCTCCACCTCGTTGTGCAGGAAATAGACTTGGCCGCCACGTTTGAGCTCGCGTAGCACGGCTTCGCGGATCACCCCCGTACCTTCCGTGCGCACAAAGGTCTTGATGGCCAGACGGCGCTGCGGCGCGGTGGCTATCACGCTCAGGTCGCGCAGGCCTTCCAGTGCCATGCCAAGCGTGCGCGGAATGGGGGTGGCGGTGAGGGTTAGCACATCGACCTCGGCACGCAGGGCCTTCATCTGCTCCTTGTGGCGCACGCCAAAGCGGTGTTCCTCATCGATGATGAGCAGGCCCAGGTTTTTGAAGTGTGTGTCCTGGCTGAGCAGTTTGTGGGTACCGACCACGATGTCAATCGTGCCATCGGCCACGCCCTTGAGGGCCGCAGTGATTTCCTTGCCCGAGCGAAAGCGGCTCATCTCAGCCACTTTCACCGGCCACTTGCTGAAACGGTCCACCAGTGTCTGGTAGTGCTGTTCGGCCAGCAGCGTGGTAGGGGCGAGGAAGGCCACCTGTTTGCCGCCTGTCACAGCGATGAACGCCGCCCGCAAAGCCACTTCTGTTTTACCAAAGCCCACATCGCCACAGATCAGCCGGTCCATCGGGCGCGGGCTGATCATGTCCTGTATGACCGCGTGAATGGCGGCTTTCTGATCTGCCGTCTCCTCAAAGCCGAAATCGTTGGCGAAGGTTTCGTAATCGTTGGGCGAATAGCGGAACGGGTGGCCTTCGCGGGCGGCCCGGCGGGCGTATATGTTCAGTAACTCGGCGGCCGAGTCGCGCACCTGCTCCGCAGCCTTGCGTTTGGCCTTTTCCCACTGGCCACTGCCAAGCCGGTGCAGCGGCGCTTCATCGGCACTCACGCCGGTGTAACGGCTGATGAGCTGCAACTGGCTCACCGGCACATACAGTGTGGCCTTGTCGGCGTATTCGAGGTGCAAGAACTCCTGCAGTTCAGGCTCACCCTGGGCCGTCTTGTTGCCCACGTCCATGTTGATCAGGCCCCGGTAGCGGCCAATGCCGTGCGCCGAGTGCACCACCGGGTCGCCCAGGTTGAGCTCGCTCAGGTCCTTGATCAGCGCTTCCACATCGCTGACCTGCTCCTGCTTCTTGCGACGGCGCGTGGTGGGACCGGCGGCGAACAGTTCGGTTTCGGTAACGAAGTCAACACCGGGTTCGAGCCAGCTGAAACCCGTATTCAGCCCGGCGGTGGCGATACCAAATTTTTCATCGCTGTGCAGGAACTCCGCCAGCGAGTCAAACGCAGGCGGGTTAACCTGCGATGCACGCAAAAAGTCCAGCAGGCTCTCCCGGCGGCCATCGCTCTCGGCCAGCACCAGAATGCGATGCTGCGTGTTGCGCGCGTGAGTCTTCAGCCGGGCCAGCGGGTCCTCGGAGCCGCGCACCACGGCCAGCGCAGGCAGCGTTTCAATATCCACGAATTCCGTGCGTCCTGAGCTTGTCGAAGGGCTTGTGGGGGTTTCGACAGGTTCAGCCCGAGCGGTTGGGACTTTGATGGCCAATTGCGCGTGCTCGTTGGCTCTGGCATAAAACTGCTCGGTTCCCAGAAACAGAGCGTCGGGTGGCAACACCGGTCGCTCCGGGTCGGTTTGCACCAGGCGGTAGCGGTCTTTGGTGTCTTGCCAGAAATGCTGGAAAGCGGGTTCCAGGTCGCCATGCAGTACCACGGTAGCGTCAGGCCCGAGGTAGTCAAACACCGTTGCAGTGTCGTCAAAAAACAGTGGCAGGTAATACTCGATACCGGCGGTGGCAACGCCGTTGCCAATGTCCTTGTAGATACGGCTCTTGGTGGGGTCACCCTCAAGTAATTCGCGCCAGCGGCTGCGAAACTTTGCGCGGGCCGCATCGTCCATCGGGAACTCGCGGCCTGGCAACAGTCGCACTTCGGGCACCGGGTACAGGCTGCGCTGGCTATCAGGGTCAAAGGTGCGGATGCTGTCAATCTCGTCGTCAAACAGATCCACGCGGTAGGGCACGGGCGAGCCCATGGGGAACAGGTCAATCAGCCCACCGCGCACCGCGTATTCACCCGGGCTGACCACCTGCGATACATGGCTGTAGCCCGCCAGCGTGAGCTGGGCCTTGAGTTTGGCCTCGTCCAGCTTTTGCTTGACCTTGAACTGAAAGGTGTAGCCAGCGAGAAAGCTGGGTGGTGCCAGGCGGTACAGCGCGGTGGTGGCCGGGATGAGCACCACGTCGGCACCGGTCTCCTTGTCGCGTTGACTGATGCGCCACAACGTGGCGAGGCGCTCGCTGATCAGGTCCTGATGCGGCGAAAACGTGTCGTAGGGCAGGGTTTCCCAATCCGGGAATAGGGCGCAACGCAGCTCGGGCGCGAAGAACGCCATCTCTTCGATCAGGCGCTGGGCGTCGGCGGCGTTGGCCGTCACGATGGCCATGAGCTTGCGACCAGCCTTCTCCCGTTGACCCAGTTGCGCCAGCAGCAAGGCATCCG
>JBJOPS010000005.1:0-20263 GCA_046050465.1 Pseudomonadota bacterium | reverse complement strand
CCGTTCGCCACTCGCCACCAGGATTGCTCCCGTGCTGCCGTTCGACTTGCATGTGTAAGGCATGCCGCCAGCGTTCAATCTGAGCCAGGATCAAACTCTATAGTTCGATCTTGAATTTTTTGCTCTTTCGAGCAACTCATAAATTGGAATTGACGTGAATGTCTTTGACGACTTTCACATCTTTTTTACTTCATGAGCGTTTGTAAGTCAGTTAAGACTTAGTTCCGAAGAACTTGGCAATCGCCTTCAAACGCCCACGCTTATCGGCTGTATGTTTTTAATGATCTTGCGCCACTTGACTTTTGTCTTGTTTTGCCTGCTTAGCCGCGATCAGCTAAGCCTCGAATTATGACACATTTTTAATACCCCGTCAACGTTTGGGGATACCGCTTATTTTGCAGTGGCATTCATTTTGAATGTTTGCCTTAGTGCATTTAGCAGAGCCTCGAATTATATGCTGTTTTTTTGGGAAACTTCAAACTTTTCAAAACTTTTTTACGCTTCCCCGAATCTTTCTTATCTTAGAGAGTCGGCGGGCAAAAGACCCGCTCGAAAGAAAGAAGCCCAGTTCAGCGAAGCCTTGCATTCTATACCGATTTTTCAACCCATGTCAACCAGTATGCATTACTGCAAAACATGCTGCCCGGCTGCCGGCAAGTTCACGTCTGCTCAAGCGCAAGGGCTTCAAAGACAAGCACAAAAGGGGGCTCCGCCTGTATCGACAACAAAGGTTGTCACTGCGGCACAAACGCCAGCAGCGCAGCAAAGCGGCGCAATTGCGTCAGCCACGCCCGCGAAAGCCTGACCATCCACGTTGGGGAAAGTCTCAAAAGTGCCCAACTCAAGCGTTTTTCTTCAACTGGATCCAACTTTTTGAAAGATGTTTCGATATCGGCAATTTGGTAAGAGTCCGACGAATACCGTACTTGACAGATACGGATGTCAGATGTCGACGAGGTGACGAAGCAGACCGAATGCGACCCGCCAAGTCTGGCCGTCGCAGTCGAGCGTGGCTGTGCGCTGGTTGATGCGCACGATCAGGCCGACACGTTGTTGCAAATCCCGGTCTGTGAAGCTCACCCTGTTGCCGATGCGGAAGTCCTCACGTCTTGCAATTTCCGGCGGCGGGCTGGGCTTGGTTTGGGCGCTCGAGGCAGGAGTAGCGCCGGTGGCAGCCATTGGTTCGCCGAATGGCGTCAACATGATGGCCTCATAGGGCACGGTAAAGTGACTGCGGCTGGCGCGCTCGATCAGGGCTTTCTTGAAGGCCATCGAGACTGCATTGACAGCCTCGCCCGTCATCGGCCCCTTGACAAACAGGTCTACCAGTTCAGGCGGTATATGCGGCAAGGCCGCCATCTTGGCCGCAAATGCCGCTTTCTTTGCAATCGTCTTGGCTGTTGGCATACATGGTCTTTCGGTTTCTCATGTTATGCCTCGCACACAAAATTTATGACAGGCTCGCCTCCAGTAGCGTCCGAATTTCTGTGTGTGAGGTGGGCCTGCTTGTCCCGCCGGTATGGGGCCGCGCGGATTAACGTAGGATGAGAGTGTCAAGTGCCTTTGTTGCCATTTGTGATATGGCGAGACCGGCCGGGCATCCTGGCATGGTTTGCATTAATAACTGGCGCCTCATCACGGTTTGGCGCACCATAGGATCCGCAGGAATGTCCCCAAGATGAAATAGCCTGATACCAGACCCTGCTTGCGGTGTTACAAAACGATCAAGGACCTGCTGTAGTTGCGTTGTGATAGCCCGGCCATCACCCAATCGAGTAGTTTGATTGACGATGATCCGGGCGGTTTGCCGCGCCTGTTGCCCAACCAAAATCTTGATGGTGGCGTAGGCATCAGTCAGTGAAGTTGGTTCTGGTGTTGTAACAACCAATACCTCGCAGGCAAGGGATACAGCAAATAAAACCACGTCAGAAATTCCGGCCCCGGTATCGAGTAACAGAACATCGTAGCAGGGTATCAGGCTGCGCACGATGTCAAGAAAACTGACGCAAACTTCTGGCGTCAAACGGGAGTATTCGACCATTCCTGAGCCGGCAAGCAAGACTGAAAACCCTCCAGGGGCCTTGATGATGGCCTGTTCCAGTTTGGCCTTGCCTGTAAATACATCATGCAGCGTGATCTTGGGATACAGGTTAAGTGCGACATCCAGATTAGCCAGTCCCAAGTCCGCATCTAGTACTAACACACGCTGGCCGCGTTTGGCCATTGCTGCGGCCAGATTGGCTGAAACAAATGTTTTACCTACGCCACCTTTCCCACTCGTGACGGCTAGTACTTTGCCGAAAGGTGGGGCCATGGGGAAGACGGGGGATTTTTGGTTTTCCGTGCTGACAGGTAGAGGGGCACTCATGGCCTTACCTTTCACGCGGCGCAGCGTTATAAGTGCTGATGGGTAACGTCTCAATGGCATGGCGAATCCGGTCAGCTACGGCGGCGGCACCAAATGACATTTGACAGTATGGTAAATCAACCCGATGCTTCAGCACGGCATGGAACAGTCGCCGATTGACCAGACCCGTCAGGGAATCTTTGACCGAGAGATCGCACAGGCTATCGATGATGCCTTGCAGATATTCCATGGAGGATTCTTGTGGGGACACAAGGCTGCCCACCGTGCCACCGTGTTTCAACAGCGCCAGCGCATTGCCCAGTCGCAGTTCATGCAGGCTGACAGGTTGCAAAATAGTTGAGTCGGCCACAGGGCAATTCGATTAGGATCGCGCAAAGTCTAACAGTCCGTACCGTCGTCAAGTCCCGGAAATCAGGTTGATTTCCCCGACATTTTTGAAGAATGTACTGGGCATGGACAACTGGATGGTGTCCTGCAGGCATGCAGGCTCCTATCGGTACCCCGCACCAGGTCAGGTCCTGTGCTGGACAGGATATGCTAGCGTGAGCCACAAACCGGGCAAGAAATGTTGCGCGGCAGACTGATATTGCTCCATTCCATGGAACGGCTATCCAGCATTAGCAGGCGACCAGCGATGGAATCACCCGCACCGCTGAGCAGTTTCAGTGCTTCTGCAGCCTGCATGGAGCCAATGATGCCAACCAACGGCGCAAAGACGCCCATCGTCGAACAGCGGGTTTCTTCAAAGCTGGCATCCGGCGGGAAGATGCAGGCGTAACAGGGTGACTCGGTATCCCGGGTGTCATACACGCTGATTTGTCCGTCGAAACGAATGACCGCACCCGATACCAGAGGTTTGCGATGTTTCACGCAAACAGCATTGACTGCCTGTCGCGTTGAAAAATTGTCGCAGCAGTCCAGAACCACATCGGTCTGGGCAACGAGTGCGTCCAGCATATGGGCATCGGCTCGAGCTTGAATGACTGATACAACAACTTCGCTATTGATTGCGGCAATAGCAGCCTGGGCAGATTTCACCTTGGGCTGGCCTACGCTGGAAAGGGTGTGCACAATTTGCCGCTGCAGGTTGGTCAGGTCTACCGTGTCGTCGTCAACGAGGGTGATGTGCCCGACACCCGCAGACCCAAGGTAAAGCGCTACCGGTGAGCCCAAGCCTCCCGCGCCAATAACCAGCACCCTGCTACCAAAGATTTTTTCCTGCCCTTCAATGCCAATCTCGTTCAGCAGAATATGGCGCGAGTAGCGCAGAAGCTGATCATCGGTCATGGATCCGCCGCGCAAGTCCTGCCGCTCTAGTTTTCCTTGACCTCTGCCTTGCGCTCGGTCAGCGTCTTGCTGACCATGACGGGGCGGCCTTTGAGCCTGTTGATGGCTTGCAGCAGTGGGAAATCCTTGTCGGAGCCAAATTCCGGCAGTCGACGGTCAGCTGCCGGCTTTTTGGCCTCTTCTTCCAGCTTTTTCAGGGCTGCGTCGCGCGCTTTTTCTCGGGCCACATCTTTTTCCTCGACGCCCTGGCCGCTGTTGAGATGTTTTTCCAAATCAGCTTCACGGGTACGCAGAGCCGCGAACAGGTTACCCTCTTCGGATTCGTCCACCATAACATCCGGCACGATACCTTTGGCCTGGATCGAGCGTCCACTCGGCGTGTAGTAACGTGCGGTTGTGATCTTGAGTCCTGTATCAGGCCCCAGCGGGCGGACGGTCTGAACAGACCCTTTGCCAAAAGTCTGGTTGCCCATGATCACTCCACGTTTGTGATCTTGCAAGGCACCGGCAACGATTTCACTTGCAGAGGCAGAACCTTCGTTGACCAGAACTACCAGAGGGACCGTTTTCAGGTTGGCAGGCAAGCGCCTCAGAGGGTCTGCCCCGCCACGGCGCTGATAAAATTCAGGTGCGGCCTTGTAGGTGAATTTGCTGTCTGCCAGTTGTCCATTGGTGGAGACCACCGTGACGTTTTCCGGCAGGAAAGCTGCCGACACAGCTACCGCAGCATCCAGCAGACCGCCCGGATCATTTCGTAAATCCAGCACCATCCCTTTCAGGGTAGGGTCCTGCTTATAAAGCTCCTCCACCTTGCGCACGAAGTCCTCCACAGTGCGCTCCTGGAACTGGCTCAGACGAATCCAGGCGTAACCCGGCTCAATCACCTTGCCACGTACCGACTGCGTACGGATTTCCTCTCGAGCGATCGTAACCGGAAAGCTGCGATTCTCATCTTTGCGGAAAATAGTCAGGATGACCTTGGTATTGGGCTCACCGCGCATTCGCTTGACTGCCTCGTTCAGTGGCAGGCCCTTGACGGCAGCGTCATCAATTTTTGTGATCAAGTCATTGGTTTTGAGGCCAGCCCGAAATGCAGGCGAACCCTCAATGGGCGTCACGATCTTGACCAGCCCGTCCTCCTGCGTGATCTCAATGCCTACGCCAACAAAGCGGCCTGCTGTGCCTTCGCGAAATTCCTTGAAAGACTTTTTGTCAAAATATTGGGAGTGCGGATCAAGGCTGGCAACCATGCCAGTGATTGCTTCGGTAATGAGTTTTTTCTCATCTACCGGCTCCACGTAATCGGTTTTGACGATGCCAAACACTGAGGCCAACTGCTGCAACTCTTCCAGTGGTAGTGGTGCCAACGTCCCACGCGCAACCGTTTGAAGCGATACCGTGGTCAGTGCCCCGGCTACAACGCCCAGAGAAACCCAGCCAGCAATTTTCAGTTTTTGACCCATAAATCATCCTGTGCAGCAGAAACTGCCGCTTCAATATACACCTTGGAGGCACGCATCGCCCCTCAGTTCCCAACGTATGGGCTTTTGAGGGCAACCGGGTGTTGCCAACCCTCAAATTTGTTTACTCAAGCTTTACCTTGCGCCGCCACGGCGGTGGCGGCTTTGGCCACCACCTCGGCGTCTCCGAGGTAGTAATGCCGGATTGGCTTCATATCCTCGTCCAGTTCGTAAACCAGTGGTATGCCGTTGGGAATGTTGAGGCCCACGATGTCATCATCAGCGATGTTATCCAGATATTTGACCAGCGCGCGAATGGAGTTGCCATGGGCGGCCACCAGGATGCGTTTACCAGCCCTGATGGCAGGCGCCATGGATTCTTTCCAGAAAGGAAGTACCCGCGCCACTGTGTCCTTGAGGCATTCGGTCAGCGGTATCTGATCAGGCGGCAGTTTCGCGTACCGGACATCGCCACGCTCGCTGCGTGGGTCAACCGGCTCCAGCGCAGGCGGCGGCGTACCGTAGCTGCGCCGCCAGACGAGCACCTGCGCATCGCCATATTGCCTGGCCATGTCGGCCTTGTTGAGCCCTTGAAGGGCACCGTAGTGGCGTTCATTCAGGCGCCAACTGTGCACCACCGGCAGCCACGTCCGGTCCATGCTGTCCAGACAATGCCAAAGCGTTCGTGTCGCGCGCTTGAGCACACTGGTGTAGGCCAGGTCAAAGTCGTAACCTTGTTCTTTTAGCAACAGCCCCGCATTTTTGGCCTGTTCAACCCCGGCGGGGGTCAAATCCACATCAGTCCAGCCGGTGAATCGGTTGTCAAGGTTCCAGGTAGATTCGCCGTGGCGGACAAGAACAAGTTTGTGCATGGTTGGATTGATTTTGGGGGGAAGACGAACTCGCTGGCGCCGCGTCAGGCCTCATTCTATAAAATGATGGGTTTTACTGCTAGTTACAGGATTGGAATCTGTGTGAAATTCATTATCGATAACTGGATGCTGCTGGCTGTCGCATTTGCTTCAGGCGCCATGCTGATATGGCCTGTAGTACAGGGGGCTACCAATGCAGGTCTGAGTGCGGCAGGGGCCGTTCAGTTGATCAATCGCGAGAAAGCAGTCGTGATTGATGTGTGCGAGGCTTCGGAATACGCAGCCGGGCACGTGGGCGGAGCAAAGAATATTCCGCTGGGCCAACTGGAAGAAAAACTGCCGGGGCTGGTCAAGAACAAGTCTGTTCCCATCATTCTGGTCTGCCAAAGCGGTGCCCGCTCCGGGCGTGCGGTGGCAATCGCCAAAAAACTGGGCTACGAACAGGCCCAGTCCCTCGGTGGGGGGCTAGGTGCCTGGCGCTCGGCCAGCCTGCCCGTTGAAAAAACTTGAATTGACCCGAAATAGATCTCCTGAGGTTCAACATGCAAGCCGTCAAGATGTATACCACCGCCGTTTGCCCCTACTGCATTCGTGCCAAACAATTGCTTAACGCCCGTGGCGTCTCCGAGATTGAAGAGGTTCGCGTGGATTTGCTTGCCGATGAGCGCTCCCGCATGATGGAGCTAACCGGACGCCGCACGGTGCCGCAGATCTTTATTGGCCAGACGCATGTCGGCGGCTGCGATGATCTGATGGCGCTGGATGGGCGGGGTGCCTTGATGCCGCTGCTCAATGGCGCCTGAGATAATTCATTCCAATTACTTCCCGCCGATGCCGGTCGTGATGTTCCGGCCCGCTGGTTTTCAGCAACCGGGCCGGCTTTGTTTTAACCAGAAAGAGTTCCCATGTCTGACCAGCAAGACCCCGTTTTCCAGATCCAGCGCGTTTACCTGAAGGGCGCCTCCCTGGAGCAACCCAATTCACCAGCCATTCTGCTGGAGCAGGAGCAACCTTCGGTGGACATCCAGTTGGGCGTCAATGCGTCCCCAGTCGCTGACGGCATTTTTGAAGTCACCGTGACGGCCACCGTGCAAACCAAAATCAAGGACAAAACCGTGTTTTTGATTGAGGCGCAGCAAGCCGGCATATTCGAGATCCGCAATCTGTCAGATGACCAGATGAGCCAGGTCATGGGCATTGCTTGCCCACAAATCGTATACCCCTACCTGCGTGGCAATGTAGCTGATCTGATCCAGCGTGGCGGCTTTCCGCCTGTACATCTCTCCGAAATCAACTTCCAGGCGATGTACGAGCAGCAACGTGCACAGGCTGACGGCAATGCGCCACCCATCGTAACGCAATAGGTTCTGAGCTGTGGCCCACGTATATCGGGCGCAAGTCGCTATGAATAAAGTAGCGCTATGAGGATTGCCATTCTGGGTGCTGGTGCATGGGGAACGGCCCTGGCCGTGAGTGCCTGTCATAACATGAGCGCTCGCCATGAGGTCCGTCTGTGGGTTCGTGACTCCGCGCAAACCGCCCTGATGCTCGCCGAACGGGAGAATGCCCGATACCTGTCCGGAGTTACTTTGCCCTCTCAGCTTGACATTCGCACAGGTCCGCTCGGACCCCTGGATGTGGACCTGGTGGTGGTGGGCACACCCATGGCGGGACTGCGCAGGATGTTGCAACAGCTAAAAAACTGCAGAAAACCCGTGGCGTGGCTGTGCAAGGGCTTTGAACCTGCTATGGCGAATGGTTTAGGTCTTCTGGCCCATGAAATACAAGCGCAGGAAGCTCCTGATTTGATAGCTGGCACCTTGAGTGGCCCCAGCTTTGCTCAGGAAGTGGCGCTCAGCAAACCAACGGCGCTGGTTGCTGCAAGCCAGCATTCTGCTGTTCGCGAGGCGCTGGTTGAAGCCTTCCACAGCCGGGCTCTGCGTGTGTATGGAAATGATGACATCGTTGGCGTGGAAGTGGGCGGCGCTGTCAAGAACGTGCTCGCCATTGCGACGGGCCTGTGTGATGGTCTTCAGCTTGGCCTCAACGCCCGCGCAGCGCTCATCACACGGGGCTTGAGCGAAATGACCCGGCTCGGTCTGGCGCTGGGCGCCAGAGCCGAAACCTTCATGGGATTGAGTGGCTTGGGAGATCTCGTCCTGACGGCTACCGGAGACCTGTCGCGCAATCGAAAGGTGGGGTTGGCCCTGGCGGGAGGGCAAACCCTGGTGCAGGCCGTCGAATCGTTGGGCCATGTGGCAGAAGGTGTCTACTGTGCCCGAACGGTCGTGCAGCGTGCGAAAAAAATGGGCGTGGAAATGCCGATCTCATCCGCGGTGGTGGCGCTGCTCGATGGTCAAATGAGCCCGGCGCAAGCCGTCGCGGTTCTGATGGGGCGCGAAGCCAGGGAAGAAACCTGATAATTCAAAATCATTGACGATGACTGAGTACTTTGGCTTTACCAGTTCTGAACTGACCCGGCTGGCCGCTTCGGACTGCACACGCGCGCTGATGGAAGATGTGGGCGGTGGAGATCTCACGGCTGGTTTGATTGATGTCTCGCGGCGTGCCAGGGCGCACGTGCTGGCGCGAGAAGCTGCCATCATCTGTGGCGCACCCTGGGTTGAAGCCACTTTGCGCCAACTGGACCCCGATGTTCGCATTCAATGGCTTGTCAGCGAAGGTCAGTCCTGCCAGGCCGATCAGGTGGTGCTGGAGCTGGAGGGGTCGACCCGGGCACTGCTGACCGGTGAGCGGACGGGACTGAACTTTTTGCAGCTGCTCAGTGCCGTGGCTACCAAAACGGCACGGTATGTTGAAGCTGTACACGGCACGCGTGCGCAGATTGTGGACACCCGAAAGACATTGCCGGGCCTGCGGCTGGCTCAGAAATACGCAGTGAAAACCGGCGGGGGCACTAACCACCGAATCGGCCTGTATGACGCCGTGTTGATCAAGGAAAACCACATTGCAGCTGCGGGTGGCGTTACCCAGGCGTTGCAGGCTGCTGCCAACGTGGCCGCACAGGCCAGCTTCATCGAGATTGAAGTGGAAACACTGACCCAGCTCGAAGAGGCCTTGCGGGCTGGTGCCCGGATGGTGTTGCTCGATAACATGAAGCTACCCGTCCTGCAGGAAGCGGTTCGTATCAACGCGGGGCAGGCAATTCTCGAGATTTCAGGAGGTGTGACGCTTGAAAGCATCCAGGCCCTTGCGCAAACGGGAGTGGACCGCATCTCCGTTGGAGCGTTGACCAAAGACATCAAAGCGACGGACTTCTCGATGCGCCTGAAGGAGTTGTGATGAATGCTGGGCTATCTGCTGGCATGAGCCCGATGATCGACGTGGTGTATGAGCAACCTGCGACGGTGGGTGCGCCAGTCTGCCTGACCAGGCACGCCTGGGCGCGTGTGCCGGTGGAGCCTGGTCCGTCCGAGCGCGCGGCACTCAAGGACAAGATTCGCCAGTTGCTGAAGGCTCGAAATGCCGTGATGGTGTCGCATTATTACGTGCATCCGGACCTGCAAGACCTGGCCGAAGAAACCGGCGGCATTGTCAGTGACTCCCTGGAGATGGCGCGCTTTGGCCGGGACCATGCGGCGCAGACCCTGCTGGTGTCGGGTGTTAGATTCATGGGGGAAACCGCCAAAATCCTCTCGCCCGAAAAAAAAGTCCTGATGCCCGATCTGGACGCCAATTGCTCGCTGGATCTGGGCTGCCCGGTCGACGATTTTTCAGCCTTTTGCGATGCACATCCTGATCGCACGGTCGTGGTTTATGCAAATACCAGCGCATCGGTCAAAGCCAGGTCTGACTGGCTGGTGACGTCGAGTTGCGCAATCGATATTGTGCGCGCCCTTAAAGACAAGGGACACAAGATTTTGTGGGCGCCTGACCGGCATCTGGGTGGCTACATTCAGCGCGAAACAGGGGCAGACATGGTGCTCTGGAATGGCTCGTGCATCGTGCATGACGAGTTTAAGGCGTTTGAACTGCAAGCACTCATGAGAGAGCACCCCAAGGCCAAAGTGCTGGTTCACCCCGAGTCACCTGCCGACGTGGTGGCGCTGGCCGATGCTGTGGGCTCTACATCAGGCATCCTGAAGGCCGCTCACGAGATGGACGCAACAGAATTCATCGTGGCTACCGACAACGGCATGATGCACAAGCTGCGCACGCTGAATCCCGGCAAGGTTTTCATGGAAGCTCCGACCGCTGGCAACAGCGCCACCTGCAAAAGCTGCGCGCACTGTCCCTGGATGGCCATGAACGGCCTGGCGGGTTTGGCCCATGTTCTGGAGTCGGGCAGCAATGAGATCCATGTTGATCCGGCATTGGGTCTTCGCGCCCGTGTGCCGATTGACCGCATGCTGGCTTTCACCTCAGCACTCAGGAGTGGACAGAATGCCGGGGCGCTGGTGCCGGATATTGGCGCAGCCTGAAACCTACAACTCCAGATTGTCGATCAGGCGCGTGTTTCCCAATTTCGCTGCGCCCAGTACAACCAGTGGCTCGTCGCCAGCCGGAACCGACAGGTCTGCTCGGCGCCGCACAGTCATGTAATCCGGCTTCCAGCCCCGTTGGGTCAGCGTATGCATCACGCGGGCTTCGATGGCAGTCATGTCTTTGTTGCCGGTTCGCCACTCAGCAGCCATGGCTTTGAGCGCCAGCGAGAGTTGCACGGCTTCTTCCCTTTCAGCCGGTGACAAGTAGCCGTTGCGGGATGACAGGGCCAGCCCATCGGGCGCCCGGTTGGTTTCGCCGCCCACGATATCAATCGGCAGCGCAAACTGCCGCACCATGCGGCGGATGATCATCAGCTGCTGGTAGTCCTTCTTGCCGAATACCGCGATACGGGGTTGTACGCAGGCAAACAGTTTCATTACCACCGTGCTGACGCCAATAAAAAAACCGGGGCGAAAATGCCCCTCCAATATGTCCGCCAGCTCGGCAGGTGGGTGCACTTTATAGGTTTGCGGCTCCGGATAGAGTTCTTTTTCGCTGGGCGCAAACAGTACATCACAACCCGCAGCGGAGAGCCGCGCACAATCCGAGTCCCATGTCCGTGGATAGGTGTCAAAGTCTTCGTGTGGCAGAAACTGCAGGCGGTTCACGAAGATGCTGGCCACTGTGACGTCACCCAGCGGTTTGGCCTGTTCTACCAATGCAATATGCCCGTCATGCAGGTTGCCCATGGTGGGTACGAACGCAGGGCGTTTGAACGCCGCGAGGAGGTCACGCAACTCTGTGATGGTGCG
Organism: Pseudomonadota bacterium; assembly: GCA_046050465.1. GTDB lineage: Bacteria > Pseudomonadota > Gammaproteobacteria > Burkholderiales > Burkholderiaceae_C > Egaibacter. The sequence continues at coordinate 9,018 of JBJOPS010000005.1, read as the reverse complement.
GACGATGTGCATGGTTTTTAGTACGTGTGCAATGCAAGGTCGGGAAAACTCTGATCCTTTACGGCGGCAACGAAGCGCCGCACAGCTTCTTCCACACTGATACTGCCTTCCATGAAATTGCGCACAAAGCGTGGCAGTTTTCCCCGGGAAATATTCAGCATGTCGTGCAGTACCAGAACCTGGCCACTGCATTGCACGCCGGCACCGATCCCGATGACAGGAATTGGCAAAGCCGCCGTCACTTCCTGCGCCAGCCCAGCGGGGATGAGCTCCAGTACCAGCATCGATGCACCGGCTTCGGCCAGTTCAATGGCCTGACGCTTCAACAAGTGTGCGCCGTCATCGGTGCGGCCTTGAATGCGATACCCGCCCAGTGCGTGAACTGATTGGGGTGTCAGCCCCAGGTGCGCACAGACGGGAATACCTCGTTCGACCAGAAAGCGCACGGTGTCCAGGGTCCAACCCCCGCCTTCGAGTTTGACCATCTGGGCACCGCTCTGCATCAGTAGTGTGGCGCTGCGCAACGCCTGTTCCCTGGATTCCTGATAGCTGCCAAAGGGTAAATCCGCAATCACCCAGGCCGTGCGGTTGCCACGCGCCACGCAACGGGTGTGGTAGCACATCTCTTCCAGCGTGACCGGTACGGTGCTGGGCTGCCCCTGCAGCACCATGCCCAGTGAATCGCCAACCAGCAGACAGTCCACGCCAGCCACGTCAAGCAGTTGGGCGAAAGTCGCGTCGTAGCAAGTCAGCATGGTGATCTTCTCGCCCGTGGCATGCATGTCCCGCAAGCGGTGCAGAGTCAGTGGTTTACGTGATGCGGGGGAAGATTCGTTCATGATCCATATCCATGAGGGGAAAGAATAGTCGGGAGGGCCGCATTAGCCATTTCGGGATAGTCCAGACTGAAATGTAGTCCGCGGCTTTCATGGCGAGATTGTGCCGAACGCACGATCAGGTTCGCCACCAGCACCAGATTGCGGAGTTCCAGCAGATCGCGCGTGACATGAAAGTGCGCATAGAACTCATCAATTTCCCGTTGCAGCAAGGCAATGCGATGCGCCGCCCGCTCCAGACGTTTGTTGGTACGTACAATGCCCACATAATCCCACATGAAACGGCGCAATTCATCCCAGTTGTGGGAAATCACCACCACTTCATCGGCGTCGGTTACACGGCTGTCATCCCATGTGGGCAACACAGGTGGCTCAAGCAATGGTGTATTGACAATATCCTGGGCGGCTGCCCGTGCAAAAACCATGCACTCCACCAGTGAGTTGCTAGCCAGCCGGTTGGCGCCGTGCAGGCCTGTGCAGGTGGTCTCGCCAATGGCATGCAGCCCCTGTATGTCGGTACGCCCATGCAGGTCGGTCATCACGCCACCACAGGTGTAATGGGCTGCGGGCACCACCGGAATCGGTTGCTTGCTGATGTCAACGCCCAACTCCAGACAGCGTGCGTAGATATTGGGGAAGTGCTCCTGAAGAAATGCCAGCGGCTGGTGCGAGATGTCCAGGTACATGCAGTCAAAGCCGCCCTTCTTCATCTCGTAATCGATGGCACGGGCCACCACGTCGCGCGGTGCCAACTCGGCACGGGGGTCATGCTGAGGCATGAAACGCATGCCGCCTGCCTGGGCTGGCAGCCGAAGCAGCCCGCCTTCGCCGCGCACAGCCTCGGTGATCAAAAATGACTTGGCGTGCGGGTGATACAGACAGGTCGGATGAAACTGGATGAACTCCATGTTGCTCACGCGACAACCTGCTCGCCACGCGGCCGCGATGCCGTCACCCGTAGCGGTGTCGGGGTTGGTGGTGTACAGGTAGACCTTGCCTGCGCCGCCTGTGGCCAGAATGGTGTGGGGGGCGCTGAAGGTCACCACGTCATCAGTGGTTTCATCCAGCGCGTAAAGCCCCAGACAACGGTTGTTTGAAGCCTCTACTGTCGTTCTGCCGGTTTTGGCGTCGAGTTTGTCCTGTGTGATCAGGTCCACCAGCATGTGGTTCTCAAACAGCGTGATGTTGGGCGTGCGGCGCACCTGGGCGATCAGCGTTTTTTGAACTGCGGCACCGGTGGCGTCAGTCACGTGCACGATGCGCCGGGCACTGTGGCCACCCTCGCGGGTGAGGTGCAGTTCGCCGTGCTCCTTTGAAAACGGCACCCCCAGCTCGCGCAGCCAGGCAATGCTTTGGGGCGCATGTTCCACGACGAACCGCGTAGCTTCGGGGTCGGACAGGCCGGCTCCAGCTACAAGGGTGTCATCCACGTGCGACTCGAAGGTGTCGCCCTCGGCGAGTACGGCGGCAATACCACCCTGCGCCCAGCCGCTGGAGCCATCGCTCATCGCACGCTTGGTGAGAATGGCCACGCGGTGAGTTGGCGCCAGGTGCAACGCGGCACTCAGTCCTGCCAGGCCGCTGCCGACAATCAGCACGTCGAATTCAAATGAGGGAGAGGTCATGCACAGGGGTTCTTTCGCTGTGAGGCGCTCGGTAACGGTCGTCCAGTGCGGTCACGCAGGTGAGTAGGCCAGGCGTACGTAGATGGGCGCGAAGGCTTCGGCCTGCGTGATCTCGATCAGGGTTTCCTTGGCCAGCTCCAGCATCGCAATGAAGGTCACCACCAGCACGGCGGCGCCCTTGGTGGGGTCAAAGAGGTTTTCGAACTCCACAAACTTGCGGCCCTGCAAATGGCGCAGCACGATACTCATGTGCTCACGCACCGACAGCTCTTCGCGGCTGATCTTGTGGTGCTGGACCAGTTTGGCGCGTTTCATGATGTCGCGCCAGGCTTCCTGCAGTTCCGCCACATGCACATCGGGGAAGCGCGGCTGCAGCGATTGCTCGATGTACACCTGAGCCTTCAGGAAGTCGCGGCCAAACTGCGGCAAGGCATTGAGCTTCGCCGCCGCCAGCTTCATCTGCTCGTATTCGAGCAGGCGACGCACCAGTTCAGCGCGAGGGTCTTCCGGCTCCTGTCCTTCAGCCACCTTGCGTGGGGGCAACAGCATGCGTGACTTGATCTCGATCAGCATCGCTGCCATCAGCAGGTATTCGGCAGCCAGTTCGAGGTTGCGGCCCCGAATTTCGTCCACATACACCAGATACTGACGCGTCAACCCCGCCATGGGGATATCCAGAATATTGAAATTCTGTTTGCGGATCAGGTACAGCAGCAAGTCCAGCGGGCCCTCAAAGGCCTCCAAAAACACCTCCAGTGCATCCGGCGGGATGTACAAGTCCTGCGGCATGGCAAACAGCGGTTCGCCGTACAGACGTGCCAACGCCACCTGGTCCACAACGTCAGGCATCGCCACCAGGTTTGTTTTCTGGTTCGATGGCAATAAGGTGCTGTCAATGGTGTCGATCATCTGCTTGCTACCAAAATAGTAGCCTTTTGCGTATGTTTTACTGGGGCAGGAAGCCTATTTCAGCAACAGTTTCGCGCTATTTCACGTCCGTCTGGTACACATAGGGTTTTTGCGCGACGCGTGCAGCCCGGTACTCAGCTGAGGCAATGCGGTCAACGGTTTTGTCCCACAGCAATTCACGCCCCTGTCGTTGTCTAGCTTCAAGATCAGGTTTTTGGGTCTTGAGTTGCTCGATGAACTGCGTGGTTTCGGATCGATAGTCTGGGCGCCGAAAGATAGATTGCAATAACAACATAAACTGTACCTCTTGGGTTGATTTTACTGGGGCTGTCATGGGCATGTGTGATCCTCACTATCCATGGTGGTGGTTTTACCCCTCCCCCAAATCAATGACGATTGTGCTATTTGATGTCACGTCTGCCAAGGCACTCGGCAGATCAATAAAACGATCCATATCTGGGACTTTCACCAATAAACCACAACGTTTGGCAATGTCCTGTGGCTGATGCGCCAGCCCGCACAAGATCAGTCGAACCTGCTTCTTCTGACAGGATCGCGCCAGGTTCATCAGGGCATCGACACCAGACGAATCCACATAAATCACGTTTTTCAGGTCCACCACCAGAGTATTTTTCGGCAGTGCGTTCTCAATGGCTTCAATCAGTTGCACAGCGCCGAAAAAGAGTGCGCCATATAGTCGGTGGGCCACTACTGGAGCGGGTTCTCCTGGCTGCGCTGGCTTGATCAACAGCTCAACAGCTTCACTGCGTGACAAACTGGAAATGCGATAAATGAAGGTAACACAGGCTGCGATCAACCCCACTTCCACCGCCACCGTCAAATCGAATATCACTGTCAGCAAGAAAACCGCGAGCAGTGTGACCCTATAGGGTACGCGGTACTGTCGCAGATGCACAAATGCCCGCCATTCGCCCATATTCCAGGCTACAAACATCAGCACCGCAGCCAGCGCAGCCAGTGGTACGTGCTTGGCCAGCGGAGCCGCGATCAGTACGATCAGCAGCAGCACCAGGGCATGCACCATGCCCGCCACCGGGCTGGTGGCGCCACTCTTGATGTTGGTGACGGTGCGGGCAATCGTGCCTGTGGCCGGCATGCCTCCAAAAAAGGGAGTGAAGAAGTTGGCCACGCCCTGAGCCATCAGCTCCTGGTTGGGGTTGTGGCGGTCATCAATCATGCCGTCGGCCACGCGGGCGCACAGGAGCGATTCAATGGCCCCCAGCAAAGCCAGTGTGGTGGCCGGTACCAGCAGAAAACGGGCGGACTCCCAGGAAAATGCCGGCCACTCCAGTGCGGGCAGGCTGGCCGGGATGCCGCCAAAGCGGCTGCCAATCGTGTCCACCTGCAAATCCAGCGACGATACCGCCAGCGTTGCCAGAATCAGTGCAATGACGGAGCCCGGCACCACTGAAAAGCGTTTCGCGCGCGGGCTGTCATGGCCCAGTCTGGGCAGCCAGAATTGCCAGAAGATGATGATTGCCAGCGACCCGGCAGCGATGCCTGCAGCCTGCAAATTGGTTGTATGCAGCGTGTGCTGCAACGTCCCCAGAATGCCAAAGAAGTCCGCCGGCATGTTCACGGTCTGAAGCCCTAGAAAGTCCTTGATCTGCGACAGTGCAATGAGCACGGCAATACCATTGGTAAACCCAATCACTACCGCCACGGGTATGAACCGGATGAGCGTGCCCAGCTTGAAAAGCCCCATCAGAAACAGCATGACACCTGACATGGCCGTCGCGATGACCAGATTGCTCAGCCCGTAACGCTGCAGGATTCCATACACGATCACGATGAACGCGCCAGCCGGCCCACCAATCTGCACGCGACTTCCGCCGAGTGCCGAAATCAGGAATCCGGAAATGATGGCCGTGACAATGCCGGCTTCCGGTTTGAGTCCGCTGGCCATCGCAAAGGCCATGGCCAGTGGCAACGCCACGATACCAACGGTTGCTCCTGCACTGAGATCACGTGCAAACTTCTGGGTCGAATACCCGCGCAAGGCATCCACCAGATAGGGGCGAAACGGAGCAATGAGAGATGATGTGCGAGTCAAATCAGACATGGGAGCAGAGTAGCCCAATCAATTATCAATCCAGAAGAGCGAAGTCATCTGGCGAGACATCTCTCAAAAACGCTTTTCCGCCAAGTACTTGGCGGAGTTCGGGCTGGCCGCGCACGGCTGCAGCGTGCCAGTAAGGCGGCTTGACTTTTCATTGATCTGGTCGCTGGCTTAGCGAACCCGCATGCCGGGCAATGCTCCGAGCGTTGGCTCCAGCACATAGACGCCGGGGTTGGTTTTTTCGTCACCATGGCTGGCGGCCAGCACCATGCCCTCCGAGACGCCGAACTTCATCTTGCGCGGCGCGAGGTTGGCGATCATCACGGTGTGCTTGCCAATCAGGTCCGTCGGTTTGTAGGCACTGGCGATGCCGCTGAACACATTGCGAGTTTTGCTTTCGCCCACATCGAGCGTCAGGCGCAGCAACTTGGTGGAGCCCTCCACCGCTTCGCAATTGACGATTTTGGCAATGCGCAAGTCGATCTTGGCGAAGTCATCGATGGTGATCGAAGGGGCGAAGTTTTCGTTGCCTGGGACCACTATTTCTATAGCATGTTGCGTAGATCGGGCGATGGCTGAAGGCTCAAATAGTGCATCAAGCTGCTCAGGGGTGACGCGTTGCATCAGATGTCGGTAGGGGTGAAGAACAGCAGGCATGGCGGCAAATACATCGCCCCACTCGAAATCTCTCTCCATACCAAAAAATTCTCTTGCAACCTTAGATGCGAGTTGCGGAAGGATTGGAGCAAGAAACACGGAAAGGGCACGGAAACCAAACAAACTAACTGTGCAAATTTCCTGTACTCGATCTGCCTCTGCCCCCTTGGCCAAAGCCCATGGCTTTCGCGAGTCAAAGTACTCGTTGACGGTATCAGCAAATGCCATAACCTGTCGCGTCAGTAGGGAAAATTCCCGTTTTTCGTAAGCAGTTTTAGCTCCCTCGCAAAGAACGGTTAGCTCCTTGCGGATCTTGGTGTCAGTCAACCAACCATCCAGCGAGACAGGCAACGGCATACCGGGCGACCAATTTGCAAGGCCAAAGTTGTGCGAAGTGCTGATTAGCTTTCCATTAAAGTTGCTCTGAATGAATTTGGCTGCACGGCTGGCAATATTCACGTACTTGCCGATCAAATCGCTGTTCACCCGCGCCATGAAGTCGTCGGCATTGAAGTCAATGTCTTCATTGCGGGCCGACAGTTTTGCGGCCAGGTAGTAGCGCAGCCATTCGGCGTTCATGCCCAGACTCAGATACTTGAGCGGGTCCAGACCGGTGCCGCGGCTCTTACTCATCTTCTCGCCGTTGTTCACGGTCAAAAAGCCGTGCACAAACACGTTGTTGGGCGTCTTGCGGCCGCTAAACTTCAGCATCGCAGGCCAGAACAGCGTGTGGAAGGTGACGATGTCTTTGCCGATGAAGTGGTACTGCTCGGTGTCGGCGGCGGCCATGTATTCGTCAAAGCTGCGTGTGTCGCCGTGCTTGGCCTTGGGCCCCCCCTTGTCAAACCAGTTTTTCAACGAGGCCAGGTAGCCCACCGGCGCGTCCAGCCACACATAGAAGTACTTGCCCGGCGCATCGGGAATTTCGATACCGAAGTAGGGCGCGTCGCGGCTGATGTCCCAGTCGCCCAGGCCTTCGCTGGTGGTGCCGTCCGGGTTGGTGCGAACGCTAAACCATTCTTTCACCTTGTTCGCCACTTCGGGCTGCAGGCGGGGCTTGCCGTCTTCACCGTTGCCTTGTGTCCACTTTTCCAAGAACTCCACGCAGCGCGGGTCGGAGAGTTTGAAAAAGAAGTGCTCCGAGTTCTTGAGTTCGGGTTTTACACCAGACAGCGCGGAGAATGGGTTGATCAGGTCCGTGGGCGCGTAGACCGAGCCGCACACTTCGCAGTTGTCGCCGTACTGGTCTTTGGCACGGCATTTGGGGCATTCACCCAAGATGTAGCGGTCGGGCAGGAACATGTTCTGCTCGGGGTCGAAGAACTGCTCAATAGTGCGCACCTCAATCAGTGAGCCACCTTGGTCGGCAGAGATATCACGCAGGTTGCGGTAAATCTGGTGGGCCAGCTCGGTGTTTTCGGGCGAGTGCGTGCTGTGCCAGTTGTCAAAGCTGATATGGAAGCCGTCCAGGTACTGCTTGCGGCCGGCAGCAATGTTGGCCACGAACTGCTCGGGCGTCACGCCAGTCTTTTCGGCGGCAATCATGATGGGTGCGCCGTGCGTGTCGTCCGCACCCACAAAATTGACCGCATGGCCCTGCATGCGCTGGAACCGCACCCAGATGTCGGCCTGGATGTATTCCATGATGTGGCCGATGTGGAAGTTACCGTTGGCGTAGGGCAATGCGGTGGTGACGAAGAGTTGGCGGGGCATGGAGGCAGCTTTCAGGATTCAGCCTTCGATTTTAGTCGCCCCGTTTGTGTGGGGATCAGGCGGGCTGGACGTTTTGCTACGTGTCCCCCGGCCTTCGGCCTCCTCCTTTGCCTACGCAAAACGCCCAGCCCGCCTGATCCTGCGTGGATGGTTTGAGGCAGGTTGCCCAAAACAACCAGCCACCCCGCTCCTTGGAGGCATGGCAGGTTTGCAGTACGCGGGCCCCACTTCCACTTCGCAGCAGCAGGTTTGGGGTGCGTGCCGCAGCGAGGTAAAGGAGGAGCCCGCTGGAGCGGGCGGGGGACACGAGCAGAGGTACGTACCCCAAGCCTGCTGCGGGCTCAGCGGAAAAGTGCCCCCTACAATCCCGCCCACCTCAACTCTACGTAGACGTCTATGCATGCAATGACCGCTATCAGCCCCTCGGACTTCCTGGCCCGAACGTTCCACACCGTGGTGTTTGCAGGCGGTGGTAACCGCTGCTGGTGGCAGGCTGGGGCGGTGGAGCGGCTGTGTGAGCAGGCCAATTGGCAGGCCAAGCGGTTGATTGGGGTGAGTGCGGGTGCTGGTATTGCCACGGCCTTTGCCACGGGGCGTTTGCAAGAGTCTTTGCGTGCCGCGGTGGAGCGGTTCAACAACACGCCCAAGAACATCGTCTGGCGCGACCTGCTCAAAGGCAAACGGCCGTTTGTACTGCCACGCATTTATCCGGACTGGATCGAGAGCTTTCTGCAGGCTGCAGATTTGCAAAAGCTACAGCGTGGCACGCTAAAGGTGGATGTGGCCATCACCCGCCCCATCCCTTTCTTGCCCGTGACCTTGTCCACCGCTGTGGCGCTGGCCTTGTATTCGACCGAGAAGTTTTGGCTAAAGACCTTCCATGGCCGCCTGCCGCATTGGGTGGGCTTACGCCCCGAATACCACGACCTGACCGACTGCCCGCAGCTGGACGACGCGCGCAGTCTGCTGTTGGCTTCTGCCGCCGCGGTACCCATCACACCCACGCACAAGGTCAACGGCCGCGCTGCGCTGGACGGTGGCTTTTATGACAACGTGCCCTTGCCTCAAGACCGTGCCGACGACGCGGGCACGCTGGTGCTGTTGACGCGCCACCGGGCAGATTTGCCCCAGGCGTTTCACTTTCAGGGGCGCACCTATTTGCAGCCCAGCCGCGTGGTGGATGCGACCAATATGGACT
>JBJOPS010000004.1:0-22372 GCA_046050465.1 Pseudomonadota bacterium | reverse complement strand
TGTGGGCCGACAGCTGCGCGTCGTCCAGCACCTGGGTCAGAAAACCGTGTGCCAGCATAGCCGGAGCATCGAACACCTCGGCCGCGAGCAGCATGGCGCGCGCCACCGTAGCGCCAGCGGCCTGTGCCACCAGCGCAGCCTCGCGCGGCGCCATGGGAAAGCCCAGGCGCGCAATGGGTGCGCCAAAGCGGGCCGAACGGGCAGCCACGCGCAGGTCGCAGCAGCTGGCCATCTCCACACCCGCACCCATGCAGTTGCCCTCGATCTGCGCCACGATGGGCACATCGCAGTCCAGCATGGCCTGCAGGCCGCCCCAGACGTCGTCTTCATGAAAGGCGCGAAGGCTCTCTTCCTGAAAACGAAAACCCGCGTATTCCGAGATGTCACCCCCTGCGCAGAAGTGGCCACTCTCCCCCTTGATAAGGACGCAGCGCAGGCTGGTGCTGCGCTGCAGGCACTCAAACCCGGCACGCAACTCGCGCCACATCGCACGCGACATGGCGTTGAACTTGCCGGGGTGAGACAGCGTGACGGACGCCACACCATCGTTGCCCTCTTCGAAAACAATGCGGGCAGGCATCAGTCCAGCTTGGCGCCCGAGGTTTTCACCACCGCAGCCCAGCGCTTCACCTCAGCACTGACGAAGCCACCAAACTGCTGAGGCGACAGGGTGCCAAACTCGGCGCCCTGAGCGGCCCACACGGCTTTGGCCTCATCCGACAAACCGGCCTTGTTGATTTCTTCCACGATGCGTGCCTGAATGTCGGTGGGCGTACCTTTGGGTACCCAGATGCCGTACCAGGTAGTCACGGTGTACTCTGGGAAACCCAGCTCGGCCGCGCAGGGCACATCCGGAAAAGCCGCGTTGCGCTTGGCGCCCGCCACCATCAGCGCCTTGATACGGCCACCCTTGATATGGCCCGCCGACGAGCCCAGACCGTCAAACATCATTTCCACATCGCCCGCAATCAGGCCTTGAAGAGCCGGGCCGGCGCCGCGATACGGAATGTGGGTGATAAAGGTTTTGCTTTGCTGCTTGAACAACTCACCCGCCAGGTGGTGCGACGTGCCGCCACCAGCCGAACCGTAATTCAGCTTGCCGGGGTTCTTGCGGACGAACTCCAAAAAGCCCTTGAAGTCGTTGACCGGAATTTTTTTCGGGTTAATCACCAGCACCTGCGGCACGTTGGCCACCAGGGCCAGCGGCACAAAGTCTTTCTCGATGTCGTAGTCCAGCTTGGGATACATCGACGGGGCAATGGCGTGGTGCACCGCGCCCATGAAAAGTGTGTACCCATCAGCCGCGGCTTTGGCGGCGATACCGGCGCCCAGCGTGCCACCCGCACCACCGCGGTTGTCGATAACCAGTTGCTTGCCCGTGAGGCGCGCAAACTGCGCCGACAGGGGCCGCGCAAAGGCGTCGGTGCCACCCCCTGCCGGAAACGGCACTACCAGCGTGACCGGCTTGGCGGGCCAGGCACTTTGCGCCCGAGCGCCCAACGCAGAGGCTGCTGCAGCGGCTGCGGCCATGCGTAAAACCGCGCGCCGTGGAAAGGTCTGGATTGCATCAATGTTAATCATGGTTGTCTCCTGTCGTTGTTAATAAAAATTACACCAAAACTTAAAACTGCAAATCTTCAATGTCACCCGATACCGCGATTTTGCCCTGCACCAGCATCGCGCGGTGTTTGTCCAGCCGTTTGAGGTCGTACAGGTAATTCACCATCAGGCCGCAAGACTGTTTGAGCCCTTTGGCCGACGGGTCGCCAGCCCAGTTCAGCCGCTCGACCCGCGCGCCGTTGCCCAGGTGAAACCGGGCCACCGGGTCCACGGGCTTGCCGTCTTTGATTTCGCTGCCCAGGTAGTGCGCCGCGCATTGCAACAACAAGCTGCGCACAGGCGACTTGGCATCCAGCGTCAGTGCCTTGTCGGCGGCACTCAAAAAATGCTCCGGGCCAGGCGGGTCGAAGCCCAGCACGCGCCCCAGTTGCAGACGGCTTTTGTCGTCCAGCTTCTCCAGCATGGCGGTGGCGTTTTTGCCCAGCCAGGCACGAAAACCGGGGATGGGCGACAGGGTGGCAAACACCTTGAGTTTGGGGAACTCCAGCTTCAGGGTTTCAACGACCCGCTTGATCAGCGAATCGCCAAAGCTCACGCCGCGCAGGCCGGTTTGCGTGTTGCTGATGGAGTAAAAAATTGCTGTGGTGGCTTTCTTAAGGTCTGCGGCGCTGGCGGCTTCGTCCAGCAAGGGCGTGATGCTGTTGGCCATGTCGTCCATGAACGCCACTTCGACAAAAATCAGCGGCTCGTCTGGGAGGCGTGGGTGGAAGAAGCCGTAGCAGCGTCGATCCGAGTCAAGCCGGTTTTTCACATCGGCCCAGCTCTTGATATCGTGCACCGCTTCGTATTTGATGAGCTTTTCAATCAGCGACGCGGGCGAGTCCCAACTGATGGGGCGCAAGTCCAGAAAACCCACATCAAACCAGGTGGAGAACATGTATTCCATCTCCACATCCAGCGCCTGCAGGCGCTTGTCGGCCTTCAGGTGCGGCAGCATGTCGGCCCGCAAGTCCACCAGAAAACGGATGCCCTCGGGAAACGCGCTGAAGCGTTGCAGCAACCTCCGGCGCGGCGACACGGTGGCACGGCGGTAGTGCACCTCGGCAGCGGCTTCGTCGGGCGTACCCACGGCGGTGGCAAACTCCGCCTGTGCAAGCTTGACGACTTGCGGGTCGGCCACAAACTGCTCGCTCATCAGCAGCCACATGTCGCGCCGCTGCTCCAGCGTGGCGCTGGCGTACCAGCGCGCCACCCCCTGCGCCCGGCAACCGCCCTCCACTTCGCTCAACCGAGGGTCCACAATGGCCCGCAGCTCCTCCAGCGTGCGGCGCAGCACGCGGGGCGACAGGGCTTCTTCCTTGTGGCGCAAACTGCCTTGCAGGCGCTCGCGGGTGGAGCGTGGTTTGCTACTTGAATTCTTGTCTGATGCTACTGTTTTAATAGCTTCTTGCGCAGTATCCACGAGGGCTGGCGGCATATTTTCTTTTCCAATTTCACTCAAATCCCTTTTTGATGCACCTTTGGCTCCCGCATGCGGCAGCAGCCCGGAGACCTTGCGTGTGATCCATGTCGTGGTGGTGTTCATGCCTGTACCTTGCTGGTGTGGTTGCGCATCAAGGCGCGCAGGGCTTCGCGCTGGCGGGTCAGGTGGGTGCGCATGGCCGCGTCGGCACCTTCGCTGTCGCGCGCCTTGAGCGCGGCAAACACCGCCATGTGCTCGCTCAGGCTCTGCTCCATGCGACCACTGGCCTGCAAACTTTGCAGGCGCGCCAGCTTGAGGATCTTGCGCAGATCCCCGATCACCTGGGCCAGCCAGCGGTTGTTGGCCAGGGTGATGATGGCCTCGTGAATGGCGAAGTTGGTGGTGTAGTAGTCGGTGATGCGCCGCGCTTTGGCGTGGCCACTCAGCCGCTGGTGCAGGGTTTCCAGTACGGCCAGATCGGCATCGCTGGCATTGCGGGCGGCCTCAAAGGCACAGCGCCCCTCCAGCAGGGCAATCACCGGGAAGATGTCATCCAGATCCTGCTCGGTCACCTGGTTCACGAAGCAGCCACGCCGTGGCTCGTGGCGCACCAGGCCTTCCGCTGTCAGAACTTTCAGCGCCTCGCGCAAGGGTGTGCGCGAGATGGTCAGGCTTTCGCACAACCCCACTTCGTCCAGAAAGCTGCCGGGAGCCAGTTCACCCGAAAAAATGCGGTCGCGCAAAGTGGCGGCCACTTCGTCGTGCAGGGAGTTTTGAATCAGTCGCATCGGCATCGACAGCTTTGTTGGTAATTTTTCATAATTATTCGTAATTACATCAATGTTTACAAGAGTGATTTAAAAAAATCGCTCCGTGTTTACCCGCGATAATTGATAACCGCCACGTGCCGGGCAAGCTGCCCTGCGAGCGTTTGCCTTGGGGTCAGGTATTTACCGGGTCCGTCGTTGCTCTGCCCACCACCACAACCCCGCACCACCCAGAATCATCGGTACACACAACCACTGCCCCATACTCATGCCCAATGACAGCAACCCCAAGTGCGCATCCGGCTCGCGGAAAAACTCGGCAATGAAGCGGAACACGCCGTAACCCAGCAAAAACACCGCAGCCACTTGTCCCGGCTTTCGCTCCTTGCGGGCATACAGCCACAGCAGGATGAACAGCAGCAAGCCCTCCATCAGGAACTGATACACCTGCGACGGGTGGCGCGGCAAGTCACCAGCACCGCGAAACACCATGCCCCAGGGCAAGCTGGGGTCTGCCAGCCGCCCCCACAACTCGCCATTGATGAAATTACCCACACGCCCGGCCGCCAGCCCCGTAGGCACACATGGCGCCACAAAATCAGCCACCTGCAAGAAGGGGCGTTTGCGCGACACGGCGAACCAGATCATCGAACCGATCACCCCCAGCATGCCGCCATGAAAACTCATGCCGCCCTGCCACACGGCAAAAACCTCCAGTGGATGCGACAGGTAATAGCCCGGCTTGTAAAACAGGCAATAGCCAATGCGCCCGCCCAGCACCACGCCCATCACGCCCAGAAACAGAATGTCTTCCACGTCCTTGCGCGACCAGGCACCAGGGCCTGTGAGCGCGGCGAACGACGGGTGTTTGAGGCGGCGTATGCCCAGCCACATGAACAGACCAAACGCAGCCAGATAGGTGAGGCCGTACCAGTGCACGGCAACGGGCCCGAGTTGAAGGGCGATGGGGTCGATTTGGGGATGGATCAGCATAGGCAGGATTGTGCACGCAAGCGCAGACATCATCGCAAGCTAAACTCAAGCTTTTACCAGGCTGTTTACTGTTGATTTCAGCGGCAAACAGCCTCAAAACACTCACGAGAGACACCATGGACATCAAACCCGTCATCCTGAACCCGCGCAGCAAGAACATCACCGAAGGCAAATCGCGCGCCGCCAACCGCTCCATGTTTTACGCCATGGGCTATGTTGAAGAAGACTTCAAGAAGCCGATGGTGGGCGTGGCCAACGGGCACAGCACCATCACTCCCTGCAATTCAGGTCTGCAAAAACTGGCCGATGCGGCGATTGCCGGTATTGAAGAAGCCGGTGGCAATGCGCAGGTGTTTGGCACGCCCACCATTTCTGACGGCATGGCCATGGGCACCGAGGGCATGAAATACAGTCTGGTCAGCCGCGAAGTCATCAGCGACTGCATCGAAACCTGCGTGGGCGGCCAATGGATGGACGGCGTGGTGGTGGTGGGTGGTTGCGACAAAAACATGCCCGGCGGCATGATGGGCATGCTGCGCGCCAACGTGCCTGCCATCTACGTGTATGGCGGCACCATTCTGCCCGGCAAATACAAGGGGCAGGACCTCAACATTGTGAGCGTATTCGAGGCCGTGGGCCAGAACGCCGCAGGCAACCTGAGCGACTTTGACCTGCTGGAAATCGAAAAACGCGCGGTGCCCGGCACCGGCTCCTGCGGCGGCATGTACACGGCCAACACCATGTCGTCGGCGTTTGAGGCACTGGGCCTGTCCCTGCCTTACTCGTCCACCATGGCCAACCCGCACGACGAGAAAATGAACTCGGCCAAAGAGTCTGCCAAAGTGCTGATGGAAGCCATCAGGAAAGACATCAAACCGCGCGACATCGTGACCAAAGAAGCCATTGAAAACGCCGTGGCCGTGGTGATGGCCACCGGTGGCTCCACCAACGCCGTGCTGCACTTCCTGGCGATTGCCCATGCCGCTGGCGTGGAATGGACGATTGACGACTTCGAGCGCGTTCGCGTCAAAACCCCTGTACTGTGCGACCTGAAACCCAGCGGCAAGTACCTGGCGGTGGATCTGCACGTGGCCGGTGGCATTCCGCAGGTGATGAAGACGCTGCTGGCCGCAGGTCTGTTGCACGGCGACTGCCTCACCATCACCGGCCAGACGATTAGCGAGGTGCTGAAAGACATCCCCGATGTGCCCCGTGCCGACCAGGATGTGATCCGCCCTATTACCAACCCCATGTATGCCCAGGGCCACCTGGCTATCCTCAAGGGCAACCTGAGCCCCGAAGGCTGCGTCGCCAAGATCACCGGCCTGAAGAACCCGGTGATGACGGGCCCGGCCCGCGTGTTCGACGACGAGCAATCCGCCCTGGCCGCCATTCTGGCGGGCAAGATCGTGGCGGGCGACGTGATGGTGCTGCGCTATCTGGGCCCCAAGGGCGGCCCGGGCATGCCCGAGATGCTGGCCCCCACTGGCGCACTGATTGGTGCAGGTTTGGGCGAAAGCGTGGGGCTGATCACTGACGGACGCTTCTCGGGCGGCACCTGGGGCATGGTGGTCGGCCATGTGGCACCCGAGGCTGCAGTTGGCGGCACGATTGCGCTGATTCATGAAGGCGACTCCATTACCATTGACTCACGCCAGTTGCTACTGCAACTCAATGTCAGCGATGCTGAAATCGCCAAACGCCGCTCAGCCTGGAAAGCCCCAGCACCGCGCTACACACGCGGCGTGCAGGCCAAGTTTGCGTTCAATGCATCCACTGCCAGCAAAGGTGCTGTTCTCGATAACTACTGATGCTGCGGGAAGCGCTGACCTGAGTCTAGCGCCGTCGACCTTTTCGCAAAGTGCCAATGGCTTCCTTGTTCTTGTCAATGCGCGCCTTACGGCGGGCGTCTTCCCGTTCCATGGCCTTTCGTTTGGTGTATCCGGATGAGTCGGCCCAAGCCCACCAAATTACGGCCATTGCAAATGGCGTCAGGACAATCAACCAGCTCCAGTCAGCTACCGGCCCCAAGTCCAGGTACTTCATAAGCAGCAAAACAATCCCAAGTCCCAGCAAATACATCACAAACTCCTGTGGTTTTTATACCTTGGCATGGCAAACCGCGTCAACCAGGGTCACTACAATTACGTTTGAGAACTGTAACCCAACCCACGAGGACGATAGATGAAAACCAAGCTGTTAGCCAAAATCGCCATTGCAGCGGCTGCGACTGCTGCTGCCCCCGTTTTTGCTGATCAGGCTTTGGCTACGGCCAAGAACTGTATGGCCTGCCATGCCGTGGACAAGAAACTGGTTGGCCCTTCTTACAAAGAGGTAGCAGCCAAATACGCAGCTGACAAGTCTGCGAGTGACAAGCTGGCTGTAAAAATTCTTAAAGGTGGCTCAGGTGTGTGGGGAGCCGTTCCCATGCCAGCCAACGCACAGGTCAACGAGGCCGAAGCCAAGAAGCTGGCTGCCTGGGTGTTGAGCCTGAAGTAATTGGCCAGTTGACAGCAGACATGTCTTGTAACGACATGTCACCCTAGCTCAAATGCAAAAGCCCGCTGATATGGTTGTCAGCGGGCTTTTTTGCTTGTTTAGGCGATTGGCCTTGGTCGGATATGGGTGAGTAGCTATTATTTATGCAGCATTCACGCTTAAACACCAAGGCGACTATTCAATACGCCTGACCCAGCTGGTCCAGAATGGCCGGGTTTTCCAGCGTGGAGGTATCCTGGGTAATGGACTCGCCCTTGGCCAGCGAGCGCAGCAGGCGGCGCATGATCTTGCCGGAGCGGGTCTTGGGCAGGTTCTCGCCAAAGCGGATATCCTTGGGCTTGGCGATGGGGCCGATCTCCTTGGCCACCCAGTCGCGCAGCTCCTTGGCAATCGCCTTGGCCTCGTCGCCCTTGGGCATGGGACGCTTGAGCACGACGAAGGCACAGATGGCCTCACCGGTCAGATCATCCGGGCGGCCCACCACAGCAGCTTCGGCCACCAGGTCGGTCTTGGACACCAGCGCAGATTCAATTTCCATGGTGCCCATGCGGTGGCCGGACACGTTCAGCACATCGTCAATGCGGCCCGTGATGCGGAAGTAGCCCCGGTCGGCACTGCGTACTGCGCCATCACCGGCCAGGTACAGCGTGCCGCCCATTTCTTCGGGGAAGTAGGCTTTCTTGAACCGCTCGGGGTCGTTCCAGATGGTGCGGATCATGGATGGCCATGGCCGCTTGACCACCAAAATGCCACCCGTGCCGTTGGCAATGTCATTGCCCGCCTCATCCACAATAGCGGCCATGATGCCGGGCAGTGGCAATGTGCAGCTACCGGGCACCAGCGGTGTGGCGCCGGGTAGCGGGGTCATCATGTGACCGCCAGTTTCTGTCTGCCAGAAGGTGTCCACGATGGGGCAACGCTCGTGGCCCACGTTTTTGTAATACCACATCCACGCTTCGGGGTTGATGGGCTCGCCCACGGAGCCGAGGATGCGCAGGCTCGACAAGTCGGAGCGGTCCGGATGCACAGCGGCATCGCTTTCGGCCGCCTTGATCAGCGAACGGATGGCGGTGGGCGCGGTGTAGAAGATGGTGCACTTGTGGCGCTCGATCATCTGCCAGAAGCGGCCCGCGTTCGGGAAGGTGGGCACACCTTCAAAGATGATTTGCGTGGCGCCTGCGGCCAACGGGCCATAGGCCACGTAGGTGTGGCCGGTGATCCAGCCGATGTCGGCCGTGCACCAGAACACATCGGCGGGCTTCAAGTCAAACGTCCAGTCCATGGTCAGCTTGGCCCACAGCAGGTAGCCACCGGTGGAATGCTGCACGCCCTTGGGCTTGCCAGTGGAGCCCGAGGTGTAGAGGATGAACAGCGGGTGCTCGGCGCCCACGGGCACCGGCGCGCACTCCGTGCTCTTACCGGCCAGGGCTTCGTCAAAGGTTTTGTCGCGGCCGGCCACCATGTTGCAGGCGGTCTTGGTGCGCTGGAAGACGTAGACGGTCTTGATGGTGTCGCAGCCGCCCAGGCCGAGGCCTTCGTCCACGATGGCCTTGAGCGGCAGCTCTTTGCCGCCGCGCATCTGGTAGTTGCTGGTGATCACCGCCACGGCGCCCGCGTCGATGATGCGTTCCTGCAGCGCCTTGGCCGAGAAGCCGCCAAACACCACGCTGTGGGTTGCACCAATGCGGGCGCAGGCCTGCATGGCAATCACGCCTTCCAGCGTCATGGGCATGTAAACCAGCACGCGATCGCCCTTTTGGATGCCGTCAGCCTTGAGCGCGTTGGCAAACTGGCTCACGCGGGCCAACAACTCCTTGTAGGTGGTCTTGGTAACCGTGCCGTCGTCGGCTTCAAAAATCACCGCCACCTTGTTTTCGGTGGGCGTGCCCATGTGTTTGTCCAGGCAGTTGGCGCTGGCATTGAGTTCGCCATCGTCAAACCACTTGTAAAACGGCGCGTTGGATTCGTCCAGCGTGCGCGTGAAGGGTTTGTTCCACACCACGTTCTCACGCGCCAGGCGGGCCCAGAAACCCTCGAAGTCCTTGCCCGCTTCGGCGCACAGGGCGTGGTAGCCCTCCATGCCGGAAATACGGGCAGTTTTGACGGTGGCTTCGCTGGGCGGGAAAACGCGGTTTTCAACCAGGACTGACTCGATGGCGCTCATTATTTCGTCTCCTCAATAAGGTCTTGGACTTCTCTAGATATCAGTGGCTTTGATCAGGGGCTCTGTTTAGCAAGGACTATCCTGGGCGCCACTTACAAAGCACTGACGGCATGGCTTCCCAAGAATACCGGGGATCAGGACCGCGTGCGGGTTAGCGGCCTACAATTGCGGCTGTCCGTACCCCCCCCATCCAGACCGAATCTGAGCCCAAACCACCTTATGAGCAAAATAAATACTGGTAGTCCCAGAAAATTGCGCCCCCTGCCCAGCTTCATTTTTGCCAGCCGCTGGCTGCAACTGCCCCTTTATCTGGGGCTGATTGCAGCACAGGCAGTCTATGTCTTCCATTTTTGGGTCGAACTTGTTCACCTTCTGGAAGCAGCCTTTGGAAGCCAGGCCGCTTTGCAGGCGTTGGTTACCAGCATCGGCTACAAGACCGAGTTTCAAATCACGTCACTGAATGAAACAGTGATCATGCTTGTTGTGCTGGCGCTGATTGATGTCGTCATGATCTCCAACTTGTTGATCATGGTGATTGTCGGCGGTTATGAGACCTTCGTCAGTCGCATGGATCTGGAAGAACACCCGGATCAGCCAGAATGGCTGAGCCATGTGAACGCATCAGTCCTGAAAGTCAAGCTGGCAACGGCCATCATCGGCATTTCGTCCATCCACCTTCTCAAGACTTTCATCAATGCTGCCAATTACGACATGAAGGTCCTGATGTGGCAGACTGTCATTCACGTGGTATTTCTGTTGTCGGCACTGGCCATTGCACTCACTGATCGACTGATGGCACACAACACACCAAGCACCGACGAAACCAGCCATTAAAAACCCGCTGACCTTGCGATCAACAAGTTCGGGAGTGGCTCCCAAAAGCAACATCCTTACAAGTACCCCCGTGAACGAAACATCCCCTTACGCCAGAACCATCAAGAGTTTTGTGCGTCGCACCGGCCGCACCACCACCGGCCAGACCAAGGCTTTTCAGGAACTGGGCCCCCAGTTCATCCTGTCTTATCAGCCGGATGCTATTGATTTGGTAGCTGCTTACACATATACCACGGGGGGCGATGGCCAAAATGACCCTTCAAAAAAGCCCCTGGTGCTGGAAATCGGCTTTGGCATGGGCGAGGCCACCGCACACATTGCAGCGCTGATGCCCGACACGCGTTTCCTGTGCTGCGAGGTGCATCAGCCCGGCGTGGGCGCCCTGCTCAAGCGCATCGGAGAGCAAGGCCTGAAAAATATTCGCATCATCTCGCACGACGCCGTGGAGGTGATGGACAACATGCTGCCGCCCGCTTCGCTGGACGGTGTGCATATTTTCTTCCCCGACCCCTGGCACAAGAAAAAACACAACAAGCGCCGCCTGATTCAAAGCCCGCTCATCGCCAAGCTGGCCACGCGCCTCAAGCCCCGCGGCTACCTGCATTGCGCGACCGACTGGCAGCCCTATGCCGAGCAGATTTTGCAGGTTCTCTGCGACGAACCACTGCTGAAAAACACCGCCGCCGCCAGCCACCCCGAGCTGGGCGGCTATGCGCCCAAGCCTTTCTACCGGCCGCTGACCAAGTTCGAAAACCGCGGGATCAAGCTGGGCCACGGCGTGTGGGACGTGGTGTTTGTGCGGGTCTGAGACGCGGCTGGCCACAACCATGCTGCCCACGCGCGACGGTGTTGGCCCCAGCTGTGTGGGCTTGCCTGAAGGGCCGTGGGCCACCATCACCGACTTTCTGGTCCAGCGCTTTGCGGCCATTCCGCGCCAGACGTGGCTGCAACGCATGGCCGATGGTGAGGTGGTGGACGAATTTGGCGTGGCCGTGAGCGAGGAGCGCCCTTTTCAGAGCCATATCCGCGTGTATTACTACCGGGCTCTTGAAGCGGAAGATCCCATTCCGTTTGAGGAAGTCATCCTGCATCAGGACGAGCACCTGATCGTCGTGGACAAGCCGCACTTTCTGCCGGTCACCCCCTCGGGCAAGTACCTGCAGGAAACCGTGCTGGTGCGCCTCAAACGCAAGCTGGGGCTGGATGATCTGACCCCCATCCACCGCATTGACCGCGACACCGCCGGGCTGGTGCTGTTTTCTGTTCAGCCCGCCAGTCGCGACGCGTATCAGGCTCTCTTTCGCAAACGCAGCGTGCACAAGACTTATGAGGCCATTGCACCGTGGCGCGCTGCTTTGACCTTTCCACTCACCCGCAAGAGCCGCATCGTGGAAGCGGACCACTTCATGCTGCAGCATGAAACCGGGGGTGAGCCTAATGCCATTACCCACATCCATCTTCTGGAGTTGTCCGGGGCACGGGCGCGGTACCTGTTGCATCCGGTAACCGGCAGGCGCCATCAGTTGCGGGTACATATGGCGGCGCTGGGCACACCCATTATGGGTGATGGCCTGTATCCAGTGCTCACGCCTGAGGGAGCCGACTATGACCACCCGCTGCAGCTGCTGGCGCAATCGATTGAATTTGAAGACCCTTTGACCGGTTTGCCCCGCCGGTTTGAGAGCCAGCGTCGCCTCGCGCTACCCTGATCCGGGCTATGCCCTTGTGCTTATAAACCCGTTGCGCTCCAGCAGACTGGGAGAATCACCGCATGGCCCGGGGCCAAAAAGGCAAGACCAGCGCGCCAGCATCTGGCCAGCCTGTAACAGGGCTACTTGCTGGCCGCTTTGGCGACTGGTTTCGCCTTATCGGGAGCGGCGGCGCCATCAGCGGGCCGAGGCTCAATGCCCAGGCGCTTGGCAATCACCTGGTCCAATGCCTTGACTTTGGGTTCGATCAGGCCACGGGTTTCTGCAACGAGTTTTTCGACCAGCACTTTCTGCATGTCACCCCCGAGTTGCTGGAACTTGCGGTTGACGGGCGATTCGATAATGGCCACCAGTTGTTTGAGTTCATCTTCCGTGAATTTTTCTTCCAGCAAGGCACCAATGGTCGATGGGGCCAGCTTCAGGGCACGGTCCCGCACCAGGGGAACGGCTTCGTCAGCGTATTTTTTCAGGTCAGCCTGAATTTCCTTGCCCACGGCCTCGCGCCTCTCTGGCGCAATGCGCGTCTGCAACACCACGGCGGCCTGTTGCATCATTTGCGCCGCTGGCTGCTCTGCCAGTGCGCGTGACATGTTTTCAATGGCCGGCTGCTGCAGGTTCAGCACTTTTGCGATCAATTCCTTTTTTGCCGGGCTCGAAGGCGTGGTTTGAGCATGCACGGAACCGAACTGACCCAGCAGGACCAACAAACCCAACAACACTCTTTTTTTCATCATCGTTTCCCCTGATCAAGACACCCACGCCACACGGTGAATGCCGGTACCAGTATTATCGTCCTGCCTGATTCGCCCCTGCCTTCACCCACTACGCTGCGCCCCCGACTCCACCCATGACCCTGGATATCCATGTTCAAAGCCTGGCAACGGCCAGCACCACACTGGTGGGCAGCCTGCGTGTGAACGTGCCCAGCGGCGTCATTCACACGGTGATGGGGGCCAGTGGCTCCGGCAAATCCAGTCTGCTGGCAGCCATTTGTGGCACGCTGGCGGAAAGCCTGACGTTTGACGGCAGCATCACGCTGAACGGGCAACGCATTGATCACCTGCCCACCGAACGACGGCGCGTCGGCATCCTGTTTCAGGAAGACCTGCTGTTTGCGCACATGACCGTGCGCGAAAACCTGCTGTTTGCCGTGCCCGCAGGGTCTATGGCGGCGCGTGAAGCCCGCGTGACCCGCGGACTGCAGGATCTGGAAATGTCAGATTTCGCCCAAGCAGACCCAGCCACACTCTCGGGTGGACAGCGGGCGCGGGTGGCGCTGATGCGGGCCTTGCTGGCCGATCCGCAGGCCCTGCTGCTGGACGAGCCGTTTTCCAAGCTGGATGCAGCTCTGCGCACGCGCATGCGCCAATTTGTGTTTGATCTTGTAAGAAAACGGCAGATCCCCGTACTAATGGTGACCCATGATGAATCTGATGTGGCGGACCCTGCGCATGTCACCCATCTCTGAAACCAACCATGCTTGACCGCGCTGCCACTGCACTCATCAAACCCGCTGTGAATGGGCTGGCTGGCGTGTTCGTGCGCGCCGGTTTGAGCGCCAACCAGATGACGTTGATTGGCTTTTTGATTGGCATGGTTGCTGCAGTATTAATAGCTACTCATGCATATATGGCCGGGGCTGCAGCCATATTATTGTCAAGATTATGCGATGCTCTGGATGGTGCCATGGCGCGCCGGACACAGCCTACCGATGCCGGTGGTTTTCTGGATATTGCGCTGGACTTTCTGTTTTATGCCGCCATTCCGCTGGCGTTTGCCGTAGCGCAACCGCCAACCAACGCGCTGGCTGCTGCCGTGTTGCTGGCTGCGTTCATCGGGACCGGCTCCAGTTTTCTGGCATTTGCCATCATGGCCGCCAAGCGCGGGCTGACCAGCCTGGACTACCCCAACAAGTCGTTTTACTTTCTGGGTGGCTTGACCGAAGCTACAGAAACGCTGGTGTGTTTTGTGGCGATGTGTGTGTGGCCACAACATTTTTCCGAAATTGCCTATGCGTTTGCGGCCCTGTGCGTAGCGACCATCGTGATGCGTATTGGCTGGGGCTGGCGCCAGTTTTCACAAGACCACTGAAAGAAACCCTTGAAAAGCAAAAAAAACCTGTTCCTGGTGGTGCTGCTCGTCCTGATCGCCCTCTTCTTTGTATTCGATCTGGGGCGCTTTTTCAGCCTGTCGTTCATCAAGGAACAGCAGGGTAACTTTTCAGCCTTGTATGAGCAGCGCCCGGTCATGGTGACAGCCGCTTTCTTTGCCGTTTATGTGCTGATAACTTCGCTCTCGCTACCGGGAGCCGCCATCATGACGCTGGCCGGCGGAGCCAGTTTCGGGCTGGTGTGGGGCACGGTGGTGGTGTCGTTTGCGTCCACCATCGGCGCCACACTGGCCATGCTGGCGGCGCGTTACCTGCTTCGTGACAGCATTGAGGGCCGGTTTGGGAAGAAACTTGACGAGGTGAACAAGGGCATTGAAAAAGAAGGCGGCTTTTACCTCTTCACGCTGCGTCTGGTGCCGCTGATTCCCTTCTTCGCGCTGAACCTGTTGATGGGGTTGACCAAGATGAAAACGTGGACCTATTTCTGGGTCAGCCAGCTTGGCATGTTTGCGGGTACCGTGGCTTATGTGAATGCAGGTACCGAGATCGCCAAGATCACCTCGCTGCGCTCCATCCTGTCGCCGGGGTTGCTGGGCTCGTTTGTGCTGTTGGGTCTGCTGCCACTGGTGACTAAAAAGGTGCTGGACTACGTGAAGCGGCGCAAGGTATATGCACGCTGGAATTCAGTCAAACCCAAAACATTTGACCGCAATCTGGTGGTCATTGGTGGTGGCGCTGGCGGGCTGGTGTCGGCCTACATTGCCGCTGCGGTTAAGGCCAAGGTCACGCTGATCGAAGCCCACAAGATGGGTGGCGACTGCCTGAACTATGGCTGCGTGCCCAGCAAGGCACTCATCAAAAGCGCAAAACTGGCGCACCAGATGAAGCACGGCACGCGGTACGGCTTGGCCGACGCACAACCCGTCTTCAGCTTCAAGGCTGTGATGCAGCGCATTCAGGCCGTTATCACCGCCATAGAGCCACACGACAGCGTGGAGCGCTACACAGGTCTGGGCGTGGAGGTGCTGCAAGGCTACGCCAGAATTGTGAACCCGTGGACAGTGGAGATTGCGCTGAACGATGGCAACAAACAGGTACTAACCACCCGCTCCATCGTCATCGCTGCCGGGGCGCAACCCTTCGTGCCACCGCTGCCAGGCATCCAGGACGTGGGCTATGTGACCAGCGACACGCTATGGGATGCGTTTGCCAAGCTTGACGAAACGCCGAAGCGCATTGTGGTGCTGGGCGGCGGCCCCATTGGCTGCGAGCTGGCGCAAAGCTTTCAACGCCTGGGCGCTCAGGTAACGCAGGTGGAGATGGCCCCGCGCATCATGATTCGCGAGGACGAGGAGGTGTCTGCACTGGCCAAGGCCTCCTTGCAGGCTGATGGCGTGCAGGTGCTCACCAGTCACAAGGCGCTGCGCTGCGAGACAACCGGTGACGCCAAGGGTGAAGTCAAAGCCATCATCGTCGAGCACCAGGGCAAAGAGATTCGCATCGAGTTTGATGCCCTGCTATGTGCCGTGGGCCGAGTGGCGCGCCTCACTGGCTACGGGCTGGAAGACTTGGGCATTCCCACCAACCGCACCGTCACCACCAATGAGTACCTGGAGACAATTTACCCCAATATTTTTGCGGCGGGTGATGTGGCCGGGCCATTCCAGTTCACGCACACGGCTGCGCACCAGGCCTGGTACGCGGCGGTGAATGCGCTGTTTGGTACGTTCAAGAAATTCAAGGTCGATTACTCGGTGATTCCGTGGGCCACGTTCATCGACCCCGAGGTGGCCCGCGTGGGCCTGAACGAGCAGGAAGCCAGGGAAAAAGGCATTGCCTACGAGGTGGTGAAGTACGGTCTGGGCGATCTGGACCGCGCCATTGCGGACAGCGAAGCACACGGCTTCGTCAAGGTGCTGACTGTGCCCGGCAAAGACAAGATCCTGGGTGCCACCATTGTCGGCACCCACGCGGGCGATCTGCTGGCCGAGTACGTGCTGGCCATGAAACACGGGCTGGGCATGAACAAGATTCTGGGCACCATCCACACCTATCCCACCCTGGCCGAGGCCAACAAGTACGCCGCCGGAGAATGGAAGCGCACGCACCAACCCAGGAAACTCCTCAAATCAGTGGCGAGATATCACACATGGCAGCGGGGCAATTCATGAAGAAACATACTTTGGCCAGCCGGGCCAGCAGCCTCTTACTCTTCTTATTGTTGCCCTCAGTGGCCATCCACAAAAATCGCAACCATTCTCGGCTACTGCTGCTAATACAGCACCTCACATCCTTGGGGTGTCGCCGGCCTCCCATGCAACAAAGCTGCGCCAACCCGAATTGACATTATTTCAGTTGATGGCACACGGGCTCTACATCTGGTCACCGGTAAATCGTATGACAATGCACCGCATCAGTTGACGAAATTGGGACGAAATACTATATCTGAATCGTGTTAGAATCAGGGCCTTGGCGGCTGTAGCTCAGTTGGATAGAGTACTTGGCTACGAACCAAGGGGTCGTGGGTTCAATTCCTGCCAGCCGCACCATAACAAAGCGTTATAGAACAACAGCTTAGAGATCAAAAGTCTCTAGGCTGTTTTTCTTTGTGCGCTTGTTTTTCGTAGGTTCGGACCGTCTGGTCACCGTTAACCGCTGGCAGTCTTGGAACGGCAGACGCTTATTCCAGCGACCAGTGTCATCCCTGATTTTTCCAGCGCGTCGTGCAGTTCCACGATCTGAGCCACGCTGTAGTGCTGGGTCATCGAGGCTGTTGTGTGCCAGAGAATGTCTGACCGGGTACCCTCCCTAAAGCAGACGACTTACCCCGCGGTAGCCTCTTCCGGCTTCGCTTTGCCCTCTTTTTTTGGCAGCGACTGAATGTCCAGAATCACTTCGGTCTTGCTCTCGTCCTTGTCGTCCAGGTCCACCGTCAGGCGGCCGCCTTCGGTCAAACGGCCAAACAGCAGCTCGTCGGCCAGCGCACGGCGGATTGTGTCCTGAATCAGGCGCTGCATCGGGCGCGCGCCCATCAGCGGATCAAAGCCCTTCTTCGCCAGATGCTTGCGCAGCTTGTCGGTGAAGGTGACGTCCACCTTCTTCTCGGCCAGTTGCGTTTCCAGCTGCAGCAGGAACTTGTCCACCACGCGCAGGATGACGTTCTCGTCCAGCGCCTTGAAACTCACCGTAGCGTCCAGCCGGTTGCGGAACTCGGGCGTGAACAGGCGCTTGATATCGGCCATCTCGTCGCCCGCTTCGCGCGGGTTGGTGAAGCCAATGGTCGCCTTGTTCATGGTCTCGGCACCCGCGTTGGTCGTCATGATGATGATGACATTGCGGAAGTCGGCCTTGCGCCCGTTGTTGTCGGTCAGCGAGCCGTGGTCCATCACCTGCAGCAGCACGTTGAAGATGTCCGGGTGCGCCTTCTCGATTTCATCGAGCAGCAGCACGCAATGCGGCTTCTTGGTGATGGCCTCGGTCAGCAGACCACCCTGGTCAAACCCGACATAGCCCGGGGGGGCGCCAATCAGACGGCTCACGGCATGGCGTTCCATGTATTCGCTCATGTCGAAGCGGATCAGATCGATACCCATGATGTAGGCCAGCTGCTTGGCGGCTTCGGTCTTGCCCACACCCGTGGGGCCGCTGAACAGGAACGAGCCAATTGGCTTGTCGCCCTTGCCCAAGCCCGAGCGTGCCATCTTCACCGCAGACGCCAGCATATCAATTGCCTGATCCTGGCCAAACACCACGTTGCGCAAATCGCGCTCCAGGGTTTTGAGCTTGCCGCGATCGTCGTTGGACACATTGGCGGGCGGGATGCGGGCAATCTTGGCCACGATCTCTTCCACCTCGGCCTTGCTGATGATTTTCTTGCGCTTGCTTGGCGGCAGGATGCGCTGCGCCGCACCGGCTTCGTCAATGACGTCAATCGCCTTGTCGGGCAAATGGCGGTCGTTGATGTACTTGGCGCTCAACTCGGCGGCAGCCTGCAGCGCAGCCACGGCGTACTTCACGCTGTGGTGCTCTTCAAAGCGCGATTTCAGGCCCTTGAGAATGTCGACCGTCTGTTCGATGCTCGGCTCGACCACGTCCACTTTCTGGAATCGGCGTGACAGTGCGGCGTCTTTCTCGAAGATACCCCGGTATTCGGTGAACGTCGTCGCGCCAATGCATTTGAGAGAGCCGGAACTCAGGCCTGGTTTAAGCAGGTTGGATGCATCCAGTGTGCCGCCCGACGCAGCGCCAGCACCAATCAGCGTGTGAATTTCGTCAATGAACAGTATGCCATTGGGCTTGTCTCTGAGCGACTTGAGAACACCTTTGAGGCGCTGTTCGAAATCACCTCGGTATTTGGTACCGGCTAGCAGCGCGCCCATGTCCAGCGAATACACCACAGCTTCGGCCAGAATTTCCGGTACATCTTTTTGTGCAATGCGCCAGGCAAGGCCCTCGGCAATCGCGGTCTTGCCCACACCGGCTTCACCCACCAGCAGCGGGTTGTTCTTGCGGCGACGGCACAAAATCTGGATCACCCGCTCCACCTCGTACTCGCGGCCAATCAGTGGATCAATCTTGCCGTCTTTGGCCAGCTGATTGAGGTTAACCGTGTATTGCTCCAGCGGAGACTGCTTCTCGCTCTTTTCGCCCCCCGATTCTTCGGTTTCAGGCTGGTTTTCGCTGGATTTACCGGTTTCCGGCGGGTCGCTTTTCTTGATGCCGTGGGCGATGAAGTTCACCACATCCAGGCGTGTCACGCCTTGCTGATGCAAGTAATACACAGCATGCGAATCTTTCTCACCAAAGACCGCAACAAGCACATTGGCACCGGTCACTTCTTTTTTCCCGCTTCCGGTGGACTGCACGTGCATGATGGCGCGCTGGATCACCCGTTGGAAGCCCAGCGTGGGTTGCGTATCCACATCGTCAGTACCAGCAACCTGCGGCGTGTTGTCCTTGATGAAGGTCACCAGCGATTTACGCAAATCATCGATATTGGCGGCACAGGCCCGCAACACCTCGGCCGCGCTCGGGTTATCCAGCAAGGCAAGCAACAGGTGCTCGACAGTGATGAACTCGTGGCGCTGTTGACGCGCCTCGACGAAGGCCATATGCAGGCTAACTTCTAGTTCTTGCGCAATCATGAGATTTCCTTCCGCCTTGCGTTGATGTCTAACTGTAATCCGATTTCAATGTCGGACCCTGACATCGGTTATCTACCTAAAAATCGACGGGCTCGTTGATGCATTTCAAGGGATGTCCCGCTTTCGCAGCCGCATCAAGGACCTGCCCCGCCTTGGTGGCAGCTACATCCTTGGAGTAGATGCCGCACACCCCTTTTCCATCCAGGTGAATCTTGAGCATGATCTGGGTAGCAGCCTCCAGATCCCTGGCAAAAAACTCCTGAATCACCGCCACCACAAATTCCATCGGCGTGTAGTCATCATTAAGCATGACCACTTGGTACATCTGTGGGGGTTTAACCTTCTGAGTCCGCCGCTCCATGACAACGGAGCCGTCACCATCGCCTTTCGGTAGCTGAATGGGTAGAGTGGATGGATTTGCAGGAAGTTTCGTTGCCATGAATTTATTCTAGCCAGCGAGCCGGTACTATGCTGCTCAAAGGTGAATGGCTGGCACTTTTTCAGCACTCAAGTAATAAACACAAAATGAAACTGCAAAGACATAGAGACCCAGACAGTTTGCATCAGCAAAGTGAGCCCGCTAACCCTGCCTAAGCTCACCGTTAAATTACATATTGTCAATCATCACTTGGCCGAAGCCGGAGCAACTCACCTGTGTTGCACCGTCCATCAGTCGGGCAAAATCGTAGGTCACTTTCTTGCTTAGAATTGACTTTTCCATTGAACGGATGATGCAGTCAGCCGCTTCTTTCCAGCCCATGTGGCGCAGCATCATTTCCGCAGACAAAATTTCCGACCCGGGGTTGACGTAGTCCTTGCCTGCGTATTTCGGTGCTGTACCATGGGTAGCTTCAAAACAGGCCACGGTGTCAGACAGATTAGCCCCAGGAGCTATACCGATACCGCCGACTTGGGCCGCCAGCGCATCTGAAATGTAATCCCCATTCAGATTCAGCGTAGCCACCACCGAATATTCAGCGGGGCGTAGCAGAATCTGCTGCAAAAAGGCATCGGCAATCACATCCTTGACGATAACGTCTTTGCCTGTCTTCGGATTTTTAAACTTGCACCAAGGGCCCCCATCAATCAACTCAGCACCAAACTCTTTCTGAGCCAGTGCATAAGACCAATCACGGAAACCACCTTCTGTGAATTTCATGATGTTCCCTTTGTGCACGATGGTCACACTGGGCTTGTCGTTGTCGATGGCATACTGGATGGCCTTGCGCACCAAGCGCTCAGTACCTTCAACAGACACAGGCTTGATACCAATACCGGAAGTATTCGGGAAGCGGATCTTCTTCACCCCCATTTCGTCCGTGAGGAATTTAATCAGCTTCTTGGCCTTGTCAGACTGCGCCTCATACTCAATGCCCGCGTAGATGTCTTCCGAGTTTTCGCGGAAGATCACCATATTGGTCTTGTGCGGCTCCTTCACGGGGGAAGGCACTCCAGTGAAGTACTGCACTGGCCTGAGACAGACATATAAATCCAGTTCCTGGCGCAACGCCACGTTCAAGGAGCGGATACCACCACCTACTGGTGTGGTTAACGGCCCCTTAATAGACACCACATATTCCCGGAGGGCCGACAGCGTTTCTTCGGGTAACCATACGTCTGGGCCATAAACCCTGGTGGACTTTTCACCTGCATACACCTCCATCCAGTGGATTTTCTTCTTGCCTCCATAGGTTTTGGCCACGGCTGCATCAACCACTTTCAGCATCACGGGGGTAATATCCAGTCCTGTACCGTCCCCTTCAATGAATGGAATGATCGGTTCATCTGGCACATTAAGCGACATATCAGCGTTGACGGTAATTTTCTGGCCTGATGAGGGCACTTTGATGTGCTGGTACATGAGCGGTGATTTCTATTGAAAATAGTGGATGCCGGTGGCAAATTGACCCAAAGGACCAATCTATCCTATCCGGAGGAATGCCGTTTAGCCTGGCTTGGCAATTTTAGCTGAAAAACACGGTTTTAGCGTCCTTCAAGGATCAGCCGACCCGCTCCCAAAAAAGTGAGGTCGAACTTCATGTCCATCTCACCCCCTAGATAGGAAAGGTAAGCATCTGATGGCGCAGGAAGATTAGTGCAAATGACGCGGCTTGCGCCCGCCACCGTGACCAGAGCCCCCGCCATGACCACCGCCCAACCCCCGTTGAGGCTTGCCAATTTCCAGCGAACTCACCAGTGCGTCAAAACGCTTGGCGAACAGTTTATCCACCTCTGCCACCACACCGCTCAACTCGGAACCGTCAAAATGACGCTCCATCATGTTCACCATATCCTGCACCAGCAGGTCGCGCTGCACCTGCATAATGGCAGCCGGATTAGGGCCAACAAACAGCATCAGGAAGTCGTCACGGGATTCATCGGGAGAATCCTCGTCTTCTTCGTCAAAATCGGTGTCGTAAAACGTGACCTCAATCGCTGCGCCCGCCTGGGCCAGTTCATTGAGGCTCATGCACATTTCGTCCAGCGACTGACGAAAATCCTCATCCCCCGGAACCGTCCAGCACAGTTGCAGCATGTGCTCCTGGGTATCGAGCTTGATGCCCGGTTCGTCTTCATAGGAGCTACGGCCCCCGTCGGCCAGCGAACGGGCACCCGCGTACTTCCAAAGCGGCTTGAGGGCGTCCTGAAGCTGCTCAAACGTCACCTCGGTACGCATCGGTACCTGGCCATGGACGTGGATTTCAAATGGTGCGTTTTGGCGTGACATGACATCTCAGTGTAGTGGTGCCCGGGACCGGAATCGAACCGGTACGCCCCTTATGCAGGAAAGCGGCGGATTTTAAGTCCGATGTGTCTACCAATTTCACCACCCGGGCACGTTAGCCTATTGTGAAACAAAAAGGCCCCGCCAACTTCCGCTGACGAGGCACCTCTGCCCAGAAACAATCTGGAGGCGCGACCCAGAGTCGAACTGGGCTCCACGGATTTGCAATCCGTTGCATAACCGATTTGCTATCGCGCCAATTTGTTCGACAAAAAAGGGAAGCTTGCGCTTCCCTTTTTAAGAATGTGGAGCGGGAAAAGAGTCTCGAACTCTCGACCTCAACCTTGGCAAGGTTGCGCTCTACCAACTGAGCTATTCCCGCTTGGGTGCCCTGATCGGTCTGGG
>JBJOPS010000003.1:0-7693 GCA_046050465.1 Pseudomonadota bacterium | reverse complement strand
CGCGTGGTGGATGCGACCAATATGGACTGCACCAGCGGTCCCAATGTGCAGAGCACCTATGACCAGGGCCTGGACGACATGGGCACCTGGTTGCAAAAGGACTAGCGGCTGTGTTCTGCCAGTTCACTGCCGCTCAACTGCCAAACCCGCATATTGCGCCGCTCGCACTTTCCTGAGAGATCCTGGTGTCATCGCGTGATTTGATTGCCCCACCTCGCTAGGGTTGAAGTACGGTTCGCTAGACTATCCACATCAGGAGATATCAATGGCCGTGACAGAACAAGCAGTTATGGACGCACTGAAAAGTGTTGTCGACCCCAATACCGGACGCGACTTCGTGTCGTCCAGATCCGTTAAAAATCTGACGGTCACGGACAGTGATGTGGCGTTTGACGTGGAGTTGGGCTACCCGGCCAAAAGCCAGATTCCGGGTTTTCGCCAATCACTTGTCACAGCTGTCAAATGCGTCTTGGGAGTGGGGAACGTGTCGGTCAACGTGACCACGAAGATCATTTCCCACTCGGTTCAGCGCGGCATCCAGTTGCTGCCCAATGTCAAAAACATCGTGGCGGTTGCATCCGGCAAAGGCGGTGTGGGCAAAAGCACCACGGCGGTGAACCTGGCGCTGGCGCTGGCGGCCGAAGGTGCCAGTGTGGGCGTGCTGGATGCGGACATTTACGGCCCCAGTGTGCCCATGATGATGGGCGTCAGCGGCCGACCCGAGAGCGAAGACGGCAAAACCATGGAGCCGATGGAAAACCACGGTGTTCAGCTGATGTCCATCGGGTTCATGGTGGCGCAGGACGACGCCATGATCTGGCGTGGCCCCATGGCCACCCAGGCCCTGGAGCAGTTGCTGCGCCAGACCAACTGGAAAGATCTGGACTACCTGATTGTGGACATGCCACCGGGTACCGGTGACATCCAGTTGACGCTGTCGCAGCGTGTGCCCATGACCGGTGCGGTCGTCGTCACGACGCCGCAGGACATTGCCCTGCTGGATGCCAAAAAGGGCATCAAGATGTTCGAAAAAGTCGGTGTGCCGATTCTGGGCATTGTGGAAAACATGGCGGTTCATGTGTGCAGCAACTGCGGCCACGTGGAGCATATTTTTGGCGCCGATGGTGGCAAAAATATGGCTGCTGACTGCAACATGGACTATCTGGGTGCCTTGCCCCTGAATATGCAAATTCGTCTGCAGGCCGACAGCGGTGTACCAACCGTGGTGGCCGACCCCGAGGGCGATGTTGCGGGCATCTATAAGGGGGTGGCCCGCAAGGTGGCCCTCGCGATTGCCGCCAAGAACAAGGATTTTTCCTCGAAATTTCCGTCCATCAAGATTTCCAAAGACACCTGAGCTGCCAGACGAACCTGAAGTGAGCTGCCAGCGAGCCTGTCACACATGAACCTTTTGGGCTCGCTCAAATACCTGGTCGCCCTGCACGAGCACAAACACTTCGGGCGCGCGGCACAGGCCTGTCACATCACACAGCCCGCCCTGTCCAATGCACTGCGTGCACTGGAAGAAGAATTTGGTACGGCGATTGTCAATCGGGGCCGATCGTTCGTCGGCTTCACGCCAGAAGGGGCGCGGGTGCTGGCCAGTGCCCGGCGCATGCTCCACGAACGCGAGGTTTTGCAACAACAGCTAGACAGTTCGGCCAGCAGCCCGCAGGGCAGCCTGTCGATCGGCGTGGTTCCCACGGCGGTGCCCATTGCAGCACGTTTTGCCGCCATGCTGCAGGCGCGCCACCCCGGCATTACCCCGGTTGTCCTGTCCCTCAGCTCCCCCGAGATAGAGACCCGTCTTGAGCGGCTCTCTCTGGACCTGGGGCTCGGTTACATCGACCGCCTTGCAGGGCGTGGCATTCGTTTAGCCACGGCACCGCAATACACGGAGCGTTATTTTCTGGTCCGAAGAGCCCTTAAACCCAGTCCTGATGCCCTACGTTTCGGGCCCACCATGACCTGGGCGCAAGCAGCCCGTCTGCCACTGTGTCTGCTCACGCCCGACATGCACAATCGCACCCTGGTAAATGCTGCTTTTGCCGGGGCAGGTGAGACCGTGAGGCCCGTCATGGAAACCAACTCCATCCTGACGCTGGCCCTGAGTGTGGTGGCGGGGGATGTTTGCAGTGTGATGGCCGGCGCACTCGTTTGTACGGTGCAGGGCTACCGCGAGCTCGAAGCCTTGCCACTGACCAGTCCTGACCTGATGACCCCCATCGGATTCATGACGCCCGCCAATGATCGCCCGTCGCGCACGCTGGAGGCCGCCATTGTGCTGGGCGCCGAAACCACCTGGCTAAGTCACGCCGCTGAATACAGCGCAGAGCGGAGAGCCTGAGCAGGAAAAAGGGTTGAATTTAGGGGTGCTTCATTCAGCTGTTGAATCGACTGGTGTCCCAATTCAATTTGACCCACAGGCGGGGGTCGTTGATACTGGCATGCATTTGTTTCCCGATGTTCCTCAAGCCATCGTATGGCGTCAATATGAATTTATCCGGTCAAACCAGTACTATTGTTGCCACCGCCACACTAGGCGATATGCGAGAGCGCATTCGCCGAAAGAGCAAGCTTAAGGGACGCCAGGCAGACGACATGTCCGTTCAGGAAGTGCGCGCACTGATTGGCACGGCACCACACCGGCGCGATTTGCTGATTGAGCATTTGCACCGGTTGAATGATACGTACCGCTGCCTGCACGACCGTCATCTGGTGGCACTGGCCAAAGAGATGAACGTCCCCATGGCCGAGGTGTTTGAAGTTGCTACCTTTTACCATCACTTCGAAGTGGTGAAGGGAGATGACAAGGCTCCTGGCATGACCGTGCGGGTGTGTGATGGATTGAGCTGTGAAATGGCGGGCGCCCAGGACTTGCTGGCGCGCCTGCCTGCCTTGCTGGGCAGCGCTGATGTGCGGGTTATTCCCGCCCCTTGTCTTGGGCGTTGCGAGCAGGCGCCGGTGGCCGTGGTGCACCAGAGGCCGGTTCCCCTGGCTACTCTGGAGAGCGTTATTTCTGTGGTTAATTCGGCCTCAGCCCTGCACCCATATGCACCGGAAGCTATAAAATTTGTAGCATCCGATCATGCAAAAAAAAGTGTCTCACCCGTGCCTCATGCGATTGAGATTTCGCCCGGGTATACGGGTTACGACACCTACCGGGCGAATGGTGGTTACTCACTCGCTGCTGCGTTGGTGAATGGCGAGCATGAGGTCGAGAGTGTCATCAAGGCCATGGAGGACTCTGGTTTGCGTGGCTTGGGTGGTGCCGGCTTTCCCGCCGGACGCAAGTGGCGCATCGTGCGTGACCAGCCCGCGCCACGGGTGATGGCGGTGAACATTGACGAAGGTGAACCCGGAACGTTCAAGGACCGAACCTACCTGGAGCGCGACCCACATCGTTTTCTGGAGGGGTTGCTGATAGCCGCCCAGGTGGTGGGCATCGAAGCCTGCTACGTTTATTTGCGCGACGAATACCATGGTTGCCGCGCAATTCTGGAGGCCGAGCTGGTCAAGCTCAAAGCCAACCCGCCGTGCAACCTGCCCACCATTGAACTGCGCAGGGGGGCCGGGGCCTACATCTGCGGCGAAGAGTCCGCCATGATCGAGAGCATCGAAGGCAAACGCGGCGAGCCCCGCATGCGCCCGCCCTACATCGCGCAGGTAGGCCTGTTTGGCCGTCCCACGCTGGAGCACAACTTTGAGACCCTGTACTGGGTGCGCGATATTGTCGAAAAAGGCGCTGGCTGGTTCAGCGGTTTTGGCCGCAATGGCCGCAAAGGCCTGCGCAGTTTCAGCGTCAGTGGCCGGGTCAAACACCCGGGCGTCAAACTGGCACCTGCGGGCATCACCGTACAGGAGCTGATAGACGAATACTGCGGTGGCATGCTGGAGGGGCACACGCTCTATGCCTACCTGCCGGGCGGCGCTTCGGGCGGCATCTTCCCGGCCAGCCATGCCAACGTGCCGCTGGACTTTGACACTCTGCAACCCCATGGTGGCTTTATCGGTTCTGCCGCAGTCATTGTGCTGGGTCAGAACGACAAGGCCCGTGATGCCGCGCTGAACATGATGCGTTTTTTTGCGCACGAGAGTTGTGGCCAGTGCACGCCATGCCGCGTGGGCACCGCCAAGGCGGCGAAGCTGATGGAAGCCCCGGTGTGGGACAACACCACGCTCGAAGACCTGAATGTGGTCATGACCGACGCGTCTATCTGCGGTTTGGGGCAGGCTGCGCCTAACCCGGTGCGTTGTGTCCAGAAATACTTTTCCCAGGAGATCGTTTAAATGAACGCGCCTGCCAAACTGGCCGAAGAGACGCTTCAAACAGTTGAGTTCAAGCTCGATCAGAAAACCATCCATGCCTTCGAGGGTGAAACCATCCTCAAGGCGGCCAAGCGCCACGGGGTCAATATCCCCCACCTTTGCTACAAAGATGGCTACCGGGCGGATGGCAATTGCCGTGCGTGCATGGTGGAGATCAAAGGTGAGCGCACACTGGCGCCCAGCTGCTGTCGCAGTGCCACGGCCGGCATGGAGGTACAGGCCAACAGCGAGCGTGCTGTCAAAAGCCAGAAGATGGTGCTGGAGATGTTGCTCTCTGACATGCCTGACACCGGCTACAAGTGGAGTCAAACCGATGAATCTCAGCAGCATGGCGAACTCAGCGACTGGGCTGCGCGCATGGATGTGTCGGTTCGCCCGGAATTCAAAGCACTGCGTCGCGAGCAGCCCCAATCGGACGTTTCGCACCCGGCGATGGCCGTGAATCTGGATGCCTGCATCCAGTGCAACCGCTGTGTCCGGGCCTGCCGCGAAGAGCAGGTCAATGATGTGATCGGTTACGCCATGCGTGGCTCACACAGTGAGATCGTCTTTGATCTGAACGACCCTATGGGTGACAGCACCTGTGTGGCCTGCGGCGAGTGTGTGCAGGCCTGCCCAACCGGCGCGTTGATGCCCAAGACGCAGGTGGGCTCGCAGGTGGTGGACAAAAAGGTGGATTCGGTCTGCCCCTTCTGCGGCGTGGGCTGTCTGGTCACCTACAACGTAAAAAACAACAAAATCGTGAGTGTGGACGGGCGGGATGGCCCGGCGAACCATAACCGGCTGTGCGTGAAAGGACGTTTTGGCTTCGACTACGCGCACAGTCCCCAACGCCTGACTGTTCCGCTGATTCGCAAGGCCGGCGTCGCCAAAGACCCCGAAGCTCTGCAGCATTTAAATCGGGACACGGCTGACTGGTCTTCCGTGTTTCGTGAAGCCACTTGGGAAGAGGCGCTGGCATTGAGCGCTGATACGCTCAAGAACCTGCGTGATACGCATGGCAAGAAATCACTGGCTGGTTTTGGTTCTGCCAAAGGCAGCAATGAAGAAGCGTATTTGTTCCAGAAGCTGGTGCGCACCGGGTTTGGTTCTAACAATGTAGATCACTGCACCCGGCTGTGTCATGCATCCAGCGTGGCAGCACTGCTGGAAGGCGTGGGTTCCGGCGCGGTGAGCAACCAGGTCAATGACGTGGCGCACTCCGACCTGATTTTTGTCATTGGCTCCAACCCTACTGCTAACCACCCTGTTGCGGCGACGTGGATGAAGAACGCCGCCAAAAATGGCGCCAAGATTGTGCTGGCTGATCCGCGCGGTACCGACATCAGCAAACACGCGTGGCGCACCCTGCAGTTCAAGGCCGACACTGACGTGGCCATGCTCAATGCGCTGATTCACACCGTTATCGAAGAAGGTCTGGCGAATGAAGAGTTCATTCGCAACCGGGCCAGCAACTACGGGGCGTTGAAAGAAAACGTCAAGGCCTACAGTCCGGAAGCGATGGAGCCGATTTGTGGCATCCCGGCGCAGACCCTGCGGGAAGTGGCCCGTGAATTTGCCAAGGCCAAAGGTGCCATGATTTTGTGGGGTATGGGAGTCAGCCAGCACGTGCATGGCACAGACAACGCGCGTTGTCTGATTGCTTTGGTCACGGTAACCGGCCAGATTGGCAAGCCCGGCTCCGGCCTGCATCCGCTGCGTGGGCAGAACAACGTGCAGGGCGCATCCGACGCGGGCCTCATTCCCATGATGTTCCCCAACTATCAGCGCGTGACCAACAAGGCCGCGCACGACTGGTTCGAGAATTTCTGGAACACCAAACTGGATGACCAGCCCGGTTACACGGTTGTGGAAATCATGCACAAGGCACTGGCGCCCGACAGCGATCCGCACAAGATCCGCGGCATGTACGTGATGGGTGAAAACCCGGCAATGAGTGATCCCGACCTGAACCACGCCCGCCATGCCCTGGCCTCGCTGGAACATCTGGTCGTGCAGGACATTTTCATGACCGAAACCGCCTGGCTGGCCGATGTGGTGCTGCCAGCGACGGCCTGGCCCGAGAAAGACGGCACGGTCAGCAACACCGACCGCATGGTGCAACTGGGCAAGAAGGCGATTGACCCGCCGGGCCAGGCCAAGCCCGACCTGTGGATCATCCAGCAGATTGCCCGGCGCATGGGCCTGAACTGGAACTATGCAGGCGAGAGTGATGGCGTGGCGGCGGTCTATGATGAAATGCGCCAGGCTATGCATGGCGCCATTTCGGGCATCACGTGGGAGCGGCTGCAGCGCGAATCCAGCGTGACCTATCCCTGCCTGAGTGCTGATGACCCCGGTGCGCCTACGGTTTTCATCGACAGCTTTGCTACCGATGATGGCCGCGTGCACCTGGTGCCGGCTGACATCATTGCGGCGAATGAGCGGCCCGATGCCGACTTCCCGTTTGTGCTGATCACCGGCCGCCAACTGGAGCACTGGCATACAGGCAGCATGACACGTCGTGCCACCGTACTCGATGCCATTGAACCGATGGCGACCGCCTCCATGTGCGGCGCTGATTTGCAGACGCTTGGCCTGCAGGCGGGCGATGTGATCACCGTTCAGTCTCGCCGGGGTGAGGTTGCGATTCACGTCCGCCGTGACGATGGCACCCCCAAAGGGGCTGTGTTTGTGCCGTTCGCTTACTACGAGGCGGCGGCCAATCTGATGACCAATGCGGCACTGGATCCGTTCGGCAAGATCCCCGAGTTCAAATACTGCGCGGTCGCGATCCGGCCGGGTGGTGTGCCTGCAGCGGCGGCCGGGTACGGACCCACGCCCCTGACCTATTGACCCGATGGATCTGCTGTTGCGTCACACTTTGCCCCGCCTGACCAACGCCCACGCGCCGCTGACGCGCGAGGTGGAGACGGTCAACGAGCACGGCGAACGTGATGTGGTCTCCATTCCGGCCGAGCGTGCCCTTACTGTTTATGTGGACAAGCGCGAGCTGGTCACGCTGATGACGCTGGGCGCTCACCCTGAGCTGCTGGTGCTGGGGTTTCTGCGGAACCAGCGACTGGTCAAATCAGCGAGTGAGATTGAGTCGATCACCGTGGACTGGGAGATCGGAGCGGCTGCAGTCAAAACCTTCAAGGGCATCGCCAACCTGGAAGAAAAGACCTCCAAACGTGTTGTTACCACGGGCTGTGGGCAGGGCAGTGTGTTTGGCGACATGATGGATGAAGTGGATGCCATCCGTTTGCCCGAGGCCCATCTCACGCAGGCGCAGCTCTATGGCATCACCAACGCCATCCGGCTGCAGGAGAGCACCTACAAATCGGCGGGGTCGGTTCATGGCTGTGCCTTGTTTTGCGTGCGG
>JBJOPS010000002.1:0-19436 GCA_046050465.1 Pseudomonadota bacterium | reverse complement strand
TCAAGGGGGAGGGCGGCCATTTCTGCGCAGGGGGTGACATCTCGGAGTACGCGGGTTTTCGCTTTCAGGAAGAGAGCCTGCGCGCATTTCATGAAGACGACGTCTGGGGTGGCCTGCAGGCCATGCTGGACTGCGACGTGCCCATCGTGGCGCAGATTGAAGGCAACTGCATGGGCGCAGGCATTGAAATCGCCAGCTGCTGCGACATCCGTATTGCCAGCACCGCGGCCCGGTTTGGTGCACCCATTGCCCGCCTGGGTTTCCCGATGGCGCCGCGCGAAACCGGGCTGGTGCTGCGCGAAGCCGGGGCATTGACGGTGCGGGAAATGCTGCTGGAGGCGGCGGTGTTTGATGCAGCACAGATGCTTGACCGGGGCTTTCTCAACCGTGTCGTCGCTGTTGAGCAATGTGCGCCGGAGGCGCTGGCCACCGCACAGCGCGTGGCCGCATTGGCACCGCTTGCTGCACGCATGAACAAACAGACCCTGCGGGCCTTGCAAACCTCGAAAGAATGCCTGAATGAGGCACCAAATTGGCCTTCAGCCCCCGTCGAATATACGCGAGAAGCTACTGATTTGATAGCAAATATCATTCAACATGCCTACCGTTATGCCGACAGCCCCGAACACCGGGAAGGCATCGCCGCGTTTGTTGAAAAGCGAAAACCCGTCTTTTGAGAATTACATGAAGCCATCCGATCACAACCTGTTCACCGCCTTGCGCGCCGCGTTTCCCAAAGATCTGGATACGGTCGCCATAGAGACCGATACCGACCTGTGCTACACGTGGCGTGATCTGGACTGCGCCACCGCCATGATGGCCAATTTGCTTGCCTCGCTGGGCTTGCCCGCCGGTGCACGCATCGCCGTGCAGGTGGAAAAGTCGGTCGAGGCCGTCATGCTGTACCTGGCCACGCTGCGCGCAGGCTATGTGTTTCTGCCGCTGAACACCGCCTACCAAAGCGCTGAAATCGAGTATTTCATTGGCAACGCCGAGCCCGCCGTGGTGGTGTGCAGCCCCAAAAACTTTGGCTGGGTGAGCAAGATCGCGTTCAAGGCGGGTACGCAAAACGTGTTCACGCTGGGTGACGACCGCACCGGCTCGCTGCTGGACCGTGCAGCCCATTGCAGCGACCGGCACACGCCGGTTGCACAGGCGCCCGACGACCTGGCCACCATTTTGTACACCAGTGGCACTACAGGCCGCAGCAAGGGTGCCATGCTCACACACGGCAACATGCTGAGCAATGCGCGGGTGCTCAAGGACTATTGGGGCTGGAAGCCGGGTGACGTGCTGATCCATGCGCTGCCCATCTTCCACGTGCACGGCCTGTTTGTGGCGCTTCATGGCGCGCTGATCAACGGCAGCACGATGATCTGGCTGGGCAAATTTGATGCCAAGCTGGTCTTGCGCAAAATGCCTGAGGCCACGGTGTTCATGGGCGTTCCCACGTTGTACACCCGTTTGCTGGGCGAGGCTGGTTTGACGAAAGACGCCGTGCGCAACATGCGGTTGTTTGTAGCGGGCTCGGCGCCTCTGCTGATCGAGACCTTCACCGCCTGGCAGGCACGCACCGGCCACACCATTCTGGAGCGATACGGCATGAGCGAGACCGCCATGCTCACCTCCAACCCCTACCAGGCGGATGCGCGTTACAACAATCAGTCCGAGCGTCGTGGCGGCACCGTGGGTTTCCCGCTGCCCGGTGTGAGCCTGCGGGTTCAGGATGATGAGGGCAAGGAGTTGCCGGT
Source organism: Pseudomonadota bacterium (assembly GCA_046050465.1). Taxonomy (GTDB): domain Bacteria; phylum Pseudomonadota; class Gammaproteobacteria; order Burkholderiales; family Burkholderiaceae_C; genus Egaibacter. Next base: position 17,685 of record JBJOPS010000002.1, on the reverse strand, counting down.
GGGCGAAATTGGGGGCATTCAGGTGAAGGGCCCCAACATTTTCAAAGGCTACTGGCGCATGCCTGAAAAGACCTTAGAAGAATTCACCGCCGACGGCTACTTCAAGACCGGCGACGTGGGCAAGGTGGATTCGCGTGGCTACGTGACCATCGTGGGCAGGAGCAAAGACCTGATTATCAGCGGCGGCTACAACGTGTACCCCGCCGAGATAGAGGGCTATATCAACGACATGCCCGGCGTGCTGGAAAGTGCGCTGGTGGGTGTGCCGCACCCGGACTTTGGCGAGGTTGGTGTGGCGGTGGTGGTGGCCCAACCAGGCGTCGTGCTGGTGCCTGAGCAGATCATCGCCGGCCTCAAGGTGAAGCTGGCTAATTTCAAAATCCCCAAACGATGTGTGGTCGTGACTGAATTGCCGCGCAACACAATGGGCAAGGTACAGAAAAACGTTTTACGGGCCGAGTACCAACACTCAGTTTCCTAATAACGAAGGGCAGCAGGAATCCTTGATACTCAAGGTAGCCGCTTTCACCAGCTCCGGGCCCTTGTAGATCAGACCCGTGTAAATCTGCACCACGTCTGCGCCGGCCCTGATCTTGCTCACTGCATCCTGCGCACTCAGGATACCGCCTACCCCGATGATCGGAAATCCCTCGCCCAGGCGGCTGCGCAGCTGTGTGATAACCCGGTTGCTCATGGCCAGCACGGGCGCGCCAGACAGTCCACCGGCCTCGTTGTCGTGGACAAGGCCCTTGACGGCGTCGCGGCTCAGCGTGGTGTTGGTGGCGATCACGCCCCAAGCGTTGTTGGGTTTGCCAGCGACATCTGTTCCGTAGCGTTTGAGCGTAGCGGCGATCACGTCAATCTGCTCTTCCGTCAGGTCTGGCGCGATCTTGACGAAGATGGGTACCAGGCGGCCAAAGCGCTGGACCAAAGTCTCCCGGCGCTGCGTGACGGCGCTCAGCAACGCATCCAGCGCCTCGTCACTTTGCAGCGAGCGCAGGTTCTGCGTGTTCGGGCTGGAGATGTTGACGGTCACGTAATCGGCATAGGGATAGACGCCGTCCAGACAGGTCAGGTAGTCCTGTGTGGCCTGCTCGATGGGGGTGGTGGCGTTCTTACCGATGTTCAGGCCCAGCAGCATGGGGGCGGGGCGGTCTGACCGCGAGTTTGCTTTTTGACGCTCTTTGTAGAGTGCCGAGCGCTGCACATTGGCGATGAACGCGTCAAGACCATCGTTGTTGAAGCCCAGCCGGTTGATCAGGGCATTCGCCTTGGGCAGGCGGAACATGCGCGGCTTGGGGTTGCCGCTCTGGGGCCGCGGTGTGACGGTACCCACCTCCACAAAGCCGAAGCCCATCGCGCCCAGCCCGTCGATGCAGCGCGCATTTTTGTCCAGCCCGGCAGCCAGACCCACGCGGTTGGGGAAAGTCAGCCCGGCCAGTTGCACCGGATCATCGACCCGGCCATTGCAATACGCCCATTGCAGGGGTGTGCCCTGAGAGCGGGATAAAGTGTGCAGCGTGATGTCGTGGGCAGTTTCGGGGTCCAGGCCAAACAAAAAAGGGCGGGCCAGGGCGTAGGGCACAAGAGACATTGGATAATTCCTGAAGTTGCCTGATTTTCCCAGATGGCAAGCCACCTAACGAACATCCAACATGCTTTCACAAGACGAATTGAAAACCCTGGTCGGCCAGGCGGCCCTTGAATACGTGGTCCCCGGCGACATCGTGGGGGTGGGGACGGGCTCCACGGTCAACAAATTCATCGATGCGCTGGGGACGATGAAAAACCAGATCAAGGGCGCCGTTTCCAGTTCGCAAGCCAGCACCGAGCGCCTGAAAGCGCTGGGCATCCCGGTTTTTGAGGCCAGCGACGTGGGTGAGCTGTCGGTTTATATCGACGGTGCCGACGAGATCGATGGCCAGGGCAACATGATCAAGGGCGGTGGTGCAGCGCTGACGCGCGAAAAGATCGTGGCGGCCCAGTCGCGGCAGTTTGTCTGCATTGCCGACGAGTCCAAGCTGGTCCAGACGCTGGGCAAGTTTCCACTGCCGGTAGAGGTGATTCCCATGGCCACGCAGCGAGTGATCCGCCAGTTTGCCGCGATGGGGGGTACAGGCGTGGTTCGTTTGAAGAACGGTGCGCCGCTGGTCACTGATAACGGTCAGCACATTGTGGACGTGACCGGCTTGAAGATTGCCGACCCACTGGCTTTCGAGACACAGGTCAGTCAGTGGCCGGGTGTGGTGACGGTTGGGGTGTTCGCACACCAGCGCGCGCAGGTCTGCCTCCTGGGCACTGCCAGCGGGGTGAATAAGCTCGGCTTTTAGCCTATGGATACCTTGTCAGAAGACAATGCCTGCCGGATTGGGTGGTGTTTGAGCGGGCGCTTGCGGCGGGGTGATGTTGGTCGTTCTGCCCGTTTGGGAAGTCACAGCCGGTGCAGCAGGCTTTGGTGGTACAGCCACCAATGGTCCACTGAGCCCGTTACGATAACCTGCTGGCAACACCGACGTCTTGGGATAACCCGCAGCATCCAGAAATTGCGTCCATTCCGTGTCAGAGTATCCTTTGATTCGTTGACCACCAATTGTGAGGAGTGGCAACGAGCTGTCGCCTGCCAGTCGTTGAAACGCCGCAGAGTCTTCAGCCGTTGTCACCGTGCGCTCGTTAAATGCAATGCCACGACTGGTGAGAAATGAGCGTCCCGTATTGCAAGGGTCGCAATTGTCGGTGGTGTACAGCGTGACCGGATAACGGGCAACCACCTGACGCAACTCGTATGGCAAGGCTGCACTACTCCCAGTCATAGGCAGCATCTTGCCCCGGGCGGTAGTTGCGGAAGCGTCGTCCTTGGCAGCCGGCGGCTTATCTGAAAAAGAGATTTTTCCATCTGCAGCGACGACTCGGTAAATTGTCTGAGCTTGCCCGACAGAAATGCCAAGCACGACCATGGCGCAAAACACAAGCCTGTTTATCAGGCTGATTTCAATAAATGGACGTGCCAACGTTGTTTTCATGATGTCTACCCTTGCCTTGCTGAACAGAATGCTGACTAATTCGCTGCCATTCCCTGATGCCTCAACAGAGCATCGAGAGTTGGCTCGCGCCCGCGAAAAGCCTTGAACGACTCCATCGCCGGACGGCTTCCACCGGCCTCCAGAATGGCTTGCCGGTATTTTCTACCGGTTTCGAGATTTGGCAACCCATCGTGACCGGCTGTTTCCTCAAATGCGGCGTAGGCGTCGGCGCTCAGTACTTCGGCCCATTTGTAGCTGTAATAACCTGCTGCGTAGCCACCGGCAAATATGTGGCTGAAGGTGTGGGCGCTGCGGCTCCAGGCGGGTGGCTGCATGACGGCAACCTCCGTGCGAACCTGCTCCAGAAGGCCCATGATGCTCGTCGCGGGATCGTGGCTTGTATGCAACAACATGTCGAACAGCGAAAACTCGATTTGACGCAGGGTCTGAAGGCCACTCTGGAAATTCTTCGCGGCCAGCATCTTGTCAAACAGTGCGCGTGGCATGGGGGCAGCCGTGTCCACGTGAGAGGTCATGTGCTTGAGCACGTCCCATTCCCAGCAGAAATTCTCCATGAACTGGCTGGGCAGCTCCACCGCGTCCCATTCCACGCCGCTGATGCCCGATACGTCGCGCTCGTTCACCTGCGTCAGCATGTGGTGCAGACCGTGGCCGAACTCATGAAATAGCGTGGTGACGTCGTCATGGGTGAGCAATGGCGGCTTTTTCACCCCGTCCACTTCCATGCCCTGGGCAAAATTGCACACCAGATGCGCCACCGGCGTCTGCAACTGGTTGTTGTCCGGGCGCAGCCAGCGGGCGCGCACGTCGTCCATCCAGGCGCCGCCGCGCTTGCCCGTGCGGGCGGCTGGGTCCAGATAAAACTGGCCGACCAGAGCGTTTTTTCCAGCACCATCGCCGGGTTGGGCATTCTGGCGTTCAATACGGTAGAACTCCACCCCAGGGTTCCAGACCGGGGCCTGATCGCGGCTGATGCGCACGTCAAACAGGGTTTCGGCGATTTTGAACAGCCCACCAAGAACCTTGGGTGCGGTGAAGTACTGTTTGACTTCCTGCTCGCTAAAGGAGTAGCGCGCTTCCTTGAATTTTTCACTGACATACGGCCAGTCCCATGGCTGTGGATCAGCCAAGCCCAGATGCTCGGCTGCAAACTGGCGCATCTCGGCCAGGTCTTTCTCGGCAAAGGGTCTTGCCTTGTTGGCCAGATCGCGCAAAAACGAGATGACCTGCGCGGGTGAATCGGCCATTTTGGGAACCACGGACAACTCACCGAAGTTGTTGTAGCCCAGCAGTTTTGATTCTTCCAGCCGAAGCGCCAGGATCTCCTGAATGATGCCGGAATTGTCGAATTGGCTCGCGTCTGCGTCGGCCTGATCGGAAGCGCGGGTCACATAGGCCCGATACAGTTTTTCGCGCAACTCGCTGCTTTTTGCAAACTGCATCACGGGTAGATAACACGGCATTTTCAGGGTGAGTTTGTATCCATCTTTACCCAGCGCCTGCGCAGCTTCGCGGGCCGTCTGCTTCACATCATCCGGCACGCCATCGAGCTCGTCGGAGGTGGCGAAGTACGAGTAAGCGTCGGTGGCGTCCAGCGCGTTTTCGCTGAATTTCTGGCTCAGCTCTGCCTGGCGTTCCTGTATGGCAGCAAACCGTTCGCGTGCGGCGCCCGTGAGTTCTGCACCGCCCAGAACAAAGTTGCGGATGGCGTTTTTGTGGGCCTGGTGTTGCTCGGCATTCAGCGTCGAGGGGTCAATTGCCTTGTATTTGGCATACAAACGCTCGTCGGCGCCCAGTCGCGTCCAGAACTCGGTTACCTTGGGTAGTGCCTCGTTGTATGCCGTGCGCAGCTCGGGGGTGTCGGCCACGCTGTTGAGGTGGCTCACGGTGCCCCAGGCGCGACCCAACCGCTCGGTCGAAACATCCAGAACCCGGGAAATATCAACCCACACGGCGGGAAAACCAGACGCCGTGACCATTTCGAGCGCCGCATTGGCCTCAGTCAACAAAGCTTCGATGGCAGGGCCGACGTCTGCAGGTTTGACCTGATCGAAAAGCGGCAAACCTTCAAATTGGAGAAGTGGATTCATAAAGTGAAGATACCCGATGAGGAAAAACCGTGTCGATGACAGGGAGCCAGCTCAGACCAAGCCATGCTCCATTTGACCTCTTGGTTGGAGGCAAGGGTGTTCATTTCAAGCGCCAGCCGCTACCCGTTCTGCCGCTTCCAGGGTGTTGACCAGCAGCATGGTGATGGTCATGGGGCCCACGCCGCCAGGCACCGGGGTGATGTGGCTGGCCACCTGGCTCACGCCGGCAAAGTCCACGTCACCGCACAATTTGCCTTCGGCGTTGCGGTTCATGCCCACGTCAATCACCACGGCACCGGGCTTGACCATGTCTGCGGTCAGCACGTTCACCTTGCCCACCGCCGCCACAATCACATCGGCTTGCAGTGTCATGGCTTTCAGGTCTTTGGTGCCACTGTGGCAAATGGTGACAGTGGCATTTTTCTGCAGCAGCATCAGGGCCATGGGCTTGCCGACGATGTTGCTGCGGCCAATCACCACCGCGTGTTTGCCCTTGAGCTCAAAACCGATGCTTTCCAGCATCTTCGTGCAGCCGTAGGGGGTGCAGGGCCAGAACCCGGGCTGGCCCACCATCAGGGCACCAGCGCTGTTGACGTGAAAGCCGTCAACGTCTTTGGCGGGGGAGATGGACTCGATCACCTTCTGGGCATCGATGTGCGCTGGCAACGGCAACTGCACCAGAATGCCGTGTATGGACGGATCGTTGTTCAGGTTGTGTACCAGGGCGAGCAGTGCAGCCTCGGTCATGGTTGCGGGGCGCTGCTCCAGCACCGAATGCAGGCCGGCATCCCTGCAGGCCTTGACTTTGTTTCGCACGTAAACCTGCGACGCCGGGTTTTCACCCACCAGCACCACGGCCAGGCCGGGTGTGATGCCCTTTTGCTTGAGCACGGCTGTGCGACTGGCAACTTCCGTGCGCAGCTGGCGGGAGAGTGCGTTGCCATCGATTAGTTTGGCTGTGGATGTGATGGTCATTGTGTTTTACACGTAAAAAAGCCCGTCTCCCCTTATGGGACGGGCGTGAGGAGCTATAAAAAGAGTAGCGAAAGCGTGGTTCCCAATGCGTTGTCAACCTTTTGGGGCATTTTGCCCAAGGGCAATTTTCAGCAGATCGGCGACGGTGTTGGCGTTGAGTTTTTCCATGATGTTGGCACGGTGCGCCTCAACGGTCTTGATACTGATGCCCAGGTCGTCGGCAATCTGCTTGTTCAACCGGCCGGCCACGATGCGCTCCAGTACCTGGGACTCGCGCAGCGTCAGCTTGGACAGCAATGCATCTCGGCTGGCCGCGTGCTGATGCTCGGAGAAAGTGCCTCTGGCGTGTTCGAGCATTTTCTCCACCAGACCTACCAGTTGATCTTCCTTGAAGGGCTTCTGGATGAAATCCATGGCGCCTTTTTTCATGGTGTCCACGGCCATGGGCACGTCGCCGTGGCCGGTGATGAACACGATGGGCAGCGGGGAATGGCCTTCGATCAGGCGGGTCTGCAATTCCAGTCCTGTCATGCCACCCATGCGGATATCCACAATCAGGCAGGCTACCTCGCGTGAGTCGTAGCGGCTGAGGAACGACTCGGCAGAATCGAAGCAGCGGACGCGGTAATCCTTGCCTTCGAGTAGCCACTGAAGCGAGTCGCGAACGGCTTCGTCGTCATCAACAACGTAGACGGTTCCCTTTTTCGGAATCAAACTCATGCAGTTACCCCAAGATGGTGTGTTGCGTGTCGGGTACAGTGCCTGGCATCGCCAAAGTGTCTGCAACGGGTATCCAGAAGGAAAAGTGGCACCCCGTCACCTCGGTGCCATTGTAAATGTTCTCCGCCTTCATCCTGCCCTGGTGGGACTCGACGATGGAGCGGCACAAACTCAGGCCAATTCCCATGCCGTCTGCCTTGGTGGAGTAAAACGCCTCGTATAGCCTGTCCATGACTTCAGGTGCAATGCCCATGCCCGAATCCATGACAGAGAACTCGACTACCGGTTTACCCTCCACGGTTTGGGTTGTGACACTCAGATCCACACTGCGTTTTTCGATAGGCCGCAGTGCCGCATCAATTGACTCGGCAGCATTTTTCAGCAGGTTGACCAGTACCTGCTCGATCAGAATCGGGTCAACCATTACGGGTGGGAGCCGCACAGCTACGTGGTGCATCAGGCGCACATTGCGCCGCCTCATTTCGATCTCGGCCAGCTCCACGGCCTCGCCCACCATGGAGGTCACTTCTGACAGGGTTCGGTTCGGCTCGCTGCGCTTCACAAAAGACCGGATTCGCTGAATGATCTGACCGGCACGCTGTGCCTGTTTAGCCGTTTTTTCCAGTGCGCCGAGCAAGTCTTCGTCAGTTATCTGCCTGGACCGGATACGTGTCACCATACCGTTGCAGTAGTTATTTATGGCCGTCAGAGGCTGGTTCAATTCGTGGGCCACACTTGAGGCCATTTCTCCCATGGTGATGAGCCTGCTGGCATTTTGTGCGCGTGCCGCCTGTGCCGCGGCCTGAGCTTCGGCCAGGCGACGCGCCGTGATGTCGGTTGCAATCACCATCTGCGCCAGGCGCCCGTCCACCCAGCTCAGGTAACGTGTACGTACTTCCAGCCACTTGTCGTGTTCAGGCAGGTAAATTTCAGCACTTTCCATTTCGGTGTCGTGTAGCGAGGCGGTGGGCAATCCGGCAAAAGAATCCACGCTATCGCGGGATTCATCGGTCGCTGCACGCATTGGAACTCCGGCTTGCGCGACCAGTTGCAGGTGGCCCTGGGTCTGGACACCGAACCAAAGGCGATAGAGCTTGTTGGCAAACAGCAATTCATCACTACCCAGCGGGGCCACCGATATGGATGCGTCCAGTGCCTCCAGCACTGTGGTGAAACGCTCGTAAGACGCAGACAGTTGCTCACGAATCCGGTTGGGTTCGGTGATGTCGGTCATGGAGGTCATCCAACCCGTTTGGGCGCCACGGGAATCAATCAATGGCGACACGTACAGACGAGCCTCAAAGAGATTGCCATCTTTACGCTTGACGCGCATCTGGATGCCGCCTGGGGATGAGTTGCCGGCAATTTCTTCGTTCAAAACAGAAGCCAGTGTTTCCCGGTCCGATTCTGGCCAGTAGGGGAAAGGGGCGGTGCGACCTACCAGCTCTGACTCATCCCAGCCAGTCATCTGGCAAAACGCGGCATTCACGTAGGTGATGCGGCCTTGCAGATCCATGGCCCGCATGCCGGTGAGCATGGAGTTCTCCATGGCGCGCCGAAAGTTTGTTTCTGAAACCAACGCCTGTTGTGCCTGGACCCGTCGGCGTGTATGACGCCAGTTTCCGATGAGCATCCATGCGGTCATGGCGCTCAAGGTGATGACTAGCCAGAACAGACCGCTGCCAATCATGCCCAATGATGTGCGGTAAGCCTGGGCCCGGATAATCAGACCATTGCCTACGGGCGAGACCGGTACTTCATATTCGTTCCATGGTGCTGACCACGATTGCAGCCCATTGAGGGGGCGGCGCGTTGTTATGCTGGTTCCTGCCAGTCGTTCCCCTTTGGCATCCAGCAACGAGACGGCGTAGCGCGCTGAAATTTCCGCTGGTACCCCATACCGGTATAGCCCGTCGACGGAGTATTCCGCCATCACTACGCCAACAAATTTGGCACGGTCTATCAAAGGCACATGCAGCTGCAGATGTGAATCCTTGTTTTTTCCGGACAGATGTTGGGCATAAACCGGCTGCTGCAAGTCTTTGGCCAGCATGTATGTGTTTTCGGTCTCCCCGGTTTTGAGGGTGTCTCCTGTCAGCCGCCGCTGCCTGGCAGACAGGCTGGCCGTACCGTAGCTGGCCTTGAAACGTTTTTTTTCATCAAGCCAGCTAATAGTCTCCAGCTCGGGGTATTGATTGATCAATGCCTCGGCCCGGGTCTGGAAATCTTCTGAATCCACTTCCCGGTTGGAAATGTCGCGGGCAATGCGCATGATTTGTTCCTGCCGCTCCAGCAAGCGCAAGCGCAAGCGCTGCTGCGTGTATTCGACATCTCGCCGTACAGCCTCCTGTTCCCGCTCAATTTCTTCCAGTCGAAGGTACCCGAAGGCAGACACGATGGCCGCCAAAAAAAGCACCACAGCGGCCAGGGGCGCCAACATGGCAAACCTGTCCTGACGGTGTGCAGGCAAACGTCGCCACCAGCGTCTGACCTGAACTGTGGTGGATGTGGTGGTGCGAATGTCCAGCGCAAGCTGTGACTTGATGCTCATGGGGCAAGTGTAGGCCAGACCTGATACCACGGCATGTGGGAATACCGAGCCTTGAGTTCGGTTTTATATTTTCACATTAAGAAATTTACAAGCATATTTTGAAATTTCAATCAAATTGTGAGAAACTCCACAAAACGTACCAAAAACGTCTGATCGACAAATCAGGCAATAACCAGGAGACAAATATGTCAGCAGTTCCCCAGAACCTGCCAGGCGCCGCCAACGACGCGGACAGCCAGGAAACCCGCGAATGGATGGATGCCCTCTCGGCCGTTATCCAGAGCGAAGGCCCGGAGCGCGCGCATTTCTTGCTGGAGCAATTGCTAGAGCATGCGCGCCAAAGCAGCATCGACATGCCGTTCTCTGCCAATACCGGCTATGTCAACACCATCGAGCCTGACCAGGAAGAACGTGCCCCCGGCAATCTGGAAATTGAAGAGCGCCTGCGCGCCTACATGCGCTGGAACGCCATGGCCATGGTGGTCAAGGCCAATCGCCACCACCCCGTGGATGGCGGTGATTTGGGCGGCCACATCGGCTCGTTCGCCTCACTGGCCAGCCTGTTTGGTGCCGGTTTCAACCACTTCTGGCACGCTGAGAGCGCCGAGCCTGGAAAAGAACACGGCGGCGACTGCCTCTATATCCAGGGCCACGTGTCGCCCGGCGTGTATGCGCGTGCCTACCTGGAAGGCCGCCTGTCGGAAGAGCAACTGCTGAACTTCCGTCAGGAAGTGGACGGCAAGGGCCTGTCCAGCTACCCGCACCCCAAGCTGATGCCCGAGTTCTGGCAGTTCCCCACGGTCTCCATGGGCTTGGGGCCATTGATGGCCATTTACCAGGCGCGGTTCCTCAAGTACCTGCACGCCCGCGGCATCGCCAACACCGAAAACCGCAAGGTCTGGGTGTTCTGTGGCGACGGCGAAATGGACGAAGTCGAATCCTTGGGCGCCATCGGTTTGGCCGCCCGTGAAGGCTTGGACAACCTGGTCTTCGTGATCAATTGCAACTTGCAGCGCCTGGACGGCCCGGTGCGCGGCAACGGCAAGATCATCCAGGAGTTGGAAGGCGAATTCCGCGGTGCCGGCTGGAACGTGATCAAGCTGCTGTGGGGCTCCGGCTGGGACCCGCTGCTGGCGCGCGACAAGGACGGCGCCCTCAAGAAGGTCATGATGGACACGCTGGATGGCGACTACCAGGCCATGAAGGCCAACGACGGTGCCTATGTGCGCAAGCATTTCTTCGGCAAAGACCCGCGCACACTGGAAATGGTCGCCAAGATGAGCGACGAAGAGATTTTTGATTTGCGCCGCGGCGGCCACGACTCCAGGAAGGTGTATGCCGCCTTCCACAAGGCCGTGCACCACAAGGGCCAGCCCACGGTGTTGCTGATCAAGACCGTCAAGGGCTTCGGCATGGGCAAGGCCGGTGAAGGCAAGAACAACGTCCACCAGACCAAGAAGCTGACCGACGAGGACATCAAAGCCTTCCGCGACCGCTTCAACATTCCGGTGCCTGACAGCCAGCTGGCCGACATTCCGTTTTACAAGCCGGCGGACGACACCCCCGAAATGAAGTACCTGCACGAGCGCCGCAAGGCCTTGGGCGGCTACCTGCCGCACCGCCGCGTGAAGGCCGACGAGAGCTTCACCGTGCCCTCGCTGGATGTGTTCAAGTCGGTGATGGAGCCCACCGCCGAAGGCCGTGAAATCTCCACCACCCAGGCTTATGTGCGGTTCCTGACCCAGTTGTTGCGCGACCAGGCACTGGGCCCACGCGTGGTGCCCATTCTGGTGGACGAAGCCCGTACCTTCGGTATGGAAGGCCTGTTCCGCCAAGTGGGCATCTACAACCCCGCAGGCCAGCAATACACCCCGGTCGATAAAGACCAGGTCATGTACTACAAGGAAGACACCAAGGGCCAGATCCTGCAAGAAGGTATCAACGAAGCTGGTGGCATGAGCAGCTGGATTGCGGCGGCCACCAGCTACAGCACCAGCAACCGCATCATGGTGCCCTTCTACGTGTACTACTCGATGTTCGGCTTCCAGCGCATTGGCGACCTGGCCTGGGCAGCGGGCGACATGCAAGCCCGCGGCTTCCTGCTGGGCGGCACCTCGGGCCGCACCACGCTCAACGGTGAAGGCTTGCAGCACGAAGACGGCCACAGCCACATCATGGCCGGCACCATCCCGAACTGCCTCTCGTATGACCCGACCTTCGCGCACGAAGTCGGCGTCATCCTGCACCACGGTTTGAAGCGCATGGTGGAGAAGCAGGACAACGTCTTCTATTACCTGACTCTGTTGAACGAAAACTACGCCATGCCCGGCCTCAAGGCCGGTACCGAAGAGCAGATCATCAAGGGCATGTATATGTGCAAAGAGGGTGCCAAGCTGACTCCCCGTGTGCAACTGTTGGGCTCGGGCACCATCCTGCGTGAAAGCATAGCGGCGCAGGAGCTGCTGGAAAAAGAGTGGGGCGTGGGCGCCGATGTCTGGAGCTGCCCAAGCTTCAACGAACTCACCCGCGACGGCCAGGACGCCGAGCGCTGGAACCTGCTGCACCCGCTGGAAACACCACGCGTGTCCTTCGTCTCCCGGCAGCTTGAAAAAGCCAAGGGCCCCGTGATTGCATCCACCGACTACATGAAGGCCTATGCCGAGCAGATCCGCCCCTTCGTGCCCAAGGGCCGTACCTACAAGGTGCTGGGCACCGACGGCTTTGGCCGCTCCGACTTCCGCAGCAAGCTGCGTGAGCACTTCGAGATAAACCGCCACTACATCGTGGTCGCCGCCCTGAAGGCGCTGAGCGAAGACGGTACCGTGCCCGTGGCCAAGGTCGCTGAAGCGATCAAGAAATACGGTATCAATGCCGACAAAGTGAACCCCCTGTACGCCTAAGAACTCCGGAGACAAAAATGAACCCCCACGCTCATATTCATTCGCTGCCCCCCATGGGGGCGCATGCCTCCCTTGAGGCGGCTCGGCAGGAGGCATAACATGGCATTGGTAGAAGTAAAAGTCCCGGATATCGGCGACTTCGACGAAGTCGCGGTCATCGAACTGCTGGTCAAAGTGGGCGACACCGTGAAGGTGGAGCAGAGCCTGATCACCGTGGAGAGCGACAAAGCCTCCATGGAGATTCCTTCCAGCACCGCTGGTGTGGTCAAGCAAATCAAGGTCGCCTTGGGCGACAAGGTCAAGGAAGGCTCCGTGGTCGTGATGGTGGAAGCCGTTGGTGGCGCTGCTGCCCCGGTTTCTGAACAAAAAGTGACCTCAGCCCAGGTGGCATCTGCGCCAGTAGCTACAGTTTCTGTAGCGACAGAAGCTGCTCCTGCTGCCTCCGGCCCCATGGAAGTGCGTGTGCCTGATATTGGCGACTTCAAGGACGTGGCCGTCATCGAACTGCTGGTCAAGGTCGGCGACACCGTGAAGGTGGAGCAGAGCCTGATCACCGTGGAATCTGACAAGGCTTCCATGGAGATTCCTTCCAGCACAGCCGGTGTGGTCAAGGAAATCAAGATCAAGCTGGGGGACACCGTGAACATTGGTGACCTGGTGGTGATTCTGGAAGGTGTGGCCGGTGCTGCATCAGCGCCAGCGGCCGCTCCTGCAGCGGCTGCCACCGCACCTGCTGCGCCTACTGCAGCGCCAGCACCCGTAGCTGCTGCCGTGGCAGCGCCCGCCGCTCTGACTGTGCCAGCACACGCACCCGGCGGCACCACGCTCGGTTTGCCTCATGCATCGCCATCTGTGCGCAAGTTCGCCCGCGAACTGGGCGTGCCCTTGAACGAAGTCAAGGGTTCCGGTCCCAAGGGTCGTATTACCGAGGCAGACGTACAAGGCTTCACCCGTTCCGTGATGAGCGGTGCGGTGCAGACCCTGGCGATTGCTGCACAAGCCAAAGCCGCTGGCAGCAACGACGGTGCAGGCTTGGGGCTCATCCCATGGCCCAAGGTGGACTTTGCCAAGTTCGGCCCGATTGAGCGCAAGGAGATGTCACGCATCAAGAAGATCAGCGGTGCCAACTTGCTGCGCAACGCGGTCATGATTCCGGCCGTCACCAACCATGATGACGCCGACATCACCGACCTCGAAGCCTTCCGCGTCTCTACCAACCTGGAGACCGAAAAGTCGGCAAAAGCTGGAAATAACGCAAGCGTTAAGGTCACCATGCTGGCCTTCCTGATCAAGGCCTGTGTGGCAGCGCTCAAGAAGTTCCCCGAGTTCAACAGTTCGCTGGACGCCTCATCCGACAATTCGGCGCTGATCTACAAGCAGTACTACCACATCGGTTTTGCGGCCGACACGCCCAACGGGCTGGTGGTGCCCGTGATCAAGGACGCCGACAAGAAAGGCATCTTCCAGATCAGCCAGGAAATGGGTGAGCTGGCCAAGAAGGCCCGCGACGGCAAGCTGGGGCCCGCCGACATGAGTGGCGCTTCCTTCACCATCTCTTCACTGGGTGGTATTGGTGGGCGTTACTTCACGCCCATCATCAACGCGCCTGAAGTCGCCATCCTGGGCGTCTGCAAGAGCCAGATGGAACCCGTGTGGGATGGCAAGGCCTTCCAGCCGCGCCTGATGCTGCCGCTGAGCCTGACGTGGGACCACCGCGTGATCGACGGTGCGGCTGCGGCCCGCTTTAACGTGTACCTGGGCCAGATCCTGGGTGACTTTCGCCGCGTGCTTCTCTAAAACAGGAACCTGAACATGGCAATCGTAGAAATCAAGGTTCCCGATATTGGCGACTTCGACGAAGTCGCGGTCATCGAACTGCTGGTCAAGGTTGGCGACACCATCAAGCCGGAGCAAAGCCTGATCACCGTGGAGTCCGACAAGGCTTCCATGGAGATTCCGGCCAGCCACGGCGGTGTGGTGACCGAGCTCAAGATCAAGCTGGGCGACAAGGTCAAGCAAGGGTCGGTGGTGGTGCTGCTGGAGGCTGCCGGCGCGGCTGTTTCTGATGCAAAACCAGCACCAGCCCACGCGAATACTGCACCATCAGCTCCTGTTTCTGTAGCAAATGTGACTGCAGTCCCTGCAACCCCTGCAGTTCCTGCACCCGTGGCATCCAGTTTTGGCGGTAGCGCCGATCTGGAATGCGACGTGGTCGTCATCGGTGGCGGCCCCGGCGGCTACTCTGCGGCCTTTCGCGCTGCCGACCTGGGCCTCAAGGTCGTGTTGGTGGAGCGCTATGCCACGCTGGGTGGCGTCTGCCTGAACGTGGGTTGCATTCCCAGCAAGGCGCTGCTGCACGTTGCTGCCGTGATGGACGAGGTCAGCCACCTCGGGGCGCTCGGCATCGAATTTGGTGCACCCACGGTCAACGTGGACACCCTGCGTGGCCACAAGGAAAAGGTCATCGGCAAGCTCACCGGCGGCCTGGCCGCCATGGCCAAGATGCGCAAGGTGACCGTGGTGCGCGGCGTGGGGCAGTTTGTTGGCAGCCACCATGTGGAGGTGGCGGAAACCACCGGCGCCCAAGGCCAGGAAAAAACCGGTGGCAAAAAAGTCATCGCTTTCAAGAACTGCATCATCGCCGCCGGCTCCCAGGCGGTGCGCCTGCCCTTCATGCCCAACGACCCGCGCGTGGTCGACAGCACCGGCGCTTTGGCCCTGAAAGAGGTGCCCAAGCGCATGCTGATTCTGGGCGGCGGCATCATCGGCCTGGAAATGGGCACCGTCTACAGCACCCTGGGCGCCCGCCTGGACGTGGTGGAAATGATGGACGGCCTGATGCAAGGCGCTGACCGTGATCTGGTCAAGATCTGGCAGAAGATGAACGCCAAGCGCTTCGACAACATCATGCTCAAGACCAAGACCGTGTCCGCACGCGCCTTGCCTGAAGGCATTGAAGTGACGTTCGCCGCAGCGGAAGAGGGCGGTACCGCCCCCGCACCCCAGGTTTACGACCTGGTGCTGCAGGCCGTGGGCCGGACACCCAATGGCAAAAAAATCAGTGCCGACAAGGCTGGTGTGGCGGTGACGGACCGCGGTTTCATCAACGTGGACATCCAGATGCGCACCAACGTGCCGCACATCTTCGCGATTGGCGACATCGTCGGCCAGCCCATGCTGGCGCACAAGGCCGTGCACGAGGCGCATGTGGCGGCAGAGGTCATTGCCGGTGAACTGCAAGGCAACAAGGAATTGGCAGCCGCCGCCTTCAACGCCCGTGTGATCCCCAGTGTGGCCTACACCGACCCCGAAGTGGCCTGGGTTGGCCTCACCGAAGACCAGGCCAAGGCGCAGGGCATCAAGGTCAAGAAGGGCCTGTTCCCCTGGACAGCGAGTGGCCGCGCCATTGCCAATGGCCGCGACGAAGGCGTCACCAAGCTGCTGTTCGACGACAGCCCTGAAGCAGGATCAGGAGACGGCCATGCTGGCCGAGGCCACGGCAAGATCCTGGGCGGCGGCATGGTGGGCACCCATGCGGGTGACATGATTGGCGAGGTGGCCCTGGCCATCGAGATGGGCGCCGACGCCATCGACATCGGCAAGACCATCCACCCGCACCCCACGCTGGGCGAGAGCATCGGCATGGCGGCCGAGGTGGCGCACGGCAGTTGCACGGATTTGCCGCCGGCCAAGAAGTAAACCGACAACATCCAGCCCCTCACAAAGCCCGAACTGGCAACGGTTCGGGATTCGGTGGCACAACCCGCACCGGATTACGAGCTCGATCAGCGCATCAATTGGTGATCAAGAAAAACGGCGCCTCCCATCGGCCGCACTGCGACGCGCATTCGGAATCCTCGCTTCTTGGCCGCTGTGAGCGCTCAAGCTGCGGATTTCAATGGGGTCAGATCGTCCAAAATACCTGCCACGCTTGGCCGATGGGGGTCGGTAGCAGTCATTATTTGATATCAATGATATCATTCGGGGCAATGCCAATCGGCCGTTGGTTTGACAGGAGATCTCCATGCACAGCATCGCCATTCGCCAAATAGACACATCACTTAAAAACCGCCTGCGGCTTGAAGCTGCGCGGCAGGGCTGCTCCATGGAAGAGCAAGCTAGGCGCATCCTGCGGGCTGGGCTGACTGGTGGATCTGGCAACCCGCCGGGTTCGAGTGCGCATACACATCTGGCGCATCGCATCCATGCCCGCTTTGCGGCGGCCGGTGGCATGGACTTGCCCGAGGTGCCACGCACCCAGGCCCGCCCGCCGGTGAGCTTCTAAAGCCTGCTTGTCAAAAGCCAGCTCACCAATGGCCGCTTTGTATGTGCTGGATACCAATGTCGTGTCCGAATTGATGCGCGAGCAGCCGAACCCAGCGGCGCTGGACAGGCTTGCCGCGCTGGACGACAGCGCCTGGCACATCACCACCATCACCGAGGCCGAGCTGCGCCACGGCGTGGCTTTGCTGCCAGCGGGCAAGAACAAGGCCCGTCTGTCAACCGCGCTGAATGCGCTGTTGTCGCAAGATTTTGCAGGCCGCATCATCAGCTTCGACAGCGCCGCCAGCGCCTACTATGCGGACATGATGGCCTCGCGCAGCAAAGCGGGCAAACCCATGCAGGTGCAAGATGCCATGATCGCGGCATGCTGTCTGGCCCAGGTGGGCACACTGGTCACCCGCAACGCGCGGGACTTTGAGGGTGTGGGGCTGACGGTGGTGAATCCGTGGGGCTGAAGTTTGGCTGTGGAATCAGAAACCAATGGGAGCCAGTTGTGAAATAGGCAGTTGCACGATTGATCGCCATCTTGGCTTTGAACTCTGCAAATGCCCCAACAATCTGCAACATCAAACGGCCTACCGCCGAGGTTGTGTCAATCGGTTCGGTCACATACGGTTGAATTTCCTATCCGTTCAAGCCAATTGTCGACACCACGTTTGAAGAATGGCGCAATGTGATGGTTACCAACCTGGATGGCGCATTTGAGGCCTGCGCACCCGCCATGCGTCAAAGTGGTAGTGGCAGCATCGTCAATATCGCGTCGATCTCCGGCTTGCAGGCCAGCACCCTGCGTGTGGCCTATGGCACCAGCAAGGCAGCACTCATCCACCTCACCAAACAACAGGCGGTGGAATTGGGGCACGTGGGCATCAGTGTCAACGCCATCGCCCCCGGCCATCTGCTCAGCCCTGTCCAACAAGCTGCCTCAAAGCGAGATCTTATCCAGTGCCCGGCGTTTGCCCGCACGCATGGCCACATGCCAGTCGACGCAGTGGCTTCCCTAGGGATGATGTTCAAAACTATTCCGCCAAATACGTGACTGAGGCACGTAACTTGCGATCATTGACGGTATGAAACAAAAAGACCTTGGCCTTGATCTGAGCAATCGGCGCACGCGCAAGCAA
>JBJOPS010000001.1:0-11687 GCA_046050465.1 Pseudomonadota bacterium | reverse complement strand
AATCGGCTGTCATAAAGTCGCTGGTCTGGACGGCACGCAACGCTACCACGTATTCGTAAGTGCGACCATCGCCCATCACGCCCACGCTCTTGACGGGCAAGAACACGGTGAAGGCTTGGCTGGTGAGTTCGTACCACGTTTTTCCTGAAGATTCTTCTTTGAAGTTATGGAGTTCTTCAATGAAGATGGCATCGGCACGGCGCAGCAAATCGGCGTATTCTTTTTTCACTTCGCCCAAAATGCGCACGCCCAGGCCGGGGCCGGGGAACGGGTGGCGGTAAACCATTTCACGCGGCAGGCCCAGGGCCACACCGAGTTCACGCACTTCGTCTTTGAACAGTTCGCGCAGCGGCTCCAGCAGCTTCAGGCCCAGTTGTTCGGGCAAACCGCCGACGTTGTGGTGGCTCTTGATGGTTACGGCCTTCTTGCTTTTGGCACCGCCAGACTCAATCACGTCCGGGTAAATGGTGCCTTGGGCCAACCATTTGGCTCCCTTGGCGCCCTCGCCTTTGAGCTTGGCGGCCTCTTGCTTGAACACAGTGACGAACTCACCGCCGATGATCTTGCGCTTGGCTTCAGGGTCGCTGACGCCGGCCAGTTTGCCGAGGAACAGGTCAGACGCATCGGCGCGTATCACCTTGGCGTGCAGCTTACCCACAAACATGTCCATCACCATGTCGCCCTCGTTCAGGCGCAGCAGGCCGTGATCGACGAACACGCAGGTGAGCTGGTCGCCAATGGCGCGATGAATCAACGCAGCGGCCACCGACGAATCCACGCCACCGGACAGGCCCAGGATGACCTCTTCGTCACCCACCTGTTCACGGATCTTCTGCACCGCTTCGGCAATGTAATCGCCCATGATCCAGTCGGGCTGCACGCCGCAGATGCCCAACACAAAGCGCTGCAGCAGGGCCGCGCCCTGCTTGGTGTGGGTGACTTCGGGGTGGAACTGCACGGCGTAGAAGCGACGCTTCTCGTCGGCCATGCCGGCGATGGGGCAGCTCGGCGTGCTGGCCATGAGCTTGAAGCCAGGCGGCAGCTCCGTGACCTTGTCGCCATGGCTCATCCAGACCTGCAGCATGCCGTGGCCCTCAGCCGTGGTGAAGTCGGCAATGTCTTTCAGCAGGGCGGTATGGCCATGGGCGCGCACGTCAGCGTAGCCAAACTCGCGCTTGTGGCCGCCCTCGACCTTGCCGCCCAGCTGCCAAGCCATGGTCTGCATGCCGTAGCAAATGCCCAGCACCGGCACACCCAGTTCAAACACGGCCTGGGGCGCCTTGTCGGTTGTGTCTTCGTACACGCTGGCGTGGCTGCCGGACAAAATGATGCCCTTGAGCTGGCCATCGGCCGCATAGTCACGGATCCACTCGTTGCTCACGTCGCAGGGGTGAACTTCGCAAAACACATGGGCTTCGCGCACGCGCCGTGCAATGAGCTGGGTGACCTGGGAGCCGAAATCGAGGATGAGGATTTTTTGATGCATAGCTTTAGCGGTCAATTTTTCGACGGGCCGCCCTGGAAAAATTAGCCCCCTTTTTTGGGGCAGCGTAGTACCCGAAGTGACAAGCGTGGGGGCAACTACTCTGCCCTGTAGTTGGGCGCTTCTTTGGTAATCTGCACATCATGGACGTGGCTTTCGCGGATGCCAGCAGCAGTGATTTCCACGAACTCAGCCTTGTTTTGCATATCGGCAATCGTGGCACATCCGCAATAGCCCATGCTGGCCCGCACGCCGCCAGCCATCTGGAACACGATGGAGACCATCGAGCCCTTGTACGGCACGCGGCCTTCAATGCCTTCAGGCACCAGCTTGTCAGCGTTGGGGTTGCCAGTCGTGGATTCCTGGAAATACCGGTCGGCACTGCCCTGCTGCATGGCGCCAATGGACCCCATGCCACGGTAACTTTTGTAGCTGCGCCCCTGGAACAGGATGACTTCGCCAGGCGCCTCTTCGGTGCCGGCGAACATGCCGCCCATCATCACAGTGCTGGCGCCGGCGGCAATGGCTTTGGCAATGTCACCGCTGTAGCGAATGCCGCCGTCTGCAATTAGAGGGATGCCGGTACCTTTAAGCGCTGTCGCCACACTGTCAATTGCCATGATCTGTGGCACACCCACGCCAGCCACGATGCGTGTCGTGCAGATGCTGCCGGGGCCAATACCGACCTTGACGCCGTCCGCGCCCGCCTCAACCAAAGCCAGCGCGGCGGCTCCAGTGGCAATGTTGCCGCCGATCACATCCACCTGCGGGTAGTTCTTCTTGACCCAGCGCACGCGTTCAATCACGCCCTGGCTATGCCCATGGGCGGTGTCTACCACGATGGCGTCTACGCCGGCCCGCACCAGCGCCTCCACCCGCTCTTGCGTGCCTTCACCGACCCCGACGGCGGCGCCCACACGCAACTTGCCTTGGGAGTCACGCGCAGCATTGGGGAAACTGGTCTGCTTGGTAATGTCCTTGACGGTGATGAGGCCCTTGAGTTCAAACGTATCGTTGACAACCAGCAACCGCTCGATCTTGTACTGGTTGAGCAATACCTTGGCGTCCTTGATGGTCGTACCGTCCGGAACCGTCACCAGCTTGTCACGCGGCGTCATGATCCGGCTCACCGGGATGTCGTAACGGGTTTCAAACCGCAGGTCGCGCCCGGTCACAATGCCTACCACCTTGCCGCCGTCACATACAGGAAAGCCAGATACACCCAGCTGGTCAGACAGATCAATCACCTGGCGCACTGTGTGATTCGGAGTAATGACAACCGGGTCACGCAAAACACCCGACTCATACCGTTTGACCTTGGCAACTTGTGCCGCCTGCTCAGACGCAGTAAGGTTTTTGTGAACGATGCCGATACCGCCCTCCTGCGCAATGGCAATCGCCAATCGGGCTTCTGTGACCGTGTCCATGGCGGCAGACACCAGGGGCAGATTCAAGGCAATATTGCGGGAAAAGCGGGTTGAAAGTGATGTGTCCTTGGGCAGGACCTGGGAGAACGCTGGCACCAACAACACGTCGTCGAAGGTGAGCGCTTTGCCGAGGAGGCGCATATCAAAGCTCCAAAAGGCCGATTGTACCCGTGTGATTGGTGGTTAACCTGCAACATTGGCCGACAAAAGGCCGGACAAATGGATTAAATGAATAGCTCCCCAAGCTAAACTGCCTTCCATGATGTCGATTCAATTACCCCGCTTGCTCGTGGCGGCTCTCGCCTGTACTTTCTCTGCAGTGGTGCTTGCCCAGTGGCAGTGGATCGACAAAGATGGTCGCAAGGTGTTCAGTGACCGCGCCCCACCATCCGATATTCTTCAGAAAAACATCCTGAAACAACCCGCCAATGTGGGCAAGAGGGGGGGAGTGCCGAGTAGCGCAGAAGCGGGAACAACACCTGAAATAGCTCCTTCTGCCCCGGCATCAAGCCCTCAAAAAAACCTGTCAGTCGACAAGGAACTGGAAGCAAAGAAGAAGCAGGTTGCCGATGTCGAGGCCGCCGAGCGCAAGATTGACGAGGAAAGAATGCTGAAAGCCAAAATTGAAAACTGTGCTCGGGCCAAACAATCGAAAGCCACGTTCGACTCCGGCGTCAGGGTTGCTCGAACCAATGCAGCCGGTGAGCGCGAGATCATGGATGACTCAGCCCGTGCTGCTGAATTAAAACGTATTCAGACCATCATCGACTCAAATTGCAAATAAACCCTCCTGCAGACTTGGCACCGGGTTGATCGAATAACTCCACACAGCCGAATCAATAGTGGGCCAATTGTGACAACTCCATAACGGACTTCGGTACCCTACCGGTTCTTTGTAAATAAGCCGGCTGCCCGAACCCCTTGTCTGACAAATCGCTCTCTGCGGGCGGCCTTCGGGTCTGTTTTCAATTGACGGTAGATTTCAATGCGGTCGCGATCCCGCAGAAGTTGATTGGGGCCAGCTCTCACCCCCCAAACCCCACATGCTGACAGCGAGATGTCAATCTCGGGGAACTGCGTATGCAAGCCACTGTGTTTAATGGCGAAAGCCAGCGTTGCCCCATCTTCAAGCGTCAAAGGAACTTCATGAACCATTCGCTGGCCAGGGGAGTAAACCACAACGACTCGAATACTCATCTCAGGCTGCGCAGACCTGCTCTGCCCGTTTGATAAATGCATCAACCATGCTTGCTGCGATTTTATCGAACACCGGCCCCACCAATTTGCCCAGAGTGACATTGTCAAACCCGTAGCTCAGGGCCAACTCCACACGACAGGCGCGCTGCACACCCTCTCCAATGGGTAAAAAATCCCACTGCCCGTCCAACCGGGAGAAGGGGCCGTTAACCAGAGTCATGACCACCTGTCGGTCCGGCACATGCCGGTTGCGGGTGGTGAAGGTCTGGCGAATGCCGCCGAACGATATGCCCACTTCGGCCGTCATGCCCGCATCATCAGAGTCCAGAATGCTGGCATGATCACACCAGGGCAGAAACTGCGGATAAGCCGGTACGTCAGTGACCAGGCCATACATTTCCTGCGGGCTGTACCAGATCAGGACGGACTTTTTGACAGTTTTCATAGAATAGGGGGCTGCGCGGGATTGTAGACAAGCCTTGTACGCATGACTGACAACCCCATCTGTTCCCCATGGCCAAAAAATCTGACTCCACTACCCCGAAGGGTGCGCAAAAGGCGACCCGCATTGCCGACAACAAAAAGGCTGCCTATAACTACTTCTTTGAAGAACGTTTTGAGGCTGGTCTGGTGCTGGAGGGCTGGGAAGTCAAATCCCTGAGAGAGGGCAAGGTGCAGCTGACGGATGGCTATGTGGTTATCCGCAATGGCGAGTTGTTCCTGATCGGGCTGCAGGTCAACCCGCTGGGCACGGCATCCACACACATCAGCCCGGACAAGGTACGGACCAAGAAGCTGCTGATGCACAAGCAAGAGATCCGGCGCCTGATGGGAAAGGTGGAGCAAAAGGGCTACACACTGGTGCCGCTCAACCTGCACTGGAAAACCGGCAAGGTGAAGTGCGAGATCGCGCTGGCCAAGGGCAAGGCCGAACACGACAAGCGTGACACCATCAAGGATCGCGAAGGTAAACGCGAGGTGGATCGGGCGATGAAAAGCCGCAACCGCTGAGTTTGCGCTTTCAACCGAGGGCTTGCAGCGGGTGTGCGTGGGCTGGCCAGGGGCTCTGGAAGAAAGGAGCCACCATGTCTGTCGTCACATCTTCAATACGCCCAGGGTTCCAGGCCGGGCTGTGATCCTTGTCAATGACCAGCGCACGGATGCCTTCCATGGTTTCACTGGCTGGACCGGGTCGCAGCGTGAAACAGCGACGCACCATGTCGCGCTCCATGCGCAGATCGTCAGCCAGGCTCATGCTGCGGGCCCGGCGGATCTGTTCCAGCGTGACATGCAGCATCAACGGCGACGCTTTGCGCAGGAGTGCCGCGGTTTGTTGCGCCCATTCATCAGTCTCGGCTTCAAGCGCCAGGATAATCTCCGGCACAGAATTCAATGAAAAATAGTGGTCAATTTGGCCTTTAGCCCTCGTGGAATATGCGTGAGTAGCTATCGAATATGTAGCAATCCATTTGTCGAGAGTGTTCCCATCACCGAGCGTCAGTTCGCCGAGGGCATCCCAGGCCTGGGGTAGATGGCCTGCTGCCATTTGCACGTCGGCCAGGCCAAACTGCACCGCGTCATCCGCACCGATTTGCGCGCCACTCAGGGCCAGCCACTCGCCGACCCGGCCCGGACAACGGCTGAGAAAGTAGCCACCGCCAACGTCAGGGAACAAGCCAATATGGGTTTCCGGCATCGCCATCTGGGTGTGTTTCGTCACCACCCGCACACGAGCGCCCTGGCTCAGGCCCATGCCGCCACCCATTACCACGCCGTCCATGAAGGCGATGGTGGGTTTCGGGTAGTTGTGGATGAGGTGATTAAGGGCGTATTCCTCGGTGAAGAAGTCCTCCAGCTCCGGGTTGCCAATGCCAACCGTCTGGTGGAAAAACCGGATGTCCCCGCCCGCGCAAAACACACCAAAAGGCCCGGTTTTGCCCATGCCCCGAATGGCAACCGCCTGAATGCGCGGATCTTCCCGCCAGAACAGAAGACAGGCGGTGATGGTGCGGATCATCGCCAGCGAGAGTGCGTTCAACGCCCGGGGACGGTTCAGGGTGATGCACCCCACCTGCCCCCGAACCTCCACCAACACCTCGTCTGACATCACCACAAGAGACCCTTACAGGAACCCGCGACCGGCTTTCTTGCGCTCACTCTCCGTCAGATGACGCTTGCGCAGACGAACCGACTTGGGCGTGATTTCGACCAGCTCATCGTCCTCGATGAATTCAACGCCATATTCCAGCGTCAGCTCGATCGGCGGCGTGATCTTGATCGCGTCTTCCTTGCCGGACACGCGGAAGTTGGTCAGCTGCTTGGTACGGGTGGCATTGACCACCAGATCGTTGTCACGGCTGTGGATGCCCACAATCATGCCTTCGTACACCGGGTCATTGGCGCGCACAAACATGCGGCCACGGTCGTCCAGTTTGCCCAGCGCGTAGGTGAAGATTTCACCGGCGTCCATGGAGATCAGCACACCGTTTTTGCGACCACCAATGTCACCCTTGTGTGGCTCGTAGCCGTCGAAGATGTTGGAGATCAGACCCGAGCCGCGCGTTAGGTTCAGAAACTCGTTGGTGAAACCAATCAAACCACGTGCCGGAATGCGGTATTCCAGGCGCACGCGGCCACGGCCGTCGGGCTCCATGCTGCTGAGTTCACCTTTGCGCTCGCCCAAAGCCTGCATCACACCGCCCTGGTGCTGGTCTTCGATGTCGGCCGTCACCAGTTCGATGGGTTCATGTTTTTCGCCGTTCACGTCTTTCATCACGACGCGTGGCTTGCTGACAGCCAGCTCATAGCCTTCGCGGCGCATGTTTTCCAGCAAAATGGTCAGGTGCAATTCGCCGCGACCCATGACTTCGAAGATACCTTCTTCGTCGGTTTCCTTCACACGCAGAGCCACGTTGTGTTGCAGTTCTTTTTGCAGGCGGTCCCAGATCTGGCGGCTGGTAACGTACTTGCCTTCGCGGCCGGCCAGCGGGCTGGTGTTGACACAGAAATTCATGGTCAGGGTCGGCTCGTCAACCTTGAGCATGGGCAACGGTGCCGGGTTCATGGGGTCGGTGATGGTCACGCCGATACCGATATCGGCAATGCCGTTGATCAGCACGATTTCACCAGGGCCGGCTTGCGTAGCCTGCACACGCTCCAGCCCCTGGAACGTCAACACCTGGTTGACACGGCCCTTGACGGGTTTGCCATCGACACCTTCCATCACGACCACATCCATCATGGGTTTGATCGTGCCCTGGCTAATGCGGCCCACACCGATACGGCCAACGAAGGTCGAGAAGTCGAGTGCAGAAATTTGCAGCTGCAGTGGCGCTGCCGGGTCGCCCTTTTGGGCTGGCACATGGCTGAGGATGGTGTTGAACAGGGCCGACATGTCGGGACCCCACTGCTCGCCCTGTCCGCCCTCTTCCATGGACGACCAGCCGTTGATGCCCGAGGCATACACCACGGGGAAATCCAGCTGTTCATCGGTGGCGCCAAGCTTGTCGAACAAGTCAAATGCGGCATTCACCACGTAGTCGGGGCGTGAGCCGGGCTTGTCTACCTTGTTGACCACCAGAATGGGCTTGAGGCCCAGGGCCAGCGCTTTTTTGGTCACGAAGCGGGTCTGGGGCATGGGGCCCTCTTGCGCGTCGATCAGCAGCACCACACCATCCACCATGCTCAGGGCGCGTTCCACTTCGCCTCCGAAGTCGGCGTGACCGGGGGTGTCCACGATGTTGATGTGGGTGCCCTTCCAGGTCACGGCGCAGTTCTTGGCCAGAATCGTGATGCCACGTTCTTTTTCGATGGCATTGTTGTCCATCACCGTGTCCACAACCTTTTCGTGTTCGGCAAAGGTGCCGGACTGGCGCAGTAGCTGATCCACCATGGTGGTCTTGCCGTGGTCAACGTGGGCGATGATGGCGATATTGCGAATTTGTTTCGTACTCATGGTTCACTTTCTCTTAAATCTGTTCTGTCTCTGCCAGCTGCTCGACGGGTGGCGCTGTCAATGTGTGCTGATTGCTGGCTTGCTGAACTTCCAGCGGGCTTAGCAAACGTCCGGGAATCAGCTCGCCGGCTTTGATATGGGCTGTGCCCAGCAACGCAGTTTTCGGGCCATAGACCGCCACCTGCGCAGCATCCGGCCAGTTTCCCCGTCGCCGCAGACCGCTCAGGAAGCGCCCGGCATTGTCTTCGTCAAGCGTGACGACAACATGACCCTGCAGTAGCGACTCCACCGGCATCACACGTGCCAGGCGCTCCTCGTCGTTCATGGCTTCCAGTGCCGCCAGCGTGACACATTGCATCTGCGAAAAGCCACCAGTCTGCGTACGACGCAAGGCCGACAGGTGTGCGCCGCAACCCAGTGCCTCACCGAGGTCTTCACCCAGCGTGCGGATATAGGTTCCCTTACTGCATTTCACTATCATTTTAATAGCTATCTGCGCAATGTTTTCCGGGGCTAGCGTCACTTTTAACTCATGAATCGTGACTTCCCTTGCCTCCCGCTCCACTTCAATGCCAGCCCGTGCGTATTCGTACAAGGCTTTGCCATCTTTCTTCAATGCACTGTGCATCGGTGGCATCTGCGAAATGAGCCCCGTAAACCGGGCTGCCACTTTTTCCAGATCACCTTCTGCAAGGTTCACCGTCCTTTGGACGATCACTTCGCCTTCAGCGTCTCCCGTGCTGGTTTTGATGCCCAACCGGGCCACGGCCTCGTAGGTTTTATCGGCATCCAGCTGAAGCTGACTGAACTTCGTGGCTGCACCAAAACACAGCGGCAATACACCCGTGGCGAGCGGGTCCAGCGTACCGGTGTGACCTGCTTTTTCCGCGCGCAGCAGCCACTTCACTTTTTGCAAAGCATCATTGCTGGACCAGCCCAATGGCTTGTCCAGCAACAGCACCCCGTGCACGGGGCGCCTGGCAACCCGTGCTCGAGGCGCATTCATCGGGTCAGTCCTCTTTGGCGCGGGACGACACGGCCCGCGCAATCAGCGCATTCATGTCGGCCGCGCGCTCCGTGGTGCGATCGAAAATAAAGTGCAAGGTCGGCACGGTGTGGATATGCAGGCGCTTGAACAGTCCGGCACGCAAAAATCCTGCAGCCTGGTTCAAGCCCTCTTCGCAAGCCTTGGAGTCGCCGACCAGCAGGCTGAAAAACACCTTGGCGTGGGCATAGTCCGGCGTCACTTCCACGGCTTGAATCGTCACCATCCCCACACGCGGGTCTTTCAACTCGCGGGCGATCAACTCCGTCAGATCACGCTGGATCTGATCGGCAACCTTGAAGCTGCGGTTGGGGGTGGTGGACTTTTTCGTGGCCATGTTGGCAGCAGGTTACAGCGTACGGGCCACTTCGCGAATCTCGAAGAACTCCAGCACATCACCCTCTTGAATGTCGTTGTAGTTCTTGATGTTCAGGCCGCACTCGAAGCTTTCCTTGACTTCCTTCGCATCATCCTTGAAGCGCTTGAGCGAGTCGAGTTCGCCTGTGAAGATGACCATGTTGTCGCGCAGCAGGCGCAGACGCGCCGTGCGGCGCACCACACCCGCGGTAACCATACAACCGGCAATGGAGCCGATTTTGGACACCTTGAAGACCTGGCGAATCTCCGCGGTACCGATAACTTCTTCCTTCTTGTCTGGCGTCAACATGCCCGACATAGCGAGCTTGAGCTCATCCACGGCGTCATAAATGATGTCGTAGTAGCGGATGTCCACACCGTTGTTCTCGGCCAGCTTGCGCGCGCCAGCATCGGCACGAGTGTTGAACCCGATGATGACGGCCTTGGCAGCAATCGCCAGATTGACGTCGGACTCACTGATGGCACCCACGGCGGCATAAACCAGTTGAACTTTGACTTCGTCGGTCGAGAGCTTGAGCAGCGACTGGGCCAGCGCTTCCTGAGAGCCCTGCACGTCGGCCTTGACGATAATGGGTACCAGCTTCACCTCGCCAGCGGTCATGTCGGTGAACATGTTTTCCAGCTTGGATGCCTGCTGCTTGGCCAGCTTCGTATTACGGAACTTGCCAGCGCGATAGGTGGCAATTTCACGGGCACGGCGCTCGTCGGCCAGCACCATGAACTCATCACCCGCCTGGGGTACTTCGGTCAGACCCTGAATTTCCACGGGGATGGATGGACCTGCGGTCTTGATGGCCTTGCCGTTTTCGTCCAGCATGGCGCGCACGCGACCGTAGGTCTGCCCAGCCAGCACCACATCACCGGTCTTGAGCGTGCCGGACTGCACCAGGATGGTCGCCACGGGGCCACGGCCTTTGTCCAGACGCGCTTCAATGACCAGGCCTTTTGCCATGGCATCAACCGGCGCCTTGAGTTCCAGCACTTCGGCCTGCAACAACACCTGTTCGAGCAACTCGTCGATACCCTGGCCGGTCTTGGCGGACACGGAGACGAAAGGTGAGTTACCCCCGAACTCTTCCGGAATCACCTCTTCCACCACCAACTCGTTTTTCACACGCTCGGGGTTGGCATCGGGTTTGTCGATCTTGTTAACGGCAACGACGATCGGAACACCGGCCGCCTTGGCGTGCTTGATGGCTTCTTTCGTCTGCGGCATGACGCCGTCGTCGGCTGCCACCACCAGAATCACGATGTCGGTCGCGTTGGCACCGCGAGCCCGCATGGCGGAGAACGCCTCGTGACCCGGGGTATCGAGGAAGGACACCATGCCGCGCGGGGTTTCCACGTGGTAGGCACCGATGTGCTGGGTAATGCCACCGGCTTCACCCGACGCTACTTTGGCGCGGCGGATGTAGTCCAGCAACGACGTTTTGCCGTGATCGACGTGGCCCATGACGGTGACGACTGGCGCGCGCGGCAATGACTCGGCATCCTGCTGCAACACTTCGTCTTCGGTGAAGGCTTCGGGATCGTCCAGCGAAGCCACGATGGCCTTGTGGCCCATCTCCTCCACCAGAATCATGGCGGTGTCCTGGTCCAGCGGCTGGTTGATGGTGACCATCTGGCCCAGCTTCATCAGGTGCTTGATCACCTCCGATGCCTTGACAGCCATCTTGTGCGCCAGTTCGGCCACGGTGATGGTTTCAGGCACATGCACTTCGAGCACGCGGACTTCGGCCGGCGCGGCCTGCTGCATGTCGTGGTGGTCGCGGTCGTTGCTGCCACGTTTGCCACGCGGGCCGGAGCGCCAGTTGCTGGAGCGGCCGGCGCTGTTGCCGGTGTCGCCACGGGTGGGGATGCCTTTTTTCTTCGCCGGGTCGCCGGCCCAACTGCTCGACAGCTTGGCGGACTTGACCTCTTTGCCATGCCCGGCCGGGCCGCTGGTGGACTCGCCCGGTTTGCCGGTTTTGGGCTGGGTGGAGCCGGTGGCCGGCTTGTGCAGCGTGCCCTTGACGCCTTTGGCATCGACCGCGCCTTTGGCGACGGGCTTGGGTTCTTCTTTCTTGACCACGACTGGCTTCTTGGCCGGCGCCGACATCATCAGGCGGATGGCGGCAGCTTCGGCCTCGGCCTTGCGGCGGCGTTCGCCCAGGTCGGCAGCGCGCTGTGCTTCATCGGCAGCGCGGGCTTTGGATTCTTCTT